>OMZG01000011.1 GCA_900315505.1 uncultured Lachnospiraceae bacterium
CTTGGTTCAAACGGAAAGTACCAAATCTGAGGCAATCCACCTTGACGTGGGTTGCCATTATTAATGCCTCAGACTTGGAACTTTCCTAAGTTATTTTACGTATATCAGAGCCGGTTTTCCAAGTCCCTGATTCTTTCTCTCTATAAGTCCTATGCCGGTCTCACTGTCAAGTTCCCTGATGGTCTTTCTGGCTTTTGTCTCTCCTACATGCAGTTCTCTCGCCACATCTTCCACCGAAAAGTAGATATATACGCGTTTTTTCTCGTCAATCCAGCCATTTCGCACAGAAAGTCCTATCCTGTCCACAAAAAGTGAGTACAGAACCCTGGCATCATTGCTGAGCTTCGCGAAAAAAGGATCTGTAAACATGATTTTCGGAAGCCTGACATACGCTAGCCTGTTGGAGTCATTGCCATGAAAATAATCAAGCTTTATCTCGTAAGACATTACTTTCCACCTCCTCACCTGACGGCTCTGAATGGCAGAATCTGCGACCCTGGCACTGCTTCTCCGATTTCTGGAAGGAAATTTTTCACATAGATGATATTAGGTTTTCCCTGTCCACGATGTCTCTTTTCAACAAGGCCTGCTTCTTCCAGTTCGCTCATGCAGTCTGATATCTTCCTCTTCGATACGCCCAGATCCTCCTGCATTTCGTCAAGCGGATAGACTATATATGCGCGGTCACATTCATCATACCATCCGTTCTCATCAGCCTCTCCCATCCTGTCAAGCAGAAGTCCGTAAAGGAGCTTTGCCTGTATTGATATATCCGCATACCTGGCGTCTGTCATAAGTCTCTTAGGAATACGAAGAAAAGAATATTCATCGTAATTATCCAGAGTGAAATAATCAAATGTCACCTTCTGCATCCTGTTTCTCCTTCCATTCTTCAAGGAGCGCCATTATTATATCCTCACGTTGCGAGTTCGTAAGTGTCTTTGGAAAGAATCTGTCGAGCTTGCTCCTTGAAAGGGTCAGTTTGCCGAATTCCTTCTTCTGTGGCAGTGCCCCGTTGAGAGTCAGGATCATCTGCTGCTGGCTCATATTTTCCGTATCTGTTTCTTTCAGAGCATCAATCTGTGACTGCCGTATCATACCATTTACCCTGCAATATTCCAGAAGCCATTCCTGAACCTTCCTGCTGAGATAGGAAATCTCAACTCCAAGAGTGATTGACAACCGCTTATTGTCAACCAGTTCCAGCATCTCCGGTATCAACTCAGTAAGTCTGATATACCTTTTTACCTGAGTAGCAGAAATACCTTCCGTCCTTCCAGCATCCCTCGCTGCCAACCTCGGTCCCTCATGGTCCGAGGTCAGGTCATTGCGTTCACCCTGGCGTTTGAGAGCATCCATCTTCATTTTTAGTGAGAATGCCCTCTCACTTGGCAGAATCTGCTCTCTCTGCATATTGCTGTCTACCATTGCTATCGTAGCTTCATCATCCGTCATCTCTTTTATTATTGCAGGGATAGTCTTTAGTCCTGCGAGTTTTGCAGCATGCATTCTTCTGTGCCCTGAGATCATCTCATATCCTGACCCATCAGGTCTTACCATTACAGGAACTATGACACCGTTTTCTTTAATACTCGTTACAAGCTCATTCATATCATTATTATCGAGAACCTTGAACGGATGATCCTTAAAAGGCCTGATCTGATCTATCCTGATCTCTGTATGTCCATCTACGACATCCGGTGCTCCAAGAAGTTCATTAAGTGTCTCTAAATGTATCTTTTCTCTCTTAACGGCCATCAGCCATCACCTCCTCAGTCAACTGTCTGTATGCCACGGCAGCCTTACCCTTAGGGTCATAATCATATATCGTCTTTCCCATCTGGCTGGTCTCAGATGCCTTGACAGAGAGGGGTATCTCTATCTGAAATACCGGCACGGCCTCCCCATACACCTCATTAACTTCCTGAATGATATCCTTTGCATAGTTCGTTCTCCTGTCTACCATTGTAAAGAGAATCCCCTCTATGATCAGTTCATGATTGAGCCTAGTCTTTACCGTATGTATGGTTCTAAGAAGCTGCTGGAGTCCCTTGACCGGCAAATACGCCGCCTGTACCGGTATAAGCACGCTATCCGCACATGCAAGTGCATTTACTGTAAGCACGCCCAGTGAAGGCATACAATCGATGATAATATAGTCATACAGCGAGCTGATTGAATCCACATAATTTTTCAATACGAGTTCCCTACTCATGACACTTATCAAAGAGACCTCAGCCGCTGACAGATCAATACTTGCCGGCAGCAGATAAAAATAAGCTCCAACCTGCTGTATTCCGAACTCATCGGGTAGTATTTCATCATTTATGACTGCGGATATGACATCAGTTACAGTCTCACGGATCTTATCCGGTTCTCTATGTCCAAGACTCAGCGTAAGAGATGCCTGCGGATCCAAGTCTATCATCAGGACCTTCTTACCCTCGTTTGCCAGGCCTGCTCCCAGATTCAGAGCTGTTGTTGTCTTCCCGACTCCACCCTTCTGATTTGCTATCGCTATTACTCTGCTCATTTTTTATCCTTTCCTGATACCGCATGAGTTCTTTGAGATGCTGGAGATGCATCATCTGATCATACTGCGGCTCAGATATTCTCTCTTCTTTTTTCAGCTCATCCTTATGCTGGAAAGCATCCAGGATTTTAAGCATTGTCTCTATAGGAGTCATCAGCTCCTCATCCATGTCCGAAGCCTTCTCCAGCCGTTTAAGCTCAGCAAGGATTTCTGTCAGATTCTTCTTGAACTGAACCAGCATTTCAGCATTACCTACAGCGACTACTTTGCTTTTAAAAAGTGCATCCAGAATATAGTCCTGCTTAGTCCTGTATCCAAGAAGTTTTACCCTGTTGTCCAGATCTGCTGCTTCCTCTGGTGAAAGCCTGAATGCTACAGTCTTATTTCTCCACCTGTTCTTATCGTCCTTAACCTTCACTGACATGTTCAAATCCCATTCGCTCATTATTCAGCTGCTCCGCCATATCTGTCTGCACTGTAGGAAACAGATGCGCATAACGATATGTGATATCCACCGCCTCATGTCCCACTCTCTGACCTATAGCCAGGGCAGAAAATCCCATATTGATAAGGAGCGACACATGACTATGGCGCAGATCATGGATACGTATCCTCTTTACGCCGCTCTTCTCTGAGCCTCTGTCCATCTCATGATGCAGGAAACTCTTGCTGATCACAAAAATGCGGTCATCATCATCTATCTTGTACAGATGACTCAAATATGCTTTAAGCTCTGCACATAGGAAGTCCGGCATATATATGACTCGATTACTCTTTGGCGTCTTCGGGTCAGTCACGACCTCTCTACCGTGGATTCTCTGTAATGACTTATTGATACGCAAAGTGTTATTCTCAAAATCGAAATCTGCCGGAGTAAGTGCCAGGAGCTCTCCAAGTCTGATACCACACCAGTAGAGCATTTCAAAAGACATATAGCTCTCCTCCTTGTCTGAAATGGCTTCAGCAAACTGCTCATATTCCTCTCTCGTCCAAAACTGCATCTCTTTTGTAGTTTCCTTGCCCATATTTCCTGCTTTTCTCGCCACATTGATTCTTAATCCATACAGATTTACTGCATGATTCAGAATCGCTGACAGCTGATTATGTATGGTCTTCAGATATGTCTGTGAGTAGTAATGTCCGAACCTGTCTCTATGTGTCATTATCTCATTCTGCCATGACACTATGTCCGATGCCTCTATATCACAGAGTCTCCTGTCCTTGAAATACGGCAGAATCTTCTTGTCGATGATATGTTCCTTGGTTCCCCAGGTATTCTCCCTGAGTCTGGGCTTCATATCTTCTTTGTAGATCTCTACAAATTCCCCAAAACGCATTCCGACATCTTTTGTCTTTTTAGCAAGAAAATTCTGCTCCCATCTGATGGCATCGCTTTTCCTTTCAAAACCGCGCTTGGTCTTCTGCTTCTTTTCACCTGTCCAGTCCACATATCTGGTGCGTACTTCCCAGCATCCTGTCTTCTCATTCTTGATAACTGCCAATTTTACTCCTTTCCGGCTTCACTCAGCCCTGGCAATACCATAAAACACTTCCTCGAAATACTTCCTGCTCACGCGGCCGCTGATCGTATAGAAGCCTTTCTCCTTCATCTCATTATTCAGCTGCCTGATGATCTTGTACGCCTTGCTCTCAGATACACCAAGGGTCTCCTTCACGTCCGTCATTGTCATAAGATTCTTCTGTTCCATTTTGCATTCCTTTCTTCTGCTGCATTCCTTGTTATAAAGAGTTCATTTCTGTACTCTTTTTGAAATTTTAACAGTTCATAAATGTAATGTCAAGTAATTTCAGACAAAAACATCGCAAAACTGAACGGTCTATGTTATACTTACCTCAATTACCATATCCATCTAGTAAAGAAAGAAGGCATCTATGTCCGATGTGAAATACACCCATCCACTAGGAGCAAAGATACGCAAATTCCGTAAGCTCAAAGGCTTCACTCAGAAACAGCTGGGCGATATGTGCGGTTTTAATGAGTCCACCATCAGGAATTATGAGCTTGGAAACAGATATCCTGATGAAGAAGCGCTCACCACCATAGCAGACGCTCTGGGAATTGACCGGTTCGCAATCGCTGATCCTGATCCGTCAGATGTCTATGGTATGCTGCAGATCCTCTTCGAGGCTGAATCCCGATACGGACTTTCACCTCAGACAGTCGATGGTGAAGTGCATCTTGTCGTAAAACCTCTTCATGATGATGCATCAGTAGAAGAAAAACTTGGTGCCGCACAGCTCAAAGAGGGACTCGGAATCTGGAATCACATCAACAGCATTTACGAAGACGGCAATCTCCTTGATGAAGAGTATGATGACTGGAAGAGTCGTTACCCCGACTTCTTGAAGCCTGATGATCTGTATGGCTACACAGAGTCCCCTGAGGCTGAAAACGAGATTAACGAACTCACTTCACAGCTTCCACCTCACGATGAATCAGTCAGAAAGCGTCCACGCAAGGCCAAAATCAGCAAGTGAAAAAGTATTCAGTTGTATTTTGTGAAATAATCGAAAAATGAGAAAATGATGTGGAATTATTCACTGGAATAATTCCACGAATGACTTCTGTTGTCATTCGGTTGTCACTAACAAAAATGAAAGGCCGCAAACCCTTGTCAGATAAGAGCTGCGACCTTTTTGTGTATTATTCGAATTCTATTGTGCCTGGCGGCTTACTCGTGATATCATAGAGCACTCTGTTTACATGGCTTACTTCATTTATGATTCTTGAAGTCACTGTCTTCAGCACCTCATATGGTATCTCTACAATATCTGCTGTCATGAAATCGACTGTATTCACGGCGCGGAGCGCTATCGCATAGTCATAGGTTCTCTCATCGCCCATGACGCCGACTGAACGCATATTAGTAAGCGCTGCGAAGTACTGGCCGGCTGTCTTGTTGAGGCCTGCCTTCTCCATTTCCTCACGGAAGATGGCATCGGCGTCCTGGACTATCTTCACCTTTTCCTCAGTAATGTCACCGATGATACGGATTCCAAGTCCCGGGCCCGGGAATGGCTGACGCATTACGAGCTCTTCAGGAATGCCGAGATGGAGGCCGACCTTACGCACTTCATCCTTGAAGAGATATCGTAGCGGCTCTACTATCTCCTTGAAATCTACATAGTCAGGCAGTCCTCCTACATTGTGGTGACTCTTGATCGTGGCCGATTCGCCGCCGAGTCCTGATTCAACTACATCCGGATAGATGGTTCCCTGAACCAGATAATCTACTTTTCCAATCTTCTTAGCTTCCTGCTCGAAGACACGAATGAATTCCTCACCGATTATCTTTCTCTTCTTCTCAGGCTCGGTCACGCCTTTCAGCTTGCTATAGAAGAGATCCTTGGCATTGACCCTGACGAAGTTCAGCTCATACGGGCCTTCAGGTCCGAAAACCTTCGATACCATATCGCCCTCATCCTTACGTAAGAGGCCATGGTCTACGAATACGCAGGTCAGGTTCTTGCCGATTGCCTTGGCCAGGAGAACTGCAGCAACTGATGAATCGACTCCACCTGAAAGCGCACAGAGAGCTTTGCCGTCACCTATTTTTTCACGGAGTTCCTCTATCGTTTTTTCAGCAAACGATGACATCTGCCAGTCACCGGCACATCCGCACACGTCGATCACGAAGTTATGTAATATCTGCTTGCCGTACTCAGTATGAAGAACCTCCGGATGGAACTGGATAGCATACAGCTTCTCTGCTGGATTCTCAGCCGATGCAACCGGGCAGTTGTCTGTATGAGATGTGATATGAAAGCCTGCCGCCGGTGTCCTGATATAATCATTGTGGCTCATCCACACGATAGAATTCTTCGGAACGCCTTTGAAAAGAGGACTGTCCGCACCATCTACTGTAAGCGGCGTCTTGCCGTATTCTCTCTCAGGTGCATGGTCTACCTTACCCCCGAGCACATGCATCATTAGCTGTGCACCATAGCAGAGGCCCAATATCGGCACTCCGATCTCGAAGAGTTCCTTTGGCGCCGTAGCTGAATCCTTTTCAAAGACACTGTTCGGGCCGCCTGTGAGTATTATGCCCTTCGGGTTCATTTCTTTTATTTTGTCGAGAGGTGTCTTATACGACGTGATCTCGCAGTACACGTGATTCTCTCGGACACGGCGCGCGACAAGCTGGTTGTACTGCCCGCCGAAGTCGATAACAATGACTTTTTCTTTGCCTTCCATGAATGGCTCCTTCCAGAAAAAATAACTTCTACTATGATACAATATCTGAAAAAATTTTTCCACATCTATTTATAATTTGTATGGTTTATCCGATAAGAACTATAGAGATAGAAATCGACAATACGCACTGTAATATATATTTTCATATTTCCAATATAATTAAAACATTTTACCTGAAAAGGAGTCAGACATGAGCAGCTTTACAGTCACAAATAATATAACCCTCAGAAATCTGTACAAGACTACAGACTCATCATATTCAAAGCAGTCAACGAGACGAGAGACTTCATATGGAAAGCTCGTGATCGCTGATACACAGGCACTTCGCAAGGGTATCTCATCACTCGCATCTGAGGATTATGGTGATGATTCAGAGGATTCTAAGGAGAGCAAGGCTGAGTTCTATAAGAAGATGAAGGCTTTCGGTGACACGTACAATTACACTCTCGAGTCCTCGAAAAAGTATGCAAGCAAAGATTCCAAGAGCGCAATCAAGAAAATGAAGCAGCTTGCAAGCGATTATTCAGATGAGCTTGAAGACCTGGGTGTCACCTTCGATGATGACGGATATATGTCTATGTCGGAGTCAGCATTTGATAATATTGATGAGTCTGAGTTTGAGGATATGTTCGGCAAGGATTCGGACTTCATGAGCCAGCTCGATTCAATAGCGAAGAAGCTCAACAGACATATTGATGTACAGGCATAATGAGTTCATAGTCAGAAGTTAACTCACGGTCTTCTGAGAGCACTTCTTCTTGAAAAACGCATCTCTCAGTACTGCCGGATGGAACAGTATCAGGAGCGGGAACAGCTCAAGCCTTCCAGCAATCATGTCAAGCGTCAGAACTATTTTTGAAAAATATGACAGGCAGTCGTAGTTTGCTGCGGGACCTACCTTTGCAAGACCAGGTCCTATATTATTATACGTCGCAGCGACTGAAGTAAAGCTGGTCACAAGATCTTTTCCCTCAATCGATACCAGGATCACCGAAATAATGAAAATAGCCATATATGTGATCATATATACATTAACTGAACGTATGACATCATGCTCTATGACCTCGCCGTCCATTTTTATCTTCTTGACGCTCTTCGGATGGATGTATGAATTGGCTTCCTTGAGCACCGTCTTTGAAGCAATGATGACTCTTGATACCTTGAATCCACCACCTGTAGATCCGGCACATGCACCGATGAACATGAGTAGAACGAGTATCGCCTTCGACAGAGTAGGCCATACATTGAAATCTACTGTTGAATATCCTGTCGTCGTGATGATACTTCCGACCTGGAAGAATGCAGCCCTGAACGCATCAGCCGCATTGTTGAACATTCCCATGATATTGAAGAAAATGATCACAACAGAGGCTCCTATGATGCAGAAGTATGCCTTTACCTCTTCCATTTTCATGCTCTTCTTCGGATCTCTCGCCAGGATATAATAATAGAAGTTGAAATTCACTCCGAACAGTACGCAGAAGATTCCTGTGATCCACTGCTGAAGCGCTGTATAACTGCCACAGCTGTCATTTCTGACCCCGAATCCACCAGTACCGGCAGAGCCGAAGGTGATACAGAATGCATCAAATACAGGCATCCTCGCAATGATAAGAAGCACCAGCTGAACAACTGTCATACCGAAGTATATCTTATAGAGTATTGCAGCTGAGCTTCTGATCTTCGGTACAAGCTTTCCCACAGATGGTCCCGGGGATTCTGCCCTCATCAGATTGATATTCGAGCCGCCAGACATCGGAATCACGGCGAGCAGGAACACAAGAACTCCCATTCCGCCGATCCAGTGCGTGAAGCTCCTCCACATCAGGGATGTATGCGACATAGCCTCGACATCTGTAAGGATTGATGCACCCGTCGTCGTAAACCCTGACGCTGTCTCAAACCATGCATCCACGAAATTCGGTATTTCACCTGTCAGCATGAACGGAATAGCGCCTACGACTGAAATCAGAATCCATGAAAGAGAGGTAACCACGCATCCCTCTTTCAGATAGAACATAGTATTCTTAGGCTTCTTCCTTGTAGAAAAATGTCCCAACAGGTAACTGATCGCACCGACAATGATATATGCAAAGACCTCGTCTTCACGGTAGATGATTCCTGTAATGACAGGGATGATCATAAGGATTCCGATGATGGCTAATACTTTTCCAAGAACGTATTTTATTATCGACTGATTCACTTTTATCTCCCTATGCCAGAATATCCACTATATCTGAGAAGCCCGTGTGTGTGGTGACGATCATCACCGTATCGCCGACCTCTATCGTATCATCACCTGTCGGGAAGATGATCTGTCCGTCACGGCTGATAAATGAAACCATCAGATGACCACGCAGCTTCAGGTCCTTGAGAGGCGTACCTGTGACAGCTGAAGGCTTTCCGATACGGAATTCAATTGCCTCAACAGTATCATTGTACATATGATACAGCGTCTCGATATTCGAATCCATAGAAGCCCTCTTGGCTCTTGCATAGGCAATAATGGCTTCAGAGGTGATGATTCTCGGGTAAACGACACTTCCGAGATCGAGCGTATCAATAACATCCTGGAATGCAAAACGATTGATCTTCGTCACTACCTTGGCTTCTGAGACGTGCTTGGCATGAAGGGTCAGAAGAATATTTTCCTCATCGATCCCCGTCAGCGGGACAAATGCATCAACAGTCTCGATGCCCTCTTCCTTCAGCAGATCGGCATTAGTTCCATCACCTCTGATGATGATGGCATTCGGCAGAAGCTCTGAGAGCTGCTCGCATCTCTTCTGATCGCGCTCGATTATTTTTACTGAAATATTTTCTCTGATAAGCTGGCAAGCGAGGTAATATGCCGCCTTGCCACCGCCAATTATCATGCAGTCACGCACATTGGCAGTAGGCACACCGAGAGCCTTCAGAGCATTTTTCCCATTATGACGTGAGGTAACGAAGGTTACCATATCTCCCGGCGAAAAGACATAATTACCATTCGGGATTATGACCTGTCCATCATGAAAAGCCGTCGTGAACAGGACATTCCTTGTCTCCTTCGCTACGTTGTACACGGCTTTGCCGACCAGCCTCGAATCTTCCTTCACCTTGAACTTTATCATCTGCGCCTCGCCATGTGCAAAGCTGTTGACCTCAAGAGCTGATGGCAGATAGAGGATACGGGCCACCTCCATTGCTGCTTCCATCTCAGGATTGATGATCATTGCAAGCCCAAGCCTGTCACGCAGATAATTGATCTCGGTGCTGTACTCAGGATTCCTGACTCTTGCGATTGCAGAGCAACGGCCTATTCGTGTGGCAATCGTACAGCACAGCAGATTCAGCTCATCTGAATCTGTGACTGCGACAAGAAGATCCGTATCGTCAATTCCGGCTTCCTTCTGCACGCTATAGCTGGCGCCGTTCCCGACGATTCCCATGACATCATACTGATTCGTGATATCGCTGATCTTCTGCTCATCCTCATCTATGATCGTGATATCATTGCCCTCCTTCGTCAGCTGAGCGATCAGAGTATGTCCGACCTTGCCGCAGCCGACGATGATTATATGAAGTGGCTTTATGTCATTTGAAGAAGAATTATCTTTTGAAAAAAGTCCCATATCCCGTCCTTACAGTGTACCGAAAATTCTGTCTCCGGCATCGCCGAGTCCCGGACAGATGTATGCATCCTTGTTGAGCTCACGGTCCACATGTCCGATGTAGATCTGCACATCAGGATGATCATGATGAAGCTTCTCTACACCCTCTGGTGCAGCAATGATGCACATGAACTTGATCTTCCTGCCGCCGTGCTGCTTGATGAAGTCGATGGCTGCCGAACCTGAACCGCCTGTTGCAAGCATAGGATCTACTACTACGATAGTACGCTCTTCGATAGGGCTAGGCAGCTTGCAGTAATACTCGTGTGGCTCATGTGTCTCAGGATCTCTGTACAGTCCGATATGTCCGACCTTGGCTGTCGGCACCAGAGAAAGTACCCCGTCTACCATTCCAAGGCCTGCACGGAGGATTGGCACAATGGCAAGCTTCTTGCCTGCAATGACAGGTGTCTTGCACTTCTCGATCGGAGTCTCTACCTCTATCTCCTCAAGCGGCAGATCCGAAAGTGCCTCAAAGCCTTCAAGCATTGCTATCTCACCTACCAGCTGTCTGAACTCATTGGTTCCGGTATGCTTGTCGCGAAGCCTTGAAATCTTGTGCTGGATCAGCGGGTGATCGAACACCATTACATTTTCGAGGTCCTTATAAGTTTCCATCTTTTGTCTCCTTTGCAAATTTTCCATAAAAAATCATTATACATTATAGTCCAAACTTTATTTAAGTCAAGGCGAAAAAATGCTTGTAAATGGGGCCAAAATAATATAGAATCTCATAGGAAAATTTTATATCTTTTTAAGGAGGCAGAATGGATACAAGACAGCCAGCTATCAAAGATGCACGGACACTAGGTGTCCCGAAGATGCTGCTATTAGGACTGCAGCACATGTTTGCAATGTTCGGAGCGACGATTCTCGTCCCGATCCTCGTAAACGATTATTTCAAAGGAGAAGGGCTTTCAATTCAGGTCACGCTCTTCGCCGCAGGAGTCGGAACTCTTCTGTTCCATGTAATCACCAAAATGAAGGTTCCCGCATTCCTGGGTTCGTCCTTCGCGTTCCTCGGCGGATTCGCGACAGTCGCTAATCTGCACACAGGCATTTACAAAGACATGACAATGGGCGAAAAGCTCCCATATGCCTGTGGTGGTATCGTTGTAGCAGGTCTATTGTATCTGGTGCTTGCTCTGATCATCAGGATCGTTGGTGTGAACCGCGTAATGCGTTTCCTGCCTCCTGTAGTCACCGGACCTATCATCATCTGTATCGGTCTGTCACTTGCCCCGTCAGCAGTTACCAATGCTTCACAGAACTGGATTCTTGCACTGATCGCATTTGCAGTGATCGTGATCTTCAATATCTGGGGTAAAGGAATGTTCAAGATCATCCCTATCCTGATGGGTGTCGTGATCTCATATGTCGCTGCCCTCATCTTCAATGCATGCGGCATGACAAATGCTGATGGTTCAGCTATCCTTCAGTTCGGTGAGATTGCCAAAGCAAAGCTCATACAGCTGCAGCCGTTCCAGCTCTGCAAATTCGATCTGACTGCAATCCTCGTAATGGCTCCTATCGCCATCGCTACTATGATGGAGCATATCGGTGATATCTCAGCTATTTCCGCTACTGTCGGTGAGAACTTCATCGAAGACCCGGGTCTTCACAGAACCCTGATCGGTGATGGTCTCGCAACTGCATTCGCCGGTCTCATCGGTGGTCCTGCAAATACCACATATGGTGAGAATACCGGTGTTCTCGAACTCTCAAGAGTTCATGATCCTCGTGTCATCAGACTTGCTGCCATCTACGCAGTGATCCTGTCATTCTCCCCGAAGTTTGCCGAGATCATCGGTACTCTTCCGACTGCCATCATAGGTGGTGTCAGCTTCATGCTCTATGGTATGATCTCTGCTATCGGTGTCAGAAATGTCGTTGAGAACCACGTTGATTTCACGAAGTCGAGAAACCTGATCATCGCAGCCGTAATCCTCGTAACAGGCCTTGGCTTCAGTGACGGTCTCACATTCACTATCGGAAAGACTCACATCACCCTTACAGCTCTTGCACTCGCAGCAATCTTCGGCATCCTCCTGAATGCCATCCTGCCAGGCAACGACTATGTATTCAACAAGAAGAGTGATGATAAGGATGATTCAGAACTGTCATCAATAAGAATGTAAAATACAGATACTTAAAAATGCAGTCAGCATATTATGACAGTCCTCGTCGCCGCAACATCGTGCTCATTCACGACGTTCGCTGCGCTATGGTTGTCCTGCCATAAATGCTGCCTGCATTTCTTACTCTGTAGCAATTATTTACTATTTTTATTTCGCTGCTATAACCTGCCTCATGTCATACATTCCTGCCGGTTTGCCTGCAAGGAACTTGGCTGCTTCTACTGCACCCTTGGCGAAGACACTCTTGGATGTTGCCTGGTGCTTGAAGGTGATGACTTCATCTTCGCCGGCGAAAATCACTTCATGTTCGCCTACGATATTTCCTCCACGGATTGATGAGATTCCGATTTCCTTTGGATCGCGCTTCTGACGTCTGTCGTGACGATCGTAGGTATAAGTATATTTTCCATCTGCTGCTTCA
Organism: uncultured Lachnospiraceae bacterium; assembly: GCA_900315505.1. Taxonomy (GTDB): domain Bacteria; phylum Bacillota; class Clostridia; order Lachnospirales; family Lachnospiraceae; genus Weimeria. The sequence continues at coordinate 12,962 of OMZG01000011.1, forward strand.
TTTACTGCATCTGCAAGTGCAATTGCTGTACCACTTGGTGCATCGAGCTTCTGATTATGATGAGCTTCTACTATCTCCACATCAAATCCCGCATCTGCAAACACCTTCGTTGCTTTTCCCAGAAGTTCAAATAGTGTATTAATTCCTAGTGACATATTTGCTGAACGAAGGATTGCTACCTTCTTTGATCTCTCATTTACCTCTGCTATCTGATCATCTGAAAGGCCAGTAGTACAGAGAACAACAGGAAGATTCTTTTCCACTGCATAATCCAGTAATCCATCGATTGCCTTTGGATTAGAAAAGTCAATGATCACGTCCGCATCTACATTGCACTCGGCAGGTGATGCAAATACCGGGTAATCGTTTTTCTTTTCAGTGTATGGATCAATCCCGGCTACTATTTCGCAGTCAGCATCATTAGCCACAATCTGTGTGATCACCTGTCCCATATGACCATTTGCACCATTCATAATAATTCTTGTCATCTTTATCTCCTTTACAAAAAAATGGCAGGGGACTTTTCCCCCGCCATCAAAATCATACTAAATAATTACAGCAGCCCGTAATCCTTCATTGCTCCCTTGAGCTTCTCGAGGTTAGCCGGCTCCATGTCGCACAGAGGCAGACGAAGAGGTCCCACGTTCTTGCCCATGAGATTCATGGCAACCTTTACAGGGATAGGGTTGACCTCGCAGAACAGAGCATCCACAAGAGGAAGCTCACGAAACTGCATCTTTCTTGCCTTCTCGATATCTCCATTGAGGAAGCTCATGACCATATCATGTACATCGCGAGGAGCGATATTTGACACAACAGAGATGACACCGATTCCGCCAAGTGAAAGGATAGGAACCACAAGTCCATCCTCACCAGAGTAGAGCTCCAGATCACCGTCACACAGACGCATCATCTCAGAGGTCTGCGCGAGATTGGCGGTAGCGTCCTTGACACCAACGATATTCTTCTTCGTCTTCCTGAGAGTCGCAACAGTCTGCGGCTGGATATTCGTACCGGTCCTGCCCGGTACATTGTACAGGATCAGAGGAAGCTTCGTGGAATCAGCGATAGCGCTGTAGTGAGCGATAAGGCCCTTCTGAGTAGCCTTGTTGTAATAAGGCGTCACTACAAGAGCAGCGTCAGCGCCATGCTCTTCAGCCTCCTGAGTCAGCTGGATAGCAGTCTCAGTACAGTTGCTGCCTGTACCTGCGATGACCGGAATCCTGTGCTTCGTGAACTCCACAGCCTTCTTAATGCACTCGCTGTGCTCCTCCATCGAGAGCGTAGAACCCTCGCCCGTGGTACCAACGATGACTATCGCATCCGTACCACCATCTATCTGCTCATTGATGATCTCCTCGAGCTTGTCATAATTAACAGTCTGGTCTTCATTCATCGGTGTAACGATAGCTACACCAGCGCCCTTGAATATCGGCATAATGTCCTCCTTTTATCTCGCACTACTGCTTTCATCCACTATTTTAAAAATCTGGTCGCTTACATTTCTTACTGCAAGCGGCAGATACATACCTGTGAGGATCACTCTCATTGATGGGGAGCCTGTATTCAGGACATCAACCATCTGCTGCTCCGTGACAATTCCCTCATCTGAAAGACCGAGGAACTCGTCAAGAACAAGTATATCACATTCACCGGTGGTCAGAACCTTCTTGGCGAAGCCGAGACCATTGATGATATTTTCCTTTTCTTCTCTCTTAGCCTCTTCATCGAGCTCGCGGAAGCTGTGCGAACTCCGCTCGAAACTGAATTCCTTGATCTCCGGCTCAAGTCTCTTCAGGTAGTCACCCTCCAGCTGTCCCTTCAGGAACTGGATGATATAGACGCTCTGACCACAAGCAGCGGCCCTTATAGCATTTCCCAGCGCGGCAGAGGTCTTGCCCATGCCGGGACCATAGTAAACCTGTATTTTCGCCATAGATACCTCTCATCCTGTCAAAATAAATTTTAACTATGATACTATATCACAAACATAGCGTTTATGCAAAGTTTTAAAAAAGTATGTGAAGCACTATTACTGCTGCAAGGAAGGCAAATATAAACAGGTAGGCAAGCACATCCCGCTTCAGATAATGCAGAGGCTTCATGCTCGTCCTGCCCTCACCGCCATGATAGCATCTTGCCTCCATCGCAAGTGCGAGGTCATTTGCCCTGCGGAATGCAGATACGAAAAGAGGAACGAGAAGCGGAACCATAGCCTTCGCCTTTTTCACTATACCCTTGCCATCGAACTCTGCGCCTCTCGCCATCTGAGCCTTCATTATCTTGTCGGTCTCGTCACTCAGGATCGGTATGAATCGGAGTGCTATGGACATCATCATAGCTATCTCATGCACCGGAACATGGATGTAATTCAGCCATCTGAGCCCGGTCTCAAGCCCGTCCGTGAGCTGGTTCGGAGTCGTCGTAAGAGTCATGATCGAGGTACCGATGATGAGATATATCATTCGCACCAGCATCAGCACAGCCGCTCTCACGCCCTGCATAGTAATCTGGACCCTGCCCCATTTCACGATAGGGTCTCCCGGTGTCAGGAAAATATTGAACAGGCCGCAGATCAGAAGCAGTATGATGATCGATCTGAGGCCTCTCACCATATAGGAAACAGGTACCTTACTCATGATGATGACCGCAGCCAGACATACTGTGATGAAGGCGAAGCCTATCGGGTCATTTGCGACAAATATTGCTATTATGAAAAAAAGTGTCGCAACCAGCTTGACTCGCGGGTCAAGCCTGTGGATGGCCGAATCAGCCGTATAATATTGTCCGAGTGTTATGTCCTTGAGCATCTGAGTATCTCTTTCTCTGCTTCTTCTACTGTGGTTGCATGATCATCAACAGGATAACCTGCATTATGGAGATCATGAAGCAGATAGGTGACTGACGGAACTGCCAGTCCCATAGCCTCCAGCTCCTTCACATGGGTAAATACCTCACGCGGGGTATCATCATAGGCTATCGTGCCCTTATCTACAACCACTATGCGGTCTACATATTCTGCGACATCCTCCATGCTGTGCGACACGAGAATGACTGTCTCACCTGAATGATCATGCATCTCTTTTATCAGACCCAGGATCTCATCACGTCCGGCCGGGTCAAGTCCTGCTGTAGGCTCATCAAGTATGATGACCCGAGGCCTCATTGCGATAACGCCTGCTATGGCAGCCCGCCTCTTCTGACCCCCCGACAGCTCGAATGGAGAAGCCTCGTAAGCATCGTCAGGAAAATGGACCCTTTTCAGTGCCTCAAAGGCTCTCAGCTCACATTCCTTATCATCAAGGCCCTCATTCCTCGGTCCGAACTTCACATCCTCTACGACTGTCGTCTCGAAGAGCTGGTGCTCAGGATACTGGAACACCATTCCGACCTGAGTCCTCAGATGCTTCTTATCGAAGTCATCGTCTCCGATATCTTTTCCTTCGAAATATATATGACCCTCAGTCGGCTGTATCAGACCGTTTAAGGTCTGTATCATCGTGGACTTCCCGGAGCCCGTATGCCCGATGATCCCGATGAAATCGCCTTTATAGATCTGAAGTGACACATCCTTCAGAGCCGGTGTCTCAGTGCCGCCATCCTTATATGTGACTGCCACATGGTCAAGGATAAGGACTGCATCATCGACCGACCTTTGCGGCTTCTCCTTAAGTCTGACGCTGACAGCCAAAGCATCCTTCGACATGATATCATTCGCAGTCAGAATATCGAAAAGCTCGTCTCTTGTGAGCACTCCCTCTGGTATTGGAAGTCCGGCTTTCTTAAGCTCATGGGCAAGCTCAGTCACCTGCGGTACAGTCAGATGATATGAGTGCAGAGTATCTACCTGGGAAAAGATTTCCCGCGGAGTCCCGTTCATGACTATTTTTCCATGATCCATCACGAAGACCCTGTCAGAGAAAACGACCTCCTCCATATAATGGGTGATAAGAATTATGGTCACGCCCTTTTTCTTATTAAGTTCTCTCGCAGTTGCAATGACCTCAGCGCGGCCATCAGGATCAAGCATGGCAGTAGGCTCGTCAAGCACTATGCACTTTGGCTCCATTGCCATGACACCTGCTATGGCCACCCTCTGCTTCTGTCCGCCAGAGAGTCTGTTCGGGGAATTCTTTCTGTACTCCCACATGCCAACACCCTTCAGTGCTCTCTCTACACGTGCCCAGATTTCATCTGTAGGAACTCCGATATTCTCAGGGCCGAAGCCAACGTCCTCCTCTACTACAGAAGCTATGATCTGGTTGTCGGGATTCTGGAATACCATCCCGGCCTCCTCACGTACAGGCAGCTCATTTTCAGGCAGGGATGTATCCTTTCCGTCCACAAAAACAGTCCCTTCTGTTGGTACCAGAAGGGCGTTGATATGCTTTGCGAGCGTCGATTTGCCACTGCCATTGTGACCAAGAATGGAGATGAACTGCCCCGGTTCGACATCGAGATTTACATTGTCTACCGCGGTGTCGATCGAGGTGACATTTCCATCCTCATCACGTCTGTAATATTCATAAACCAGATCTCTGGTCTTAATAATTGATTCCAAAACAGCCTTCCTCAAACTCTGATCACAACCGGCTACTCATAACTCTTAACTTATAACTTATAACTTTTTCAGAAACTTCTCAATTCTGTCCAGCGCCACCTTCAGGTTCTCCATTGAGTATGCGTATGAAATCCTGATGAAGCCCTCACCGCAGTCTCCAAAGGCCGTCCCCGGTACTACCGCTACCTTCTCAGTCTTTAAGAGGGTGGTGGCAAACTCATCAGATGTCATTCCTGTACTCTTTATCGACGGGAATACATAGAATGCACCGTATGGCTCGAAGCATGAGAGTCCCATGCCACGAAGACGGCGGAGCACATAGACGCGCCTCTCATTGTACTGCATCTTCATATCCTCTACCTCGCGGTCGCAGTGTCGTACAGCCTCGACACCAGCGTACTGTGAAGTAGTAGGAGCGCACATGATGGCGAACTGATGGATCTTGAGCATCTGCTTCAGGATGACCTCAGGAGCACATGCATATCCGAGTCTCCAGCCCGTCATGGCAAAGGCCTTCGAGAAGCCGTTGATATAAACGGTTCTCTCCTTCATTCCAGGAAGCGATGCGATAGACACATGATCCATCTGATATGTAAGCTCTGAATAAATCTCATCTGTCATCACATAGATATCATGACGTCTGATTACCTCTGCTATTGCTTCGAGGTCCTCCCTCTCCATTATGGCTCCGGTCGGGTTATTAGGATAAGGGAGGATGAGAACCTTTGTCTTCTCTGTGATCGCATCCTCAAGCTCCTGAGCCGTGAGACGGAACTCATCTGACTCCTTGAGGTTGATGATCACAGGAACTCCGCCTGCGAGAACGGTACACGGTAAATAGGATACATATGAAGGCTCAGGAATGATGACCTCATCACCAGGATCAAGCATTGCGCGAAGCCCGATGTCGATAGCCTCGCTGCCTCCGACAGTCATCATCATCTCTGTCTTCGGGTCATAGTGCAGGTCGTACTTCCTGTCGAGATACTCTGATACAGCGACCTTCAGCTCCATGAGTCCTGCATTCGACGTATAGAATGTCCGGCCCTGCTCGAGTGAATATATGGCCTCATCCCTTACTCTCCACGGAGTATCGAAATCAGGCTCACCGACGCCGAGTGAAATGGCGTCGTCCATTGTATTTACTATATCGAAAAATTTGCGGATACCGGATGGCTTGATCTCCTGTATCTGCCTGCTTACAGGGCTCTTCATGACAGTTCCACCCTTTCATCCTTCTTCTGTTCGTCGACCATGATAGTTCCATGATCCTTGTACTTCTTCAGGATAAAGTTTGTCTTCGTAGAGAGTACTGAATCAAGAGTAGACAGCTTCTGTGATACGAAGTCTGCAACCTCACGCAGTGTCTTGCCCTCAATAGTCACCATGAAGTCGAAACCGCCTGAAATCAGATATACAGAGCTGACTTCCGGGTAATTATAGATACGCCTTGCAACTCTGTCAAATCCCATTCCTCTCTGCGGAGTGACTCTGACTTCGATGAGAGCCGTCACCTTTTCAATACCTGCCTTGTCCCAGTCCACGAGAGTAGGATATCCGCAGATCACGTGCTTGTCTTCAAGCTCTTTTATATTGTTCTTTACTGCTTCTTCATCTTCACCTACAAGGACTGCAAGCTCCTTCGGATCAATCTTACTATTCTTCTCAATTATATTTAAAATCTTTTCCTGCATTGTAATAATCTCCTATCCAAGTACCTTGTGGAATTCATCTGCTGCCGGCGGCTCCAGGAATCTGGTCTGACCATCATAATGAACCACTCTGTCTCTTGTATCATTAGTCCGGCCTATTATCGAAGCACTAATCCCTTTCTCCTCAAGAGCATCGACAATCCTATCCCCTCTCTCCGCCGCTATCAGCATGCTTCCACTGCTTATCAGACAGTAGGGGTCTATATCGAAATAATCACAGATCTCTACCGTCTCCTGCCTTATCGGAATCCTCTCGATGTCCACGGAAAGTCCGACTCCCGAGGCCTCTCCCATCTCCCAGAGAGCACCGAAGATGCCACCCTCCGTGACATCGTGCATCGCGACTGCACCCGCTCCCGCGGCAATGAGACCGTCCTGGACTACTGATATCATATTTTTAAAAGAAATGGCATTCTCCACAAATTCCTCCGGGAATTTCTGAAGCAGCTCTTCCTTCTTTTCTGCTGCTATAATCGAAGTCCCCTCAAGACCTATATACTTCGTGACCACGAGATCCATGTCAGGCTTCGCTCCGGAAGTTTCGATCATGGAATCACGGCGTACTTTTCCGACTCCTGTCACAGAGACAACCGGTCTCGTGACCGCATCGGTCACCTCTGTATGTCCGCCGATCACTGCCATGTGCAGACGCTCACAGGAGACATTGATCTCCTTCATGATCTCCTGAAGTGTATCCTCTGTAGTCTGTGGTGGCAGCATCACTGTAAGAAGTACTCCTACAGGCTCTGCTCCTGCGCTTGCCAGATCATTGGCTGTGATATCACAGGCCAGATGACCTATATCAATGGCTGTCCCTGTGATGGGATCTGTAGACATGACGAGAACCTCATCCGGTCCGCATACCACGGCTCCGCAGTCTTCACCTACTCCGCTACCTAGTATGACTTCATTTCTTTTTACTGTCAGAGGTCTTATCACTGACCTTTTTAGTATCCTTTCCGGAATCTTTCCCGGACTTAGATTTATCGTCTTTTTCATCTTTCTTTGTATCTGTCTTCTTCTCGTCCTTCTTCTCTTCAGTCTCCTCTTTTTTCTCGTCCTCTTCCTTCTCTGACTCAGATGCAGCGTTCTTCCACTTGGCCGCAGCTGTCTGGACCTTGGAGAGGTCGCCCGTCGCTATCGCAGACTGCATTGCTGCTGTGGCCTCAGCTGAGTCTGACTTCGTCCCGACAGTATATGTCGCATCTGTAGCCCTGTATACAGAACTGTTGAACTGTGTCCTGCTGACCTGCTTGCCATTTTCCTTGACGATCTTCCAGAGAACTGCCTTGAGTCCGTCATGAGGGATATCACTTGTTCTGCTGACTACTCCTACAGGCTGTGAGGAATCAGCCTTGAATGCTGTCTTGTACTTCACTGTGTCAGTAGTCTCACTCTCGAAGTCCACGCTTCTCGACGGGTCTCTCGTCTCCTTGCCATAGATGCTGAAGGTAATTGTGCTGCCATCAGCTGATCCTTCAATGAATATCGGGTACTTCTGATCATTCTCAAACTGGAAATCCTTGATATTACCGGCGATCGCCGCATCCTCTGATGGCTGCACATAGTGCACCATCATAGAATGATTGTATCTCTTCAGAACCTTCAGCTCAGCTCTGATCACTGCATTGTACAATGTAGTCGATACCTGGCAGATACCTCCGCCATAGGTCATCACCGTCGTTCCATTCTCGTACGATGGGGCCTGGGCATATCCGTTCTCTGCTGTCATAGGATTCAGTGTCTTAGCTACAGAGAATTTGTCTCCCGGGTAGAGCACCGTTCCACTGATCTTCGACTCACCATTCGCTACATTCTGCTTTCTGGCCGCTGTAGATGTCGAATAATTCGTAGAAAAGGTCCCGAGCAGGTCCTTTACCTGTGAGAGCTCCTCCGCGGTTCCACGAGGCTTCTTCACCCTTGTCACAAGCTTTATTGTATCTGCTGTATTTGCCTGATCTGTAGCTGCAAAATCACTCACCGCCGCAACCGACGCATCGATATCGAGTGAATGTCCTTCCTTGCCTGCCACAAAGGTAAATGTACCGTTCTCATGCTTCAGAGTCCCGTCAACCGGCTCATCCACCAGAGCCTCCTCATTATCAGTCAGGAATTTTCTGACCTTCTCGGCGTCTACCGTGGCGCCGAGCGTAAACTCCTTTTTCTTTCCGCTGTCAATATTCTGATTCTCACGATATCTCTCAAGGAGATTTCCCTTCTTACCATAATTCATGGCCGCATCCACCGAATCACCGGCATCAGCACTGAGGCCAAGCTCTGAGGCCTTTACTGTAAGGGTTCTCTCTCCGCTCGTGAGAGTGATCGTCCTCTCGCCTGTCTGCTGTGCATAGTCTGCTATTGCTGCGGCAGCCTGCGATCCGTCCATGCCCGATACATCCACCGAGCCTATATATACATTATCTGCTATCCTCTGGGCCGCCTGTGCGTCTGTCCCAGATAAAAACAAACCTCCGAAAACAATTCCCGCTGTTAACCCCCCGGCTAACAACCATTTTTTCATATATTCATTCCTTTTCAAAAAAGTGTTACAATATACTACACTATAGAAAGGCATACATATGATACTACTTATCTCAATATCACAGATACCCATAATCACGATCCTGCTGGTCTCCTTCATCCTGTTTGTCGCATTCAGGATCAGACACCTGAGTGCAAAAGAGGCACAGCAGAAGGACGACTACTGGGAGCGGGAACGCAGGGCCGATCTCACCCCTGCCCGTGATCTAAGTGCTATTGACTATATTACCATTCCAATGGAAAAATTTCCACTATCTTTTTTTGATGAGAACCCGGACGAAGAGGCTGATGTGATAATCGATGAGCTGACAGAGCTCAGTAAGACCAGGCTTCTGAATCTGAACGGCATGTCAAATACCGATCTGAAGCTTGAATATGGCCGTAGAAACCTTGATAAAATGCAGGAGATCGCCGACCGCTTCTCCCGCGTGGAGGTGCTGCTATGCGACCTCGCGAAGTGCTTCATGGAAAAGGAAAAATACGCGGAAGCCGCTCAGATACTCGAATACGGTGTATCAATCGGCTCTGATGTTTCATCAGACTATACCCTGCTCGGAGAATGCTATAAACAGCTCGGAGAGCCTGAAAAAATCGATGAGCTCTGCAGACAGGTCGAATCCATGAGCTTCCTGATGAAAGGCACCGTACTCCGTGACCTCTCTCAACTCTCAACTCATAACTCATAACTCACAGCTCCCACACAGGTCGCTCAGGAAGCACTCCTGGCACTTTGGCGAGCGGGCCGTGCATATAGAGCGGCCGAGAGCAATGAACTGGATATTGATCGCTATCCAGTGCTCCCTGGGGATTTTTTTCATCAGATCCCCTTCGACTTTCGCAGGATCCTTTTCTTCTGTAAATCCCAGTCTTCTTGAGATCCGACCTACATGAGTATCAACCACTATCGACGGGTCGTGATATATATTCCCGCGGATCACATTGGCTGTCTTCCTGCCCACTCCCGGAAGGGATGTGAGTTCCTCGATCGTCCGCGGAACCTCTCCACCATAATCATCGAGAAGGCGTCTCGCGCATGCCTTTATATTTTTCGCCTTATTGTGATAGAATCCGGTCGCATGGATATCCTCTTCAAGCTCTGATAAATCCGCATCCGCAAATGCCTGGACCGTCGGATATTTCTTATATAATTTCTCTGCGACCTCATTTACCTTCTTATCAGTACACTGTGCTGACATTATGGTAGAAAAAAGCAGCTGCCACGGGGTATCATAATGCAGGTAACACGGGATGTCCCTGCCATATACCTCGTCCAGCCGCCTCAGTATCTCTTCTGTTCTCTTATTCATATAAATGCACTCAGCAGTGATGCAAGTCCTGCAATTATCAGAAGCACGGCTCCAATCACATATACCCTCGGACGCGAAGCAAATCCGTATCTGTAGCCTGTATAGATACCCATCGATACCACGACTATGGTAGATGCCACAGTGAACAGCATCATAAGCCAGATATTCGCTGCCATGAGTCCGCTTGCAAGTCCGGCTAAGAGAGTGTAAATAGCGCCTGCAAGAATGATGAGCACATAATACTTCACGCTCATCTCCTCACGCTTCTCCTCTATGTCATCGTGCCGCAGAGCCTTGTGGATAAGCCTCACGGCCAGCAGGAAATATATGATGGCTGCAAGCCCGAAGCCCAGGTTACTCGCATCTCTCACCTCATCATGCTGCACCATCTCGTAGGTGATGAAATATCCTCCGAAGAAAAATATGCACTGAATCAGTGCAAGCAGCAGACACGTCGGGATAAGGATCTTCGGATTTATCTTCTGGAGCATTGCGCCGCGTATCTCCATAGCCGCATATACATCAAAACCGATACCTACTATGATCAGCAGGTTCAGTAAGTCAACAAACCAGTTCATGGGTCCTCCATACTATTTTTTTACCTACATACTATATACGAAAATACGGATTTCATAAATATTCAAATATTTTTTCGTGTAAAAAAGAGCACTACATTTTATTCAATGTGTCACTGATAAAGATTTGAAATGATATCCGTCAGGGAATGGCTCGCAACGTATATGAAAATATCCACGAGCTCATTCATAGGAACCCTCATATCATCCTTGACCCATTCAATCACTGCATAGCACAGGGTTGCGCTGAAGTAATCAGCCACCCGCTCTGCAGTCAGCCAGTCCTTATATGGCAGCAGCTCGTCAATCTTCTTGCGGTTCAGACGGCTCAGCGCCATTTCTGATATTGCCTTCTTGAGTGTCTCTGAAAAAGAATTCTGCCCCTCCAGATTCACCGCCCTCGTATAGAAGGCCTTGTCCTTCTCCATTGTGGTAAGCGGCAGGATCAGAGCCTCCTTCAGCATTCCATTGTCGAGAAGCGGCTCGATCGGATCTATAAGCTCCCGTTTGATGATCCACTCCAGGAGCTCGTACTTGTCCTGAAAATGATTATAGAATGTAGGCCTGATGACTCCCGCCTCATCCGTAATCTCTCTGATTGTAATCTTTTCGATCGGCCGTGTTCTCGCCAGCTTTTTGAAGCTTTTGGCAAGCAGTTCGTCAATCTCATTTGTTCCCTGACTACTGTTCATCTGAACCTCATATATCTTTAAATCGGATCCTCATCAAATTCGACTGTCACGAAATACCCTTTCGGCGTCTCTCTGACATCTGTCACCACACCTTCTCTCGACTTGAGCCGTTCAAGAGTGGAATAATTTGCAGACATCGCATATGCTCTTCCAAGAGTATAATAATAAGAATTCGGGAGCTTCGATTCTGTAACAGGGAGACGGTCTCCTACCTTCAGAAGTCCTGTTCTCTCCATCTTAAACTCCATTTTTCTCAATAAAACACTTCCCTTTGAAAAATTATATATCCTTCTCGTCTACGATATGTGAATCCACTACACCTTTTTCTGCTCTGTTGGCCTTGATTGCAGAATAGATGGATGTGACTCCATCATATACCAGCATGATACCGATCACTACAAAGCTCAGATCAGGAATGAAATGCGGTGCAAGCACACAGATAATTCCGAATATAAGGCTGATCATTGCCAATATGAATGATGGCAGCCATGCTCCTGTTGCAGCCTTTATCGCCATGCTTGCAGTCATTTCCTGAATGGCATCTGCTATCATCAGAACACCGAACACTATGAAGATAAGTGAAAGCGTCTGTCCCGGATGGGTAAAGATAAAGATACCGATTGCTGCTATAATGGCTCCGAGAACAATAGCAGGGATACGCAGCGTCTCATCTGCAAGCTTCGATACTATCATTACGATTCCTACGACAAGGATTGCTATTCCTATTATCCTTACGATCAGATCTGCTGCCGAGTCCGGCTTTGCTATACACAGGACTCCGAGGAAAATAGCAACCATTGCTATAACGATCTGTGAAATGCGGTTGTCCTTCATTTTCTCCTTCATAGTGAATCTCCTTTATTTCTGGAACTTTGACAGGTTGTCAGCTGTTACCTTTTCGTAAGGTATCCATATATACCTGCCATCATCAGTAGCGCCCTTGATATCATTAATCGTGCCGCCGCTCTTGATGGCGCTTATCGCATCTATGCACGCCTGAGCCACCTTATCCGTCTGCTGCAGCTCTGTATATGACATCCCGCCTGACTTGATGGATGTGAGTGCATCGCTCGTCCCATCGATCCCGCATACAGGAATATTCGATGTGGACATACCATTCTCCTGCATATACTGCACCACTCCGAGTGCCATAGCATCGTCATTGCAGATAGCTGCATCAAAAGTCTGGCCTGTAGTCGCAAAGCTCTGCATCATGGTATGCGCTGTCTCCTGATCATCATTTGCAAAATCAGAAAATACTATATTCACATCACAGCCCTTGTCAGTCAGATAATTCCTTGCTGCATTCGTCCGTGTGGAGGTGGAATCAGCGTCCTTCTTGCCCTTCATCATCAGAAGATTGATCTTGTCCGGCTTTCCGAGCTTATTATATACATACTCAGCCTGATCCTGTCCGGCTGTAGTATCATCGCTGCCGACATATACGAATGAACCGGAAGCCAGGTCATCCTCTTCAGGAAGACTGTTTACAAATACTATCGGGAGTCCGTCTGCTGCTATCTCGAGCTGCTTTGCTGCACTCGGGTCATCAGCCCAGCAGATTATACCTCCGAACTTGTGCTGCTTCGCATTCTGCAGCTGCTTGATCTGTGTATTCAGTACTCCGGCTGTCTGCTGCACAGTCACTGAAAAGCCTGCCTTCTTGCCTGCTGCGCGGACAGCCTTTTCAAAATCACCTCTAGTGCCGCTCTGTGCATCAGCGAGTGTGACCAGTATCTTCTTACTCGAATTCGTCTCTGTCGAAACAGCAGCTGTTGACTGCGATCCGCATGCACACATGCCTGCTGTAAGAGCAGCTGTAGTAAGAGCCGCCAGAATTCTCTTAAATCTCTTCATCACAAGCGCCTCCTCAAATCCTGAACCTGGATACATATCCTGCGAGAGCTGTAGAAGTATCTGAGAGCTCCTTGGAATTCTCTGCCACATCCTGGCTGGACCTGGTGATACTACGGGCATGCTCGACGATCTCCTGAGCCGTTGTCTGGATCTCTGCCGTGCTGGCAGCCTGTTCCTCGGAGATGGCTGCTACATTGGTAGCCACACCTTCTACCTTCTTGATATTTTCTACCACTCTCTTCAGTCTTCTGTTCGACTGGTTGATATTCTCATAAATCTCATCAAAGCTCTGTACCGTAGAATCGATCAGGGCCCCGTTCCTCTCAATGGCCTGATATGACTCATCAGCCTTCTTTACGGCCTCTTCTATCAGATCTGAAACGTTTCTGATCAGCTTGCTGATGTCATTGGCACTTTCGCCTGAATTATTAGCCAGCTTTCCGATCTGGGAAGCTACTACCGCAAACCCGCGTCCGCTCTCGCCAGCTCTTGCTGCTTCGATCGAAGCATTGAGAGACAGGAGATTGGTCTCGTCGGCGATCTCCTGGATCACAGTGACTATCTTCGTGATCTGATTTGATGCCTCGCCTACCTGATTTACTGATTCTGCAAGAGACTGGTTCGCATTCCTTATCTCTTCCATTGCAGACCCGAGATTGCTGATATCCTGCTGGCCCTGCTTTGCGATACGGACTGTATTCGTCATGGCCTCCGTGGTCTTGTCAGAATCCTCCTTCGTATCTGATACTACCTGTGCGAGGGTCGTAGCTGAATCTGCTATATTATTGACTGCCACTGCAAGTGAATCAACTATCTGGTTGAGATTCTCCATCTCCTTCGTCTGTGATGTGGATTCACGGAGCATATCCTTTGATACCTTGTCCGTGCTCTCTGACTGGGACTTCAGCTTCACTGATTCGTTCCTGATGGAAGAAAGCATTCCTCGCATACGCTCGACGAATCTGCCCACACTTCCTGACATCGCTCCGATCTCGTCGTGTGATACCTGCTTTACCTTGATAGTGAAGTCGCCCTCAGACATATTCGTGATGCTCTTCGTAATCCCAGAGATAGGTGCGAAGATGCCTGTCACGACTACGAGCAGGATTACAACGAGGATGATGATCGCGATAAAGCCAAGTATAGCAAGCGTTCTGCTTAGATCTGCCACATCCTTAAGAATCAGGCTCATCGGCGCGTATGACACGAGAACCCAGTCTGTATCATTGATCTCGCGCATCTCTACAAGTCTGTCATCTATAGTATCTGCTTCGAGGTCATGTACCTTCAGCTTCTTTGCGACTCCGGTCATCAGAGGATCCTTTGACTTCTGGATATTGGTGCCGACCATTGACGACTTCGGTGAGGAAAGAATGGTGCCGGTTCTCGTATCAACGAGGAATGAATTCGCTCCATTCATCTTCGTTCCTGAATTAACTATCGTTGTGATCTTGTCGAGAGACACATCCGCTGATATGACGCGAAGCTTTCCTGAACCGTCATTGAGAAGGGCTGACGCTGATACGACATACTTTCCTGCCATATCCATATACGCCGAGCCGTAGTCCATATTAACTCTCGTAAGACCCTGCCTGTACCACATGGTATTCGTGATGTCTCTGAATGCAAGGCCTGACTTCACGGCCTTGAAATACTTGCCATCCGATCCGGCTACATACAGTCCGTTCGGGCAGTTCTCATTCTGACCATAATAAATATTCAGTGCTGCCTTCAGATCATCTGCTGTCTTCGGCTGGATCGACTCTATCGTCGTCTTCGCCGTTGAGAAAAACTCGAGATTCTGCTCCAGCCATGCTGTGATACTGTCCGACTGGTTCTGGATAGACGAATCAAGCTGAGCCTCAGACATCGCCTGCATTCTATTCTTCGACATATATGAAGAAACAATTACGAGGACTGCTACTATCCCGATAGTCACAGGAACTATGAGAAGTATAAGCTTCGTGCGGACTGATATGACCTTGTGCCTTGCTGCCGCCTTCTTCTCTCTCTTCTGAATAAGCTTCGCGCCTCTGGCTGCCTGCTTCTTCTCTTTGTTCTTCGGTGCCTTAGGCGCCTTTAGCCTCTTCTCTTTATTCTTCGGTGCCTTAGGCGCCTTTACCTTCTTTACCTTTGCAGGTCCGCTCTTCTTTTTCTTCTGCTTTGCAAGCCCCTTTTTTTCTTCCCTGTTTATATCTGCCATAATTCCCTCCAGATCTTACCAGGAATCTGTCTGTCACTTACAGGTTCTGCTTAATTGCTGCAAGGAGATCATCAAATGTCTCGTATGCCGGTATCTCAGGATGATCTGCCTTGATCTGCGGTGTGCTCCTGAACAGGAAGCCTGCCTTGCTCGCCTGAATCATCCCGAGATCATTGAAGCTGTCACCGCTCGCTATCGTCTCGAAGCCGATAGACTGAAGTGCCTTCACAGTGGTAAGCTTCGAATTCTCAACCCTCATATGGTAGTCCGTGATCTCACCTGACTCTGATACATCGAGAGTGTTGCAGAAAATAGTAGGCCATCCGAGCTTCTTCATGAGCGGGGTAGCGAACTGCTCAAAGGTATCTGAAAGGATGATCACCTGTGTGATCGAACGAAGCTCATCAAGGAACTCCTTTGCTCCCTCCATCGGCTCAATCTCTGCTATGACGTCCTGAACCTCCTTAAGCCCCAGACCATGCTCCTTCAGAAGCGCTATCCTGTACTTCATGAGCTTGTCGTAGTCCGGCTCATCTCTTGTCGTCCTCCTGAACTCAGGAATCCCTGTCTTCTCTGCAAATGCAATCCATATTTCAGGGACCAGAACACCTTCCATATCAAGGCATACTATATTCATTGCGACCTCCTAAATCGTTTTCAGACAAAAATCTAGTATCTATTATAACCCTTATCCCCGTCAATGGCAAACCTTATTTATATAATTTCCCATAAAAAATGCACCATCTGTACCCCGGTACAAATGGTGCATCCTATATACCTTCTTACAGAATATCTATAGTCTCTCCGGCAAGTGCCTTGTTCATCGACCTCACGGCGCAGAACTTGCCGCACATGGAGCAGGTATCTGAATGGTCATCCTCTGGCAGACGGCTGTCGCGGATTTCCTTAGCAGTCTTCGGATCCATGGCACATTCGAACTGGGCATCCCAGTCGAGCTTTCTTCTGGCATCTGCCATCCTGTCATCTATATCTCTTGCATGAGGGAGATGCTTTGCAATGTCTGCTGCATGAGCTGCAATTCTCGATGCGATGATTCCTTCTCTTACGTCATCCACATTCGGAAGTGCCAGATGCTCCGCCGGTGTCACATAGCAGAGGAATGAAGCGCCATTCATGGCTGCGATCGCTCCGCCAATGGCTGCCGTGATGTGATCATATCCCGGTGCTATATCTGTCACAAGAGGTCCGAGTACATAGAACGGAGCACCCTTGCATATAGTCTGCTCAATCTTCATATTGGCAGCGATCTGATCCATTGGTACATGTCCCGGTCCCTCGATCATGACCTGTACATTTTTCTCCCAGGCCCTCTGGGTCAGCTCACCGAGTCGGATCAGCTCATCTACCTGGCTGATATCTGTTGCATCTGCGAGGCATCCCGGTCTGCATGCATCACCAAGAGAGATAGTCACATCATGCTCTGCACAGATATCACAGATCTCATCGAAGTGTGAGTAGAACGGATTCTCCTCACCTGTCATCGACATCCAGGCATAGATCAGTGATCCTCCACGGCTTACGATGTTCATTTTTCTCTTGCCGTTTTTGATCTGCTCTAAGGTCTTCTTATTGATTCCGCAATGAAGTGTGACAAAATCCACGCCATCCTCTGCATGAAGTCTCACAACATCGATGAAATCCTCTGCAGTCAGTGTATTCAGATCTCTCTGATAATGGATGACTGCATCATATACAGGCACGGTGCCGATCATGACAGGGCACTCTGATGTGAGCTTCTGCCTGAATGGCTGGGTATTGCCGTGGCTTGACAGATCCATGATAGCATTACCGCCGAGCCTGATGGCCTCATTTACCTTTTCCATCTCGACATCATAATTCTTGCAGTCTCTTGAAATGCCGAGATTCACATTGATCTTCGTTGTAAGTGCCTGCCCTATTCCATCAGGATCGAGACACTTGTGAGCCTTGTTTGCAGGGATCACGGCCTGTCCCTTAGCGACGAGATCCATAAGTCTGTCCTCGTCTATGTGCTCCTTCTCCGCTACCCTTCTGAGCTGCTCAGTCTTAATTCCCTTTCTTGCAGCATCCATCTGCGTCGTGTATTCTGCCATCTTTTCCTCCTTGACATACTGTTATTCGCACTCATTTTTTACATAAAAAATGTGGGTTCCCTGATCGGGCAGCCCACATGAAAAGTCTTATCTCATGACGCTTCCTACGCCGGTATTGTCCGGATCAGGTCCTCGGGTGTATTTCTCAGCCATCTATGGCGCCCCGGGTCATATGATTATGATATATTCTTTCTAATGTATTTTCAAGTTCTTTATTTCATGGAATCCACCTTTTCGTAGGTCTCGATAACCTTCTTATCAGGTACCTTCGTAGCGAGGCTTAAAATCACGTCAAACAGAAGTGCTACAAGGAATGACGGAAGAAGCTCGTAGATATCGAAGGCTCCGCCCAGAGGTCTCACCGCGAATTTCCATACAAAGATCATGATTCCGCCTGAGATAAGTCCTGCAAGTGCACCATACTTATTCGATCTCTTCCAGAACAGTGCCAGGATCATTACCGGTCCGAATGTAGCCCCGAAGCCAGCCCAGGCAAAGCTTACGATCTGGAATACAGAACTGTTCGGATTCCATGCGAGTAGCACGCCTATGATTCCGATTCCTACAAGAGCAAGCCTTGAGATCGTCATCAGCTTTTTTTCTGAGATATGTACATGGAAACACTTCACAAGTATATCCGATGAAATAGATGAAGATGCACACAACAGCTGTGAATCAGCTGTAGACATCGTGGATGCGAGGATTCCCGAAAGCACAATTCCTGCGATTACTGCACAGAGAGCACCGTGGCTTGCCAGTAGGTCTGCAATCCTGATAATGACAGTCTCTGAATCAGATCCATGAAGAACCGGGATCTCACCCTTTGCAGTCATTCCGAGTCCCACTACTCCGATGCATACAGAAACAGCCATCGAGATAAGCACCCAGATCGTTGCAACTCTTCTTGACAGCTTGAGCTTGCTGTCGTCCTCAATTGCCATGAATCTGAGAAGAATGTGCGGCATTCCAAAATATCCCAGGCCCCAGGCAAGAGTCGATACGATTCTGATAAATCCATAAGGTGAAGCATCACCTGTATCCGGATTGTGTGTGGAGAGCATTGAGAAATATCCTGCCAGTCCCTTTGCATTGTCATATACTGCTCCGGGCCCTCCTGCCTTCATAGTACCGAATAGCAGAATGATGATAAGTGCTGCAGTCATTATGATGCTCTGGACGAAGTCCGTCGTAGAAGCTGCCAGGAAGCCACCAAGCATCGTATATCCGATGATGACGATGGCGCTTGCGATCATTGCTATATGATAGTCAGAATTGAAAAGGCTTGCGAAGAGCTTTCCGCATCCCGCGAATCCGCTCGCCGTATAAGGTACGAAGAAAATCACTATAATGACCGCTGATATAAATGTAAGAATATTATTGTTGTCACCATATCTGTCTGAGAAAAATGCAGGCACGGTGATTGATCCTGTCGTTTCCGTGTATCTCCTGATACGCTTTGCTGTGACAAGCCAGTTGATGTATGTTCCTGCAGCAAGTCCGATGATAGTCCATCCGGCATCTGCAATTCCTGACAGATATGCGAGTCCGGGAATTCCCATCAGCAGATAGCTCGACATATCACTCGCTTCGGCACTCATCGCTGTAACGAATGGTCCGAGCTTTCTTCCTCCCAGATAAAAGTCTCCTACAGTCTTGTTCTTCTTTGATACGGCCGCGCCCATACCAAGCATTGCAACGAGGTATACCACCATCGTCACAAACATTCCGATCTGTGCTGCACTCATATAAACTCCTTTACTTCTTTAATTTGCTAAAACTATAGTAGTTTACACGAAATTTATATCTATGTCAAACTGATGAATATTTTTCACTTGTTGATTGAATTATATTCAATACAATATAAAAAATATCTACCATAATATCTGAAAAGGTGTATAATCATTGCAGAAAATATTTCTCTAGGAGGTAAAAGAAATGAGACCAGAAGATATTGACTGGGGAAGCCTTGATTTCAACTACAGGGAGGCCGATTACAGCTACGTCTCCATGTATAAGGATGGAAAGTGGGATGCCGGTGAGCTCACAAAGGATCACACCGTGACAATGAGCGAGTGTGCCTGTGTACTGCAGTATTCACAGTCCTGCTTCGAGGGACTGAAGGCTTACCATACTAAGGATGGCAGGGTCGTATGTTTCCGCCCGGATGCCAATGCCAAGAGAATGCATGATTCATGCCTTCGTCTTGAGATGCCGCCATTCCCTGAGGATCAGTGGGTAGAGGCTGTAAAGAAGGTAGTAAAGGCAAATGAGGCCTGGGTTCCTCCATATGGCAGTGGTGCTACTCTCTATATCCGTCCATATATGTTCGGTTACAATTCAGTAATCGGTGTTAAGCCGGCTGATGAGTATATGTTCAGAATCCTCGTGACACCAGTAGGCCCTTACTTCAAGGGCGGCCTGAAGCCGGTTGAAGTCACAATCCCTGATTTCGACAGAGCAGCTCCTCATGGTACAGGCGGCATCAAGGCAGGTCTGAACTACGCTATGTCACTGCATCCGATCATGGAAGCTCACAGACATGGTTTCAATGAGAATATGTATCTCGATCCTGCTACCAGGACGAAGATCGAAGAGACAGGCGGAGCCAATATCATCTTCATCAAGGATAATGGCAAGACTCTTGTCACACCTCTTTCTGATTCAATTCTTCCTTCGATCACCAGAAGGTCCCTATGCTACATCGCTGAGCATCTCCTGGGAATGAAGGTTGAGCATCGTGAAGTCCTTCTCTCAGAGGTTGAGGATGGAGAGTTCGATGAGATGGGACTCTGCGGAACCGCAGCAGTTATCTCTCCTGTCGGCCGCATCAACGACCACGGCAAGGTAATAAATATCAAGAGTGGTATGGACGAGATCGGACCTACTCTTGCTAAGCTTCGCAGCACACTTACAGGTATCCAGGACGGCGAGATCGCAGATCCGGATCACTGGGTATTTGAGATAAAGTAATGAGTAAGCGCGCTCAGACGATTAAGATATGAAAACGGGCCACGGAATTTCCGTGGCTCTTTTTTGTTTGGTTGATGCCCTAAATTCCAGGCTCTGATATCCAAAGCAACTAAAAAAAGCGCTCCCAAAGGAGCGCCCTGAAAATCTTTATCTCTTTGAGAACTGTGGTGCACGACGTGCTTTCTTCAGTCCATACTTCTTTCTTTCCTTCATACGTGGGTCACGTGTAAGGAAGCCAGCCTTCTTCAGAGCTGGACGATACTCTTCGTCAACCTCGAGAAGAGCACGTGAGATTCCGTGACGGATGGCACCAGCCTGACCTGTGTAGCCGCCGCCCTTTACATTTACTAATACATCGAACTTGTCAAGTGTGCCTGTGAGCTCAAGTGGCTGACGAACAACAACCTTGAGAGTCTCAAGACCGAAATACTTGTCGATGTCCTCTTTATTGATAGTGATCTTTCCTGAACCAGGTACAAGATAAACTCTTGCTACAGAAGATTTCCTTCTGCCTGTTCCGTAATACTTATTTGCATCTGCCATTTTCTATTCCTCCACGCATTAAAACTCGAGTGCTTCAGGCTTCTGAGCTGCATGCTTGTGGTCAGGGCCTGCATATACGAAAAGCTTCTTGTACATCTGACGGCCAAGAGGTCCCTTCGGGAGCATTCCCTTGACAGCGATCTCGATGACACGGTCAGGATGCTTCTCGAGCATCTCCCTGAGTGTGGCACTTCTAAGTCCGCCTACATAGTCAGAATGATGATAATAAACCTTCTGCTCAAGCTTCTTTCCTGTCACCTTGATCTTGTCGGCATTGACTACGATAACGTAATCACCGCAATCCTCGTGAGGGGTATAGATTGGCTTGTTCTTGCCGCGTAAAACCTTTGCGACCTCTGATGCGAGACGACCAAGTGTCTGTCCCTCGGCATCTACAACGTACCATTTGCGCTCAACCTTCTGAGGGTTTGGCATATAAGTGGTGTTCATTGATAAATCCTCCAAAAATATCTGTCGTCTCCCATTCGCGCATGTCCGGACGCAAACGAAAGGCTATATTGATGAAATGATGTTTCGGGGCTATTGAACCATCATTTTTTACATCAGCCTTAATAGAATACTACTTTTCCTGCTGACTGTCAACTCTTTTCAGTGTCCTTTATCTGATCTTCTCAGCATCGTCCATATTTGTCTGTGACACGATGTAATGCGGACGGCGCTTCGTCTCCATGTATGTTCTCGACAGGTACTGTCCCATGATCCCCATGCAGAAGAGCTGGATGCCTCCGATGAAAAGTATGATGCACACAAGGCTTGCCCAGCCTGCGACAGGATCACCGAATATCAGCTTTCTGACTACCACGAAGATGATGGCAAAGACAGCTACAAGTGTCATGATAAGTCCGAATGCTGATGCGATATACAGAGGCGCCTGCGAGAAATTAATGATACCACCGATCGCATACTTTGTGAGCTTCCAGAAGCTCCACTTGGTCTGTCCTGCAACCCTCTCCACATTCTCGTATGGAAGCCAGTAGGTGCGGAATCCGACCCATCCGAAGATACCCTTTGAGAAACGGTTGTATTCACCCATTGCAACGATCGCCTCGACCATCTGACGTGTCATCAGCCTGAAATCTCTAGCACCATCTACAATATCCGTATCTGATATCTTATTCATGAGTCCGTAGAATCTGCGTGCAAACCATGATCTGACAGGCGGTTCACCCTCTCTCGTGTATCTCCTCGTCGCCACACTGTCATATTCACCGGATTCAAGCTTCTCTACCATCTGAGGCAGGAGTGAAGGCGGATCCTGCAGGTCTGCATCCATCACCGCTGTATAGTCTCCGTGTGAATTGCAGAATCCGGCATACATGGCTGATTCCTTACCGAAATTTCTCGAGAATGACAGATATTTCACCCTGCTGTCCTTCTCAGCCAGCTTCTTCAGCTCGTCAAGTGTCCCATCTGAAGAACCGTCATTGACAAAGATCATCTCACAGTCACAGCCCATCGAATCAATGACCTTAGTCGTCTCATCATAGAAATATGGCAGTGACTCTTCCTCATTGTAGCATGGTACTACCAGTGAAATAAGCATATCAATACCTCTTTACTTTACCTTGTCCACGATAATATTCAGATTACCGTTTACCCTGTCTCCATTGATGGTGGTGCGTCCTCTGTACAGACGGAACGATCTCGTATATGATGTCATCCACACACCCGAAGTATCTCCATCCTCATTCGTCACCTCAATCGTGAATTTCTGTCCCTTCTCAGGCACGATCTCATCGAAGTGCAGTCCCAGACTATGATCATTTACCGAGAAATCAGGATTTTCTACGACCACCTGATCTCCACTCAGTATCCTGAACTGATACGCCCCTGCTGATTTCCTGTCAAGTCCGAATACTCTTAAGGAAATATGATTGAATCCGTACCTCGGTGAGAATTCCTGTGTCAGAGTGCTTCCGGTATCTATAGTGTGACGTTCCTTATTACCGGTATATGCGTTGATCGACTGCTGATAAATGACACCGGATCTGTTCACCTTGTAATTCACTAAACCTGCAGCCACAATGATGCACAAGAGACAGACAGGTACAGCGCACCTCAGATCGAATGCTTTTTTCTCACTGCTCCTCTCCCCAAGTGCAAGAACTGCCGGCAGGGCCATCATCTCAATAAGGATCAGGAACGGGAATGAGTAGCATGGCTTTCCTTCCCAGAATGTATAGAACAGATATCCGCCAAAGATGGAATACACTATCGTCTGAGCTGTCCCATCGGCTTTCTTAATGAAAAAAACGACTCCTCCTGCAAGTGCCATGATAAAAAGCAGCAGCCTGTAGGCATACAGGTAGGTGGTGACAAGATAATCCTTGTCTCCCAGCAGGAAAGCTCCTACGATTCTTGTATTGTTTTCAAAAGGCATCATTCTCTTCCTGTAGTCAGACTCAGCCTTCGACCAGGTGACTCCGGTCTTCTTCAGAAGGAACTTCACATTGCCGGCAGTACCACGTTTCGCAAACTCCTTTTTCATAAGGTTCTTCTCGTAAGCAGCCTTTGCATCCTTCCCTTTGACTTTGTCAAGGACATCCAGGTCATGGCCGTTTATCTGACCGTCACCGGTAGTACCCACCTTCACCCAGTGTATCACCGGAAAGTTCCCTGACTTGTCTGGATTGTACTGTGCCGACACATTCGAAAATACTGTGATAAAAACAGCTGATGAAAGCACGAGAAGCACTGTAGCAAGTAGGTGTTTTACATCTGAATTACTCCTTATAAGAAGGATACATCTCCATATCACATATGCTATTATAGGAAAAAATGCCGTAGCCCTGATGCTGTATGAAAATGCTGCGACAAAGCCGGTGACCACTACGAAGACAAGCTGTTTCCAGACTGGCCAGGCATCTCTTTTTTTCTCAAAAAGAGCAAGCAGATATATTGTAAGCATCATCGGGAAGAGACTTACAGTATTCGTATAAACCCAGAATACCATCAGATAATAGAGCGGATTCAGGGCAGCGAACGAAGTAAGCGATACTGCTGCCTTTCTGTCAATGACAAGTCCCACTGTGAGTCCTGCAAACAGAATTCCAAGATCCATAAGAACTGTATTCAGGATGATTAGCAGCTTGTACAGAGCAAAGCTACCGATACCGGAAGGAATGACCATCCGGAAGAAACCGACCATCAGCATCAGCGAGAAGTCATTATTCGAGAATCTTTTAAACGATGGCAGATCGTACTGACCCTTAGTGATCTCACCGGATGCTATCGCGTATGAACGGTTCAGAAGTCTGAATGAATCAATAGATGGCGCCGGATTCATGGAAAAAATGATGCACAGCTGCAGTATGATCATGACCGCCCATATCACTATCGCGGTAATCGTTACTGCACGCTCAGATGCAGAACTCAGGAATCTGTTCATCGATATGACAAAGAACAGCATGACCGCCATCTCCACCACTACGATCAGTAGTGAAAGCATTCCTACGTTCACATTCGGAAAAGTCTTTGCGAAATTCTCGCTGATGCTGTGCAGGCCATTGAACCCGCTGCCAGCGATAAACTTCACTGTAAACGCTGCTGACAGCAGAAGAAACAGCATCGTAAGTACCAGTATTATACGAAAAAAGATACCACCCTTATATCTCTCAATTGTTTTATTTTTCATCGGAAATGTCTCCCTTGTGCCTGAATATCAGAAATTTGCTGAATATATAGTTCAGTATTACAACAACCACATTCGAGCATATCTTGATCACTGTGTCATTGAGTCCGAGTCTCTCTGCAAAGATATACATGAACAGCATATCGAGAAGACCGGTTGCAAGCCTGGCTCCGAAGAAAGAGATGATCTCTCTTAGTATCTCTCCTGCTCCGCCTGCCTCACTGTGAAATACCCACTTACGGTTTGTCACATACGCAAAGAGCACCGACAGTACCCAGGCGATAACAGTCGAGACCATTATACCCAGGTGCAGCGGATGCGCACATACCCAGTACGCAACTATATTTACGATTGTCGTAAGGACACCAAATACCAGATACGGAATGACGTCCCTGTACTTATCCATGAGTCTTCTGATCATTCTTCAGATCCTTAACAATACTTATATAAGTTATCCGACCATAAGTGATACAGCCTCCGACTCACCTGCGGTATTCTTCAGATATACCTTCAGATGGGTGCCCTTCTTTCTGAGGCTTTCCGGGATTGTAAGCTTATAGATAAATCCTTCCTCATTAGAAGCACAAGCATTTGCATTTACTTTTGTCTTTCCACTCTTAAGCACTGCTGTGCAGTCCCTGTTTCCGACTACTCTTATCTTCTTTGTCGATGCAGTGATCTTCTCAGTCGTGACTGTCGGCTTGTCAGGAAGCGCTTCCTCTACCTTTGTCTGCTCAATGTCATTAAGTGAACCGTCACTGTTCCTTACTACAAGAGTCACTGTATCATTGTATGAAAGAGGTTCCTCCAGCTTATAGCTGAATGCTCCACTGGCATCGAGAGTCAGCCTGTCCTTCTTACCATTTACGATAATACGTGCATCCGTCGTGGCATTACCGTCATAGACAGATCCTGTGATCACCTTGTCCTCATCACTTATTGCTGAGAATTCCGCGCCACCGGAATATTTCTCCAGAAGCGATGAAGCCTTCTTCATTGTGGCGCTCTTAGAGAGGCTCGTCCGGGTCACTCCGTCACGGACGTCTGAAGCACTTACAGTCACCTTCGTGCCTGCTGCCGCGCCGTCTGTCTCCACGGCAAAATGTCCGTCAGCACCGGCGGTCCCGGTATATGTCTTTCCATCTCCTGTTGTCACATTGATCGTATATTCCTGTGATGTAGGTGAAGGAATGCTGCCGCTTACCACGGCATCTTCTGCAACTACAGTATCAATCTTCGGCTGGTTCGGAGCCGCCTCTACTACTGTCTTCTGTGTCAGTGTCGAAAGTCTCCCAATCCAGTCAACTCCATATATCTTGTACGTCTGACCGCTCATAGGCACAGGGATATTCATTGTAAATGAATCACCCTTCCTCGTGAACTTCACGTTCTTTGCATTAGTGGTCTTATACAGTGAGCTTGCCTTGTACTTTGCATCAGCTCCCTTTGGCACATATACTGTATTGTTGTATTCAACGAGGATCGTACAGAGAGGGTCATCCTCATAGGTTCCACTGATAGTCGTATCAGTATTTTTTATCTCATTAACTACACCTGGCGTATTAGCGCCTGTACGGGTAACCTTTATATTTCTTACAGCGCTCTTTCTGTTCTGTATATCTACCTGATAGAGCTCAGCCGTATCATCAGCAAGTCCCGGTGTATGAAGGTTAAATATGAACCTGCCATCAGCATCAGCCTTCGTATTTACTTCCATTCCCGAAAGACTCAGATATACTGTTGCAAATGGCGAACCGTGTCCGTTAAGGACCTTCTTCCTGTTTGTGAGCTCTTCATCCAGTGAAGGTGTCACCGATACTGTACTATCGATATTATTTATAGTGACATAATTGACATTTGCGTTGCCGAGACTGTCTACGGCTCTCACAGTGTAGGTGCCGTTCTCTGTCGCTTGAAACTCGTTATCCTTTACATCCACTGCACTGTTCCAGATAGCATCGTCAGCCTTGTAAGTGCCTCCGATGTACTGAAGCTTTGCCACTCCTGAAATATCATTTGCCTCGACACGCACCTTTACAGGATCCCCTGTCACCTCTGTCTCCATAGGAGAGGCACAGATAAATGGGCCATAGGTATCTGCCTGCTGCACAGGCGTACCCAGAGCCGCCTTATAATATGTATATCCGTTTGCGCCAGGAATCTCACCCTGATACCAGACCTTCGTCTTTGCTATATCAGAAGCCCTGGATGAAGATCTGATGATGTAATTGTCCTCCTGTGGAAAAACAACCTTCCAGTTGCCATCCATCGACATCTGAAGAGTTCCATTGATAGTCTGGGTCTTCATGTAAGTTTCCAGCATCGAGCTGATATGGGCAGTCTTCTTTACCAGAAGCTGTTTATTTGCAACCTTTGCAAATACGGGGTCGTTTGCTGAATCCACATTGCTTGATACAATGATAAACACATCAGAATCATTTACAGGGACACCGTTTCTCGTGAGGCTTACAATCCTGTGCGTATCAGAAATAAGTGTTCCGTTCTCATCATATCTGGGGGCGACTGTCGGGTCCACGACATACTCAATACCGTCATATACCCTGAAGCCCTCCCAGTCCTTCTGGTACTTCGTGCTTAGAACCGGCTTCATTCCCTGATCTACGAGTGCCTGTGTCTCCTTGTCCCACTTGGATGAGGTCTCCTGGCCTAATGTCTGATAGAATCTCGCCACCTCACACTCGAGTGATTCACGAAGCTGGGCACCGGTGATATAATACACCTTAGCCCTCTGCTGGTTGAAGGCCTCGAGATTCAGCAGATCCTTGACTTGAACCCTACCATCAATATCAATATAATCATCTGATCCGCTCTTCCCCGCCAGCTGATATCTCGTAGAAGCTATTACAGGAGCGCTTCTGTACGGCTCGTCGAGATTCTTTACCGCGCGCATTCCGTATTCTATCTTTGCATCATTACACAGATGAACCAGAGGATTATCCTCTATCATACCGAAATAGTTATTCGTCTCTCTGTCTGTGGTTGTAACTTCCTGCTCATAGAGCTTATTATAAATAGCATCATATTTCTCATTGATGGCAACGATCTTCGGATCCTCAGGATCAGTATCCTTAATCTTTCTGATCGTGCTCTTCTGGCTCTTGATATACGGTGTGCCATACTCTGTGAAAGCAATCTTTACATCAGCAATACCAAGGGATACTGCATGATCCTTTTCCTCTATCAGGGCCTTGCCATGCATGAGTCCGTTGGAATCCGTGTGCTCATAATCATAGTATGGGACTGCCTGTGCAGAATCAGATGGGAAATCCATGTGCGTGTGTCCTGCACATACCACATCTACATCCTTAAGCGCTGTCAATGCGTAGCCTACGCTATTATCCAGCTTCTTTACCTTTTCATTTCCGATACCACTATGAACTATGGCAACTACTATATCTGCGCCTTTTTTCTTCAGTTCCGCTGCCTGTGTCTTCACGCTTGATACGATATCCTTTGTCTCGATGACACCCTTCCATGAAACGGCAGTCACAAGTGAAGGGACCTCTGTAGCATCAGAGTCGAGATCCTGTCCCATACCATCAGTCTTCTTCGTAAGAGATGGTACACACGCACCGACAAATCCGATCCTGATCGTCTTCTTCTTGCCCGTCGTGGTCTTCACGGTCTTCTTCACGATCATGCTGCTCTTGTAGAGATTCTTCTTTGTCTTTGCATCTGCTACATTTGAAAGCACGACCTTACTCTTAAGGCCGGAATCCGAGATACATTTCTGGATGTAATCTACCCCGTAATCGAAATCATGATTACCAAGAGTGATAGCATCATAGCCTACGGCCTTCATAGCCTCATACATATACTGGGCGCCGCTCTCAGAGCCCTTCATCACGCTCTCAGCCCCTATGCCATATACATTGTCACCGCAGTCTACGGTGACTGAGGTTCCGTACCTTATCTTCCTCTTCTCATTTATCACGCTTGAAATCTGAGCCAGACTTCCGTCACCATCTGCTGCGGAGTCATAGTTTAATTTTTCACTCTGACCATGCATATCCGTGGTTGCAAGAATCCTGACCGTTGCGGTACCATACCCCTTTTTTGATGCTGCCTGTGCATCTGATATGGAAAAATCTCCGGCAATACCTGTCACAAGTAAAGCGGCTGCCAGTAAAAATGTTTTCGCCCGCCTGAATTTCAAAATATCACTCCTTTAAATTATTTAAGTATTATCTCATCTATAAATCTGTCTGTGGACTTACCGTCCGTGTATTTGAAGTTCTTCCTCACAAATCTGTCGAGTGCATCATAGTCGTAATTGTCCGTGTCCTCAAGCGCATGAAGAAGCGCCGGGAAGGTCTTGACGATGACTGACGGTGAAGGAACTGTCTCCTCATAAGGCTCATAGAAATCACGGCTGTTCTCGTACATTCTCTGATCGAATGCGTAGAAATACATCGGTCTTCTGAGAAGTGAGAACTCATACATTACAGAAGAATAATCCGTGATCATCACATCAGAAATAAACAGAATATCATTTACCTCTCTGTACTCTGACATATCAAGGATATAGTCCTTGTATTCCTCAGGAATCTTTATCGGCTTCTTGACGAATGGATGCATCTTCACGAGCAGGAGCTCATTTCTCTCCTTGAGAAAGGCGCCCCACTTCTTCCAGTCGACCCTCTCCATAGGGAAGCCTGCATCGACTGCATTATTTCCACGGAAGGTCGGCGCATACAGATATACCTTATTCCTCTGTCTGATGATCGGGTATTCCTGTTGCAGCCTTGCTACCATATCTTTCTTGTATTCTTCATCGAAAAATATATCGGTTCTTGGAATTCCGATAGGCAAAAATACCTTCTCAGGAAGTCCGAATGCCTCTGCATGATGCCTGCCCGAATGCTCGGAGCTCACCGGCATATGGGTGTAGCACTTGTGCACTCTCGTATTCGTCTTCGGCGCACCCGGCTTGCCCTCACGCTCGAAGCCGAGTGACTTGAACGCTCCGCAGGCATGCCATACCTGGACGAACTTCACATCCGACGGATAGTCAAACTTATACACGAATGGCAGGAAATCATCGATCAGAATGATATCACTCATTGCAAGTTGCTTCGTGAACCTGAACGCTCCATGTGCACCGTATCTCTCGTTGATATTGGATTTGAAATTGAACAGGATATTGTAATTGTCGAGAAGATTTCTCTCCTTCATCCTGTTGTATATGAACTCTTCGTTGCCGCTAAGAGTGGCACGTGAGCCTGATGCGAAAAGTATGGTAGGCTTTGCGCCTGCAGCCCTGCGCTTTTTTCTTTTCTCCTCAAGCTTATTGAACCGCTTTATAAGGATGCTCTCCTTGAACGGATTGAATGCCTTGCGGGTATTATCCTTCCACTCCCTGAAGCGCTGCTTCAGGTTGTAGATGATACCCATGTCCTCAAGCTGCGGCTGATAGTTCACACGGAAATACAGGGTATCCTCATCGAGGTCCATCATCGAGTACATCTCGAAGACTTCCCTTCCGTGCTTTGCTGTATTCCTTGAAAAAGTAAACTGATACGGAGTCTTGTCCGTATCTCCCTTATCTATGTCCTCCTGTGTAGGGACATAGCGGAGTCTGCCATCCTTCTCACAGTGGCGGAGAGCCGGGGCCAGGTATGAATAATACTTCACTCCCTGGCTCTTAAGGCGCAGATAATAGTCACCCGACTCGATCGGGTAGCTGTCATTTGCCCCCAGAATATGATATACGATATGAAATGTACGTTTCTTTCTGTCAAAATCGAGATGTGACGGCTTCAGCTTCCCATGATATGAATCACGAATGTAAATCGACGCCTTCGACAGATCTCCCACATCCTCTGTGATATGACCATATACATG
This sequence comes from uncultured Lachnospiraceae bacterium, assembly GCA_900315505.1. Lineage (GTDB taxonomy): Bacteria > Bacillota > Clostridia > Lachnospirales > Lachnospiraceae > Weimeria. Next base: position 43,533 of record OMZG01000011.1, read on the forward strand.
TAGAAGCACTCTTGCGAAGTGCAGGTCATCAACTATGATTCCACTATGTTCTTCCATCACTTATCTCTTTCCAGTCTTTCGCGCATTATTCCTTCGGCGATCATCAGGTCGCCATCGCTTGTCAGCTTGATATTTTCCACATCACCCGGAACCGTATGGATCTCTATGCCCTTGGTCAGGCAGATCTGTGCAGTACCGGTGATCGTCTTCTTCTCCTCCTCTGTCAGTGAATCGAGTGAATCCCGAAGCACCTGAAGCCTGAACGAATCAGGTGCCTGTCCATGAAAAAGCTTGCTTCTCGCAGGCATTGAATCCACCTTCGTGCCTTCTTCGATCCAGAGCATAGTATCGGTGGCAGGGATTGCTGCAACTACTGCCGGATACTCGTCAAGAGCATCCATTGAATCCTTCATGATCTGGTCAGTCACAAATGGACGTACTGCATCATGAATCAGGATCTTATCATCCGCATTTATTCCATGTGCGTTCTCAATATAGTCGATCACGTTCTGGATGGAATCAAGTCTCTCCTTTCCTCCATCAATGACCTGTACATAATTCCTGTCCAGGTCACGGTCACGGATCATGGTCTTCAGATAGTCATTCCACTCAGGATGGATGGCTATGATCACCTCATCGAACAGAGCTGACTTCATGAGCCTCTCCAGCGTCCAGATAATGATAGGCTTCCCGGCGATCTCTAAGAACTGCTTCGGAATATGTGCCGACTTCATTCTGTTTCCGACACCGCCTGCAAGTATGGCTCCGTATCTCATGGCAGATCCTCCTCTTTCCAGCCAATGGCGAGTCTCTTCTTCTTGATGACATCTGTCACGGCCGTCTCTCCCTTATGGAAAAGTGATGACGAGCCTGCTACAAAGATATCAGCTCCACGCTCATATAGCTTCCGTGCATTCTCAATCGTGATATTTCCATCAACCTCGATCAGAAGGTCATCCTTGCCTATCGAATGGAAATACTCACGCATCTCCTTTACCTTATCCATAGTAGATGGAACAAGCTTCTTGCCGGCAAATCCCGGATGTACTGTCATCGCAAGTACACCATCGAGATCATCGAGATAGGGGTCGAGAACCCTGTAATCGGTCTCCGGATTGATAGCAATGAGTGATGTAGCTGAAAGCCTCTTCAGATACTGGAGACACTCAGAAATATGGGTATTGTTCTCATAGTGGAAGGCCACCTGATCTCCCTCTCTGATATCGAACCAGCTCATCTTCTCGAGCGGGTCCATTGTCAGGAAATGGAAGTCAAACGGGATATCCGTGATCCTTCTGAGGCTCTTCGCATAATCAGTACCGAGTGCAAGGTTCGGAACGAACTGTCCGTCCATCACATCGATATGAAGGAATTCAAGCTTTGCCTCCTTGAACTCTGTCAGATAGTAGAAAATCTTGTCAAGTCCTGCGCACATCATGGATGCAGAAATCTTTCCCGGCTCACGTGCCGGAAGTACGGTTGCATCGCTAACTGTATCAGCCATTATATGCCTCGCTTTCTTTCTCGTGCATTACAAACATGACTCTTGACTTCTGGATGCTGTGATCCCTGAAGAAATCAAAAGCTTCATCGCACTGTGATAATTTGTATTTTCTTGTAATAAGCTTCTCGAAAGGAATCTTCTTCTCTTTCATAAGCTCTGCAACTTCATGCCAGTCGTTGGCCTTGTCCGAATATGAAGAATTCCATGTGCCTCTGACGGTAAGCTGCTTGCGCAGAATCCTCCAGTAAACATCTCTCGGAAGGTCCATATCACCTGACGGGTTCCCGACTGTGACCAGAGTACCGCCTGCCGCCACTGACTGAATAGCGTCTATAAGGCACTTGTTTGAACCTACTGCCTCGAATACGACGTCCATTCCGTTTCCGTCTGTAGCTTTGTTCACCTCATCCTCGGTGTTATTCGTATCGATGGTCTTGAAGCCGAGCGAAGCGGCAAAGTCTGTCGACTCCTTTCTTCTGGCTCCGATCCAGACCTCTGCTCCCTTTGCCTGAGCGAAAAATCCTATCAGAAGTCCTATAGTACCGGATCCGATAACGAATACCTTGTCTTTCGCTTTGACACCGCCGACTTCTGTCGCATGATGTCCGACTGCTGAAGGCTCTGAAAGAGCTCCTACACAGTAATCCACGGAATCATCGAGGATATTCAGGTTCCAGGCCTTTATGGCTCTGTACTCTCCCATACCGCCGTCGTTTCTGGAACCATAATATTTGTAGTTCGAGCAGGTAGCATAGTCGCCTCTCTTGCATGACGGACACTCGAAGCACGGAAGCATCGGGAAGACCGATGCCTTCTTTCCAATAAGACTCCTGTCGACTCCCGGGCCGACCTCTGCGACCTGTCCTGCGAACTCATGTCCCGGAACGATTGGCATCACATGTGCCCCGTCCTTGAATATTCTTGCCTCATCTGATGAGCAGATACCGCAGGCCATGACCTTAAGGAGCACCTCTCCCTCTCCCGGGACAGGCATCGCAGCCTCCTCACAGCGGATATGGCCTGGTTTATGAAGATTAAGTACTTTCATTTTATCTTTCCTTTACTTATGTTTTAACAAAATATCTGATTATTATATATTATAGCGGCTTCAATGTAAACCTCATTCCACCGTCCGCTTATTTAGATCCAGAAAGTTTCCGGCCTATCATTCGTATGATTCCGTAGATTTTTCCCTTTTTGAATTCATCGAGTGAGGTATTAAGCTCTGATATCCTGCTGTTTTTCTCATCGAGTGAGGTATTAAGCTCTGATATCCTGCTGTTTTTCTCATCGATTCTGTCTTTAAGTTCCTTTATCTTTTTTTCCTCGCGGGAGAAGTATTCTCCTTCTCTGCGGAGTCTTTCGCTGTGAGAGGCGTGGTAAAACGGTGTCACCGCTCCGTAGAGCTTCATCCGGCTTACTCTTCTGTCAAGAGGAGCCTCCTTGATATGGATATCGCCATCATAGATGGTCTTTAATCCATTCTTATGAAGGAAGTCAAGATAATGAAGGAAATTCTCCTCCTGGTACTTCTCGAACTCATGGAAATCCTTTCCGCGGACGAGATCAGAGAGCCTGCTGTCTGCATGAACCTCGCTTATATCGACATGGGCCAGATGATGGTATGATACCAGCTCCTGCATCCTGACGTCCTTTACGATCGCAAGCGCCGGAGTACCTGCCAGCACCGGAACGATGCTCCCGTGAATCCTGGGTCCTACAGCCAGATCTGCTTTCGACGCGAAATCGAGCCAGGTCGGGACATTGAGGAAAAACTTTCCCCGCCCGTCCTTAAACAAGGGTGAGTCCAGATTGCCCGGATAAAGGATCGAATGGTCCCTGCTGTACGGCGCTCCGATATAGATCTCCTTCAGCTCCCTTAACAGCTGAGGAATGAAGGTGAAATCAGGATATTCCTCCGATACTCCTATGAGGAACTTCTGGATATCGTTGCCTATATATTCACCCGGAGATCTGTACTTCGTATCAGTGATTATGATCTTTGAGGATGGATTCAGGTCAGGTTCCTTTTTGAGTGAGAGATCCGGCCCGAAGGTGTACATCGACGGGCAACCTATCACTGTTACCGAATCCTTCGGGAATCCCAGCTTCTCGGTCAGATATCTGTATGTCGACTCTCCTCTCACCCCGACTACAGCGGACCGCGAGAGAACCTCCTTTATCAGAGCCTTCACCGTATCATCCTGCGGCAGCGGCTCCATGAAATCCTTTTTGCCGGATGCCACCCCGACACCAATTATTATTACAGGGATAGTCAGTTTCCTGATAAAAGCTGTTATCCTCTTCATCGACCTGATGAAATCGCCTCTGAATGCATCGGCAAACGGGATAACGAAGGCCGAATACTCACTGTTTATCCTTTCCGCATCCGAGTCCTTATACTTGCCAAATTCTGCATAGTAATGATCCGCCTCTATCTCCATCTCTTCGTCCGTCATAAGAGTACGCAGCACACTGTTGGCATAGACCAGATTTCCTACATTCCCGCCGATGGCGTCGTCGAATATAGTCTTTGTAGCATAGAGATTCTCAAGAACAGTGGTCCCTGCTCTCATCAGGATCTTTTTCTGCGTCAACTTTTATCCTCCTTAAACCTTAAATCATACAGTACATGCCGCTCTCTCCTGTCCTCCGGAGGAAGCTCCATGTAGTCCCCCGGATAGAGGGCATGAAAATAATGGTCGTAATCCTTAGTAACCGGAAAATACGAGTCCTCGAATTTCATTTTTACTGTATCGCAGTATTTTGCACGCTCATACATCTCCCCGAAAAAATGCTTCCTCCCCGCCGGGAAAGATACATACATTGAATTCTCATCGTGACACATCGAATAGGCGTGCTGTACTCTCCTGTACCACCACCACGGGGTAAGCGACGGAAGCGCTCCTATGAAAGCCTTCAGCCTTATCAGCCGCTGTCCCTTCTTATTCCCCTCTGCCAGTCGAAGAAATGCCTTCTTCTCCCTGTGCATCCGGATGCACGAGAGGATAAGCGAGCCGCCATCGCAGAGGATCCCCTGGAAGCGGCGCTTTACGGGATTGTCGTAAACATTCTCAAGGATCCACAGATCGACCTTGATCCCGCACTTGCCGTCCTCCTGCCAGAGGTATTCACGGAAGGTCGTACCCCTAAGCTGCACCTGCGCGAACGAACTGTAGTACCCCGGCGTCCTGAGCGGAGCCTCCACATAGTACTTATCCGGATACTTCTCCTCTATCAGATCGCACAGCCTGTCGATATCCTTCCTGTAGACATTGATATCGAGATCATCATCCCACGGTATGAAGCCTCCGTGCCTCACTGCTCCCAGAGCCGAACCTCCGCCCAGCATATATTCTATATTATTTTCTTCGCATATCTCCGCTAGGTCCTTCGCAATGGAATAGACCACCTGCTGTACCCTCTTCACCTCTTCAGGCGTGATCTGGTGCAGTCCGCTGGCGCGCGACATATCCTGACGGAACAGGTCCGTAGTCTCGAGAGCCATATTTTTCCTTTCCTCTTATAAGAAAAAATCCTACCGGTCAATGATAGCATAAAATCCCCTGCAACGCAAAACTCTGAATTCCTTTTTTACATAAAAAAAGCGTGCCGGTGGATTTTTCCACTGACACACTTCAAGCTTTTCTTAAAAATCAGGCTTCCTTGCGGAGTCCCCCATTGGTGTATGATGATCTGTAGGCAGCAAGCTCAGGATTCTCCCTGCATTCCTCAGTCACATCATCCTCTGTCTGGAAGGCTGCGAGCTCAGGATGCTCTCTGTGCTCCTCGGAATAGTTCTCATATGACTTCTTCTTGTGAGTCTCTGACTTCCATACCTCTTCGGCAACCGGAGCCCATTCCTTGGCATAGTCATCGCACTTCTCACACAGATGCTCTACGCTCTCAGGCGACTCGAGATTCGTCTGGTGAGCATCGGTATCATGAACCATCTTACGCAGAAGCTGAGGATTCTCAAGCATCGGGCACGGGCGGAGCTGGTTCCTGTTGAAAGGCTGTCCCTTATGATACTCCATGAACAGAGGACTCTGAAGAATCTCAAGGATGGACTTGTCATCAATATTCGAATCAGAGAAATGAATGAACACACATGGCTCTGCATCTCCGTTTGAGTTGATATGGAAGTAGTTTCTTCCTCCGGCAATACATCCGCCTACGTACTCTCCGTCATTCTGGAAGTCCATAGGGAAGAATGAGAAATCGCACTTGTCACTTCTGACATAGCGGATACGGTCAATTATGTACTTCCTCTGCTCTACTGTAGGCATAAGCTCTGGTACAGCATTGTTTCCTACTGGCATGAAGTGGAAGTAGAAGCCGAATCTGGCACCTTTATTCTCAAGCAGATGGAAGAAATCATCGCTTGTAACTGCCTCGATATTTTCTCTTGTATAGCATACTGAAGTACCGAATACGATACCATGCTTACGAAGGATATCCATAGCCTCCATAACCTTGGCATAGTGTCCGTTTCCACGACGCTCATCGTTGGTATCTGGAGTTCCCTCGAGAGAAAGCATGAAGGTGATATTTCCAAGCTGTCTTACCTTCTCGGCAAGCTCATCTGTGATCAGGGTAGAATTGGAATACAGTCCGAAGAAGCAGTCATTGTGCTTCTCTGCCAGACGGAAAATATCCTTCATACGAACGGTAGGTTCTCCGCCTGTCATCATATACAGATATGCTCCGAGTTCCTTACCCTGAGTGACGATCTTATCCATCTGCTCGAATGTCAGATTTGCCTTGTGGCCGTATGTACCGGACCAACAGCCCACGCAGTGCATATTACATGCCATCGTAGGATCGAAGAGAATGAGCCACGGGATATTGCAGTGATACTTCTCACGGTTGGCTCTGATCGTCTTGGTTCCACGGAAAAATGCTTCGTATCCGAGATTAAGAAGCATTGTCTTGGCATAGTGAGGATCAGTCTCGTCGATTACTCTGTTGATGAATTTCATCCAGCGGTTATCCGGATCCATGACTGCCTTCTTGGCAGCTGCGAGGGTGTCCTTATTGGCATCCTTCCAGAATGTGCCTGCTGCATCTACCAGCTTGCCGTATGTCTTGGATCTCTCGGCATAATCCTTTTTCTTTACATGCTTTAAAAATCCGTCAATAGCTGTCTCGAATGCCTTTCTCTCGGCAGCATGCGAAAGATCTTTAAGTCCCATTAGAATTCCTCCTGTCTGTAAAACAACTTTTCCTGATATATCTAAAAATAAGGGGTTTTCTCATTCAATCTTTTGAATTTTAATTCCGTTCCGAGGTTTTGTCCATAGACAAAATCTCGGAACTGTTAATTGCACCGTGCATTCGCAGACACATCTGATTATTTGTTTTATATCTGCTTCATCTGCGCTATAACTGCAAAAAGCCACACATGACCCTGCAGAAAAATCTGCCGCCATGGTGGCTCCCTGTAGCTGCACCGCGCAATTAATACGCGGAAATTTGTAATTCTTATGCTTCTTCCTTGTGCATCTTCTGCTTGTTAGCGTACATATGCTCATCGGCCTCCCGCAGCACCTCATCTATATCATCATCCGGCGAGGTACGGAGTGCACAGCCAAGGGCTACGCTTATATTCTCCTTTTCGAACCTCTGCCTCAGCTCTCTCATCACCAGATCGGCCTGGGTCACATTATTCAGCTCCACCACGACCACGAACTCATCGCCGCCGAGTCTGAATACCCTGTCGTTGCCTGCGAATGATGTCATGATATTCGCAGCAGAACGTAGCAGTGTATCTCCGCTGTCATGACCATCTGTGTCATTTATCCCCTTCAGACCATTGAGGTCTGCATATACGAAGACAAGAGGTCTCGTCTTATCTATCTTCGACAATGCAACCTTCATGGCCCGGCGGTTCATGACATTCGTCAGAGCATCACGCTGACTCAGATCATCAAGCTCACTGACTGTATTTCTCGATCTGATAAGCACCGCCACAAATCTCGACAGGCTGATCAGAATGTTCTCTGACTGCGGGATGATGGTCATATCCGGATTGTCTATTCCGATGAATCCGATCAGCTCTCCCTTTATCTTGAGAGGGGTCTCAATGATCGAGTGGATATTCTGTGGCTTCAGCCATTCATACATCGGGGTGCCTCTGTACTTCTCGATATCCTCAATGATCAGGGTATTATTCTTTGCAAAGGATTCATAGAACGGACCACAATCTGCAATCGGCACATGCTGCAGATTGTCCTTCTGCCTCGTGACTCCCTTCTTAACCCACTCATAGGTATTCACTACATAGTCATCATGCTGCTCGAATATATACGCCCTGTCGCCCTTGAGCTCCTTTCCGACGCCGCTTAATATCCTCTGCAGGGATGCATCAGCTGTATTTTCCTCAAAGGCCTGGCTTATCAGATCATTGAGGCGTACCTGTCTGTACAGGGAATAATTCACGTCCTCTACCTGCCTGATGCTCTCCGTAAGTGACACCGAGAAAGATGCCTTGACCTGTCTGTCTCCGAATGACAGCAGGGTATCGCGCATCAGATAATCCTGCCCTGAAATCTGATTGTGATAATTGCGCGTGATGTACTTGTCCATGCAGATCATAGGATTCGTGCAATGATCGCACGGATGATCATAGTGATGCAGCACCTGGAAGCACTTGAATCCTCTGTAATCGAAGTTCTCAGGAAGTCCCAGATCAGCCTTCGCTGCCTTATTCAGGAACAGCAGGTCATAGTTCTCTATATCGGCAAAATATACTCTCTCGTTCATATTGTCGAAATTCTCGAGATTCATTATGATCCTGTCGGCACCTGTATCTGTCTCAGCGACATTCTCCGCAAGCCTTCTCTTCTCCAGGATATGCAGATAGTCCTCTGGCTTGTACCCGTCCTCTGAGGTCAGAAGCGAATATGTCATCTGAAGCTCCACAGGCCTGCCATCGATCTTCGTCGTATCATTCAGCTTGGAATACAGGCTGAATATATTCTTCCTGACATCGCCAGAGACCTCCTTCGTGATGATCATGAACCTCGAATTGTCAAGTCTACCGCACACATACGACTTAGGAAAGGTAGCCATGAACTGGTCTGACAGCCACTTGTAGAAATTCTTCTGGTATGACTCTGTTTCCCTCTGCTCATCCTGCTTCCTGTCATCGATATTGATGAGGCCTGCTGTAAATCTCTCACCATGCCTCTTGTAATTGTCATAGAAATTGACCGAGGCGAGAAGCATTCCTCTGGAATTCATCAGCGAGGTCACACGGTCGGTATATATCTCCGTGCCTGCACCCATGTCATCGCTGTCATTGATCTGGTGGAAATATCCCACAAGGCCGATGATCCTGTCGGCGCGGTATATAGGAAACTTCGTGGCAGAGATCAGTCTGACCTCTCCGTCCACCACCGTATGTCCGATGGAATCTAATATGAGCTTCCCGTGCTTCAGCACCTCTGTCTCATCATTTCTGTAAGGCTCGTCATCGACATGCCATCCGACCTCATCATCGGTCTTCCCGAGAATGCTGTCTGCATTCTGAAGCCCGTAATAGTCAAGGAATGACTGGCTCACGCCCTTGAACCGGCGCTTGTCATCCTTCCAGAAGAACTTGATCCTTGAATTCTCAGCGATGCTTCTCCAGATTGCCAGCTGGTCGAGCAGCTCCGGATCATTCTTGCTTGTCACATGGAATGAGTCATCAATACGATTGATCACGCTTATCGGATCACCTGCATCATCGAGGATCGCTCTCCTCTGAAGCACCAGGTACTCCCCGTCGTCACCGCCTGTGAGACTCAGCACATCGAACTCATCCCAGTGCAGGGTACCGTCGTACCTCTTCACCTTGAAGCATTCTCCGGTGAAATTGCTTCCGACACGCTTCATTATCCTTCTGATATCCCCCGCGGTAAAGAACTCGATGAACCTGTCCCTATCATCCTCTGCTATGATACTGTCTGCGATCTCATGAAGCTTCGGGCGTATCCTGAAATAAATATCTCCTGTCTTCTCCTCAGGAGAATCAGTCTCCACGACCTCTATCATGTCCTCCTTAGGATTCACCAGATAGATCCTCGTATATATCTGCGTGGTCTCACGAAGGAGATTATTGAAACGTCTCTTTTCCTTCTGGGTAATATCATACGTGATATTGTACAGCGAGAGCAGATGCATGTAATGACCGTTGACTCCTGCCAGGGTCTTCACGAGGAAACGATAGTACTGTCCGCTCGTTACGAGATTTAATACCTCACTCTTTCCGCTCTTCTTTGTGACATCAAGGAATCTTGTGAACTTCTCATACAGTCTCTCGCCCTTATTGAAAATATCAATGCTGCCGTCAGGCAGATCCATTGATCTGGCTATCTCCGCAATCGGCTGTCTCGACTTGTCATTATAATAGATGACCGAGAGCTCCTTATCCTTCTCTTCTACAAGGGCCACCGGCTGGTCGCTGAGGAAATCGACACTTCCCGCCGCATCGTAAACATACGCCTCATCTGCTGACTCCGGTACGAGTCCGAAATCTGCACAGTGCTGGACCAGGGTATCATAAGGCATCGGTGCCCCATAGAAATATCCCTGTATCTTCTCACAGCCTATCTTCTTCAGGAAATCAACCTGCTCCCTGGTCTCGGCTCCCTCTGTCAGCGTATGTATGCCAAGCGACTTTGCCATACGCACGATAGAAGCCACGATATTCTTTCCACGGTCATTGAGTCCGCGGAGGAACATCATGTCTATCTTTATCTCATCAAAGCTATAATCCTTCAGGACATTGAGAGTGGAATATCCGCTGCCGAAATCATCCATCCAGATATCATATCCCTGATCATGAAAAAGTCCGAACATCGAATGCAGCTTAGCAGGGTCTGAGATCAGCGTGCTCTCCGTGATCTCGACCTTCAGAAGCTTGCGGTTGATCCCGTACTTCTTCACGCAGGCCTCAGTCGCCTTGTATGGGTCCGTCTCTGCAAAATCCACATGGCTCAGATTAAAGGAAACCGGCACGACAAAATTGCCCTTATCGCTGTTTTCTCTCAGCATATGGGCCACATGGTCTATTACGAAAAGGTCTACCTTCTGTATCTGCTTCGTCTTCTCGAGACCAGGAATAAAAACCCCTGGAGAGATCATACCGCGGACAGGATCGATCCACCTGGTCAGAGCCTCAACGCTCGACAGTTTCCCCGTAAGCGCACGGATAACCGGCTGGTAATATACCTTTATCCAGCCATTCTCCAATGCCTTGTCTATATTTTCTGAAACATACTGTTCCAGCCCTTCGTTATCTTTATTTCCCATTGATCAGATTTCCTTGTATCTATACGCTATACCTATACGAGGCCCCCTTTTTATTGTATAATAAATCAGACAGACTTACAAGATACCAGATGTTGATTTTTCCTTATCAAAGCACTCCTGCGCCTTATCCTCCTGCCCGTTCAGCTGATACCACAGCCCCAGATTGTGATACGCCTTGAACGAGCCGGTTCCCTTCACTGTCATCGCATCGTCACGTTCACCGATATCGAGACATTTCTGATAGCTTTTCTCTATGAGAGGCAGATAGGAAATGTACTTCGCCGTGTCCGATAGCACCAGCTTCATATAGAAGATTCCGCAGTAGAAATAAAAATCTGTATTATCCGTGAAATATTTTTCTGTATCCTTTACTATCTGAAGAGCTGTCCCGAGTGATTCAGTACTGTTCAGATCGGTAAGCGTATACAGGTATCTGATGACTCCGTCCCTCACATAGTCTGCGGTAAATGCTTCCGGAGAATCATGTATCATGTCATAGAATCTGCCGAAATACTCTGACGCACGTATCGTCTCCTTCTCGCTCCTCAGCGCCACTCCCATCTGATAATACAGATACGGGTCATCCGGTGTCTGCTCTATTGCCTTTTCCAGATATGTGAGATTTCTCTTTCCCTTGCTCCTGTCGAGATATCCGTCATGATCAGCAACGAACGGCGTATAGATCCTCGTCCCATCGAAAACGGGCTGCTCATGAATTATTCCCTCGTATCTCACTCCACGCGGCAGGAGTCTCGTGGTGCGTGTCTTTGATACATCGATCTGATCATCGTCATTATAGAACTGGTCATACCTCACGAGATAGCCTGCCCAGCCGCTTCCGGCCTCCTTCAGGAATTGGCGGACATCCTGCTTTGGCCTTCTCAGGTATTCGTCTGCATCCAGCACGAGGGTGTAGTCAGCACCATTCTCCTCTGACCTTTCCAGAGAAAAATTCCTGGCTGCTGAAAAGTCATCCACCCAGTCGAAGTGATACAGCTTCACTTGTGGAAATGACCCTGCTATCTCACAGGTATCATCAGTAGAGCCGGTGTCGACTACTATAATATCATCTGAATAAGGAGCCGCAGCCTCAAGACACTTTCTCAGACTTCGCGACTCGTTTTTTACGATCATGGCGATGTTTAATTTCATTCTTTCTCCATATGTTTCCGCGGCTAGTGTACATGCTGCTTAAATATCAGCATATCCTTGGGAGTCCTTCTCCCTGCAGTATATCGAGTTCGCGCTCGCCGCCCAGCCCGGTCATCTCGATGAGCCTTCCCCCGGATTCTTCGGTCACCTTTCCGATTATCGTGGCATTCTCACCGTACTTCGATCCTCTTATTATATCAAGTGCATGGTCTGCTTCTTCAGCCGGAACTATTGCAACAAGCTTTCCCTCATTGCCCATATAGAGCGGATCAAGTCCTAAGAGTCCTGCGAAGTCTGCCACCTTCTTCGTGACCGGTATCTTATTTTCCTCTATGACAAAGGTCTTGTGTGACTGACCCGACAGCTCCTTGAGCACTGTCGCGAGACCGCCTCTCGTCACATCTCTTAAGGTATGGACATCAATTCCGCCGTCAATGAGATTCCTGACTATATCTACAAGAGGCGCGTTATCAGACTGTATATCTGTGGCGATGTTCATTCGCTCTGAGAGGATTGCCGCATGATGATCACCGACATTTCCGGAAACGATTATCGCATCTCCGACCTTTGCATTGCCTGCTGCGATATCAGTCCCGTCCGGCACGAAACCTACTCCTGCTGTATTGATATAGAGCTCGCCATTTCCATTTACAACCTTTGTATCACCGGCTACTATCTTCACTCCGGCCTCTTCCGCCGTGGCTGCCATCGACTTCACGACCCGCTTCAGGAGGGCGATATCGAGTCCTTCTTCGAGGATGAATCCGCAGGTCAGATACTTCGGGACTGCGCCTCGCATCAGCAGGTCATTTACCGTGCCGCATACACAAAGTCTCCCTATGTCTCCGCCCCTGAACTCCGGAGGTGTCACGACGAAGCTGTCTGTCGTCATCGCAATCTTCCCGGCTCCCGGGACTACTGCTGAATCCTCCATCTCGTCAAGTGTCTTATTGGAAAATTCCTTATCAAATATCTCGTCTATCAGCTCACCGGTAGCACTTCCGCCACTGCCGTGAGCCATGAGTATCTTGTCTTCCATCTATGCTCCTGTCAGTTCTGAGTTATGAGTTCTTAGCTTAGAACTTAGAACTTTTATCAACTCTATGATTTGCCAGATACGAAAAGCATGACCCCTCAGTGCTTACCATACATGCTCCCTGCGGGTTCATCGGTGTGCAGACCTTTCCATACAGCGGGCAGTCATATGGACGCATCTTTCCCATCAGCACCTTATCACAGCAGCAGGCTGGATTGGCCTTGCGGTCAGCATCGAGTCCAAGGCTTCCGGCATCAAGGTATCTGTATTCTTCACGCAGTATCTTTCCGGAACCCTTTACCTGTCCCATACCGCGCCAGGCTGCATCATATTTTTCAAAATATTTATCAATCAGCGCACGAGCCTCCGGGTTTCCATCCTCCTTTACCACTGATGGATAGAAATTTTTCACTACTCCATGCCCGTACTCTCTTACTATACCATAAATCGCCGCAAGAAGCTCGGGTCCCTTGAACCCGGCAACTCCGAACGGGATGGAGAAATCCTGTGCTATCGGTTCATAGATATGCGTACCGGTAACTACAGACACATGTCCCGGCGCTATGAATCCGTCAATCGGAGCGCCAGACTCCATCAGGTAGCGGATGACTTCGGGCATGGTTTTTATAGCTGTAAGTAGTTTAATATTTTTAATATTATTCCTTACAATTTCATCTACCAGAAGAGCATAAACCGGTGTCGTTGTCTCAAATCCGACTGCTGCAAAAATAAATGTCGTGTCAGGGTCCTTTGCCGCAAGGTCAAGCGTATCCATAGGAGAATACACCATCTCGACTCTCGCTCCCTCTCCTCTTGCAGATGAGAGATTATTCTTTGTAGATCCCGGCACTCTGATCAGATCACCGAAGGTCACTATGCAGTTGTGCGGATCCTTAGCGAGGTCTAAAAGCTTGTCCACATACGAGGACGGTGTCACACACACCGGACATCCTGGCCCGCTCAGCAGATGTATCTTGTCCGATAGCATTCCAGGAATGCCGTTTTTCGCAATCGAACCCGTGTGGCTGCCACAGACCTCCATTATATTCATTTCAGGACCATCGTATTTTTTCAGTCCTTCTTTTACTTCTTCTAAATCCATAATTCAGAAGACAAGGGGACGGTTCTCTTGTCTCTTTAACTAAATCAATTTAATTAAAAAGACAGTAGAACCGTCCCTCTGTCTTACGCTCCTATTTCTGTGAAAATCTCATTCATTTCATCTGCATCCTGCTCTGTGAGCTTCTGCAGGATACAGCCGGCGTGGACGAGCACGTAGTCGCCTGGTTCTATATCCACAAATCCGGTACGTGCGTCGACCCTGTTGCCATTGAAATCAACGGTAGCCTTGCGGTCGCGCACTTCTATTACTTTACCAGGAAGAGCTACACACATATTCTGAGCCTCCTTTGTGTGAGGGGTTAGGATCTAGGGGATAGGGGATAGGGACATCCTATATCCTATATCCTATATCCTAACCCCTATATCCTATATCCTATATCCTATCCCCTCAATCCTTCTTTGCCTGTGCTGCCTTGATGGCGGCTGCACGCTTTGCTGCAAGCTCAGCCTCTTTCTGCTTCTCAGCCTCTGTCATGATATGAGTCTGGGAGTAGGTGACCTTCTCAGGTCCTGGTGTCTGATAGCCAGGATTCAGGTAGAGGCACTTCTTAGGGCAGACCCTCGTGCAGTATCCGCACTGGACGCAGTCGAAACGGTTGATGGTCCAGGTCTTATTCTTCCTGTCCACGGTGATAGCACCAGGAGGGCAGTTGATCATACAGGCACCACAGCTGATGCACTGCTGGATATCTATATCTATATGTCCTCTTGAACCTTCAGGATAATTGATAGGCTCAGCAGGATAATTCTTTGTGACCGGCTTCTCAAAGAGCTGTCTTAGCATAGTCGGTGCAAATCTCATGATTCCCATACTTTTCTTACACCTCCATTATCTCTCTGTACAGCTGATGCACGGGTCAATAGTTACGCAGAGGATTCCGACATCTGAATACTCACAGTCCTTGAGCATCTCGCAGAGACCAGCAAGGTTTGAGAAGGTCGGAGTACGAAGTCTGAATCTGTCGAGCTTCTTGGTACCATTGGCCTTGACATAGTAAATAGCCTCGCCTCTTGGCTGCTCGATACGGGTGAAGTACTCTCCGTTCGGATTTCCCTTCACAGGAACAGCCAGATCTCCCTCAGGCATCTTTGCAAAAGCCTGGCGGATAAGGTCTATGGACTGATAGATCTCCTGGATACGGACCTGGCATCTCGAGTATGAATCACCCTCCTTGGAGATGATAGGCTCGAAATCGAGATCCCCGTATGCTTCGTAGCCTGATTTTCTCATGTCATATGAGAGGCCTGAAGCTCTGGCAACAGGTCCGCAGCATCCGAGGTCATGAGCTTTCTCCTTCGTGATGACTCCTACGCCCTTGAGACGGGTCTGCACTGAATAGTCGAGAAGGAAAGCCTTCTCCACTGCCCTTAACTCTTCCTTTACTGAAGCAAGCTGAGTAAGGATCTCCTTCTCCTGATCACTGTTTATGTCACGGAGCACTCCGCCCGGCTCGAGGACTGAGAAGATCAGACGCCCGCCAGTAGTGAGCTCGAGGCAGTCAAGGACTCTCTCACGGATCCTCCATGCCTGATAGAAGAGTGACTCAAACCCGAAAGCATCAGCGATAAGGCCAAGCCAGAGAAAATGTGAATGCATTCTTGCAAGCTCAGCCCAGATCGTACGCAGATACTTCGCACGGTCAGGAACCTCTGTATTCATGATATGCTCGATGGTCTCCACATATCCGAGTCCGTGGCCGAAAGAACAGATACCACAGGTACGCTCGATGACGTAGGTCATCTGCTTGAAATCCTTCTTGTCTGTGAGTCCCTCGAGACCTCTGTGAATGAATCCGATATTAGGAATGGCCTCTACGACCTTCTCATCCTCAATCACGAGATCGAGGTGGATAGGCTCAGGCAGCACCGGATGCTGTGGTCCGAAAGGAACTACGCTTCTCTTTGCCATTACTGTGCACCTCCTTCGTCAGTCTCTACTTCTACATCGGCAGCATCAACAGTTGAGCCAGGTGCAGACTTCTCAGTTGCTGCTGCAAAAGCTTCCTTTAATGCAGCCTTGCCGGCTTCTGGAAGCATTGGTGTCTCGACATTGAGTCTGTAGAGCTTGTCCTTGTAGTCAAAACCGATCATCTCGATCTGACATCCGAACAGCTCACGCATCTCATTCTCATAGAAGGATGCACACGGATAGATCACGCTCACTGACGGGATCTGCCTGGCAAGATCATCTACTACGACACGAAGTGTATCGAATGAATAAGCGTCATCATCACTGAATGAATATGACAGCTCGAACTTTCCATCGACAAAGGCAGCACAGGCCTGATCAAATCTCATGCCCTGATGCTTTCTCTTCATTACCTCTTCAAGAAGATCCTCGAGAGGAATAGTCTCCATGGTATTACCCGGATTAATTACTTCTGACATTTGACGGTGTCTCCTCTCTGTTCTCTTCCTCGGCCTTAGCCTCGGCTACCTTCCAAGCCTCTTCCTCTTCCCTCTCACGCTTGATATCCTCGTAGGTCTTGCCGGCCTTCACCATAGCATCATGCTCATCTGAGCGCTTCTGGAAAAGGTCACGGGCCTGGATGATACCATCGATGATGGACTGAGGTCTTGCAGCGCAGCCAGGTACATAGATATCTACAGGAACCACAGTGTCGGCTCCGCCCTTGATATTGTATGCGTCCTTGAATACACCGCCGGTGCATGCGCAGATACCTACAGCTACGACTACCTTCGGTCTCGGCATCTGGTCATATATCTGCTTTACTACAGGCTCAGCCTGTGCATTGATTCCTCCGGTAATCAGGAGAATATCGGCCTGCATCGGGTCACCGGTGTTCTCTACACCGAGACGCTCCGCATCATAGACAGGAGTCATGCAGGCGAGTACTTCTATATCACAGCCATTGCAGCTGCTTCCATCGTAATGGAGCAGCCATGGCGATCTCTTTACATTTGCCATCTTTTGCCTCCACACATACTTACTTGATCACCATAAGAACCAGGAGATTGACTCCAGCGCTTAAGAGTGTAACGAGCCATGTCATCTTGAGCATCGTCTCCCACTTCATACGGGCATTGGAATTGCCGATCAGGATCTCCACGAAATACACAAGAAGGATCACTATTACGGCTGCCAGAATGCTCCACGGGTTCTTATTCAGAATGAAAAGAGCCACTACCCCAAGAAGGAAAATATTCTCATACCACTCTGTGATATTGAAAATTCCAAGGTTCTTGCCGCTCATCTCGGTCGTGATACCCTTGACCAGCTCCTGATGAGCATGGTGTGATGTAGAGATATCGAAAGGAGCTTTTCTCATCTTGATCGTCATGATGAAGACGAAGGCGAAGAAGAAGCCCGGCATCTTTATGATAAGGCTGTAATCATAATTAATGATATCGGCAGTGTTAAAAGAACCGGCTGCCACATAAAAACCTGCTGCTGTAAGAAGCACTGCAGGCTCATAGGCCATCATCTGGATGAGCTCTCTCTGTGCGCCGATCGTGGTGTACGGCGAATTCGTAACTGCTGCTGCAAAATAAAGGAAGGTTGCCGCAGTAGAAAGCACGAAGAAACACATCAGCAGGTCTGTTCCTGCAAAAAGCATTGCTCCGGTAAGGATCATCAGTGACATGTAGCTTACCAGCAGAAAATGTACTGAACGGCTTACTACTACATACTGCTTTTTGAAAAGCTTCGTCACATCATAGAACGGCTGAAGCACCGGAGGTCCGATACGTCTCTGCATTCTCGCAGAAATCTTGCGGTCGCATCCCTCAAGGAATCCTCCGACGAAAGGTGCAAGCACTATGAAACATACAGCCAGAATAATTCTAGTATTAATACTCATCAGAATGCACCTCCTATGATCATTGCCATCATGACTATGAGAACCGAGAGCGTAATAAACTGACACGGAATCATAAGCTTCCTGATACCAAGTACATTTTTGAAATAATAATTCGACAGCTGAAGCTTCGTCTCATTTCCGAATGAGTTGGTGAAACCGTCGTTGCTTCCGGTATTGATACCGCTCATGTAAGAGAGCTTCTGATTGGCATGCATCTTCTTGGAGAATGCGTACGAAATAATAGGTACTGCAAAGAAGAAGACGATGATGAATACCAGAAGGTACAGAACAGAAGTAGGAATAACCTGAGCCGTTGTTCCGAAAAGTTCTCCAAGAAGAGGCTCAACATATACCTTTGTGAGAAACGGCATAAGAACGCAGAGCGCTATCATAAGCACTGCATGGATTGAGATTGAGATCTTCTCGTTAGGCTTTGTGATATCCTTTACCTTTGGCTCATTGGTCTGGGCGATAAGCTTGCCAAGCCACTTTGTCCAGTAGAACGAAGTCGTGGCTGAACCGAAGACTACCATGAAAGTCATGATAATGTCATTCTCATCGATAGATGAGCGGAGTACAGCCCACTTCGAGATAAGCATTCCGAAAGGTACCATGCACATGCCTGCGATACCTATGAACATGCAGAATGCAAGGAAGGGAAGTCTGTAGAGAAGCCCGTGCATGTTCTCGATGTCTCTGGAACCGAGTGAGTTCTCTGTGGCTCCGACATTCTGGAACAGAAGCGACTTCGACACAGCGTGGAAGATCATAAGGAAGATACCTGCCCAGATCGTCTCCGGAGTTCCCATGCCTGCGCAGGCTACCATAAGTCCAAGGTTCGAGATCGTGGACATGGCGAGAACCTTCTTGCCGTCGCTCTGTGCGATCGCGATGAAAGAAGCTGCCAGGAAAGTAAAGCCGCCGACGAAAGCGACCATGTTTCCTGTGGCTGTCTCGTGCATAGCCGGTGCAAGTCTGAAAAGCATATAGATCCCGGCCTTTACCATCGTGGCACTGTCAATGAGTGCCGACGAAGGCGTAGGTGCGACCATGGCTCCAAGAAGCCATGTGGAAAAAGGCAGCTGGGCTGATTTAGTAAGAGCTGCAAATGCGATAAGAGCTACCGGGATTACAGCCAGTCCTTCTTCCGGTGTTCCCGCCTTAAGCTCTGCGAACGCTGTGAGTCCAGAGAGCGAATTAACTCCGGTAGCAGCTGCAAAGATGATGATACCCGTAGTAAGGGTGCAGCCTCCGAGCAGATTCATCCAGAGAACTCTGAAAGAGTTCCTGACAGCTACAGGCTCTCTGGTGTATCCGACAAGCAGGAAAGCGCATACAGATGTGGTCTCCCAGAAAAGCAGTATCCAGGTAAGAGAATCTGACAGCACCAGGCCGAACATGGCTCCCAGGAGCAGGAAGAGAACCATGAAGAAATAGTTTCTTCTGTCCTGTACTCTCTTGTGCAGATAATGATGATAGCCGTGCATATAACCAACAGCGTAGATAACAATCAGAGATCCGATGATACCTACGATCAGGCACATGAGGATTGAGAGATGATCTATATAGATCCTCGGTGACTCATGCTGGATATATCCTGACTTCTCGAGCCACGCTATTGCTACTGTCGGTACGATTGAAAAAATTGAGATCCAGCACTTGTGATATTTGAATGACAGGAATACGGCCACTATCATCAGGATGAATTCTCCGACGAGTGTCGCATTGTCTGCGAGCTCCATCCCCTCCTGATAGAGCGCGATCGGCCTTGTGCCTCCTGCTACCCACAAACCGACTAAAACAGCTACTGCTGCCATGATCGCTATACAGCTGATGTAAGCGATCGCGTTTCTTACCCTGTTGGCCTTATCGCCCAACGGAATGATCAGCATTACTAATGCTATGACCATTGGAAAAATAATGAGAAACGGTACTATTGGTACGCTTGACATTTTTTCTCCTTTCATACATCAAAAATTTCCGTTGATATTCTACTCTTCTTGCAAGGCTTGTTCAAGAATTTAATTTGGAACAAGATAAATGCCAAAGCCACAGGTAAGATTGAGAAAAGTGCCGTGAACAGTAAAAAAAAGTACCTCCGTTTCATGAAGGTACTTTAAATAATTTATAGCCTGTGGTTTCAGTGCGATTTCTCTTCGTTTCTGATCATGTTAAGGATCAGATCCACGCAGCCGTCAATTCCGTAGCTGGCGCTGTTGAGGCAGAGATCATAGTTGTTGGCGTCGCCCCATTTGAGTCCGCTGTAATAGTTGTAATATTTAGCGTGAATACTGTCATCAACGCGCAGGAGCTTTTTTGCCGTCCTCGCGTCACAGTTATGGATGGCCTGAACTCTCTTTATCCTTGACTCCAGAGGAGCTGTGATAAAAATACTTATATGAGGGATACGGTTGCTCGTGAGTATCCTGTCCGCGGCTCGGCCTACGATAACGAAATCCTGCTTTTTTGACAGTGACCGATCCTTCGCAGCCAGAAGCTCCTCGTCGATATTCGGATGATCCGCTTTCGGGATATTTGAGGTCACGTTCTTAAGATCCTCGGTGATCTCGAGCGTTCTGATCATTTTTGAAATTATCTCTGAATCCAGGTAATCGATATTCAGCTTCTCCGCCAGATTGATCCCGACGTGGCTTCCGCCTGATGCGGTAGAACGGCTGATACAGATTATCATATGCTTGTCAGACATTCTGTTTTTAAGCGAAAGTGAATTGAGGTTCGCTATGATAGGATCGAGAATCTTTGTAGGTCCGCCGTTTTTATCTATAAAATCATGGAAGGCCTTTACTGCTTCATCATATTCTGTAAGGATCGCGTCACGCTTAACAGGGTTTTCAATGGTATGTGCCATATTACCGATCAGCGCGAGCTGCTGGTGCAGCTGGAATCTCACCTCAGGCGTCTCCATACACTGGAGGATCTGCTCGATGCTTGCGTCATGGTCATCGGTATATACATGACCTAAGGCTGAACCTGAAGCCATGTAGGCGTCATGATCCAGGTTATATATTTTTTCAGCCAGTTCGATGGCTTCCTTTTTATGGTTATCCTTATCTGACATAATTCCACCACCTTTCTTAAATGAAGAAGATCAGCGCATCAATGATAAACACCGGTATCAGTATGCAGATGGACCACTTCATGTAGCCAAAGAACGAAGGCATCGTGATACCATTCTCGTCTGACATCGATTTTACCATGAAGTTCGGCGCGTTACCGATATAAGTATTTGCGCCCATGAACACGGCACCGCAGGAAATAGCCATCAGCATGTTCTTTGGTACATTACCGACAGCAAGTGAAAGTCCTGACTTGAATCCGAGAGAACCGGCTGTAGTAAGGAACACGAGGTATGTCGGGGTATTGTCAAGAAAGCTCGACAGCGCGCCTGTGGCGAAGAACATCTGGACAGGTGTGGTAAGGCCGAGTGAAGATCCTTTTGCTTTTAAAATTAAAAGCGCCGGCTGCATCGTGATAAAAATACCTATGAAGAGCACAGCAACCTCCTCGATGGCGCCCCAGGTAAAGTGGTTGTGTACCCTGACCTCCTTGTGAGTAGTCTTAAATGACAGGAAGGCTGCCAGAAGGATTATCACGATCTCTATAAGTGACGGATAACTCAGTGTCACGCTGCCAGGAAGCGTGATGCCAAGGGTATTTCCATCGGCATCCTGGAATGCCTTAAGTCCCGGAAGTACACCGCTTAAGATTACTCCGACAACTATCATAACGAGGAATAAAATATTGTGAAGTCCCTCGAAATTGATCATCGTATGAAGTGATGACAGGTCAGGCCTGCAGCCATCAGCGATATCTTTTCTATAATTCCTGCGGTCGAAGAAATAGAAAATTGTAAGAAGCAGTACCATATTTACCAGAAGTACCGGAAACAGGTTAAAGCTCCAGAGGAAAGGAACTCCTCTCATAAATCCCATCAGAAGAGGAGGATCTCCCATAGGTGTAAGGCATCCGCCGATATTCGATACCAGGAAGATAAAGAAAATAATTATCTGTGATTTTCTTTTTCTCCAGCTGTTCATTTTGATCACAGGACGGATCATAAGCATTGATGAACCTGTAGTTCCTATGACACTTGAAAGCAGCGTTCCTATGGCAAGGAGCGCCACGTTTACTCCCGGCGAGCCAGCGAGGTCACCGGTGAATGAAATATTTCCGGCTACACAGAACAGTCCGAACAGAAGGATAATAAAGGTCAGGTAGTCGTTTATAATACAGTTGAACTCGGTATGGAAGGTTTCCGCAGCGCCAAACTGAGTCGCAAACATAACTATGGAGATTACAGACCACAGTATTACCATATGAGATTCATGCTTTTCCCACCAGTTTGGTGCAAACAGCGGAAACAGCGCTACACAGAGCAGCAGTCCGGCAAAAGGGATACAAAGCCAGATAGGCACATTCATATAAAGCCTCCTACTAATAACAGTACATCTATAACCACCCAAGTCTGACATTATAAAACTTTTCAAGCCAAAAATAAAGACGCAATTTTCTTAAAAAATAATAAATTTGCTTTGTGTCTTCAGGCATAGTGCAGGTCTTCCATTATCTTCATTGTAATAGATAAAGCAGCTCGTCCTTCGACAGATTGAAGAAGGATGTGCCCTCCCCATTCAGTATCTCATCTGCGAGATCCTGCTTTTCCTGCTGCATCTTTACTATCTTTTCCTCTATCGTATCTCTTACGATAAGCTTATACACTGATACTTTCGACTTCTGGCCTATGCGGTGCGCACGGTCTGTAGCCTGGTTCTCAGCTGCTGCATTCCACCATGGATCATAGTGGATCACGACATCAGCGCCGACGAGATTCAAGCCCGTGCCTCCGGCCTTGAGTGAGATCAGAAATACCGGCACGTCATTTTCATTGAAGGCAGACACAAGGTCAAGCCTCTTTTTCTTCGGAGTCGCGCCTGTGATTAGATAATATGGTATGCCCTTCTCGTCGAGGTCGGCCTGTATCAGCTCGAGCATCGATGTAAACTGCGAGAATACAAGCATCTTGTGTCCGCCATCCACAGCCTCTTCTATGAGCTCCATCAGAAGCTCGCGCTTTGCCGACTCGCCCTTGTAGTCCTCGACGATAAGCGACGGATCGCAGCAGATCTGACGAAGCCTGGTGATGTCTGCAAGGATCTTCATACGGTTCTTGTTGAAGTCCTCCTGAGATGTCATATTGATGAGATTCTTCATGCGGACAAGCTGACTGTCATACAGCTTCTTCTGTGCAGGATCAAATACGGTGTACTTTATCTCCTCGATCTTGTCCGGCAGGTCCTTGAGCACCGATTCCTTCTTACGGCGGAGGATAAATGGCGATGTCATGGCCGAGAGCCTCTTCGTCAGCTCCTCATCCTTATTATTTACTATAGGTGATTCGTAGCTCGTCCTGAATGTATCATAGTCATACAGGAAGCCCGGCATCAGAAAGTCGAATATGCTCCAGAGCTCTGACAGACGGTTCTCGATAGGAGTGCCGGTGAGTGCGAATCTGTGTGAGGCCTTTACGATCTTCACTGCCTTGCTCGTACCGGCCTTCGGATTCTTGATGTACTGGGCCTCATCGAGCACCATGTACCCGAAATGCTTCGGCTCATACAGGTCTATATCACGACGCAGCAGATCGTAAGAGGTAATGAGCACATCGCCCTTATCGCCCGCTATGATCTTCTTCCTGTTGGACTTCGGGCCGTCCATCGGTATCACGTCAAGTGCCGGCGCAAAATGCCCGAACTCACTCTGCCAGTTATATACAAGCGAAGCCGGACAAACGATAAGACTCCTCTCCAGCCTTCCGTTTTCCTTCTCATACAGTAGAGCCGAAATCATCTGAAGGGTCTTTCCGAGTCCCATTTCATCTGCAAGGATTCCACCGAATGAATATCCAGCGAGAGTCAGCAGCCATCTGAAGCCCTCCTTCTGGTAATTCCTCAGGACATTCTTTAGCGAGGCCGGAACCTCATAATCAGCATCCTTGCACGTCTTGAAATTCTTGATAAGCGACTTGAAGTTCCTGTCCCTGTCACTTGCTATCTCGTCGTGCTCCTCGAGCATCCTATTCAGATACAGGGCACGGTAGGCAGGCACCTCCATCTTGCCGTTCGTGAATTCCTGCACTGATACATGCATGTCCTCCATCATCTGCTCGAGAGCAGCAACAGAGTCATTGTCCTCAAATGACAGGAAGTCACCGTTCTTCAGTCTGTGATATTTCCTCTTTCTCCTGTATGAATCAAGAACATCTGCAAGCTCATCAAGAGGGATGTCACTGGAGAGCACATCGAGCGAAAGCAGGTCGCTTCGCACTGAGACTCCTACTGATAAGTGCCATCCGGTCTTCACGGTCAGACGGTTGAACTGGTCGGATGTATTCACATCACCCAGCTTCATCAGGGAATTCACACCCCGAGTGATGATATTGTAAACGGTATCAGCATCCTTGTCGCAGGAGAATCTGCCGCTCTTCGCATCGTAGTCAGGAAAGAAACGGTTCACGACATCTATGATCTGATTCTCCTTGTCTATGTCACGGTAAAAATTATCAGCATTCACCTTTTCATTCTGATCAGACAGGCTGTATGAATAGTCGCCATAGACAGCCTTGGCATCGCAGAGCACATCATCCTCCTCAGCGTCAAGGAAAAAGCTGAACTCAGCCTCCGGCGGCAGATACTCCGCTATGACATCATCTCCATCCTCCGACAGCTCTACATACTTACTGACCTGTGGCAGGACATGATAGTAGAAATCCGCAAGATTATTCCGCCCGATCATAAACTCTATATCGCCATCTTCGGATGCCTCTATGAACGGCCTCAGGGCCTTTTCATTTTCTCTTGTGATACGGGCAAAAAGTCCCCCGCTCAGATAATACGCATGGTCTATTCCATTGAATACCGACGGGACGAATCCGGTGAGTCTGATCCCGTCGAAATTGCCGTCAGAATCATAATGCGGTATGACTGTGAGCTTTATCTGAAGCGTCCTGTCAGCTGCCTCCAGTGGACTCCTTATCTCATCCTTGTAGTCCCTCGTGAAGGCATCCACATGCTGAGCGTAGATCATGTCGAAGAGATCGTCAAGCCTCTTGCCGTACAGCACGAGCTCCTTCGTAGTCTGGAGAGCCTCGCCATCGGTGAGCGAATCCCTGTATGATTCCTCCTCTATGTATGAAACTATGAAGTCAAAATATTTCTTCGATGTATCCGTGAAGTCCTGTGCGGAAAAGAGGATGCTTGCAGACTTCCCGAGCTTCAGGACATCCTTCGATCTGTACTTCTCGACCAGCTCCGTGAGGCTCTTTACCACATAGAGTCTGTCTGTCCCGATCCGGAAATCTATGGCGATCTGAGGCACCGTCCTTCTGATCCATCTCGAGCCGAAGAAATCACCCACCGACTTCTGCTCGATCCTGATACGCGGCTTCAGGATCACATTCTTCTTTATCTTTTCCTCATTGACGACAGAGGTATTTGCGAAGCTCCTGAGAAAGGATGCACCGGTCCTGTCTGTGGAGTCAACCGCATACGGATGATTCTGCAGATATTCATTGAGCAGGATAAGTGTCGCTATCACATGCTCGCAGAGCGTGGTATTCCTGCCAGGCGGCATCAGATAATACGTACTCATATACGGATCATACATGCTGCAGCCATATACTCCGCAGGATGCCGATGCGAGCGAATCCCTCGTGAGTATGACCTTTATCTTCTGACCGGAGCGGAAGATTCCCTTATCCCCAGGATCATGATAAACGGCCGTAGCCACGACTGCCTTCGGATCCTCCTCACCTGCCTTTGCATTCATCATGCGGATAAGGGTCATCTCCACAGTATCGATCCCGATCTGGGCATCATTTACCATGCTCTGCGCCCTTTCGTAATCGGATTTCCTGATCTTCATACTTCTGCAGGCCCGTGGAACCGATATGTAGTCATATCTTCTCTGGTAGGCCGGAAGCTTGTCATTATCAGGCGATATGGTCGATGGAAAAGCCTTATCAGCCGGGATACATTCTGTCTCCGACTGCTTCTTTTTTCCCTTGTGGCTCATGCCGTCGATCATTGAAAAGACTGCGGCCAGATGCTTACATCTCCTTCCATATATATGGAATTCATCACAGCTGCAGTACAGTGAAGGAGGCATGCTCTTCCCATTATCGATAATCTGCACCGTGTAAGTGTCATCATCCTTGAAATCATACACATTTGCCGTGTAGAGATCAGAGCCGTTCCGGTTCTTGTCCTTTGCGATGAACGTCACCTCATCATTGTCATATATATCTCTTCCCTGCGAAGCTATATCAGGGGCAAAAAGCTTCTTCCAGTCCATAGTAGTCTCCTTTGCATAATATTCTTATTTTATCAGAAACCAGATTGTAAAAAAAGGGCCTGCTGTGCTAAAATTAAAGCATGGCCTACGGAATCTATGAGACAAAATTAAGGGATGGCTCACCGAGCTTTCGCGTGAGCTTCTATCATGAGAAAAAGCATATTGCAATTGGCAGCTATCCCTCGGAGAAGGATGCGCAGAACGCCCTCGATGAGGCTTTGAGATTCTATGCGGACAGCAGCATTACAATTGAGAATTTCAGTCAGAATATTTTTTTCATATCGCCGGATAAGGCAGTTTCCATCCTGAATCACAGGGATAATGGCGTATATTTCAAGACGCCGATCTATCTGAAGCAGGGATATTTTCTCTATTTTCTCAAGGGAAAGGGCGCAATAAAATTCGACAATGATGATCTGTTCTACTACTCTACTCATCGTATTCTGATCCATGACGGACATCTGTATGTCAATGACTATGGTTCGCAGTATTCGCTGCTCCAGAGATATGGTATCAGGAGCTACGCGGTCTGTGGTGTGGACTATGAATTTGCAAATGGAGATCCGCTTGATCTCCGATATGAGAATGTGATCGTAAAGAACCCCTACAACGGCGTCCGCGAGACCACGGTCAAGGGTCTCATCCGCTACGAGGCCAGGATACATGTCCGCGGCTACTACCTGCTCGGGACCTTCCGCACGGTGCAGCAGGCGGCCGTTGCATATAATAAAGCCGTGGACCTTCTCAGGTCACACGGCTCTACTAAAAATTATGTGAAGAATTACATAACCGAATACTCATCGGAGGATTACCGGGAGTGCTATGAAAAAACAGTACTTCCCGAGAAGTTCGTGAGAGCATTTACGGATTGTAAGTGACCTTCACCGACTTCTGATACCATTTTTTCTTTCTCTTGCTCCAGAAGCATACATTCAAACTCTCGTTGAGCTTCTTCACAGGAATATCAAATGCGAGGACTTCATCCCCGCCGACCTTCTCTTTTTTTCCTTTTATTGTCTTAGCTCCTTTTTTTGAAGCACTTTTTGCTGTTCCGACAAATGCCTTTGTAAGGCCTGTGCCCTTCATAGGCACATGGACAGTCATCTTACCTTTCTTTACCGTAAGAGTAGTCTTGCCGTCAAGGGCATCATTGAGTCCGATCATTCCAAGGTCATCATCAGTTGAAAACCCTACGGTATATTTACCATTTTTCAGTTCAGTTTTTTTAGCTGCAACAGGAGCCTTTACTGCCTGGATGGCTGCACCTGTTGTTGCTGATACGGTGAGGCTCTTGTTGGCGGCAACTGCCTCAGCAAGATGATTGATGTAGATCTGCTCAATCTCAGGGATTCTTCCAAGGCCCTCGATCTGGCAGCTGATATTCTTTGCGCCGAATGTCTTTGCAAACTGTGACTTCCATGAATCAGAATCACTTCCGGCCATATCGTTATTTGCATGATCTCCGGCTACTACCATCAGAGGACGAAGGACTACGTTCTTGTATCCTGCTGCCTTGATCCTGGCGATGACCTGATCACATGCTGTATCTGCCGGCTTGCCTTCTACAGTTCCGATGAATACATTCTTGTATCCGAGGTCATTAATCTGGCTCTGCATCTGATCATAGGTAATAGCTGCCTGATGTGAGGTTCCATGACCCATGAATACAAATGCTGTACCTGCCTTTGCTGCGGCATCAGGTGAAGCATCTCCATTCTCCTTTACAGCAGTGGCTGTGATTGCCTTTGCGACTGTCTCCTTATCTGCATTTACAGTTGTGGTATCCTTTCCTACCTCTCCAAGAAGCGGCTCTGAGAATGTAACCGTCTGGAACCTGGATGCGTAGGCATTTACCTCATCCTTAAGCTCGTTGTACTCCTTGCCCTGCATCAGATGTGTCGGCTGGATCACAAGATTCTTAACACCGTTCTTTACTGCACGGTCAAGAGCCTGCTGTACGTTGTCGATTTTCTCTCCATCACGGGCCTGTACATGATTGATGATGATCTGTGATGTGAATGCACGGCGTACCTTCCAACCCTGCCTCTCATACTGGTCTGCAATTGCGTCCTCTACTCCACCGATATCCTCTGCACGGCTCTCATTGAATGAGGTTCCGAATGATACTACCAGGATCTCATTCTCGCCGATATGATTCCAGTTTCTTGGATTATCAGCTGAAGCATCTCCTGTATCCCTGCCGAAGTAGTCAGGATCTGCATATTCTGACTGATAGCTTCCCTTATTATTTCCTACAAGCTTCTTCTGTGCACTGGTAAGCTTGTCCCATTCAAGCTTTGCCTTTGTCAGATCCTTTGCAGTAAGGCCCTTTTTTTCATTGTCCTGGACATAGATCCTGTCGATAAGCTTTGCTACCTTATCAGCGGCCTTCTGATCAGCCTGTGCCTTCTTCTGCTTTGCTGTCAGCTTCTTTTTCTTTGAAGTCTTCTTTGTGGTTTTCTTAGCTGCTTTCTTCGTTGCAGCTACTGCGCTGACCGGCTCAGATACCGGCACTACTGCTGTCGTTGCTACCATTGAGAGTGCAAGCAGCATTGTGAGAAGTCTCTTTCTCATTGTGATGTGTTCTCCTTTCGCAAATAAACATACATCGTGTTATAGTTTTGCTTCCGTAGCAGGCAGGTCTCCTGGCTTAAAGATAACAACATAACAGCCGCCTTCCCGGAGAATACTCCAGTGGCATACAGGCCGTCTTCTCTTATCACAGTGACGGGATCGCGCCGGACTCACACCGGACTTCCCTTTTCACCGGATCATCGCATGCATGGCATGGGATTCACACACACAATATCCGACACCTACTACTAAAGGCGCAGCGATTATAGCACATAATTCCTTCACATTCAATTAACAGAATAAACAAAATATCATAAATAGGGTAAAAAAGTCATAAATCTGATTGAAGCCTTTTCATAATGATGGTATCATTGAATAGTAAACTTTTTATTAACGGAGGTTATAATATTGAAGAAGAAACTACTGACGCTGATCCTTGCGGTCAGCATGGTCATTTCCCTAGGGGCGTGCGGAAATGACACGAAGAAAAAGGCCGAGGCCACCAGATCGGAAACTGTTTCCAAAAACGCCAATATGATCGATGACGCAAGTGCCACCTTCACCGGCGGCACTACCGGCAAGTGGACCACCTATACCAATGGCGGTGCTATGAGCCTGAAGAATATAAAGGATGCTCTTGCTATCTCTGTCATCGCTACAGGAAGCCTGGACTACAGCGCCCAGGCTTATCTCGACAGCTTCGAGCTGAAGCAGGGCTGTAAGTATAGGTTTGCCTTCGACGTGAGCAGTGAAGTGCCGCGCACGATCCAGTGGAGATTCCAGATCAACGGAGGCGACTATCACGCATACGCCAATGAGAATGTAAAGATCGATAAGAATACTAAGCATGTGGAGAAGACCTTTGATATGACCGAGACCTCAGATCCAGCAGCCCGTCTCTGTCTGAACGTCGGGAAATTCGAAGGAGACGGAGAACTCGATTCACACACGATCACCTGCGATAATTTTTCCCTGACACTTGTAGACGATTCAAACGAGGCAAAGGAAACTGCCGATGTCGACGTTCCCGATATCAATCTCGATCAGGTCGGCTTCACTCCTGACATGAAGAAGTCCGCTACAGTCCGTGGCAAGAGCTGCGGCGGTGCCAAATTCTCAGTGGTTGATGCTTCTTCCGGCAAGGAGGTTTACAGCGATGTGACCTCTGATGCAACGAAGAACAGCGCTTCAGATGAGACAGTTGCCATTGCAAGCTTCACTCCCCTGAAGGCTTGTGGCACTTATAAGATAAAAATTGATGGCATCGGGGAATCCGATGAATTCAGAATCAGCTCAGATGTATATGATGATCTGAAAAAGGATGTCTTCAGGATGCTCTATATGCAGAGATGCGGCGAGGAGCTGAACTCTGACTATGCAGGAGACTTCGCTCATCCTGCCTGCCATACAGGAAAGGCCATCATCTACGGTACGAAAAAGACAAAGGATGTGTCCGGCGGATGGCATGATGCCGGCGACTATGGACGCTATGTGGTATCGGGTGCGAAGGCAGTCGAGGACCTGCTTCTCACATACGAGGTGAATCCTGATACCTACGGTGATGATACAGGAATCCCTGAAAGCGGAAATGGCACTCCTGATATTCTCGATGAAGCCAGGTACGAGCTTGACTGGCTCCTGAAGATGCAGGATGACAAGTCCGGCGGCGTATATCACAAGGTGACCTGCAAGAACTTCCCTGGATTCGTGATGCCTCAGGATGAGACAGACCAGTTGTATCTGTCCCCTATATCAACAACGGCTACCGGCGACTTCGCAGCCGTCATGGCAAAGGCTTCTACCGTTTACAGTAAGATAGATCCTGACTTTTCAAAGAAAGCCCTTGCTGCTTCGAAGAAGGCTATGAAATTCTGTCTGGAAAAGGGTGATACAGCGACTATGTTTACAAACCCGTCCGATATCTCGACCGGAGAGTATCCGGACAACTTCTCTTCTGATGAGGTATTCTGGGGACTGTCCGAGCTCTACCGTGCAACCGGCGACAAGACTTATCTGAAAGAAATAAAAAAGACTAATGCGAAGGATGTGCGCCTCGGCCTGGGCTGGACTGATGTGGGCACCTACGGAATCTATGCATATCTGAAATCAGATGCTGCAGAGGACAGCTATGGAAAAGCCCTGCTCGACAAGCTGAATGATGAGATTGACCGGGTGAACAATGCAGAGGATAACTATGGTGCCACCTGTGGTGACACCTATCCGTGGGGCTCGAACCTCACAATGGCAAATAACGGAATGCTCTTCATCCTTGCTGACAGCCTGCCTGATTCATGGATCAGAAAAGCTAGGGGATACGATGAGCTTGCAGATGATCAGCTCCACTATATGCTCGGACAGAATGCCAATGGCTACTGCTTCGTGACAGGCTATGGCAGGCTCTCCCCTGTGGACACTCAC
This sequence comes from uncultured Lachnospiraceae bacterium, assembly GCA_900315505.1. Classification (GTDB taxonomy): domain Bacteria; phylum Bacillota; class Clostridia; order Lachnospirales; family Lachnospiraceae; genus Weimeria. The sequence continues at coordinate 74,830 of OMZG01000011.1, forward strand.
CACCGTCCGTCAATCGCTCTCGGCAAGGAGATACCTGGAATGCTCGCTGGCGGCCCTGACTCGAATCTCGAGGATCCATACGCACAGGCGACGCTTAAGGATGTCGCACCTGCAAAGTGCTACAAGGACAATAACCAGGCATACTCACTCAACGAGGTAACGATCTACTGGAACTCACCGCTGATATGTCTATTATCTAAGTATTAAGTATAGAAGTGGTGTATGTAATCAGCCGAGTGTAGTTCCGACTACGAGAGGATGGCCGTTCAGAAAAGCTGAAACGGTCATTCTTTTTTTGCCTTCGAGCTGCACTTCATGAAGAGCCAGTGCTCCGTCGGCACAGCGGACAGCTATAGTTCCGTCTCCATCTGCATTTACAATTACGATGGTTCCAACATGAGCCCTGTTCTGGGAATCATCCAGCTCAGATTCCGCGATATATGAAGACTTGTACACCTTTAGGCTCTTGCCATCAAGAAAAGTATACGAACCAGGCCATGGATAAAGTCCTCTTACCCTTCTCTCAAGTATCTCAGCCGATACTGTAAAGTCGAGCTTGCCCATATCTTTTCTTATCATTCCGACATGAGTTGCCTGCGATTCATCCTGAGGAAGCGGAGTGATCGTTCCCTTTTCAATTCCATCGAGAGTCTCCACGAGAAGTGAAGCTCCGACATCTGCGAGCTTGTCAAAAAGGCTTCCGCCCGTCTCATCGTCAGCTATCTTTACCTTCTCCTGTAGGAGTATGTCACCGTCATCAAGTCCCGGTCCCATCTGCATGGTCGTGACTCCGGTATACTCATCACCATTCAGGATGGACCACTGTATAGGTGCTGCACCTCTGTACTTCGGAAGAAGTGATGCATGTACATTGACGCATCCGTACTTCGGATGATCAAGAATCTCCTTCGGCAGGATCTGTCCAAATGCAGCTACCACGCATACATCGGCTGGTATGGTATTGACCATTTCTACAGACTCAGGATTCCTGATCCTCTCCGGCTGATATACCGGTATATTCTGCTCGACTGCCCATTCCTTGACAGGGGAATAGGTGACTTTTTTACCTCTTCCACGGGGCTTGTCAGGCTGGGTCACAACGAGTTTTACAGTGTGACCGGCATTTTTTATCGCATCAAGTACAGGAACTGCGAAGTCCGGAGTTCCCATGAAAATCACGTTCATTCGTTATCTTCCTCTTCAGAGTCTTCTGGCTCATCATAGCTGTGAAGTCTGCCTTCGACCAGCTCAGTATACATCCTGCCATCGAGATGATCGAGCTCATGACAGATGGCTCTTGCAAAGAGGCCTTCTGCCTCTATCTCATATGGCTTCATGTCCTTGTCAAGAGCCTTTGCCTTCACATGCATAGGACGCGTCACTATGCCGTACATATCAGGTACTGACAGACAGCCTTCCTGTCCTGTCTGTTCCCCATCGCTCTCAACGATTTCAGGATTCACAAGCACATATGGACCTTCGCCTACGTCTATTACTACTATACGGCGGAGCACTCCTACCTGTGGAGCTGCAAGACCCACGCCATTGGCATTGTACATGGTCTCGAGCATATCATCCACAAGCTCCTTCAGTCTCGGAGTCATCTCCTTCACAGGCTTGCAGACCTTTTCCAGTACAGGATCACCCTGAATCCTTATTTCTCTAAGTGCCATTTGCTTCTTCCTTTCTGTATATCATCTGACCTCAGTCAGGTAAAATCATACCATATATCTGCACCCTTTGGTGCATTGCTGTCAAGGACTGCCCTGTCAGCTGCCTTTCTTGCCTTAACCAGTCTCTCGATTGTAGAATCCTTGACGAGCAGCTCATAGCGGTATTCGTCCTTTATCTTTGAGATTGCGCTGACTGTAGGACCGGCTACGAACAGCTTGTCATCGGCCTGCTTCATGACAGCCTTGACATACTTCCCCATTTCAATGCACTTATCCTCTTCTCTTGAAGTGATAAGAACTGAGAGCATATGTCCGAATGGCGGATAATCCATGAGTGACCGGAATGATGTCTCTTCATCATAAAACGCTTTGTAATCGCCTGCCGCAGCCGCCCGTATCGCATAGTTCTCAGGCTGGTATGTCTGGATGATCGCCTCACCGGCATTCTCGCCACGGCCGCTTCTGCCGCATGCCTGAAGCAGCAGATCATATGTCCTCTCAGCCGCTGTATAGTCTGGAACATTGAGTGACAGATCTGCTGCCAGAACTCCCATCAGTGTAACCCCCGGGAAATCGTGTCCCTTGACTATCATCTGTGTCCCGATCAGGACATCAGCCTCATGCGCATTGAATGCCAAAAGTATCGGACGGAATCCGTCCGGCCCCTTTGTAGTATCGGCATCCATGCGAAGTACCCTGACTCCCGGGAAATTGCGGATTATCTCATTCTCAATCTTTTCAGTGCCGGCACGCATCGTACCTATGAGCTTCGAATGACATGACGGACATTCTCTCCTGAACACAATCCGCTCGCCACAGTAATGGCAGTACAGAAAGCCGTCCCTGTGCAGTGACATCGGCACATCGCAATGAGAGCATTTTATCACTTGACCGCACTCTCTGCAAGATACTGTCCCCGCGACACCTCTCCTGTTGATAAAAAGCATGACCTGCTCATGTCTTGAGAGCCTGTCTTTTATCGCATGAAAAAGAGTATCGCTAAGCATTGAACGGTTGCCATTCCGGAGCTCTTCTCTCATATCGACGACAGTCACCTTCGGAAGCGCTGCATCCTTTGCTCTCTTGTCGAGAGTGAGAAGAGTGTAGTCACCATTCATGGCATGATAATATGAATTCACGGAAGGAGTTGCAGAGCCCAGCACGACTGAAGCGCCGTTTATTTTCCCACGCTCTACTGCCACATCAACCGCATGATACTTCGGCGGATGCTCGCTGTTGTAGCTCGTCTCATGCTCCTCATCCACTATGATGAGTCCCAGATTCTTAAACGGTGTAAAAAGAGCGCTCCTCGGCCCTATCATCACAGATATGTCGCCTCGTCTCGCTCTCTCGAACTGGTCACGCCGCATGGCAGGTGTCATCCTCGAATTGATGGCAGAAACCCGCTCTCCGAAGAATCTGTAGAACCTCATGATATTCTGTAGCGTCAGGGCGATCTCAGGTATCAGAACTATCGCCTGCTGCCCCTGCTCTATGACCTTCTCGATCATCCTGATATAGCAGAGTGTCTTGCCGCTTCCGGTCACACCCTTGAGCATATAGACCCTCCGCTCGCCGGCATCATAGTCCGCGAAGAAGGTATCTACCACCCTCTGCTGCTCCTCATTCAGCTCTATCTCAGGTCTCTCAGTGGGAAGTGATAGCTTTTCAAAGGGATTCTTCAGCTTCCTGTCCTTGTTCTTCGTCTCACCTGCCATCGACGGAAATACCGTAGAGAGTGCCTGTCCGAAGGTGCCTCCGTACCTCTCATGCACGAAGCCCGCCAGTGCAAAAAGTGCTCCGTCAGACTTCGCATCGAACGGCTTCGCGGAAATGATATCCTTTGTCTGTGAATCATCTATATCCGACTGATCGTCAACAGAGACCACAAATCCTCTGAGCTTCCTCGCTCCGAACGGCACCCTGACCTCACAGCCGGGAACTACTTTCCCTTCAAGCTCTGCAGGAATCGAATATGTAAACGGACGGTCAAGCTTTGTGACACCTATCTTTATATATACGTGTGCGTACATTAACCCTTCAGTTCCTCGAGCACCTCTTTGATCAGTACTCTCTCGTCCATCGGATACTTGACGCCCTTGATCTCCTGATAGTCCTCATGACCCTTACCTGCAAGGATTATGACATCACCCTTCTGGCCATGCTCGATGGCATACCTTATTGCCTCTTTCCTGTCAGGGATCTTCACGTACTTACCATCGGTCTTCCTGATGCCGGTCTCGATATCATTTATGATATCAAGCGGCTCCTCGAATCGCGGATTGTCAGATGTGATAATGGTGAAGTCAGACAGTCTTCCTGACACCTCGCCCATCTCATATCTGCGAAGCTTCGAACGGTTGCCGCCACATCCGAATACGGTGACGATCCTGCCAGGATGGTACTCCTTGATGGAAGTCAGAAGACTCTCCAGGGCCATTGCATTATGCGCATAGTCTATCATCAGAGCAAAGTCATCCGACACATGGATCATCTCGATACGGCCCTTTACCTTGGCGGCCTTGAGAGCCTTCTGCATTGCCTCCACGCTCACATTGAAGAAATGGCATACAGCGATCGCACACAGCGAATTGTATACGGAAAATCTGCCCGGCACATCAATAGTCACCGGGAAATTTTCCTTTCCTGTGACCTCGTAATTCACGCCGAGATATCCCGGCTTGTGCACGAGTTCTATATCCTTCGCCACGAAATCAGCATCATGATCTATGGCGTAGGTATTCACCGTGCAGGTGTGACCCTTGAGAATATCCTCGAAATGCTCGTCGTCTGCATTGAAGATTCCGTGTCTGCACTGTCTGAAAAGAAGACTCTTGCAGTACAGATATTCCGCGAAATCCTTGTGCTCGGCCGGTCCGATATGGTCCGGGGAAATATTTGTAAAGATGCCGATCTCAAATGTCATACCGCTCACACGGTGAAGCTTCAGAGCCTGCGAGCTTACTTCCATGACTGCTATCTCAATTCCCTGATCTGCCATCTGTGACAGATAGTCCTGAACCACGTAGCTCTCAGGAGTAGTATTAAGAGACGGTATATGCTTATCTCCTATTATTGCCTCAATAGTCCCGATAAGGCCGACATTCTTACCGGCATTTTCAAGAATGGACCTGATCATATATGTAGTCGTGGTCTTGCCCTTGGTACCTGTGATCCCAATTACCTTGATCTTATCCGCAGGATGATCAAACCAGGCAGCAGATAAATATGCGAGTGCCTCTCTTGCATCATCAACTTTTATAAAAGTGACATTCTCCGGGACCTCCACGTCCTTCTCTGCGACTACTGCCACAGCCCCTGCTTCTATCACCTGAGGCACGAAGCTGGTGCCGTCGACCTTTGCCCCGGGCATTGCCACGAACAGGCTTCCCTTGCCTGCCTTTCTCGAATCATACACTAGGCTCTCGATCTCTGCATCAGCCGGTCCGCTCGTGACTGTATACTGTGTATCTTTTAAAAGTTCGCTTATTTTTTTCATAAAAAAATATCCTCCAGTCCCGTCAATTATACTCTATTTCCTGATATAAAAAAAGGTGACAGTGACGTCACCTCAGTGTAAATTCATTCTTGTGATATGAGATCAGGCCATCCCTCTGCATCCGCGACAGCTCCGCACTCATCGCACTCCTCTCAACCGACAGATAATCAGCCAGCTGCTGCCTGTCAAAGGGAATCGTGAAATGCTTCGAATCATGACGCTGTGCCTCATCAGACAGATATGCCAGGAGCTTCTCGCGGGTCGTGCGCTTGCTCATGTGGCTGATCTTCCGGTTCATATACCGATTCCGCCTGGTGGATATCATGTAGAGATTCTGTATGAGCAGATTATGAAAGGAGCATGCCCTCTGACACGTAGTAAGGATACCATGCATATCCATGAAAAGCACCCTGCACCTCGTGAGTGCCCGTATATCATTCGGAAGCGGCTCTGAATCAGGTGATGAATATGCCTCTCCGAATATCTCTCCCGGGCCTATGAGATTAATAATCGCGGCATTGCCCCAGTAATCTATATTCTCTACCTGCAGCTGACCCTCCATCACTACACCGATCTGTGAGATCTGATCTCCTGCAGAGAAAATATAGCTGTCCTTGTCGTATGTCCGTATCTCTCCATGTACGCAGTCCATCAGTAACTCGATCTGCTCACCACTGATGCCTGTAAATATGCGGGCCTGCTCAAGCTCGCTTAAGTCCTGCGTGTTCATAAAGCTTCAGTCCCTCCCTCGTGACGCCGTCATTCCTGAACGAGCTCCATATACCATCATAGATCACATTCCGAAGGATCGAATCATCCTTCTCGATCGGTAGCATCTCGAATGATCTGGTCGTCTCGGACATCATCGACGTAAGCGACATCTGTATATAATCCTCGAAGCCCTTCGGATCTGAATCCTGCTTCGCGATCAATGGATTGTAATTGCCGCTCTTCCTGTCCTTCCCGATGTTCAGATAGGCATCAAGCACATAGACAAACTTGCCGATGTAGTAGCCCATATTCTCCAGATCCTTCTGCCAGCTGTCCTCTCTCACGGCAAAAATATCCGCAAGCATCTGTCCGGTCTTCCCTGCGGGTATGTCTATATTCTCCTCATGTCTCTGCTCTGCCTTCGTGATGCACTCGATATTGCGTGCGCAGGCATCATACTGCTTAGGATACTTCTGTGCAATCTCATCCACATACCTCTGCAGATATGCGGCAAGCGACTTCTTCTTGTGATCGTGCTCATCCCTGTAGTCATAGAGCAGACTGTAATATCCGAGAAGAATATTCATCGAAGCCACATAATCCGTGAACTCATTCGTCACTATCCTGTGCTTCCTGAACGGATGCACGCTGCACTTGTCCATAATAATGGTATTCTTCGGCTCATACAGTCCAGAAAGCAGGACATACAGGAAGTTGACATCATAGCTGAGCACCATACTTCCCTTCAGTCCTGCCATCCTCTGCAGCTGCCTGCACAAGCCACAGTAATATGATCTATATTCTTCCTTTTCCTCATCAGACAACTGCTGTCTGTCTGCAATAACATAGCCAAACATCGTACTATATCCTCGAAGTGAAACAAGCCAGAAACGTAGTTATCACTTCTATTAATATAATACTAAATGTCTGTAATTGCCATTAAACCTTTATTAAAAACTCTTTTACTATATTTTATTTTCCTGAATAGGCCGGATCTTTAACACTTACTATAGCATAAGAATTAAATAAAAACACTTACAAGCCGCAGAAATGCGGCTTTTTTCATGCCCAAAATCTGTCAAGTTTTT
>OMZG01000001.1 GCA_900315505.1 uncultured Lachnospiraceae bacterium
CTCTATTATACCAAAGACAAAGGGCTTATGCCTTTTTTATCGGCTAAATTATTGAGTTTTCAAGGTTCAACTGACCTTCCTCATGTGGGAAGTTTCAGTATATAAATATACAACCTCTTCAGAATATGGTAGAATAGACTCATTAAACGGAATGATTATTCTACCAGTTTTTTATAAGGAGAAAGATATGGTCATAACAGACAGAATAGCAATTGGAAGTACGGCAGCTGGTGCGGTGATGGTTAAGAGCCCTGGTGGAGAGGGTCACCCGAATATGATCCTGATTGAATGCAGCAAGGGATACCTGATGTGCGGATATCTGAATCTCGAGGCAGCCGAGAAGTTCGGCGATGCAGCTGTACTTGTGGGCGGAGCTGATTTCAACGAAGTGCTCGCAAACCCGATCAAGGGCATGACAACGGCTGCGAGAAAGCTTGGTATCACTGATGGCATGACAGGTCACGATGCTGCCATGATACTGAATCAATGATCAGCAATAGAGAATCAGAATCGGTGAGTAGCCGCAGTCATTATGAAAATAGGGAGAGGCAGCCCGGACCGCGCAGGCACCAGCCTATATACAGGAGTTTCGGCTATGCTTTTCAGGGCATCTGGGAATGCGTGAGGGATGAGAGAAATATACGGATCCACCTCACAATGACGGCTCTCGTAATAATTGGCGGGATCATTCTGCGCATTTCTCTGAATGAGTGGATCATCTGCCTGATCCTGTTCGGACTTGTGATCAGTCTCGAGCTTGTAAATACTGCGGTCGAGAGCACAGTCGATCTGGTCACGGAAGAGAAGCGGCCTCTTGCAAAGAAGGCAAAGGATACAGCAGCAGGCGCAGTGCTTGTAGCGGCGATATTTGCGGCAATCATCGGACTCATTATCTTCGTACCGAAGCTCATCGATTTTTTCAGATGAAAAAAGACCGACACTATGATAAAATGGATTCAGAAATTATTGAGAGATTTATGAAGGATGACAAATGTCATCTTCTGAACAGACAGGAGGCATGAATATGGCAGAAGAAGGAATCATCGCAGGAGCTATGAAGAAGGTATTCCTGGCCGGAGTCGGAGCAGTCGCAGTGACGGCCGACAAGAGCGAGGAGATCTTCAATGATCTGGTGGAGAAAGGTGCGAGCACCGTTGAGCATGGCAAGTCCATGAATGAGGAGTTGAGGCATAATGCAAAGGAACGTGCAGAGGAGAGAAAAGCCAGGGCCAGGGAAGCTGGTACTTCTGACAACCCGATCCGCGATCTGAATGCCATTCTTGCAGGCATGACAGCTGAGCAGCTCGATGCATTAAAGGGCAGGATTGACGAAGCCGAGGCAAAGGTGAAGAAAACAGCCAATGATGCGGCTACAGATGACAGCCTGTTTGAAGAAAAGAAAGATTCATGAGTGGCGATACATCGAGACTTCGTGAGATCACATCGGTACTTCACAGGTACCATATTACAAGAGGCGTAACTCCAGAAAAGTTGCGCCTTATTTTAGAAGATTTAGGACCGACCTATGTGAAGCTCGGACAGATCATGTCGCTTCATTCGGATATACTTCCGAAGGCATACTGTGAGGAACTGATGAAGCTGACGTCAGATGTGAAGCCGATGCCCTTTGATGAGGTCGAGTCTGTCCTTAATGAGTCGTATGGGAAGGACTGGCATCAGATTTTTTCTTCGATAGAGAAGGAGCCTATAGGCTCGGCTTCTATCGCACAGGTGCACAGGGCCATGCTTCAGGACGGAAGCGATGTCATCATCAAGGTCCGCCGCCGTGGGATCTATACGATGATGAAGCGGGATATAGATCTGCTGCATAAGGCAGTGCGCGTACTCCCGGCAGCAGTTCCGAAGCTGAAGAATATAGTCGATCTTGATATGGTTCTCGATGAGCTCTGGGAGGTCGCGCAGGAGGAGATGGATTTCACCCGTGAGGCTGCGAATATGAGGGAGTTCGCGGATAATAACCGTTCCATCATATATACGACGACTCCTGAGCTGTATTCGGACTATACCACACACCATGTGCTCGTGATGGAGTATATAGGCGGCTTCGCGATAAACGACGCAAGGGCTCTTAAGGGAAATGGCTATGATCTGAAGGAAATCGGCCAGAAGTTCGCGAATAATTTCATCAAGCAGGTAATGGATGACGGCTTCTTCCACGCAGACCCGCATCCGGGCAATGTGAAGATCCGTTATGGAAAAATAGTCTGGCTCGACATGGGCATGATGGGTCGTCTCACCGACCGTGACCGCAGGATAATGGTCCGCGGAGTCGAAGCCATTGCCATGCATGATATTTCAAAGGTCACAGATGCTGTTCTTGATCTGGGTGATTTCTGGGCGAAGCCTGACAGGGATGCGCTCTACAATGATCTGAGGGATTTTCTCCAGCAGTACCAGTCGAAGGCTATGGGCGATGTGGATCTGGCAGAGGCAATGAGTGATCTCATGGATATCATGAAGAATAATCACATGAGCATGCCTCACGGTATGACGATGCTGGCGCGCGGACTCACTCAGGTGGAGGGAGTGCTTGCAGAGATCAGCCCCGATATCAGTATGATGGAGATAGCCTATGAGCGGCTTCTGGAGGAATCCATTCACAATATAGATATCAGACAGGAGATCGGCCATGCCGGGCGCAAGTTCCTGCGCATGGTGTCGAACGGTTCTGAAATCCCGTCACTCACTTCCGAGATCATGAAAGAGCATCTCCGTGGAAAAGGCAGGATGACTCTTGATCTCGAGCCTACGTCAGAGCTTACGGCAGTCATAGACAGGGCTGTGAGGAATCTGGTCATAGGCCTCTGCATCACAGGATTGCTCGTAGGATCGAGCATCATCTGCACCACGAATCTGAGACCGCGGATACTGGGAATTCCGTTCCTGGGATTCATAGGATTTTTCATATCGGTCGCAGCGATATGCTATTTTACAGGCAGGTATTTCTTAAGAAAATGGCGACGCAAGAGGTCTGAAAGACCGGGGAGAGCTAAAAAGAGAAAATATAAATTATGAAAGAAAGAAAAATATATATCTATAAGGAGCAGGGCATGAAGGGCGTCATGCAGGAGCTCGGAATATGAGGGTGAAGCTGACGGTCGCCTACGATGGCACCGACTACTGCGGATGGCAGGTCCAGCCGAATGGAGTCACGATTCAGGAAAAATTAAACGAAGCCCTGTCGGATCTGTTTCACACGGATATATCAACGATCGGCGCGAGTCGCACAGACTCCGGCGTTCATGCGCTCGGAAATGTTGCGGTATTCGATGTGGATTCGCGAATGCCAGCAGAAAAGATAGCATACGCACTGAACGAACGGCTGCCGCATGATATCGTGATCCAGAAGTCAGAAGAAGTTTCAACTGACTTTCATCCACGCTTTGCGAAGACAAGGAAGGTATATGAGTACAGGATTCTGAACCGCACCTTTCCGAATCCATTACTGTCCAGGTATACGTATTTCTTTCATAGAGATCTGGATGCATGCCTGATGAATAAAGAGGCACAGACGCTGGTCGGAGAGCATGATTTCACAAGCTTCGCCTCGGTCAGGTCGCAGACGAATACGTTTGTAAGGACGATATATGGCATCAGTGTCAGCAGGGATGAAGAGGATGTGATCACGATCCATATTGAGGGAAACGGATTTCTCTATAATATGGTACGGATCATAGCCGGGAGTCTGATTCTGGTCGGAAGCGGCCAGCGCCAACCAGGCTTCATCAGGCAGGCACTGGAAGCTAAAGACCGCGAGACCGCCGGCCCGACCGCACCGCCAGAGGGGCTGGTATTGCTACATATTGATTATTAATATTATTATAAAATGTGATGTGAAGGCGAATTGGGAGCGTAATTTTTATGACACAAGATAGATATGGTATTAATATCAAAAAATGGTGCAGACAACATCAGACTCAGGTAGAACAATTCATAAGTGAAGACCATACTCCCGAGGAAACTCAGCAGGAACTGAAATATCACCTGCAGAAAATACGCTTCCTCCAGCACGAGCGCCTCGTCCACCTGATTGTCGTATTCTTCACGATAGTCATCACCCTCTTCGCATTAGGAGTAGTCCTGTACCTGCCGGACACCATCATAGCCTCAGGCCCGATCTTCCTCGGATTCCTGATACTGTTGGCATTCTACCTGGCACACTACTTTTTTCTGGAGAATACTGTCCAGCACTGGTACAGACTGTATGAGGAACTGCTTGATAAGGCCGGCCTGAAGCCAGATAAAAGGTGAATCACATTATTATTAGAAAGTCAACAGATAATAATATACAAAATTAACAGACAATAATTGTGCAAGGTGACAAAAATCATAAAAATCAGAAAAATTCCTTGACATAATGATGGAAGAGAATTAGAATACAGATATAGAGAAACAAAGGAAGCTTCCATAGAGACAAGCAATGAAGAAAAGGCGGTGAGCAGGAAACTTTTACCGACATGAAGCTTGTAGGAATATTTATTACAAATACTAAGGCGTCCCTCACCAGAGATGCAGGCCAGACGATCTACAGACAGTGAGAAGGAATCCGAGCAGAGAGAAGATCGGAAATGAGGATACGATCTGAGGTGTATCGCAGGAGAGACGGATTAGTCACAGACTTGTAAACCCAATTGTATATGTTTTATTTGATAGAATAAACAGATCTGTTGGACATATGGGAAGTTGAAGACGAAAATACCAATGACAGAAGGAGTCGTTCACACACAGGTGGACGGCTCCTTTTTCTACGAGATGAAAAAGGGGACAGGTCCCTTTTTCATCTTTACAGGTTGTTCTTCAGGAAGACGCGGTCCTTGTCGTCCTGGTCGATGCCGAGGTAGCGCTTTGTGATCTGAAAGGAACTGTGATTGTAGATGTTCATAAGAAGCACAGGCTGGGCTCCATGCTTCCAGGCATGGTAGCCGAAGGTCTTGCGAAGAGAATGACAGCTGATATTGCCGGTTAGTCCGACAGCGTCAGCTGCCTTTTTTATTATGCGGTAGGCGGTGGAACGGTGCATCGGGCCGCTGCCGTAGCCCTTGAAAATATAGTCGTCAGGGTCAGGCGCGGGTTCACCTCTGAGTACAGACCTCAATGCATCACGAAGACTCTTATTGATGGCGATTTCCTGCTCCTTGCCGGTCTTGTGCTCATACAGGCGGATATGATTGCAGACCGACTTACTTTTCACATCGTAAATATCGCCCCACTTCAGTGCGAGAATATCGCTTATACGAAGAGCAGTATTGAGCCCTGTTACGATCAGCAGATAGTTGCGCCTGTGCGGCTCAGTATCCTTATAATAATTCCTGAATTTCTGAAGCTTGTGTCTGTTTCTTATTGGTTCTGTTGTGCTCATGAAAATACCTCCTTTGTGAAAATATGCACAAGGGAGATGGTAGCACTAAGCTGTTCTGATGTGCTGAGGTCGGAAAAGTATTTATTCCATAAAAAAGCAAGCTGGTATGATCTGTTGCGTTCTCCTTGCTTACACTTACTATATCGGTCGGGGTTGTCAAAGCTTAACCCCTTTTTCTCACTTTTTTTCAAAAAATATTCAAATCAGTGCAATCCCGCTGCAGCAGGGCGTTTGCGGCCTTTAAGCATGCAACATTTCATACCAGATTGTTGCATCTGGCACACAGAGGTGCCGCAGGTTACAAGGAGGTAGGAATGCTTAAAGTCGGGATGAGGCCTGGCGAGTATATCACGATCGGAGACGATGTGAAGATCGTATTCTCAGGTGGCACAGGGAGACACATACATCTCCTGGTGGAGGCTCCGCGAGAGAAGAAGATTCTCAGGAGCAGCTACAGCGACAATGATGACAGGGCTCCGTATTACGCAGAGGAATCACTTTCGAAGGAGCATGTGAGGAATCTCGTGAGAAGCCAGAAGAGGAAGGAAGCCGCAGGTAACTGAAAGCCACATACATAGTGGCAGCAGGGAGCGGCAGGGCATTAAGGATACGTATCACCACGAGAGTGATGCGTGATGAGGATAATAATGCATCAGGATTCAGGGTCTTATGTGCACTGGGACCGGGAGCCGGATGTTTATTATAAAAAAGCAACTACGGGAACGGAATTCCCGGGGAGCTGCTGAGAGGCAGCTCAAAACCTATCAATCAACTTTTATTACACGGAGGTAATAATTATGGTAGTACAGCACAACATGCAGGCAGCCAATGCCAACAGGATGCTTGGCATCACAACAGGAGCTCAGGCCAAGAGCACAGAGAAGCTTTCAAGCGGTTACAAGATCAACCGTGCAGCTGATGATGCAGCAGGACTCGCTATTTCCGAGAAGATGAGATCACAGATCCGTGGTCTTGACAGAGCTTCAACAAACGCACAGGACGGTATCTCTGTAGTACAGACAGCCGAGGGTGCATTAAACGAAGTTCACTCAATGCTTCAGAGAATGAACGAGCTCGCAACACAGGCAGCGAATGATACTAACACCACTATAGATAGAAGCCAGATCCAGCTTGAGGTAGATCAGCTTACATCAGAGATCGACAGAGTATCATCCACTACCCAGTTTAATACCCAGAACCTTCTTGACGGGACCTTCCAGAACAAGAATCTTCAGGTTGGTTCACTCTCAGGACAGAAGATTGAGTTAAACATCGGAAAGATGAGTGCCGAGGGACTGGGACTTGCAGGAAAAGCTGAGGCGCAGTACTATACTGACACCACTGCAGCTTCACATGGAAAGGTTTCATATAAGGCAGGAGAGGCAGCTCCTACAGTCCCTGGTACTCAACCTAGTAAACCGGGTGATATTTTTTCAAACTATAAAGTAGGTACGGGTACAGGGGAAGTAACAGCTAGCACAAAGTATATATATGATGGTAACAACACTTGGCATCAGGACGGCTTACCAGGTACCACTATTACTCTTAACTTTAAGAGTGGATATGATGCTAAAGTCGGAGCAGAGTTTACATCAGGTACGGATACGACAGCAAATATAACGACTCAAAAGGACTTGGAGACTACATCGACACCTGCTGATCTGAATGACCTTAAGATTGCAGAGAGCGATCTTAATAATGCAAAAGCTGATACATATGTATACGATTCGACTACTAAAAAGTGGACGGGGAAAGCAACTAACACGGAACTTACCGTAGATACAACCGACATTCCAACCGGGAAGTCCTTAGTTGACGGCTCTGAAATCACCATAGGCGAAGGGACAAAAGCTCATAACAAAGGCGACAAGATTGAGGACAGCGACAGAGATCTCACCTTAAAGGTCGACTCCTTCGCTAATGCCGGAGATGCCATGGATCGTATCCAGAAAGCTATCGACAAAGTCTCTACTCAGCGTGCCCAGCTCGGTGCTGTCCAGAACCGTCTTGAGCACACCATCGCTAACCTCGATAACGTATCTGAGAATACTCAGGCTGCTGAGTCACGTATCCGTGATACAGATATGGCTAAGGAAATGGTTACTTACAGCAAGAACAACATCCTTGCTCAGGCAGGACAGTCAATGCTGGCTCAGGCTAACCAGAGTAATCAGGGAGTGCTTTCTCTCCTTCAGTAATCACAGGAATAACCCATTTCTCCTCCCGGGAGACGGAGTTATCTCATACAAAGTGCACAATCAAGGCCCCGGATCAGTCCGGGGTCTTATTCCTTTATTAAGATTTAATTTTACATTGTATGCAATCTAATATATAATGCCTCTTGTAGAAAAAGATTACAGGAGGCATTTTTTGATGAAAAAGAAAATACTGGCGGCTGTTCTTGCTGCATCGGCTGTGCTTATGACTGCGTGCGGATCGGGGAGTGCAGAGGAGAAGAGCAGCGCGGATCATCTGCAGCGGATAAAGGATGCAGGGAAGATCACTATAGGACTCGAGGGAGACTGGCAGCCGTTTTCATATCATGATAAGGATGAGCGGCTGGTAGGATACGATGTCGAGGTATCGAAGAATATAGCGAAGCAGCTCGGAGTAAAGGCAGATATAGTCGAGGGTCCGTGGGACGGACTTTTCGCAGGAATGGATTCCGGCAGATACGATATAGTCGTGAACGGAGTGGATGTGACGCCGGAGCGTGAGAAGAAGTATGATTTTTCAGATCCGTATGCGTATGACCACACGGTGCTCATCGTGAAGAAGGGCAATACGGATATCAGGACCTTCGATGACCTTAAGGGGAAGACGACAGCGAATTCGATCGGATCCACCTATCAGGAGCTTGGCGAGAGGTACGGAGCCACGGTGAAGGGAGTCGATACCTTAGTCGAGACTCTACAGATGGTGAAGAACGGACAGGTCGATGCGACGATCAATGCGTCTACCTCATTCGGTGATTATATGAAGTCGAATCCGTCGGATCCGCTCGAGGTAGCTGCTACCTCTGATGAGGCTACAAGCTACGCGATACCGATGGAGAAGGGAGCTGACAATACAAGCCTCCGCCAGGCCATCAATAAAGCAATCCAGGAGATGCGTGATGACGGAACCCTGAAGAAGCTCTCCGAGAAATATTTCGGCGCAGACCTTACGAATAAGTGATAATTCTTTGAAAAAAGCCCTTTAGTATGGTAGAATAGTAATACTACCATACTAAAGGGCTTTTTTTGATAGAGAGAATAATGAACAGAGAAGGGAATAAGATAACAAAACGAATAGTGATGGCAGTGCTATTCATCGTGGCGGCGGTCTGCATCGTGGCGATGATGGTCTATCTGTCGGCAAACCGCGGCAGCTACGATGTCAGTGATATGAGAGATGGCTGGAGCGTAGACTACTGCGGGAAGCACTATGACAATGTTTCCCGGAATGATACGAGGATAGAGAATATCAGCTCGAAGAAGAATGATGTCCTCGTGATGGAGAGGCGGATAGATGCTACAGGCTCCGACAGACTCACGGTGCGCATATACTCACGGCTTTCATCACTGCGTGTGAGTGTCGTAGGCCGCAATGGCTATGAGAAGGAAGTATATTTCTACGGATACTCGGAGCTGAGCGGTATCAATACAGGGGATTTCCTCGGAAGCGGCTATCATTTCGTGGAACTGCCACAGGACAGCTACGGCAGGACGCTGAAGATCATGGAGATGGGCTCGCAGGACGGAGCACTCCAGGGAATACCGGAAGTAGTCGTCACCCCATTCAATGCAGCAATGCCGGCATTCGCGCAGAGCAGAGCGTTTGCGGCCTTTGTCACTATATTCATGTTCCTGCTTGGAGCGATGATCATCCTGCTGTCGCTTTTTGTATCCATTTTTGACAGGAGATTCTTCACACTTACATTTCTCGGACTTTTCTCGGTGACGGGCGGACTGTGGTGCATGTGCTCATCGAAGGCAGTGGAGATTTTTTCAAGGAATATCAGACTCAATAGCACGATAGAGTATATATCTCTGTATCTGCTGATCATACCGATACTGATCCTCGTGCTGACCTGCTTCCACAATATACCAGCCTGGCAGACTACGGTGCTTTTCACATCAATATGCGCGGCCGTGGGGCTGACGTGTGCAGCGATAGTGCTTCAGAACCTGCATCTGGTGAATGTAGATTACGTTTTGCCATATTTCCATGTGTTGCTGGCGATTGATGCACTGTTTCTCATTTTCATATCGGCGATGCACTGGAAGAATTCGAATCTCTCGGAGAGGCTCTTCGAATCAGGAATATTCGCGGCAGCTATTTCAGGTGTCGCATATATGGTCATTTATCATGTGAGCTCGAGAGCTCATATGGATTCCGGAATCCTGGATCTCGCACTGGTGCCGGCGGCCTTCCTTCTGATGACCATGCTCATCCTCGTGGGATATGTCGAAGACCTGTATGAGAGAAGTGGCGAGCAGACACAGAGGGAGCGGCTTTTCGCTACCTCGGGCAATGACCCGCTTACGGGCCTCAAGGACAATATCATAGGAGAGTCTGGGATGAGGAAGCTCCAGCTGGATGGAGGGGATTATCTGCTCATCAGTTTCGACCTGAACGGGCTTGGCGCTGTCAATGAAGAAAAGGGCAATCAGACCGGTGACCTTTTCATCAGGACCTTTGCAGATATACTGAAGCAGGTATTCCCTGATGCAGATCTGCTGTGCAGGATGGGCGGAGATGAATTCCTGGTGGCGTATGACAGAAAGGTGCTGTCAGTCCAGGAGCTTGAAAGGAGATTTGACCGGGTCGAGGCAATGGAGAAGAAGGCTTCCGATGAGCTGTCAGTGAAGATCGAGGCATCCTTCGGATATGCCATGTCCACCGAGGCCGTGGACAGGGATGTGAAGAAGGCATACCAGCTGGCAAATAAGAGAATGTTCCGGATGAAGACGGACCTGAAGAACCGGAGGGCAGGCGTATGAAAAAGAAGATGTCGAGGATACAGCTTGCAGTCCGCATCATAATAGCATCAGCCATAACGGCAGCAGCGTTTGCATTTTTCTTCGTGTCGCTTGACAATTTCGTGGACGGGAATGTCAGGGATTTCTCACACGGATGGACTGTCAATTACAACGGGCAGGTTACAGTGGACGCAGATCTGTACACCTACCGCTTCAGCTCGCCGATCAGGAGGGGTGACATCATCACCATGAGGAAAAGGATTCCGCTGTCGATAGGTGATGAGATGATCCTGACCTTTGACGGGCAGATGTCAGCCTTTTCCGTGAAGGTGGATGGCAGGAATATATACAGCTACGGATATAACCTGATCCGCAATGATAAGGTTCCGGGAAATGCATCGCATGTGGTGCTGCTGCCGACGGATGCAGCAGGTAAGACCTGCGAGGTGTCGATAGAGGCCGGAATAGACTATGCCTTTACGACGCTTCCGATGTTCCATCTGGTCCCGGCGCAGAATGAGACAGCCTGCTATACGAATCTGCATATAATGTCGAATGTCATAGCATTTTTCCTTTTCACAATGGGAATGATGATGATCATCGCATGCATCGTGTCGGGAATCATGGGCAGAAGATATGAGCTCGCATTCTCCGTAGGCTCGCTGGCATTTACAGTCGGTATATGGGCGATGTGTACGACCCATGTGATAGAGATGTTCTCGAGAAACTATGTGGTCAATACCCATCTCGGATGCCTGATGCTCTATGTCAGCGTCATTCCCTTGCTCAGCATAATGTATTTCATCAGGAAGCCGGGGAAGGGCATGAGACAGAAGGCCTTCGTCGGGGCATCATACGCTTCTATATGTACTCTGCTTGCGATAGTCATTATCATGGATTTCGCAGGCCGCATGCATCCGGCAGCTTTCCTGCTTCCGCTTCAGATCGCCTCACTCATAGCCATCGTTCTAATGGTTGCAGGGACGACTCCGCACAGGCAGACTGATGACGGCTCAGTGAAGATATATTTTGCCGCACTGGCGATACTATTTGCAGGATGTATAGCAGATATGATAAGATACTATCTGAGCAGCGTGATAAGGATCGAGAGCCGGATACTGTTCACATCCATCATTCCGGCGGTGTCGGCTGTATTCATCATGATGATCATCGTGGGATATCTCGTGAGGCTGCGTCATCATTATCTGCGTGAGGCAGAGCTTGAGATCGCAGACCAGATAGCGTTTACAGATGTGGTGACGGGTCTGCGCAACAGGACGTACTGCAATGACCTTTTCGAGAGGCTTGAGGGAAGGAGCACAGATGAGACCTTCCAGATCGTAAGCTTCGATATCAATGGTGTCACAAAGGTAAATGATACGCTGGGAAGAGCGGCCGGAGATATGCTGATCAAGGATTCGGCAGCCATCATAAGCAGGGCCTTTGCGGGGATAGGCGATGCCATCCGCATGGGCGGGGATGAGTTCATAGTGGTGATAGAAAACGGGAGATACAGGGATGTGAAGACGTCCCTGTCGAGAATGGAAAAGCTCGAGGCACAGTATGAGTTTCGAAGAAAGTATGAGATAAGGCTGAGCTATGGAGCGGCTTCGTCAGATGAGAAGGAAGGTCTCACACCTGAAGCAGTCTACCATAGGGCGACCGAGAGAATGTATGCAATGAAGAAGGAGACCAGGTACAGCACATATTGATAATGAAAAGTATGGGTATGTGTAAAAGTACAAAAAGGAGGTAACTATGTACGCTGACGAGGGAGTCATCAAGATCAAGCATGACGTACTGACTGCTGTGGCTAAGCTGGCGTTCGAGGGCAATCTCGAGCAGGAAAGGGATCATCTGCCGGAGAAGCTGATACCGGGACCACAGGCGAAGTTCCGCTGCTGCATCTATAAGGAAAGAGAGATCATCAGGGAAAGGGTGCGTCTGGCATGCGGCGAGTCACCGGATATCGAGGACAATGGAAATATCATCCAGGTGCTGCACGCTGCGTGCGAGGACTGTCCGATCTCATCCTATGTCGTCACAGACAACTGCCAGAACTGTCTGGGGAAGGCCTGTGTATCGGCGTGTAAGTTCGATGCATGCCATCCTGGAGAGCTCAGAAGCCATATTGACCCGCAGAAGTGCAAGGAGTGCGGCAAATGCGCCCAGGCCTGCCCGTATCATGCGATAGCGGCCCTGAAGCGCCCATGCAAGTACGCCTGCCCGGTGGATGCCATCGAGTATGATGAGTACGGAATATGCAGGATAAATAATGACAAGTGCATCCGCTGTGGCCAGTGCATCCACAGATGTCCGTTCGGCGCGATCGCCTCGAAGACGTACATAGTGCCGGTGATCAATGCTATAAAGTCAGGAAAGCCTGTATATGCAATGGCTGCTCCGGCTACCGAGGGTCAGTTCGGGCCGAAGGTCACCATGAATTCATGGAAAAAGGCCATGAAGGAGCTTGGCTTCAGGGACTTCATCGAGGTAGGCCTCGGTGGTGATCTGACCGCTAAGGCTGAGGCCGAGGAATGGTATGAGGCATACCAGAACGGCGAGAAGAAGTCGACGAGCTGCTGCCCGGCCTTCGTCAATATGATCAGGAAGCAGTATCCTGATCAGGCTGAGGCGCTCATCTCCACGTCTGTATCTCCAATGTG
The DNA here is from genome assembly GCA_900315505.1 of uncultured Lachnospiraceae bacterium. Classification (GTDB taxonomy): domain Bacteria; phylum Bacillota; class Clostridia; order Lachnospirales; family Lachnospiraceae; genus Weimeria. The sequence continues at coordinate 13,011 of OMZG01000001.1, forward strand.
CGCGGTATCGAGATATGTGAAGTCACAGGACCCTGAGGCTGTATGCGTATTCATAGGGCCGTGCATCGCGAAGAAGAGCGAGGCAATGGAGATGGGGATCGACGGTAATGCGGACTATGCCATGACCTTCTCTGAGATCCGTGCCATGATGAGAGCGAAGGGCATCTCACTTCAGGAGGACGAGGGATACGAGTATCAGGAGTCTTCCATATTTGGAAAGAGATTCTCCCAGTCAGGCGGCGTGGCGAATGCAGTGCTCGAGGTACTGAAGGAAGAGGACAAGGACTTCGATGCAAAGGTCTGCGTGGCAAATGGAGCCGCAGAGTGCAAGAAGCAGATGCTCCTGATGAAGGCCGGAAGAGCCGACTGGGATTTCATCGAGGGCATGGCCTGCGAGGGTGGCTGTGTCGGCGGCCCGTCCGCATATAGAGAAAAGCAGCTCTTCGCCCGTGACCGTGAGACCCTGTTCAAGGAAGCTGATAACCGTGGCGTGGTGGACAATCTCGAGAAGTACGATCTCAGCAAGGTAAAGATGCACAGATGATTGCAGAGCTTGATATTTCTGAACTGAATAGTCCTGATGAGACACTGGCGGATTTCCTGCGTGAGCAGGAAATCCGCCTTATTCTGCCATGCGGAGGCAATGGAACCTGCGGGCAGTGCAGGGTGAGGGTATATGCTGGGAGGCAGGTCCTTGATGTGCTTGCCTGTCAGACGAAGGCGGCGTCGTTGGGAGAAGGAGTAATACGGGTAGAGATTCCGGATTCCGGGGTCACTGTCACTACGGCCCCTCCAGGGTCGGCCTATGCGCTTTGTCTTCGACATCATGAATGGTCTGCCGCCACAGACCTGGGCTCTACGACTATCGAGACAGCGGCTGTCACGCCTGATGGAGAGGTGCTTGGAACCGTGAGACGGCAGAATCCTCAGCGTACATATGGCGCTGATGTGCTCTCACGTATCAAGGCAGCGAGCGCGGGAAAGATTGCGGCTTCCGATATGCAGCGGCTCGCCGAGAGCACGATACAGAGCGAGCTCGCTGAGCTCTCGCAGAGGTACGGACTCAGGAGCAGACCGCAGACTCTGGCCGTTGCCGGGAATACGACAATGGGACATCTGCTGACGGGAGATGATGTGACTTCGCTCGGTCATGCGCCGTTTGATGCAGGAGATATCGGCCTCCGGGACATTTCGAAGGTCTTCTTCGATGATGCTTCGAGGGCGTATCTGATGCCGGGGATCACGGCATTCGTAGGTGGAGATATACTTTCAGGCATGTATTATCTCGGGATGGACAGGAGTCTGGAATACTCGCTTCTTATCGATCTCGGAACTAATGGAGAGATGGCCTTCGGCAATCAGGACGGCTTCATAGCAGCCTCTACTGCTGCAGGACCGGCCTTCGAGGCAGCGAATATCAGTTGCGGATGTGCAGGAGTGCCGGGAGCCATAACGGCGGTGACCTTTACCGGGCAGAGGCCGCATCTGACGCAGATACCGTGGGATGAGGATACGAAGGGACTTCCGCCCGGAGAGAAGCTGCAGGCAGAGATGCGGCTTAAGGCGAGGAGACCTGCAGGACTCTGCGGAAGCGGGCTTGTGAGTGCGGCAGCAGGCATGAGAAGAGCCGGGATCATTGATGAGAACGGCACCTATACGAGGGATGAATGGATAGAAAAGGGCTTTCCGCTGTGGAAGGGTCGCAGCGAGCCGGACATCAGGCTCACTCAGGATGACATCCGTGAGCTTCTGATGGCAAAGGCCGCAATAGCAGCAGGCATGGCCATTCTTCTGGACTCAGTGCAGCAGGCGCCATCTGTGGTGTATCTGGCAGGCGGCTTCGGGGAAGGCTTATCAGTGGAGAATGCACTGGAGATCGGACTTTTACCTGAGACGCTTCGTAGAGTGAGCATCATACCGGCGGGAAATACATCACTGAAGGGAGCGGAGCTTTTTTTATCTGAAAGAGAGGCTGCCGCGGAGCGGATGAATAAGATAAAAGAAAAAAGCCGCGAGATACGGCTCGGGGACGCACCTGATTTCGAAGAGCTTTACATAAGAAATATGAAAATGTAATCTGTGGTATCTTGCGAATTCATGCTGTAAGTGATAGACTAGTAACAAACTGTTTAGCATATGTTGGAGGAAAAAGATGACATATCAGGAAATGACAAAAGAAGAGCTTCTCGAGGAGAGGCAGTCTCTCCAGAAGGAGTACGATGCATGGAAGAGAAAGAATCTTTCACTCAATATGGCACGCGGCAAGCCGTCGAAGGCGCAGCTTGACCTGTCCAATCAGCTTATGGACGTGCTGAATTCCAACAGCTATTTCAATGACCAGACCGGTACCGACTGCAGGAATTACGGAGTCGGCGAAGGAATCCCTGAGGCGAAGGCCCTCATGGGAGAGATGAGCGAGGTGAGTCCTGATGATATGATCATCTTCGGGAATTCATCGCTCAATATAATGTTCGATTCGATAGCGAGAAGCTATGCGAAGGGCGTCTGTGGAAGCACCCCGTGGTGCAAGCTGGACAAATGGAAGTTCCTGTGTCCGGTGCCTGGGTATGACAGGCATTTCAGAGTGACAGAGTTCTTCGGCGCAGAGATGATCAATATCCCTATGACACCGGACGGACCGGACATGGATATGGTTGAGGATTATGTGAATAATGACCCGGCTGTCAAGGGTATATGGTGCGTTCCGAAGTATTCGAACCCACAGGGCTACAGCTATTCAGATGAGACTGTGAGACGCTTTGCGAATCTGACACCGGCAGCTTGTGACTTCAGGATATACTGGGACAATGCATATTCCATCCATCATCTCTATGATGAGCCTGAGAAGCAGGATGTGATCCTTGAGATCCTCGATGAGTGCCGCAAGGCCGGCCATCCTGATATGGTTTACAAGTTCATATCCACATCCAAGGTGACCTTCCCTGGCTCGGGACTCGCAGCTTTGGCAGCATCGAAGAGAAATCTCGACGATGTAAGGAAGTATATGTCAGCCCAGACCATCGGCCACGACAAGCTGAACCAGCTGCGTCATGTGAGATTCTTCGGGAACCTGACTAATATGAAGCAGCACATGAGAAAGCATGCAGCTATTCTCCGCCCGAAGTTCGAGGCAGTATGGGAGATTTTCGATAAGAAGCTTGGCGGACTCGGAGTCGGTGAGTGGACGAAGCCTAATGGCGGATATTTCGTATCATTTGATGCGCTTCCAGGTTGTGCGAAGAAGATTGTCGCCATGTGTGGGGACTGTGGCGTGACACTTACACCGGCAGGCGCTACCTATCCGTATGGCAGGGATCCGGAGGATAAGAACATCCGTATTGCTCCATCATATCCTCCTCTTGACGAGCTGAAGGAGGCTGCAGAGATCTTCACTATCTGTGTGAGAATCGTAAGCATTGACAAGATATTAGACAAAGCAGAATGAATGAAACGGAGAGGTTTCATAATGAAAAGGATACTTATAGTAGATGATGACCTTATCACCAGAAAGACAGCCGACTATATCCTGACGAAGGAAGGATATCAAGTGGATGCTGTGGAATCGGGGAACAGAGCTCTGACGAAGCTTTCACAGGAGTATTATGATCTCGTGCTTCTTGATATCGAGATGCCTGTGATGGATGGCTTCGAGACGCTCCGCTATATCAGGAACAATCCACCGACGAAGAATCTGCCGGTGGCCTTCCTCACAGGGGATACATCTCAGGATTCCGTGATCCAGGCAGCCACGCTCAATGCGTCCGGATACATTGTGAAACCATTCATCCCTGAGAATCTGATTTCAAGAGTCCAGGAAATTCTTTCCGGTAAATGAGTATGAAGCTTGATTACAATATTGATTATTCTATAGCTGCGGCGATTTTCCTCAGTATATTCCTTCTGTTCGTTATATTTTCCTATGATCTGAAGGTGAGGAAGAACCGCGGCTTTTTGTGGCTTATAATATTTATCCTGATCGCGGATATTTTCGACATCATCACGTCTTATACGATCAGCAATGCAGATGTAGTGCCAGTGATAGTAAATATCATTGTTAACGAGCTGTATTATATGGTGCTTGCGATGCTTGGATTTATTTTTCTCAGGTATTCGCAGGCAGTAGCGGGTGATGCATCGTACGATGATCGCGGGGAGCATTCTCTTCCACTGAAGAAGGTGCATATCATCCTTATGACGATATACCTTTCGCTTCTCGTGATCAATGTCCCGACGGGTATTCTCATGACATTCAGGGACGGGGAGTATATCCACGGACCGCTGTATTTCATTCTTTTCTTTTTCCCATATCTCGAGGTGGCATTTGCGTTCACGCGTGTGATCATGAGCGCTGACGAGTTCAAGCGTCGTGGCAAAAGAATCCTCGTGTGGATCTATTTCGCATTCTGCGTGGCCGCAGCGGCACTCCAGCTGTTCGTATTCCCTAAGGTGCTCATATCTATTTTTGCAGTGGCAATAGGCCTCACCTTCCTCATGATACTCATGGAAACGCCTGACTACCAGGGAATGATGGCCGTCATGGAAAAGCTCCGCGATGCCCAGCAGCAGATGCGCGAGCAGGCAGATCTTGAGCAGAGGCGCAGCCAGTCGAAGACCGATTTCCTGCTGCATCTCTCGCACGAGCTCCGTACCCCGCTCAATGCGATAATCGGCTATTCCGAGCTGATCCTCGGAGATCATAAGAAAAAGGCTGCTGCCGAAGATGTGAAGAAGATCCGTACCGCGAGCCGCAATCTGCTGTCGATTGCTGACAGTATCAAGAATTTCATCGAGATCGAGGATGAAAATGTTTCCATCGAGAATGAGAATTACGATACTATCGAGCTGATCGAGGACATGAAGCGCAAGGTCGAATTCCTGAATGCTGACAAGAATCTGCGCCTGCATCTCCTTGTAGATCCTGATCTGCCGAGCACTCTGTATGGCGATGCGATCAGGATAAAGCAGCTGATGGATACACTCAATTCCAATGCCATCAAGTACACCCAGCATGGTGAGGTCGATATTTCCATAGAGTGGAAGGCAAATATAAGTGCGCTCACCTTCACGGTAGAGGATTCGGGCATAGGCATGAAGCCGGCGGAGCTGAAGAGGATTTCAGAAAGCTTCTTCAAGGGAGACAGGAACGGCACGTCATCGGGTCTGGGTCTCGGCCTCGCCTTTGCGACGAAGCTGCTCGATCTCATGGGCTCGAAGCTGGAATACGAGAGTGCGTATAATGTAGGCTCGAGGTTCTGGTTTACCCTGAAGCAGGTGAATGTGAGCGATGATCACATCGGCGAGGAAAAGGCCCTGGGCCTTGCTGACTTCACCGTGACGAAGCGTGAGACTGCGAAGAAGCTCGATGTGCTCGTCGTGGATGACAATCAGATAAATATCGACATTACCGTGCGTCTGCTCTCTGCCGGCGGCTGTCATGTTGAGACTGCTATGAACGGCCAGGAGGCGATTGAGAGGATCAGGGCCAGACAGACGGCCTACGATATCATTTTCATGGATCATCTGATGCCGGTGATGGACGGAGTAGAGGCTATGGATGCGATCAGGGCCGAGAATCTCTGCCCTGATACGCCTGTCGTGGCGCTTACTGCGAATGCCGTGACTGATGTGGAGAGAGAGTACAAGGCTCACGGATTCGCCACATACATGCTGAAGCCGGTGACACAGGATTCGCTTTTCGATACGATCGACAGGCTCTGTGGCACTGATTCCGAGACACATGAGGTGGTTCATGAGGAGACTGCTAGAGCACCCGCTGTTGCAGCGCCGGCTCTTTCTTCTGCTGAGAAAAGGGATCCGATGGATGCTCTCTCAGAATTCCTCGATACGAAGGCAGGGCTTCAGTACTGCGGCGGAATGCCGGACTTTTATCTCGATATAATAAACGACTATATCAACGGCGATAAGAGAGATGAGCTCTCGCAGCAGTTTGCGGATAAGGATTTCGACAATTACAGGATCGGCGTGCATTCGCTGAAGAGCAGCAGCAGGACCATAGGTGCGAATGAGCTTTCTGAGCGTGCGAAGAGTCTTGAGGATGCGTGCAAGTCCGGTGATCATGATTTCATCGAGAAGAATCATGATGCGGTGATGGCTGAGTACGGCGAGCTTCTCACCAGGCTTGACGCTGCCCTGCACCCGAAGGAGGTGGATGAGCCTGCCGCGCAGCCTGAGGAGAAGAAAGGCAAGGAGAGGGTGCTCCTGGCTGTGGGCTTCGATCTCGAGAGAAATATCCTCTCATATCTGCTTGGGAAGGACTACGATGTAATAGAGGCTCCTGACAGGGAATATGCATTTTCGCAGATTGAGAATGAAAAGCCGAGCCTTGCGATTTTTGACTCGGAGATGACCGTGGGACATGAGAATGAATTTGCAGAGCTTCCGGTGCCGCTTATTTTCCTGACTGATGAGAGAGACAGGCAGGCGAAGATCAGGAGCATTTCCTGCGGTGGCTCGGATATCATCGAGAGGCCGATCGACGAAAGCTTCATGAAGCGTCGTATCAGGGGTGTCCTGGCAACAACGGAGGCGGCTGTATGAGTGTGAGAGATGAACTGATAAGGAATATCACCTCGCAGGTGAATGTAAATATAGAGGAAGTGGCAGGAGTATTCGGAGTCATTCTGCTTATTTTCATCATGATAGACTGGAAGCATAATCTGGCCTCTTTCCGACTCCTGGCTATTGCCGCAGTGGCGAGTGATTTCATGGATCTGATCGCGACCTATGTGACCTTTACCATTGATGAGAACCTGTTCTTTGCACATTTCCTCGTGGTATTATTAAATACATTGAACTATTCTGGGTTCGGGTTCATTGCATATACCCTTTTCAGATATCTGAAGGCCTATGTGCGTCCGACGAGGCTGATGCACAGTATGACGAATGCCGTGGATATGATATTTGCTGTATATATCATGTTCCTGGGGCTCAGCGTGATCTGTCCGAGGCACTTCATCATCGATTATGATTTCGTCACGCAGAAATTTGTGCGTACTTCGATGTCGTATATCATAGGGTATGGGCTGCCGCTGTCGCTCGTGACTGTGACTATTCTGCTGCTCGTGCTGTATAATAAGGAATTTTCGAATAAGCAGAAGAGGACGATCTTCTTAGGATATCTGCTCTGCGTGGTCGGGTGCGTGATACAGATGCTTGCAGATGCGAGGGTTCTCGTGGCGCATGGGATGGGCGTGCTAGCTGTCGTGGTGCTATACTTTTCTCTCGAATCACCTGACTACAAGCGGATGGCCGGGCTTCTGCGGGAAAGCCGCGAAGCTCAGGACAGGATAAAGGAAGCGCAGAGGGCGAGGGAGGATCTTTTCGCTGGAATGACGCACGAGATCAGGACGCCGCTCAATGCCGTGCTCGGTATCAACCAGCTGATCGAGGCAGAGGACAAGGACCCGACCGTGCAGGTTCTCACGAGGAAGATCAAGCGTGAGGGCGAGTCGGTGCTGACCGTAGTGACCCAGATCCTGAACCAGGCGAAGACCGAGGACGAGGAGCGGCATGCGGAAACAGGTATTCCGCAGCTTACGGACAAATATATCCTGAGCATTGACGACACTCCTATCAATCTGAAGATCATCGAGGGGCTGCTGAGCCAGACCGGTGCGAGTATCACCTCCGTGCGCAGCGGTAAGGAGGGCCTTGAGGAGATGGAAAAGGCTCACTTCGACCTCGTGGTGATCGATCACCAGATGCCAGGGATGGACGGCATGGCTACGATGAAGAGGATGCAGGAGAGTGATCTGAAGGGTGATACTCCTGTCATCATGGTGACAGGAAATGATGGAGAGGAGTACAGGAAAATGTACCGTGAGGCGGGCTTCGATGGATATGTGAAGAAGCCTGTGAAGCGCGAGGAGCTGTTCTCCGTGATCAATTCACTTATCGGAAGGGGGGAGAAGTCATGAGTCCGTTTTATGTACCGGTAAATATATATTTTAATCTGACGGCTGCTGTATTTGATCTCGTGCTTCTGATCTTCCTTGATCTGCAGTACGGGAATACGACTAAGCACAGCAGGGCCTTCAGGAACTGGCTCTTCGCTACGATGTTTGCCTCATTTGCGGATGTGCTGCTGCATGCCCTGGCTTCCCTCACTGTGGTGCCGCACCTTGCTGCGAGATTCGGTTTCTGGCTGTCATTTTCGCTGATCGAGGTATCTGTCGTGGCGATGCTGCGATATATCTACATCTATTGCAGGGATAAGAAGAATAAATATACGAATGTGATGGTGGTCGTCGGGATTCTTGCCGCCGTCGTGATCACGGGTGAGCTGTTCTTCAGTAATGCGCAGTTCGTGGTATGCTTCATCTCATTTTTCCTGTATATCTGCTTCCTCGCAGTGGAGTCGAGGGACTACAGGCAGATAAGCATCCTGATGGAGCGCGTCGAGAAGGAGAATCAGGAGGCCCGGTACGAGATCGATCAGAAGGAGAAGCTGTTCTCCGATGTGTCTGAGAAGATTTCTCTGCCGCTGCACCTGATCCGCGTGGATGCGATGCATATCGAGCAGGTATCCGGCAAGTCGCAGTCGAAGGAATATGCGAGACAGATTCTCTCATCTGAGGAGATGCTGTCATTCCTGATCCGCGACATCTTCGATATGGTAAGCCTCAATGGCCGCAATCTCCAGCTGAATGAGCGCCGCTTCCACCTGTCCGAGCTCCTGAATGACATCAGGAATATGATGACCACTATGGCCGAGGAGAATGGGCTGTTCTTCGAGGTCACCACGTCCAATGACGTTCCTGATGTGTGGGTCGGCGATGATGACAGGCTGAAGCAGATCCTCATCAATCTGATCGGCAACGGCATCAAGTACACGAAGGAGGGCGGTGTAAGCCTCTACGTGACTGTCGATGACAACATGAGCCTGCAGATGACGGTCTATGATACTGGTATCGGCATCCGTAAGGAAGATATGCCTTATCTCTTCGAGAAATATCATCGTTTCGACAAGAAAAAGAATGAGCATATCCAGGGCACGGGGCTGGGGCTCTCCATCGTCTCCTCGCTTGTGAACAGGATGAATGGAAATATAGAGGTGAAGAGCAGGTACGGCGAGGGCAGTCAGTTCATTGTGACGCTGCCGCTCAAGGTCGGTGGCAGGATCACGATTAAGCGTGGCAGCTTCCTCGATACTAAGGCCGGGCTGTCGTACTTCTGCAACAGCATCGCTGACTACCGCACTGTACTCAATATCTTCCTTGACTATGCCCCGCATCTCGAGGAGGAGCTCAAGGGTCTCTATGGCCAGCCAGCTGCCGACATCTACAATGTCTGCCACCCGCTCGCCTACATGGCCCTGAACATCGGCGCTATGGAGCTCGCCGGCCGCGCCTTCTCCACGCAGCGTGAGGAAACACGCAAGACCAGCATGGAGGAGATCATCCCGGTGCTCGACGAGACCGTGTACAGGATCAGGGAGTACCTGGAGAGTATTAAGTTTATGTGAGGGAGATAATAGAAAAGACTGCCAAAATCTATGATTCCGGCAGTCTTTCGTAATTCTATCAGATTGTGATTATCATCCGCAGATTCTTGTGATTGCCTCTGCATATACCTCGACTGCTGTGATCAGATTGTCAATCGGCATGAACTCATCTGCACCATGCATTCTGGTGTCAATGCCAGGGAGCACAGCTCCGAAGGCCACGCCATTCTTCAGGTCATGGACGTATGTGCCGCCACCGATACCTACGGCCTTGCCCTCGAGGCCGGTCACATCCTCGTATGCGCCGAGCAGCTTCTTCACGAAGTCTGAATCACCAGGTACATAGTGTGGAGGTACGATGCCAGGACTTAAGAAGGTGAAGCCTGCGTCCTCTGTAGTCTTCTTCGCTACGGCGAGGCAGTTGTCATCATCTGCATTGAGTGGTGAGCGTGAATCGAACTGGAATGACATATGCTTTTCATCGACATTGAACAGGTCGAGAGTAGCAGAGAGTGACAGCCCTTCCTTATCAGTCATTGCGATTCCGAGGCCTGAGCCGTCATATACACCGTATGGGAAGAAGTCAAGCACCTTTTTGAAAAGCCGGTTTCTCTTATTATCAGCGACCGGCAGGTGATCAAGCAGCATGAGAGAAGCAAGTCCTGCATTCACGCCGGTCTCAGGGGTGGATGCATGAGCGCTCTCACCTATGATCAGCACATGGGTATCATCGCTTATCTCGTAGTCGATCGGAATCCTTTTCACAAGCTTCTCACAGGCATCGGTAAGCATAGCCTTGTCAGTGCGGGAGAATACGATCCTTGCACGGTTAGGAACAGCATTGAGTGCCACACCGGCATCGAGTGATACGAGCTCCACGCCGCTTCCATCTATAGGGGCATCAGCCTCGAATTTTCCACGGAACTGACCCTTCTCTATATTGATGAGTGGGAATTCAGCGTCAGGAGAGAAGGTGCATTCAGCCTCCTTTTCCTTAGCATAATACTTCGTGATATCGATAGAGCCGGTCTCCTCGTCAGAGCCCATGATGAGACGCACACCCTTTTTCAGAGGGATGCCGCATTCCCTGATGGCACGCATGGCATAGAGAGCAGTCAGAAGCGGCCCCTTGTCATCACTGGTTCCACGGCCCCAGAGCGAGCCGTCCTTCTCTATGACCCTGAATGGCTCTGTCACAGTCCATCCCTCGCCTGCAGGAACCACGTCCGTGTGGCCCAGCATATCGAGGTATCGCGGAAGTGACGGATCGAGGTCGGCTGCGATCACATAATTGTCATAGTTCGTCGTAGGGAAGCCGTATTTCTCGCACAGATCTCCGGCAGCGAGCAGCGCCCGCTTGCACTCCTGCCCAAATGGCGCATCACCATCCGCATCTGCAAGAACTGACGGGATAGCACACAGATCAGCGATATCCTTCTTCAGCTCGTCTATATGCTCCTCGGCATACTTCTTTATTCTTTCGTCCATTTATTAAACCTCGTTTCTTTATAAAAATAGCGCCGGCGCCTTCCGATGCCAACGCCTGTTATTATAAACCAATAGGTGAAACTAATCAAATAATCTGTAAATAAAACATTCTGATAATTAAATATATTGAACCAGATGAAAAAGAGGACTGTCCCCTTTTTCATCTTTTTTTTGTGCGGGAAGTATGTTATAGTTTTCTTTAGCGGTGGATGACTGGAGGAAACTATGCAGACTTCAATAGAAAAGAATGGAATAAGGCTTACAGCTGATACTCATGGCGGCGAGGCTGTCTCACTTCAGAAGGATGGGAAGGAATATCTGTGGAATGCGGATCCGGCATTCTGGGGCAGACATGCACCGGTACTGTTTCCATTTGTAGGATCGCTCAGAAATCAGGAGTATATTCTCGATGGAAAAAAATATCCTATGGGCCAGCATGGATTTGCGAGAGATATGGAGTTTGAGCTGACTGAAAAGAACGACAGCGGCATCAAATATACGCTTAAATCCACGCAGGAGACTCTGGAAAAGTATCCATTTGATTTCACCCTTACCATCACATATACACTTACAGACAGCGGCTATGAGACGAGGTGGACCGTTACGAATGACAGTGACCGTTACATGCCGTTTTCCATCGGAGGTCATCCGGCTTTTATGTGCCCGTTTGATGGCAGTGATGACTATCGTATTTCTTTTGAAAAAATGGGCTTTGCCCCATCACATCTCACTATTCATACAATCGCAGATGACGGTCTCATCAATACAGAGACAAAGGACCTCCCGCTCGATCATGGCATGATCACACCTACAGATGAGCTTTTCGCAGGAGACGCGCTGATCATTGAGAACAGGCAGGCTGACCGGGTTTCGCTGCTTCATAATGGAGAGTCATATCTGACTGTGAAGTTCAATACCCCATTGTTTGGCGTCTGGTCGCCGGCCGGAAAGCATGCACCATTTATCTGCATAGAGCCGTGGTACGGCAGGGCAGACGGAGTGGATTTCGAGGGTGAGCTCTCAGACAGAAAGTACAGTCAGGTTCTGAAGCCTGGAGAGACATTTACCGGCGGATTTGAAGTGATTTTGCTGTAAATATAGGAAAAGATAAGGAGCTTAACAGGATGAAAAGAAAACACACACGAATTATCGCGCTGATCATCGTGATCGCTGTAGTCGTGACGACTGTGATGTCGACAGTGCTTGCGTTTGCAGACGAGACTGATACAGACTATGATGACAGCAGCTACAGTGAGTATGAAGACCCTGATGATTATGAAGATTCCGGCGATGACTGGGAAGACGACTGGGATGATTATGATATGGCGAAAAAGTATGATTTTTCCAATGTCCAGCTGAAGCAGACTTCTGTAGTCATATGCTCACAGGATAGCAGTGCGACGGTAGATGTCGGGCTGAGGGGACTTCCACAGATGGAAGAGGCAGACTCGGATTATATTGATATTTCTGATAGCCAGGCTAAGAGAATGGACAAAGGCTATTTCGACTGCAGTTCGCTGGTTTGGAGAGCATACCACAGTCAGGGTATCAATCTGATGCAGAAGAAATGGGCACCGACGGCTGCCGACCTCGGGAAATATCTGGTGGGAAAGCATAAGAAGGTTGCAAGCGCAGACTGGAAGAACTATGAGAAACTGAAGTTCCAGGTAGGTGACCTGCTGTTTGAGACCGGAGAAAATAATGGCCGATACAAGGGCATCTACCATGTAGAAATGTTTGGCGGCTACAGCTTCGGTGGCTTCGATACCGATGGTCAGCCGATCCTTGGCACAGAGTTTGCCCGCCTGGGTGGAAGCACGAGCAGCTCGGACTTCCTCTGCCGCCCATGAATTGACACGCCTCTGCTGATACTGTATAGTATCGGCGGAGGATTTTTTTATGTCTTTAAAAAATATGACAGGTCCAGCTCCTGATAAATACGACTTCATAGCGATGGATATGGATGATACCCTGCTTCGTTCGGACAAGACCATTTCGGATGAAACTCTTGCATCTTTTGCAAAGGTAAAAGATGTCGGCAAGTGTGCCACGATATGTACCGGACGTCCTGTAGCGGAGATTGGTCCATATGATGAGCAGTTCAGGGATATACATTACTACATCTGCGAGAGCGGTGCTCTTATATATGACCATTTTGCTCATAAACCGCTGAAGCGGCATACCATAGACCCGTCAGCCCTTCCTGCTGTGATAGACGCCATCGGAAAAGAAGACGTCATGGTGCAGGTCATGATAAACGGTGAATCGATAGTCGAGGGATCAAAGGTCCCGAACATGGGGCATTACAATATGGGCGTCTACGTATCTCTGTATTCAACGGTCGCTCATCATGTGGATGATATCGTACCAGTGCTTCAGGAGCATCCTTCTGATATTGAAAAAATAAACATCTATCACATCAGCCGTGAGGCCAGTATCCGCACCTCAGAGCGCCTTGAGGGTCAGAAGGTGGAGAGAATCTACGCGGAGATCTCATCTCTTGAGATAAGCCCCCTTGGAGTCCATAAAGGAGTCGGAATTGCAGACCTGTCATCATATCTTGGCATCCCGATCGAGAAGACGATAGCAGTCGGTGATGCTGATAATGATATCCCGATGTTTCACGCAGCAGGCCTTGCACTCGCTGTCGGCAATGCCAATGAGCACGCAAAAGCCGCCGCCGATATCATCATTCCTGACAATAACAGCGACGGCTGCCTGTACGCCATCAATAAGTACATACTGTAAGACAATTTTTTGTTAGTACCGGGCTTTGCCGGTGTTCACATAGAACGGGAGTGCCATTATACTCTTTGAGTCATCGGCGCTGGATTTAGTAGACACATAGAGGCCCGAATCCTTCAGGACTGCGAGGGTATTCGTGAAATCCTTGTACACCGGATATGTATAGGCACCTTCGCCGTATTCATTGCCAGTGAGATTTTTATTTATCTTCTGCATTTCGATAGTGCCGACAGGTACATGATATCCTGCCAGACTGAAATCGTAGTTCGCGAGATCCCTGATGTAGGCTTCCTTTATCCTGTTATAGGTATCCATGTCATCACTTACGATCCTGAAGTCGGTGGAATCACCATTGTAGTAGGTGATCGTAAAATGTTTCGCTGTGCTGGCCAGGCTTTCATCGTGATAGAACCTGAACCATCCTTCTTTGAACTCTTCGCTGGACAGAATCTTATTCAGAGAGTCCTTACAGCTCACAGGAATGTTTACCTTGCGGCCTTTTATCTGACCGTTTTTCATACGGTAGTATATGGTTATCCCATATATGCAATCTTCACTTTCACCATTTACAGCGGTTTCTTCACCGATTGACAGAAGAGTATTCATGGTGTCAATGTCGGTGAGCTTCATGTATTTTTTGGTGTATTCGTATTTGAAATTCTCCATGTTGCTATCGCTGGTGATGTACGCGCTTGATACCTGTGAAGCATCAGGAACCCAGTGGTTGTAGCCGGTTATATCGAAATAGAATCCGAGGAAAAGGACAAGAGCGGCGGCACATCCGATGACCGAATAGCCGAATCCTTTGAAAATCTTTTTGACATCGGAATTGTAGATGGCCTCCATGACTCCGCCGACGACAATCATCGTGATCAGCATGATGACCACACACACCGGGCCAGTCTGATATCTCGAACCGCCAGTGAATACAAGTGTAGCTACGATACAGCAGATAAAAATGACTGCAATCTTCGTGATGTACCTCACAACCCTGTATGGCACGGAGTTTCCGGCAAATTCAGCCTTTCTGTTTCTGTACAGAAGCCAGGCAATCAGAAGCACCACAATTCCCATGAAGATATTGTGACCGATCGCTTCACCGGTACGCATGTAGTTCCTGATTGTGGACAGTGGTGAAAAAATTCCATGTGTACTGAAGAAAGTTCCATTCGGCATTGTCACCATGTATCCGAGGCATGAGTTGATGCTTAAATCAAACATGATCTCATATGTGAGAAGTACAGCATCAGCAATCACAGCGACCACGATATTCCCTGTGAGCATGATCGCAAGTACCGAGAAAGAGAATACTGAGAAATACAGGAACAGATTTCTTACAAAGGCCACAAAAGCTGTGCTTATGACAGACAGGTTGAGCGCATGCCCGATTCCTGCTACTATGAATCCGAGGAGCAGTGATACAAGATATGATACTGTATAGATGACAGTGCTGTTGATCACAATTCCGAAGAAATGAGCATTCCTGGATACTGGCTGGCTCTCATAGAAATCGAGCCGGGCCCTGCTGTCAAGCCAGTAAAATCCCTCAATTCCAAGGAGCACTGCACCGACAATGGTGATTATGCTGTTGAATCCCTGGTTGCCAAACAGATATTTCACCTGATCGGCCATGCCGCCACCTGATATATCATGATTTGACAGGCGGATCCCGATGAACACTGCGTTGTACAGGATGAACACGAGAAATGCCAGTATCACAAGCCATTTTCTTCTTTTAAAAATATTCTTCTGCAAAGTCATAAAATTACTGGATGATGAGTTTTCTGACATCATAGCCCGCTCCCTCCGTTTCTGCAATAAATAGTTCCTCAAGCGTCAGCGGCAGTATCTCAAAGAAGACAGTATCTATATGAGAAAAAACTTCCGCCACCTGCTGTCTGTCAGCCTTCACCGTCATTACGTGAAGCATTCCCTGCCTCTCATCGGCCATTACGTCGAGCTTCTGCTTTACAGTGGCCAGATCTTTTTCATCAGAGAATACACACTGCAGCTTCAGAAGACCAGTCTTCATGTCATCAAGAGATTCGGACAGCAGCAATCCTCCCTTATGCAGCAGGCCAACATGATCACAGATGTCCTCAAGCTCACGAAGACTGTGAGAGGAGATGAGAGGTGTGAGTCCTCGCTCTGACATTTCGTCAGCGAAAAGTGATTTCACCGCAGCTCTCATCACCGGGTCGAGTCCGTCAAAAGTCTCGTCCAACAGAATATACTTCGTATTCGCACAGACAGCGAGAAGAATGGCGAGCTGCCTCTTCATGCCTTTTGAATAGGTCGAGATCCTCTGCGTGCTCCTGAGCGAGAAAGCATTTTTGAGACGCACGAATTTTTCCATATCATAATTCTCATACATAGATGCATAGTACAGTGCCATATCCTTCGCAGTTGCATTATTGAAAAAATACAGTTCGTCAGGCACAAATACAAATTCCCTTTTTGCCACCGGATTGTCATATGCAGGCTGCTCATCGACAGTCACGCTGCCCTTGTCAGGTTTCAGGACGCCTGCGATCAGACGCAGCAGGGTGCTCTTCCCGGCGCCGTTGGTCCCTACAAGTCCCGTTATCTCTCCGTCATTTACTGTAAGGGAGATATCTGACAGGGCCTTTGTTTGGCCGAAGGACTTGGTCAGATTTTTGGTAGCTATCATTTTAGTAATTCCTCCCTGCTTATTCCAATGTCTGAAGCCTCTTTGAAAATAGCGTCCAGACGATCCTTAAGTTCCTTTCTCTTTTTCTCTCTGAGGTCAGGGTTGTCCCTGACGAAATTTCCCCGCCCTTTCACGGAATATATGTAGCCCTCACGTTCGAGTTCCGTGTATGCCTTCTGCACCGTGTTCGGATTGGTCGACAGCTCCATCGCGAGCTTCCTGACCGATGGCATCGGCTCATCAGGCTTCATGGCACCCTTCAGTATCAGCATCCTGTACATATCCGTGATCTGTTCATAAATAGGACGCGGGTCCTGCAAATCCAGATAATTCACATGCTTTCCTCCTTTCGAAGTTCTTTAAAAACAATTATTGTTCGAACTGTACTAATCATACTAGTACAGACCCATTTTGTCAAGTATATTTTTTCCGGATATGGAAGACGCGCTTATCGGCCGTGAAATAAGCCTCTGGTAGGTCTGACAAATACATCTTGCACAATTTGTTTCTTGAAAAATAGCTGTTTTCCCTTTAGAATTAGTAACGAAAATTAAAAGAAATACTATATGTAGGAGGAATCTTTAATGGCTAGCTTAAAGCATAAAGCAGAGCGTGCAGCTTTTGATGTAGCGATAACAGCAGCGTTAAAACATGTTGATAAAGGCAGAGGAAAAGCAATGTGCCAGCTCATCGATCTGGTACAGAAGGTACTTAAGGACACCTGGCCGGATGCGGCTTATGATGCCCTGAGAGGACAGTTCGAGGATCCGGACAGCAAGTGGATGAAGTTCACGAACAAGATCTTCGACGAGGTAGATCCACGACTTATCAAGATGGCAGCCTTAAACCTTGGCTATGAGTCAGCATTCAGAGGATATAAGGATACAAGAGCCCTTGGCGAGAAGGAGAACTGCAATATTCCATGGACCATCCTTGTAGACCCGACCTCAGCCTGCAACCTCCACTGCACAGGATGCTGGGCAGCAGAGTATGGTAATAAGCTCAACCTCACATACGATGAGCTCGACAAGCTGATCACAGAGGGTGAGGAAATGGGTATTCACAACTGGCTCTTCACAGGCGGTGAGCCTCTTGTCCGCAAAGCTGATCTGATCAAGCTCGCAAAGAAGCACAATACATCATATTTCCAGCCATTTACAAATGCAACTCTGATCGACGAAGAGTTCTGCAAGGAAGTAAAAGAGTGCGGAAACATGAGCTTCGCAATCTCGGTAGAGGGATTTGCAGAGGCTAATGACGGACGTCGTGGCCAGGGTGTATTCGACAAGGTAATGCATGCAATGGATCTGCTGAAGAAGTACAAGCTCTTCTTCGGATGCTCAATCTGCTATACACATGTCAATTATAAAAATGTTACCAGTGATGAGTTCCTTGATCTCCTTGTGGAGAAGGGTGCCCGTTACATCTGGTACTTCCATTATATGCCGACTGGTGCTGCCGGAGTCACAGAGCTCTGCCCGACACCTGAGGAGCGTGAGTACATGTTCCACAGGGTTCGTGAGATCCGTGGATTCAAGGGTGGCAAGCCAATCTTCGCTCTCGACTTCCAGAATGATGGCGAGTTCGTCGGAGGCTGTGTAGCCGGAGGACGTGAGTACTGCCATATCAATGCCCGTGGAGACGTTGATCCGTGCGTATTCATCCACTATTCAAGCGCAAATATCCGCAGGGACAGCCTGCTTGACTGCTTCAAGCAGCCGATCTTCCAGCTGTACAGACAGCAGCAGCCGTTCAACAAGAATATGCTTCAGCCTTGCCCGATGCTTGAGAATCCATCGATCCTCGGACAGCTCGTCAAGGAAGGAAAGGCAGTTCCTACTGATCCTGAGTCGCCTGAGTCTACAGAGGATCTGTTCAAGAAGACTGAGCCGTACGCCAAGGCATGGGCTCCGGTTGCAAAGCGTCTCTGGGCAGAGGAGCATCCTGACCGCGTAGAGAAGGAGCCTGAGAAGGCAGAGGATAAGGCCACACAGGCAGTCTGAAAATAAAGACGATTAAGGGCTTCGGTCTCATTGACCGGGGCCCGTTTTTGTTGTAAAGTATAAGAAGCGTTTTTGGAGGTAAAATATGAAGACAGGGCTTGTTGTCGAAGGCGGGGGAATGAAATGTGCCTATTCATCAGGAGTACTCGACGTATTCATGGAGAATGGCATAACCTTTGACTATGTAAACGGAGTATCAGCCGGCTGTGCATGTGCGGCTTCGTTTCTGGCAGGACAGCGTGAGAGGAACCGCAGGTTCTATTCCATTCATTCCATGTCGAAGAAGTATGCAGGCATGGAGAGTCTCATAAAGACCGGCAGCTTTTTCGGACTTGACTATATATACAGCACGCTGACCAATGAGGACGGTGCTGATCCGCTCGATTTCGATGCAATGGAGGCCAATCCGGCTGAGTTCGAGGTCGTAGCGACTGATGCCCGGACCGGTCATGCGGTGTATTTCGACAAGAAGGATATGAGGAAGAATGACTACGCCGAGATCAAGGCCAGCTGCTCACTTCCAGTGATGAGCAGGCCACAGGTGGTGAATGGCAGGGAATATTTCGACGGCGGCGTGAGCGACTCCCTTCCTATACAGAGAGCCTGGGAAAAGGGCGTGCGCAAGGCCGTGGTTATTTTTTCAAAGCCGGAGGGATTCATCAAGCAGCCGGAGGGCCATAGGGTCATCTATACGCTTGCACTCCGCAAATATCCTGCAATCATCTACAGGCTCAATCATCGTCATGAGTTCTACAACCGCCAGATTACGAAGATCAGACAGATGCGTGATGAGGGCAAGGTTCTTACCTTTTCACCTCGTGCGGATATCGAGGTCAGCACTTACAAGGTCGATCAGGACGTGATGGAAGAGCTCTATGCAAACGGAAGAGAGGATGCTGGGAGACGGGTAGACGAGCTTAAGGAGTTTTTACGTGTCTAATAAAGGAAAAAATTTTCTGTTTGGCATTCTGCCACCGATCTGCGTATTTGTGCTGCAGAGCCTGATGTCTGTCATCGTGGCGGAATTCATGTTTGTATATCAGGGCGCTACCTTTGCAGGCGGCGATTATACCGACTTTTATAAGCAGATGACAGCCTCGCTTACAGGGAAGGCGTACACGTCGGTCACCCTGTTTGCATACAGCATACTTGCACTCATCGTATTCGGAGTATGGTTTTCTAAGAAAAGATGCCAGTTCGAATGCAGGAGCATGACTCTGAAGGGCTTCAGACCGGTCTTTATGATAATCGGAGTGATCCTTTTCGTGCTAGGCGCACAGATCATCTCAAGCTTTCTGGTGTCGCTGCTCAGTGCGGCGTTTCCGAAGGAAATCGCGAAGTACACGGCCATGCTGAAGAGGTCAGGCCTGGCTGGAGATATTCCGCCACTCATGGTGATATATTCTGCAGTTCTGGGGCCTATCTCAGAGGAGCTTGCGTTTCGCGGGCTTTCGATGGGATATTTCAAGAAATCGATGACCTTTGCCTGGGCCAATATCCTTCAGGCACTGCTGTTTGGACTGATCCACGGCAATTCGATCCAGTTCGTCTATGCATTCCTGCTAGGACTGCTGTTCGGATATATAGCTCACAAGACTGGCAGCCTGCTGGTCACTATCATTCTGCATATCTGCTTCAACAGCTGCTCATTCATTATTGAAGCGCTGTTCCCGCATGCTCTGAATGGCGGCGCTATAATGGCTTTTGCAATTCTGGTGCTGTCGATGATGGCGGTTTACGCAGGAGTGATTCTGCTCGTATCGTCACAGCCGATGGCAAAAGAGAAGTAAGTTAAAAGTTATGAGTTATGAGTTATAAGTTAAAAGAGTGAAATATATCACTTTAAACTTGTTACTAAGGGAAATAGCATGGCTTTCGTACACTTGCATACGCATACGCAGTACTCAATACTCGATGCGTCCAATAAAATAGACAACTACATAGCCCGTGTGAAGGCTCTTGGCATGAATGCGGCTGCGATTACCGACCATGGCAATATGTATGGCGCCATTGAGTTCTATCAGAAGGCGAAAAAGGCCGGTATCAAGCCAGTCATTGGCTGCGAGGCCTATGTTGCGACTGGCAGCAGGCTCGATAAGAACGCACAGAAAGGTGATACGAGATACTATCACCTTATTTTGTTATGTGAAAATATGACCGGCTACCAGAATCTGATCAAGCTGGTTTCAATCAGTAATACCGAAGGATTCTACTTCAAGCCGCGTATCGACCGTGAGTGCCTTGAAAAGTACCATGAAGGTCTCATCTGTCTGTCAGCCTGCATAGCAGGTGAGGTGGCGAAGGCCGCCATGATAAGCTATGACAGGGCAAAGAAAGTCGCACTCTGGCACGATAAGGTCTTCGGCCACGGCAATTATTTCCTTGAGATGCAGAATCACGAGGACAATTCCATTGAGCAGAAGGTCACGAACCAGACTGTCATCAGGATAAGCAGGGAGACGGGAATCCCTCTCGTGGTGACGAATGACTGCCATTATACCCTGCCAGAGGATGCAGCGAGTCATGATGTGCTTCTGTGCATGCAGGAGAACAAGCTTGTAACGGACGAGGACAGAATCCACTACACCGGCGGGCAGTATTATGTGAAGAGCGAGGAGGAAATGAGGGCTCTTTTCCCTGAATTCGGAGAAGCTATTGATAATACGCAGAAAATAGCTGACAGATGTCAGGTTGACTTTGTATTCAACCAGTACAAGAAGCCAAATTACACTCTTCCTGAGGGACATGAGAATCAGACCGCTCTGGAGTTTCTGACGGAACTCATTGAGAAAGGGTTCGTTGACAGATATACCAACAACCCTGAATACAATGAAGAACAGACGAAAAAGATCCATGATGACACGCTGAAGGAACTCGATGTCATCAAGGAGAAGGGATTCGTCGAGTATATCCTGATAGTCTGGGATTATATCAACTGGGCTAATACCCATGGCTGCAAGACCGGACCGGGCAGAGGTTCTGCAGCCGGCAGCCGTGTCTGCTACTGTATCGGAATCACAGCTATTGATCCAGTGAAGTACAACCTCCTGTTTGAGCGATTCCTGAATCCTGAACGAGTATCCATGCCTGATATTGACGTGGATTTCGAAGATCGTGAGAGAAACCGTGTCATTAACGACTATATTTTCAAGAAATATGGCCAGGACCATGTGTCACTGATCACGACTTTCCAGAATATGAAGGCCAAGGCTGTCATCAAGGATGTCGGACGTGCAATGGGGATCCCGTTCAATGTGACGAATCGTGTATCCAAGCTGATCCCGAATGAACTCAATATCACACTGCCACAAGCCCTGAAGAAGAGTCCTGATCTGGCGGCAGTGGCTCAGGAATCAGACGAGAATAAGAAGTGGTTTACCGTTGCTGAAGAGCTCGAGGGAATCCCGAAGTCTACAGGTGTTCATGCAGCGGGTGTTGTCATTTATCCTGAAAGAGCAGACGAATGCATGCCGCAGGGACGGTCAAAGGATGGAACTCCGGCCTGCGAGTACAATATGATCCAGCTCGAGCAGCTCGGATACCTCAAGATGGACTTCCTGGGTCTTCGTACCCTTACAGTTGTTAAGGATGCGGTGAAGAATATAAAGCAGACCCGTGGAATAGATGTAGACATAGATCACATAGACTTAAATGACAAGGAGACTTTAGACTTCATAGGAACCGGCAGGACTGTAGGTGTATTCCAGCTCGAGGGTGCTGGCATGCAGTCATTCATGAAGGAGCTCTCGCCATCATCATTTGAAGATATCATAGCCGGAATTTCTCTGTACAGGCCTGGCCCGATGCAGTTCATTCCTGACTATATCCGTGGGAAAAAGGATCCCGACTCTGTAGTATACAGGTGCAGGGCACTTGAGCCGATACTCAGGGATACCTATGGCTGTATTGTGTATCAGGAGCAGGTCATGCAGATCGTGCAGCAGCTCGCCGGATACTCGATGGGTCAGGCTGATATCATGCGCCGTGCCATGTCGAAGAAGCATCAGGATGAGATCAATGCCGGCCGTGATTCCTTTGTCTACGGGACAGGGAAGCCGGGTGAGAAGGGGTATGTGCCTGGCTGCATCAAGAACCATATCTGCGATACAGATGAAGAGTCGGAAAAGGTGGCTAATGAGATATATGATTCCATGCTGGATTTCGCCCAGTATGCATTCAACAAATCCCATGCAGCAAGCTACGCCGTGCTATCCATGCAGACTGCATATCTCAAGCACTACTATCCAGCCGAGTATATGGCAGCTCTTCTTACATCTGTCATAGATTCAGCAGGCAAGCTGTATGACTACCTGAATGCTGCCCGTGATATGGGTATAGAGGTTCTGCCGCCCGATGTGAATGAAGGAATGGGAGAGTTCTCTGTCAGCAATGGAAAAATAAGATACGGCCTCAATGCCATCAAGTCAGTCGGTGGAGTGATGGCCGATAATATCATTGCAGAGCGTGATCGCGCTGGAAAATATATTTCATATGAGGATTTCCTGAAGAGATGCATGCCTTTCGGTCTCAATAAAAAGGTCATGGAGAATCTTGTGAAGTCCGGAGCCTGTGACTGTTTCGGTGCGAACCGCAGATCCATGTATGCCGGGATCAATACGATAATGGATGATATAGCCCGTGAACAGAAGGATTCAGTTTCAGGACAGCTGTCATTCCTCGATCTGATATCTGCAGGAGATGAGAGAAAGCAGCTCGAACACAGGCTTCCGGTGACTCCTGAATTCGACCGTGACATGCTTCTTTCCTTTGAAAAAGAAGTGCTTGGCATATATATCAGCGGGCATCCGCTCGAGGAATACCTGCCTGTCATCAGGAAGAATGTGGATCTGTATTCAAAGGACTTCCATCTGAGGGAAGAGACAGGTGAGCCTGATGTGAAACAGAACCAGCGCGGAACAATGGCCGTGGTTGTAAATGAGATTTCGGTCAAGTTTACAAAGACGGACAGAGCCATGGCGTTCGTGACCGGCGAAGATCTGTATGGGACGATAGAGATCATATTTTTCCCAGACTGTTTTGACAAGTACCGTCATGAACTCGTTGAGGACGGCAAGTATCTGATCAGGGGCCATGCATCGGTCGACGATGAAAAAGATGCGACATTTATAGCTGATGAGCTCGTGAGCTTCACTAACCTGCCAAAGGATGTATGGGTTCGCTTTGCAGACCGTGCAAGGTTCGATGCAAAAGAGCCGGCACTACTGCAGCTATTTGAGGGCCGCCCGTCAGGCCGCGACACTCTGGTTGTCTATCTGAATGCGCAGAAGCAGATGAAGCGTTATTCATCCCTTCATTTCACGGCCGATGACCAGCTGATAGACTACATCCGTGACCTTGCTGGCGAAGAAAATGTATCGATCACCAGTGGCCGGATCTAAAGACAGGGGGACGGTTCTCCTGTCTTTTTACATAAATTTTTTGAACTATAAGGAGACTTAAATGACTGAATTAAAAGAACGTAAGGATATGGATCCTGAATTCGAATGGGACCTGACGACACTGTATAAGAGCGATAAGGACTGGGAGAATACCCTGCCACAGCTCGATGAGAAGATAGCTGCAGTCACGGCTTTCAAAGGACGGCTGCATGATGCTGCTACCATAAAAAAGTATTATGACGCGCAGGTCGATCTTGGCCTGCTGCTTGATGACCTGTTCGAATATGCGTCTCTCAGGAAAAATGAGGACAATGGCGCTGATGCCGGACAGCAGATGTATGCAAAGATCTATTCTAAATATGTGCAGGCTGTTACGGCGACTGCGTTTGCAGAGCCTGAGATCCTTTCACTGCCTGAAGATGAGCTGAAAAAGATCACTGACAGTGATGAACTGAAGGATTATCACTATACAATGGTGCAGCTCCTGAGACAGAAACCTCATACACTGACCGGCGATCAGGAAGAGCTCCTGGCTCAGTTCGGAGAGGTCTTCGGAGCTCCGAAGAATATCGCCAATACACTTCAGGATGTAGATCTGACATTCGATGAAGTTACAGATGATAATGGGAAAAAGACTGAGGTCACCGGATCCAGTTACATCCTGCTCCAGTCTTCTGATGACAGGACTCTCAGGGAGAATTCTTTCCACAGCTTCTATAAAGGATATGAAAAACATATCAATACTTTCGCTGCTACCTATTCCGGAGCAGTAAAATATGCTGCAGCAGAGGCTAAGGCCCGCCACTATAAGAGCAGCAGGGCCATGGCGATGGCGGATGAGTATATTCCTGATGAAGTCTATGAGAATCTGATTGAATCCGTAAGGGCCCACATGCCTGCGATGTACAAATATGTATCGCTTCGCAAGAAGCTCCTTGGCATAGACGAGCTGCACTACTACGATCTGTATGCTCCGCTCGTGAAGGGCAATGACAAGAAGTATACATATGAAGAAGCCCGGCAGATGGTACTCGATACCGTATCTCCTTTTGGAAAAAATTATACAGATACTGTAAAGAAGGCTTTTTCGGAGCACTGGATCGATGTCTACCCGAACAAGGGCAAAACAGGCGGTGCTTATTCTTCAGGTACATATCAGAGTAATCCGTTCATTCTCACGAATTATACGGGAACTCTGGATTCGGTTTCTACAATTGCCCATGAGATGGGTCATTCGATGCAGACCTGGCTGTCAAACCACGCCCAGCCGCCACAATATGCCCAGTACACTCTTTTCGTGGCCGAGGTTGCTTCAACTGTGAATGAGAATCTGCTTGTGGAGCATCTTCTGGATACGACCGATGATCCGCGAGAGAAGCTTGTGTATCTGAACCAGTATCTCGAGGGCTTCAAGGGGACTGTTTACCGCCAGACGATGTTTGCAGAATTTGAAAAACAGGCTCATGAGCTTGCAGAAAAAGGCGAGGCGCTCAATGCTACGGCACTGAATGCGATATATAAGAAGCTGATCGAAGACTATTTCGGACCGGAGCTTGTCGTAGATGATGAGGTGAAATATGAGTGGGCCAGAATCCCGCATTTCTACCGCCCATTCTATGTATACAAGTATGCAACCAGCTATTCGGCTGCCGTTGCCATTTCCGAGGCTATACGAAAAGAAGGAACTCCGGCCGTCAAGCGGTACCTGGAGTTCCTTTCAATGGGAGGCAGCGCCGATCCTATCAATGAGCTGAAGCACGCCGGAGTAGACCTCACAACGAAGGCCCCGATAGATACGGCACTTGAAAAATTTGAAAAAATTGTAGAAGAGGCAGATCAGATCATTTTGTAAAATAATCTCTGGCAAATCCCATATGCTGGACTATTTCCATGGTCCCCTGATATCTGCCATTTTTGTCTCTTACAGCCATATAGCGGATCAGAACAGGCTCACCGGATCTCTCATTCCAGATGTCGACTGAGTCTTTCTGGCCGCTTTTCAGTTCAGAGATCACCATGCGTACCATCGGCTCTACCTTAGGCGGATGGCAGGTATATACTTCTCTGTCAAGCGCCGCAAGCGGTCTCTTGAAGAGTTTGGTGCCTTCATTCTGGTTGAAATACCTGTTGATATCATTTTCATCAATAAAAGTGATTTCAAGCGGGATCGTATCAAGCATTGCATTCAGCTGTTCTTTGTTGAAATGACCGGATGGAAGTACGATTTCATCATCAGATCCATTCACATTGGCAGTCTCTTGTGCTTCGCTCCATTCCGGAACAGGAGCAATGAGGCAGAATTCATAGTCTTTCATATCCCTTGCTATGCCTTTCCAGACATCCTCAGAGAAATTCTTTGCGCACAATGGGAGAAGGATGTTGTTCTCTTTATAGACCATCTCTTCAGCACGGGTCAGGACCTTGTCCATTCTCGATTGCCAGGCTTCCTCTTCCATGCGGTCAGCATTTTTACAAGCTTCATTGTAAAGGGTTTTCATCTCGTCACGGATCTCATCATCAACACCCCACATCACATCAGAAGGTCCGGAGAAACCGTAATCTTTTTTCAGTACAGGATATAAGAGATCACCCTTTTTTGCATAATGCACAGCTATCTGTCTGGTCCTGTCAAATGTCTTAATAACATCCTTTTTTGAGTCAAGCGCATGGCGCATTGCTTTTAGCTGCTTCTCAACAGCCTGATTTTCGAGCCAGAATATCTGTAATGGGTGACCCTCGATCTGTCTTAATTTCATAAGATTGTCATCTGCACCGTCTGTCCTGTGCAGCTCATTCTGCTGTTTCCCGCCATTCAGTCTGTTGACAGCCGCCTGCTGGTCAGCACTAAGCGCTGCCTTAGCAGCCTTGTTCAATGATGCCTGTACAGCCTTCTCAGCATTGTCGATCTGTTCCTGCCTTGTGGCACCGTGGAAAAGAGCTGAATGCACATCGCATAGTCTCTGCACATCACTTATCCGTGTACCAGCTTCAATCAGGGTCTGCTCGGCCTTTGCAATCTCAGCAGCATCTACATCCTTAAAGTTCTTTACGAAATCAGCCCTTACTGACTCTAAGTCCTCACCCTCACTTAATCTCTGTACATATTCCTTAAGAAGTTCTGTTCTGTTTGTCATCGTATTTACCTCCGTTCGATGATTGAAATATATCATGTCAGTCAGATAATATATGTTGTAAATCCAACAGAAGATAAACATGTGTCAGGGGGATTGCAAGACAGGAGAACCGTCCCCATGTCTCCCTTGAAAAAACTGCGCTGGTATGCTATTTTTACGGGAATGAAAGGCGTGTATATATGAGTAATCAGTGCGATACCTGTAATAATCTGGTATATGACGAGGATGAAGAAGCATATGTCTGTGACGTGGACATGGATGAAGACGATATGGTGCGGCTCTACACAGGCCATTATCCTACGTGCCCGTATTACCAGTCGGATAACGAATATGAAGTCGTGAAACATCAGGCCTTCTGATGCCGGCGTCTCAAAAGGTCACTCGCGACTCATGTGATGTCCGACCATACTACATTTGACAAGAGGATACATATATGTTAAATTAAATTGCACACAATTCAATTAGCCTGAGAGGAGCAAAATATGTATGATACAGTGATAGTCGGCAGTGGCCCGGCAGGACTTACAGCAGCCATTTATGCAAAGAGAGCAGGACTAGAGACACTTCTTATAGAAAATACACCGGTCGGCGGCGGACAGATCGCAACAACAGACAGGGTTGACAATTACCCGGGATTACCTGGAATCAATGGCATGGAACTCGGAATGAAGTTCCGTGAGCACGCAGAGAAACTGGGATGCGGGTTCAGGGATGGTCAGGTCGTAAAGGTGGAGCCGGATAAGGTGACACTCGATGACGGAACCACGATAGATACGAAGACAGTGGTTCTGGCGCTTGGAGCAGATCATAGACAGCTCGGAGTACCAGGAGAGAATGAGTTCCGTGGCAAAGGAGTATCATACTGTGCTACCTGTGACGGAGCTTTCTTCAGGAAAAAGGATGTAGCAGTAGTCGGCGGTGGAGATGTGGCACTTGATGATGCCATCTATCTTTCACGCTTCGCAAGCAGGGTTTACCTTATTCATAGAAGAGATGAGTTCCGCGGGGCACAGTCGCTCGTGGATGAGGCCTCTTCTAAAGAAAATGTAACATTTGTAATGGATACCGTCGTAAATCAGGTAGACGGTGAAAATATGGTCACAGGAGTCGAGACTTTGAACAAGAAGACAGGAGAAAAGAGCACAATCCCTGTTAACGGAGTCTTCATGGCAGTCGGAACCCAGCCGAATACGGCAGGCATCGAAGGCCTTCCGGATACAGATGAAAAGGGATATGTGATTGCAGGCGAGGACTGTGTGACTAGTATTCCGGGAATCTTCGCAGCAGGCGATCTGCGTACGAAGCAGCTGCGTCAGGTCATCACAGCAGCCGCCGACGGCGCCAACGCCATCACCTCCGTCCAGAATTTTTTAAGAAAATAACAATCTTCTGTTTGTAGTGAAAAATTCTCTGGCACGGCTGACACGGCACTTCCTTGAATTTTTTTAAAGAATCTTCAATTTTTTCTCAAGAAAATACTTGACAAAGACCTCTTATGAGTGTATATTAACAAATGTAACAAATTTGTAATAAATGTTAAAGGCAGTATAACAAATTTATAAGAGGTTAGAAATTAATGAATCGTAATCGAAAAGTACAGGCAGCAGCACTTACACTTTCAGCAGGAATCATGATCGCGGGGGCATCACTTCCGGCAAAGGCAGCACCTGTTGCAGGAGCTTCAGCAATGGTGAAGCTTGCAAGCAATACAGATTCAGCTGCAGCAGATACAGAGGACACTTCAGTCACAGGTACAGGAAGCACGCTTTCTGGTGTCAACAGAGCATTAGCTGATGTAGTATCAGATACATCAGATGAGCTTGATGCAGAAGAGGATCAGGCAGCAGCCGATGCCGCAGCAGAGCAGAAGAAGTACGATAAGCTCGCAGTTGCCAGGGTTTCAGATTACGCAAATGTCAGGAAGCATGCAAGCCAGAATTCAAAGCTTGTAGGCCATATTTACAATAATAACCTCGGCCATGTCATCGGAACCAAGGATGGCTGGACGAAGATTTCTTCAGGAGATGTGACCGGCTGGGTCAAGAACGAGTACCTTACAGTAGGCAGCAAGGATGCAGTGAAGAAGGCAGCAAAGAAGGTTGCTACAGTCAATACTACTACACTCAAGGTTCGTGAAAAGGCCGATAAGGATTCAGAGGTACTTGACCTTGTACCTGGTTCATCAAAGCTTAAGGTTCTCTCAGGCGAGAAGGATGGCTGGATCAAGGTAAAGGCAGACGATGACAAGGGCTATGTGTCAGCAGAGTATGTCACAGTCAAGGATACCTTCTCACATGCGAAGACCATCGAGTCGATAAAGGCAGCACAGAAGACTAAGGCAGCTGAGTCAAGCGTAAGAGATGAAGCATCAGGAAGCAGCAGCTCATCATCTTCATCTTCATCATCAGGCTCTTCATCATATTCAGCACCTTCAGGCGGCAGCGGAAGTTCAGTAGCAAGCTATGCATGCCAGTTCGTAGGCAATCCTTATGTATGGGGCGGCACATCACTTACCAATGGCGCTGACTGCTCAGGTTTCGTAATGAGCGTTTACAGACAGTTCGGTGTCAGCCTTCCTCATTCTTCTTCAGCAGACAGAAGCGTAGGAAGAGGAGTATCAACCTCAGATATGCAGCCGGGAGATATCGTATGCTATCCTGGCCATGTAGCAATCTACATCGGCGGTGGCAAGATCGTTCATGCATCAAATGCGCGTGACGGAATCAAGATTTCAAATGCCAGTTACAGAGGCATTTCAGCAGTACGTCGCGTACTGTAAGGGCCATAAAGATATAAGATCAAAAAAACGCACCCCTGCGGGGGTGCGTTTTTTGTTATAAATTGTGGTGTAAAACCCACAGGAAAAGCCTGACGCCGACAATGCAAAATGCATAAAAAAATCGCAAAAAGTACTTCCAAATTTCATCAATATGTATTAAACTATAAAATGATATTGTAAATTTTGCTCAAAAATGCAATGCGTTTTTTGTGTACATTTACCAATGGGGGTTATAATGATCACTAACCAGATATTGCAGAAGACGATAGATGGATTCAGTTCTATCACAAAAGTGGATTTCGCAGTTACGGATCCGGAAGGAGCAGTGCTTGCATCTACGATGTCAGATGCATCACAGTACAGCACGCCAACCGTGGACTTCGCCAGGTCTCATGCAGAGAGCCAGGTCATGGATGGCAGCGAATTTTTCAAGGTCTATGATGACGGCAATCTCGAGTTCATCCTCATTGCAAGGGACGATGACGAGGAGAAGGCTGCCAGCATGGGAAAGGTGGCGGCATTCCAGCTGACTGAGCTCACAGTGGCTTACAAGGAGAGGTTCGACCGGGACAATTTCATCAAGAATCTCCTGTTGGATAATCTCCTTCTCGTGGATATCTACAACAGATCCAAGAAGCTGCATATAGATGTCGAGGCACTCAGGGTATGCATCGTCATAGAGATTGACGATGAAAGGAAGCATGGAGATGAGCTCGAATGTGTCAGAGGGATATTCGGCAGTAAGAGCCATGACTTTGTCACGGCGGTTGACGAGCAGCATATAATAGTAGTAAAGCAGCTGGCCACCAACAGCTATGATGAGGTTGAGAAGGCAGCAGAGACGATCTTCAATACGTTCAGGGACAGGGATCAGGCCTTCGTGCGGATTTCCTACGGTACCATAGTCACTGATCTGAAGGATGTCTCACGTTCATACAAGGAAGCGACGATGGCGCTTGATGTCGGCAGGATATTTTTCTCAGACAAGCAGATCATCGCCTATTCGGTGCTCGGCATAGGCCGACTCATTTATCAGCTTCCTATTCCGCTGTGCAAGATGTTCATCGGAGAGATCTTCGGAGACAAATCTCCTGACGATTTCGATGAGGAGACGCTCACGACGATCAACAAGTTCTTCGAGAACAGCCTCAATGTATCAGAGACCTCGAGACAGCTGTATATTCACAGAAATACGCTTGTATATAGGCTGGACAAGATCCAGAAAAGCACGGGTCTTGACCTTCGCGTGTTTGACGATGCCATTACTTTCAAAATCGCAATGATGGTGGTAGAATACATGAAGTATATGGAGGCACAGGATTTTTGATCACACTTACTAATGTCAGCAAGACTTATGAGAAGGGCATAGCGGCTCTAAAGGATATAAATATAGATATCGGTCAGGGCGAGTTTGTCTTCATCGTAGGTGATTCCGGCTCAGGAAAGTCCACAATGATAAAGCTTCTCCTGAAGGAATTCCCGCCTACCGAGGGGCAGATAGTTGTGGCAGGAAAGGATCTTTCGAGGATTAAGCACCGTGATATCCCTGAATACAGAAGGAAGGTAGGCTGCGTATTCCAGGACTTCCGTCTGCTGCAGGACCGTAATGTTTACGAGAATGTGGCATTCGCCATGAGAGTCACCGGAGCCACGAAGAGGGATATCAAGCGGAGAGTTCCGCAGATGCTCTCACGTGTAGGGCTGGCAAGCAAGTACAGGTCACTCCCGAGCCATCTGTCAGGCGGTGAGCAGCAGAGGGTGGCAATTGCGAGAGCTCTTGTGAATCACCCGAAGATACTGCTTGCAGATGAGCCGACAGGTAATCTGGACGGCCACAATGCCTGGGAGATAATGAAGCTCCTCGATGAGATAAATAAGGACGGGACCACGGTCCTCGTCGTTACACACAATATGGAGATAGTCCGCGCAATGAATAAGCGTGTCATCACTATATATAGGGGCACTCTGATGAGCGATGAAGAGGAGGCTGAGCCATGAATTTAAGTTCCTTTTCATATAATATCAAGCAGGGCCTTAAGAATATCTGGCGAAATAAAATGTTCTCACTGGCGTCTATAGCCACGATGACGGCATGCATTTTTCTCTTCGGACTCTTCTACGCGATAAGCGTGAATTTCGGCGGGATGCTGCGCAATGCCGAGAAGGGCGTTGCAGTGACGGTATATTTCGATAATAATGCCACCCAGCCCCAGATAGATAGTATCGGCACGGCGATCAGCAAGCGCAAAGAGGTCAGGTCGTACAAGTTCATTTCGGCGGATGAGGCCTGGAGCGAGTTCCAGAAGAGCTACTTCGGCAATCACAAGGATGCCGCAGATTCGTTTGCAGACGATAATCCCCTGAAGGATATGGCAAATTATGAGATATATCTGAAGGATGTATCGAAGCAGAAGTCGCTGGTGAAGTATCTGAATGGTCTTGACGGTGTACGTGAGGTACACCAGTCAGCATCCACGGCACGTACTCTTAGCGATTTCAATACCCTGGTACAGTTCGTGTCAATGGGCATTATCATAGTGCTCGTGGCGGTAGCCATTTTCCTCATCAGCAATACAGTCACGGTCGGCATCTCCGTCCGCAAGGAGGAGATAGCCATCATGAAGCTTATTGGAGCGAAGGATTCCTTCGTCAGGGAACCGTTCATAGTAGAAGGCGTGACTATAGGACTCATAGGTTCCATCATACCGCTACTCATTCTGTACATACTGTATGGCAGGATCATTCATTATGTGGCAGACCGTTTTGACGCTCTGTCAGATATGTTTGCATTCGTACCTATCGGCAGCATTTTCAGGATATTGATTCCGGTTTCGCTGATACTCGGTGTTGGCATCGGTTACATCGGTTCAAGACTCACATTAAAGAAGCATCTGCATGTTTGATAAAGATACAGATAAGGAAACTTCGCCCGAATTCAGGAAAGGAGTCCTGACAGGTGTCATAGCTGTGCTGATTGTCATAGCTGTGCTCCTGTTCGGCTTCTGGCTGTTTATCGGGCGAAATATTGATACAGATTTTTTAAATATAAAATCAATTGCAAAGGTAAAGACCATTTCAGGGCTTATCGACAAATACTACTATAAGGATATCTCCGATTCGAAGAAGGAGACCGGTGTCTATAAGGGCCTGATGAAGGCAATGGACGATCCTTATACCGAGTACATGACTCCGTCTGAGTATAAGGAACAGCAGCAGGAGACCTCGGGAGAGTATGTGGGGATCGGCATCTCGGTATCGAAAGATGCTTCGTCCAACGAGGTAAAGGTGATAAAGGTATTCCCTGACTCGCCGGCAGAAGATGCTGGCATTGCGAATGGTGATATCATCATCGCAGCCGACGGCTACACAGCTTCGGATCTGTCATTGTCTGATTTTACCAAGAGAATAAAGGGAAAAAAGGGTAGCAGTGTCACAATAGTCTATTCCCATAAGGGGGAAAAGCATACGGTAAAGGCCAAGCGAGACAGCGTCACATCTCCGTCTGTCTGGGGCACGATGCTTGACAAAGAAGACGGTATCGGTTATATAAATATAGCCGAGTTCAACGGTACGACAACAGAAGAGTTTGAAAAAGAGCTGAAATCCCTCAAGAAACAGGGCGTGAAGGCTGTGATCTATGACCTCAGGACGAATCCGGGAGGCCTCGTGGATTCTGTGACAAAGATACTCGATGATATCCTGCCGAAGGGCACTACCGTCTACATGATGGACAAGTACGGCAAGAAGACGACGTACACCTCAGATGATAAGAAGCAGGAGAAGCTGCCGACGGTGGTTCTCGTATCGGGAGATACGGCATCAGCAGCAGAGATCTTTTCCGGGGCAGTCCGTGATTTCAAATACGGCACGCTTATCGGTACGAAGACCTTCGGTAAGGGAATCGTGCAGCAGGAATTTACCTTAGGCGATGGCTCTGCTCTCAAGATGACGGTCGAGAGATATTTCACACCGGACGGCGAATGCATCCACAAGAAGGGCATCAAGCCGGATATAGTGCTTAAGTATAAGTACGACGGCGATGCATCAAAGGTGACAGACCTGTCGGACTACGATTTTTCAAAAGATAATCAGGTACAGAAGGGGATCAGTGTGCTGAAGGAGAAACTGAAATAATGCTAGAATTTGACCAGATGAAAAGTGAGCTCGCAAGCTACGAACCTGCTCTGAAGGAGGTTCTGGGCTCTCTTGATATAGAAGGAAAAAAGAACAGGATCCAGGAGATGGAGCGTGAAATGGAGGCTCCTGATTTCTGGAACGACTCTGAGAAGGCCACCCAGAAGAGCCAGACCCTGAAGAGTCTGAAGGATGATGTGGCCGTGGCTGATGCACTCCAGCAGAAGTATGAGGATATAGAGACATTCATCGAGATGGATTCAGAGATGGATGAGGATGATCCCTCTATGCTTGAGGATGCGAAAAAAGAGTTTGACGAGTTCAGGAAGGATCTCGAGGCACTTCGTCTCAAGACACTTCTCTCAGGGAAGTATGACCACAACAATGCCATAGTCACTCTTCATGCCGGAGCCGGCGGAACTGAGGCCATGGACTGGACATCAATGCTCTACAGGATGTATACGAAGTGGGCAGACAAGCATGGCTTCGGAATAGAGCTTCTCGATGAAGTCGAGGGTGATGAGGCCGGCCTGCAGTCAGTCACTTTCCAGGTAAATGGAGAGAATGCCTACGGATACCTGAGGTCTGAGAAGGGCGTGCACAGACTCGTGCGTATTTCGCCGTTCAATGCGAATGGCAAGAGACAGACCTCATTTTCAAATGCAGACGTAATGCCGGAGCTGAAGGATGCACCGGATATAGAGATCAGGGATGAGGATATCAGGGTCGATACCTACCGTTCAAGCGGAGCCGGCGGACAGCATATCAATAAGACCTCATCAGCCATCCGTATCACGCATTTCCCTACGGGAATCGTCGTTACCTGCCAGAATGAGCGAAGCCAGCACATGAATAAGGACAAGGCCATGGAAATGCTCCGTGCCAAGCTCGAACTCCTGAGAGAGCAGGAGCAGGAACAGAAGGAGGCCGACATCCGGGGCGATGTGAATTCCATAAGCTGGGGCAACCAGATCCGCTCATACGTCTTCCAGCCATACACAATGGTGAAGGACCTGCGCACCGGCGAGGAGACCTCGAATGTAGACGGTGTGATGGACGGCGACCTTGACCCGTTCATGAATGCCTACCTCAAGTGGTGCTCGCTAGGCAAGCCGAAGCGCGGTGTCACAGACACAGAATAATTTTATACTTGACAGACGCTGCCGTTCATGGTATCCTAGTTAGGCTATGGATGACAGGGTCTTTTTTTTATGCTCTGAATTATGAATGGATAGCGGCTGTTCATGACTCACGGGTATGAAGGGAAGCCCACAGACAACACACACAATAACTGATTTGGAGGTGGAAGTTGTGCGTACAAAGATAACACTTGCCTGCACAGAATGTCAGCACAGAAACTACAATCTGACAAAGGACAAGAAGACACATCCTGAAAGGATGGAGACCAAAAAGTACTGCCCGTTCTGCAGAAAGCATACTTTACACAAAGAGACAAAGTAAAGGAGCGCTACTATGGCAGAAAGCAATGCAAAGACAAAGAAGAAGACCATGTCAGAGCGTTGGGAAGGCGTAAAGGACGAGTTCCGCAAGATCGTATGGGCAGATGCTCCTACAGTGGGACGCCAGACAGCAGCAACAGTCATTATTTCAGTGATACTTGCACTGCTCATCGTCATTTTCGATATGCTTATCCAGTATGGCTATGACAAGCTCATCAAGCTTTAATCGGAGGACATGCAATGGCAGATACAGAGGCTAAGTGGTATGTGGCTCATACCTATTCAGGATATGAGAACAAGGTAAAGACCACAATTGAAGAGGCCGCCAGGAATCGTCATATTGAGGACCAGATCCAGAAGGTCCTGATACCTACAGAGGATGTGGTAGAGGTCAGGGATGGCAAGAGCGATACGAAGCAGCACAAGCTTTTCCCGGGATATGTGATGATTAAGATGGTCATGAACGATGATACATGGTATATCGTAAGGAATACCAGAGGTGTCACCGGATTTGTAGGCCCGGAGAGCAAGCCGGTACCCCTTTCTGATATGGAAGTAAGGAGCATGGGCGTGAAGACGGCAGTCAGATCAGATCTGGAGGTCGGCGATACTGTCTCTGTACTCAATGGTGCCTGGAAGGGCACAACGAGTGTCATTACCTCGATGAATGCAAAGAAGCAGACGGTTACCATCAACGCAGAGATGTTCGGGCGTGAGACTCCGGTAGAGCTCAAGCTCGCAGACGTAAAGAAAGTTTAACTAGGAGGATGATTCAAAGTGGCTAAGAAGATCGAAGGTTATATCAAGCTTCAGATTCAGGCCGGCAAAGCTACACCGGCACCACCAGTCGGACCAGCACTTGGTCAGCACGGTGTCAATATCGTGGAGTTCACGAAACAGTTCAACGCAAAGACCGCTGATATGGGCGATACGATCGTTCCTACAATTATCACGGTTTATGCCGACAGGAGCTTCTCATTTATCACGAAGACTCCACCAGCTGCAGTTCTTATCAAGAAGGCCTGCAAGCTTCAGAAGGCATCAGGCGAGCCTAATAAGAATAAGGTTGCCAAGATTACCAGGGCTCAGCTTCAGGAGATTGCTGAGACCAAGATGCCTGACCTTAACGCAGCAAACATTGATTCCGCTATATCAATGATCGCTGGAACAGCCCGTTCAATGGGTGTCGAGGTCGAAGGCTAATAGACGAAGGCGAAGCCCTAGTCATTAGACCAGTAAGTGCTAAGAATTGTGGGAGGGAACCTCTTCCCATATAGACCACAGGAGGAATTTTTTCATCATGAAAAGAGGAAAAAAGTATCAGGACGCAGTAAAGTCCTATGATAAATCAAAGCAGTACGATGCAGCAGAAGCAGTTGCAATCGTTAAGAAAAACGCCACAGCCAAGTTCGACGAGACAGTCGAGGTTCATATCCGTACAGGATGTGATGGACGTCACGCTGATCAGCAGATTCGTGGTGCGGTAGTTCTTCCTCATGGAACAGGTAAGACTGTACGTGTCCTTGTATTCGCAAAGGGTGCAAAGGCAGATGAGGCTACAGCAGCAGGTGCTGATTATGTTGGCGGCGAAGAGCTCATTCCGAAGATTCAGAATGAGGGCTGGCTTGATTTCGATGTAGTAGTAGCTACACCGGATATGATGAGCGTTGTTGGACGTCTCGGACGTGTTCTCGGACCTAAGGGTCTCATGCCGAACCCTAAGGCAGGAACAGTCACAATGGATGTCACCAAGGCTATCAATGATATCAAAGCCGGTAAGATCGAGTATCGTCTGGACAAGGCTAATATCATCCATGTACCAGTAGGAAAGGCTTCATTCAGCGAAGCTGATCTTGCTGACAACTTCCAGGCTCTTATGGATGCTATTGTCAAGGCACGTCCAAGCACCCTCAAGGGTACTTACCTGAAGAACATCACCATTACCTCAACAATGGGTCCTGGTGTTCGTGTAAATTCAGTTCCTTACGGAATGTAATTTTTACTTGACAAGACAGTCCAAAAGATATATTATTTAAAAGCTTGCCATAGACAGCAGGTGGTCGCGAGGCCGTAACGCAAGTCAACCTGCCGAGGTAATGATTGGTTATGATCATTCTTGAATCCTGTGGCGCGTCCACAGGATTTTTTATTGCAGGCAGCAATACAATACTTACAGGAGGTATAGAATTTGGCTAAAGTAGAATTAAAACAGCCAGTCGTAGACGAGATCTCAGAGCAGATCAAGGATGCGCAGTCAGTTGTTCTTGTTGACTACCGTGGCCTTACTGTTGCACAGGACACAGATCTGCGTAAGCAGCTCCGTGAAGCCGGATGCACATACAAGGTCTACAAGAACACAATGATGAAGCGTGCATTCGCCGGCACAGACTGTGAGCAGCTCAGTGACCTTCTTGAAGGAACCAATGCTATCGCAATCTCAAAGGACGATGCAACAGCACCGGCACGTATCATCACAAAGGTAGCAAAGGATGCACCTGCACTTGAGATCAAGGCCGGTATCGTAGAGGGTTCATACTACGATGCAGCAGGAATGAAGACAATCGCAAGTGTTCCATCAAGAGACGAGCTTCTTTCACGTCTCCTTGGTTCTCTCCAGAGCCCGATCACAAATTTCGCTCGCGTTCTGAAGCAGATCGCAGACAAGGGTGGCGGCGATGCAGCAGAAGCAGCAGCACCGGCAGAAGAAGCACCGGCAGCCGAGTAACGGTTAGCGAAGTGGTCAGGGCGTGCGCCCGGATCATACAAAACAGATATCTATAGACATGACACAGGCAGGAGCGTGAGTGCGAATCAGCTCCTGCCGGGATGAATCCTGAATTTAGTTTTGGAGGAAAAACAAATGGCAAAGATGACAACAGACGAGTTTATCGCAGCAATCAAAGAGCTTTCAGTTCTTGAACTTAATGACCTTGTAAAGGCATGTGAGGAAGAGTTCGGCGTATCTGCAGCAGCAGGCGTTGTAGTAGCAGCAGGCGGCGCAGCTGGCGGAGACGCAGCTGAGGAGAAGGACAGCTTCGATGTAGAGCTCACAGAGATCGGACCAAATAAGGTTAAGGTCATCAAGGTAGTTCGTGAGGCAACAGGCCTTGGACTCAAGGAAGCTAAGGATCTCGTTGATTCAGCTCCAAAGGTTATCAAGGAAGGCGCTGATAAGGCAACAGCAGATGACCTCAAGGCAAAGCTCGAGGAGCAGGGAGCAAAGGTTACTCTTAAGTAATTCAAGAGTTAAAAGTTAATAGTTAAGAGGCAAGCTCCGCGGATCCCGGAAAGGGGTCTGCGGAGTTTTTTATTGAAAACAAATCCTGAGCTCAAAAACTCCTTGACACCCGCTTGATATTTGTGATAAACTGTACGTTGCTGTATTATCAGAAAAGTGGGTAAAGGGCCTTTTTTGCCCTTTTTTATGGTAATACTCATAGAACAAGGTCAACTTTTACTGAAAGGGAATGCCAAATGGAGAATAACAGAATACGTCCGGTCAAGGCAGGCAAGGGAATCCGAATGAGCTATGCCCAGCAGAAGGAAGTACTGGAGATGCCGAACTTCATAGAGGTTCAGAAGAAATCATTCCAGTGGTTCCTTGATGAAGGGCTTCAGGAGGCTTTTGACGATATCTCTCCTATTGAAGACTTCAGCGGACGCATGAGTCTCAGATTCACGGGATTCGAACTGCTTCGTGACAAGGCGAAGTACACTATAGCCGAATGTAAGGAAAGAGATGCTACATACGCAGCTCCATTACAGGTGACAGTGCAGCTGCTTGTCAATGACGAAATGGATGAAGAGAAGATTTTCATGGGAGATCTCCCTCTGATGACCGATACAGGTACATTCGTCATCAATGGTGCTGAACGAGTAATAGTCAGCCAGCTGGTACGTTCTCCTGGCATTTATTATGGAATAGATCATGACAAGACAGGTAAGAAGCTGTATTCATGCACAGTTATCCCGAACCGTGGAGCCTGGCTTGAGTATGAGACGGATTCAGGTGATGTATTTTACGTTCGTGTAGACCGTACCCGTAAGGTACCTATCACAGTGCTTCTACGTGCATTAGGACTCGGAACGAATGAGGAGATCATCGAGAAGTTCGGAGACGAGCCGAAGATTCTCGCATCGTTTGAGAAGGACCCATGCCTTGAGGGTGAGAATGCAGTAGGAAGCCATGAGAGAGGACTTATAGAGCTGTACAAGAAGATCCGTCCGGGTGAGCCTATGACGCCGGAGAATGCGGAGTCACTTCTTGAGACAATGTTCTTCGACCCTAAGAGATATGATCTCGCAAAGGTCGGCAGATACAAGTTCAATAAGAAGCTTTCATTCAGACAGAGGATTTTCAATCAGACTCTGGCAGAGGATGTAGTTGATAAGGAGACCGGAGAGATTCTTGCAGAGGCCGGCACCAGAGTCAGCCGTGACCTTGCAGATAAGATCCAGAACGCCGGAATAGAGTATGTATATATCCAGACCGAGGAGAGAAATGTCAAGGTTCTCTCTAATATGATGGTGGATCTTTGCACATACGTAGACTTCGATCCTTTAGAGAAGTGCGGCATCAAGGAGAAGGTTTACTATCCGAGGCTTAAGGAGCTTCTCGACCAGGATCTCGATGAAGAGGATCTGATCAGCGCACTTATCAGAAATAAGCATGAGCTCGTACCGAAGCATATTACCCGTGAGGATATTTATGCATCGATCAATTATAATATGCATCTTGAGTGGGGCATCGGCAATGATGATGATATCGACCACTTAGGAAACCGTCGTGTAAGAGCAGTAGGCGAGCTGCTTCAGAATCAGTACAGGATCGGGCTTTCGAGACTTGA
Source organism: uncultured Lachnospiraceae bacterium (assembly GCA_900315505.1). Classification (GTDB taxonomy): domain Bacteria; phylum Bacillota; class Clostridia; order Lachnospirales; family Lachnospiraceae; genus Weimeria. Next base: position 53,134 of record OMZG01000001.1, read on the forward strand.
GAGAGTCATCAGAGAGCGTATGCAGACGCAGGACCCTGATACGATCAAGGTATCAAATCTGATCAACAGCACGAGACCAGTGACTGCAGCAGTCAAGGAGTTCTTCGGATCATCACAGCTGTCACAGTTCATGGATCAGAACAACCCACTGTCAGAGCTCACACACAAGAGACGTCTGTCAGCCCTTGGACCTGGTGGTCTTTCACGTGACCGTGCCGGATTCGAGGTACGTGATGTCCACTATACACATTACGGCCGTATGTGCCCTATCGAGACACCAGAAGGACCGAACATCGGACTCATCAATTCACTTGCCAGCTATGCGCGTATCAATGAATACGGATTCATTGAGGCACCGTACCGCAAGATCGACAAGAGTGATCCGAAGAATCCTCGTGTAACGAATGAGGTTGTCTATATGACAGCCGATGAAGAGGATAATTATCATGTAGCCCAGGCGAATGAGAAGCTTGATGCAGATGGTCATTTCGTAAGGAATTCAGTATCAGGACGTTTCCGTGAGGAGACACAGGAGTACGACAAGACCCTGTTCGACTATATGGATGTGTCACCGCGAATGGTATTCTCAGTTGCTACAGCACTTATACCGTTCCTTCAGAATGATGATGCGAACCGTGCCCTGATGGGATCTAACATGCAGCGTCAGGCAGTACCTCTTCTGACTACAGAGGCACCTGTTATCGGTACAGCAATGGAGGGTCGTGCAGCCCGTGACTCAGGAGACTGTGTCATCGCAAGGCATGCAGGAACAGTAATAGATGCAGAATCCACTCTTATCGTAGTGAAGACTGATGACGGTGAGAGAGATGAGTATCATCTGATCAAGTTCGAGCGTTCGAACCAGTCGAACTGCTACAACCAGCGTCCTATAGTATTCAAGGGCGATCATGTAGAAAAGGGCGAGGTCATCGCAGATGGTCCGTCTACACATGACGGAGAGCTGTCCTTAGGTAAGAATCCTCTGATCGGATTCATGACCTGGGAGGGCTACAACTACGAGGATGCCGTTCTTCTTTCAGAGAGACTCGTAAGGGACGATGTATTTACCTCTATCCATATGGAGGAATTCGAGACAGATGCCAGAGGCACCAAACTCGGTAAGGAAGAGATCACGAAGGATGTTCCGGGAATCGGACAGGATGCAGTAGCCAAGCTTGATGAAGAGGGTGTCATCATGGTAGGCGCAGAGGTAAGAGCCGGAGATATCCTGGTAGGAAAGGTTACCCCTAAGGGAGAGACAGAGCTTACCGCAGAGGAGAAGCTTCTCCGCGCGATCTTCGGTGAGAAAGCCAGAGAGGTCCGTGATACATCTCTCAAGGTACCTCATGGATATTATGGAATCGTAGTGGAAGCTACCACATTCGTAAGAGAAGGTACAGAGATCCCTAAGAATGCGAAGAATGTAAAGTATGCAGAGCTTCCAGCCGGAGTAGATAAGAGAGTCCATGTGACGATTGCCCAGAAGAGAAAGATCTCCGTCGGAGACAAGATGGCCGGTCGTCATGGAAACAAGGGTGTCGTTTCAAGGGTACTACCGGTCGAGGACATGCCGTTCCTTCCGAACGGTCGTCCTCTTGATATCTGCCTGAACCCGATGGGCGTGCCTTCTCGAATGAATATAGGACAGGTGCTCGAAATCCATCTGTCACTCGCAGCCAAGGCACTCGGCTTCAATATCGAGACTCCTGTATTCGACGGAGCTACCGAGAAGGATATCGGAGATGCTCTTGAGATGGCAAATGACTATGTCAACAGTGACTGGGATGACTTCAAGGCCAAGTATGAGGGTTCAGTCAATGCGGATGTCATGCAGTATCTGTGGGATCACAGAGACCACAGAGAGGTATGGAAGGGCGTTCCGATAAGCCGTGATGGTAAGGTACAGCTCCGTGACGGACGTACAGGTGAGGATTTTGCATCACCGGTCACGATTGGACACATGCATTACCTGAAGCTGCATCATCTCGTAGATGATAAGATCCATGCCCGTTCGACTGGTCCGTATTCCCTTGTTACCCAGCAGCCGCTCGGTGGTAAGGCACAGTTCGGCGGACAGCGTTTCGGAGAAATGGAGGTATGGGCACTCGAGGCTTATGGAGCAGCCTATACACTTCAGGAGATCCTGACCATGAAGTCCGATGATGTGGTAGGACGTGTGAAGACGTATGAGGCAATCATCAAGGGACAGAATATTCCTGCACCTGGTATTCCTGAGTCATTCAAGGTAATGCTGAAGGAGCTGCAGTCACTCTGCCTGGATGTAAAGGTTCTCGATGAGGACGGTAATGAAGTACATCTGATGGAGTCACAGGATTACGGCAACACAAATATCAACAGCATCATCAATAAGGAAGACTCTAACAGCAACAACAGAAGCACATACGCTTTTGAGAATGCGGAGGATTTCGGAAAGCTTGGATTCTCCAAGCAGGAGTTCAACGATGAGACCGGAGAGCTCGAGGAGATCTCAGAAGACAATGAAAACGAAGATGCTGATCTCGATGATGAGAATGCAGGACCTCTCGATGCAGAGTCTGCAGCATCAGATATGATCAACCTTGACAACGACTAACGGAAGGAGAAATTGATGGCGGATAAGAGAGAAAAACAAACCAATCAGTCTACATCATTTGATGCAATTAAGATCGGCCTTGCTTCTCCGGATCAGATCAGAGAGTGGTCTCATGGTGAGGTAAAGAAGCCTGAGACCATCAATTACCGTTCACTAAAGCCTGAGAAGGACGGACTTTTCTGCGAAAAGATCTTCGGACCTACGAAGGACTGGGAATGTCACTGCGGTAAATACAAGAAGATCCGTTATAAGGGTGTTGTATGTGACCGATGCGGTGTAGAGGTAACAAAGGCTTCCGTACGTCGTGAGAGAATGGGACATATCGAGCTTGCAGCTCCGGTTTCCCATATCTGGTACTTCAAGGGAATACCTTCACGAATGGGACTCATCCTCGATCTTTCACCAAGGATGCTTGAGAGAGTACTCTACTTTGCATCATATATAGTTCTTGATCCGAAGGACACACCACTCCACAAGAAGGATGTGCTTTCAGAGCAGGAATATCAGCAGTATGTAGATCAGTATGGCGAGGGTTCCTTCCGTGCAGAAATGGGAGCCGAGGCTATACAGGAGCTTCTGAAGGAGATCGATCTCGACAAGGATGCGGAGGAGCTTACAGAGGAGCTGAAGAATGCCTCAGGCCAGAAGCAGGCCCGTATCATGAAGAGACTCGAGGTAGTAGAGGCCTTCCGTGAGTCGGGAAATAAGCCTGAATGGATGATCCTCAATGTACTTCCGGTCATCCCACCTGATCTGCGTCCTATGGTACAGCTTGATGGTGGAAGATTTGCCACCTCAGACCTCAATGATCTGTACAGAAGAATCATCAACAGAAATAACCGTCTGCGTCGTCTCCTGCAGCTTGCAGCTCCTGATATCATCATCAGGAACGAGAAGCGCATGCTTCAGGAAGCAGTAGATGCACTTATAGATAATGGCCGTCGTGGAAGAGCAGTCACAGGAGCCGGAAACAGATCCCTGAAGTCTCTTTCAGATATGCTGAAGGGAAAGAACGGAAGATTCCGTCAGAACCTTCTTGGAAAGCGTGTCGACTATTCAGGACGTTCCGTTATCGTTATCGGACCAGACCTCAAGATGTATCAGTGTGGTCTTCCGAAGGAAATGGCTATCGAGCTGTTCAAGCCTTTCGTAATGAGAGAGCTTCAGGCAAGAGGCATTGCGACAAATATAAAGAGCGCCAAGAAGATGGTCGAGAAGCAGGATGACCCGAGAGTATGGGATGTCCTCGAGGATGTAATAAAGGAGCACCCTGTAATGCTCAACCGTGCCCCGACACTCCACAGACTCGGTATCCAGGCCTTCGAGCCAATCCTCGTAGAAGGAAAGGCAATCCGTCTTCATCCTATGGTATGTGCAGCATTCAATGCCGACTTCGATGGAGACCAGATGGCGGCGCATCTGCCACTGACACAGGAAGCACAGGCAGAGTGTCGTTTCATGCTTCTCTCCCCGAACAACCTCCTGAAGCCTTCAGACGGCGGAGTGGTAGCAGTTCCGGGACAGGATATCGTACTCGGAATCTATTACATGACCCAGGAGAGACCTGGTGTCACCGGCGAAGGAAAAGTTTTCAGGAGCTATAATGAGGCACTTCTTGCCCATGAGAATGGCGGACTCGACTATCACGCCAGGATTAAGGTCAGAATGACCCGTACAATGCCGGATGGCAGGAAGGTTTCAGGACTTGTAGAGTCTACACTCGGACGCTTCATGTTCAATGAGATCATTCCTCAGGATCTTGGATTCGTTGACAGAAGCATCCCGGGAAATGAGCTGAAACTCGAATATGACAAGCTGATCAAGAAGGGCGATCAGAAGACCATCCTTGAGAAGGTCATGAACGTACATGGCGCCACGAAGACGGCAGAGGTTCTTGATGATATCAAGGCAATGGGATATAAGTACTGCACACTCTCAGCAATGTCAGTTTCTATCTCAGATATGAAGGTACCTGATCAGAAGCAGGATCTCATTGATGAGGCAGAGAATAAGGTGGACTTCATCCGCAAGCAGTACAGAAAGGGTAAGCTGACCAATGAGGAGCGTTACAAGTCAGTAATCTCTATCTGGGAAGCAATGGATAAGAACCTGACAGAGGATCTTCTTGCAGGACTTGATGATTATAATGAGATCCACATGATGGCTGACTCAGGAGCCCGTGGTTCTGATAAGCAGATCAAGCAGCTCGCTGGTATGAAGGGTCTGATGGCCGATACTACAGGTCATACGATCGAGATGCCTATCAAGAGTAATTACCGTGAGGGACTTGACGTACTCGAGTACTTCATGTCAGCGCATGGAGCACGTAAGGGAATGAGTGATACGGCTCTTCGTACAGCCGATTCAGGATACCTGACCAGACGAATGGTCGATGTATCACAGGAGCTCATCATCAAGGAGCAGGACTGCAACGAGGGTACCGGCAGGGATATTCCTGGCAAGTATGTATATGTCTTCGAGAAGGAAGCCGAGAACGGTGGAAAGCCGGAGCTTATCGAGTCTCTTCAGGACAGACTTACAGGACGTTTCAGCTGTGAGACGATCTGCGATGCAGATGGCAATGTGATCGTCAAGGCTAATCACATGATCACACCGAAGCGTGCCGAGAACATCATCAATAAGGGTGTCGATGCAGATGGCAATCCGATAGAGAAGGTAAAGGTCCGTACAATCCTTACCTGCCGCTGCAAGAACGGTATCTGCGCGAAGTGCTATGGCGCGAATATGGCAACAGGCCAGCCTGTACAGGTCGGCGAGGCTGTCGGAATCATCGCAGCACAGTCTATCGGAGAGCCTGGTACACAGCTTACAATGCGTACCTTCCATACCGGTGGTGTTGCAGGTAATGATATCACCCAGGGTCTTCCTAGAGTTGAGGAGCTCTTCGAGGCACGTAAGCCTAAGGGAATGGCAACCATCACTGCTATCGATGGTAAGGTCCACTTCAGAAATGAAGAGAAGAAGGGACAGGAGATCGATATCGTAAGCGACGCTTCACAGGGCGAGGCTGAGGTAAAGACATATCCTATCACCTACGGCAGCCATATCATCGTTCAGGAGGACCAGCATGTAAAGGCCGGAGATCCGCTTACTGCAGGTTCTATCAACCCGCATGATCTGCTTGATGTCAAGGGCGTTGACGCAGTTCAGGACTATATCCTGAAGGAAGTACAGAGCGTGTACAGACGTCAGGGTGTTGATATCGCCGACAAGCATATCGAGGTCATTGTCCGTCAGATGATGAAGAAGGTCCGTGTCACTGCCTCAGGCGAGAGTAAGTTCCTTCCTGGCGCTCAGGTTGATTTCCTTGACTTCGAGGATGAGAATGAGAGACTTGCCAAGGAAGGTAAGGAGCTGGCAGAAGGAGAAAGAGTTCTTCTCGGTATCACAAAGGCAGCTCTGGCTACCGATTCGTTCCTGTCAGCAGCTTCATTCCAGGAGACCACCAAGGTTCTCACGGATGCGGCCATCAAGGGTAAGGTTGACCATCTCCAGGGACTTAAGGAGAATGTCATTATTGGTAAGCTGATCCCAGCCGGAACAGGTATGAAGAGATACAGGGATATCAAGCTCAATACTGACTATACGACAAGAATCGAAGACCTTGTAAAGGATGAACCGATCGTCGATGAGGACGAGAAGGAAGATGCCGACGACAAGGTAGAAATCTGATAAAAAGGTGGGCCTGCCAGTGACTGCTGGCAGGCTTTTTTGCTATGAATAATAAAGTATCAATAATCACTCCGTGCTATAACGGAGCAAGGTATATAGGAGAGACCATAGAGAGCGTGCTCGCGCAGGACTACACCGACTGGGAGATGATCATCGTAAATGACGGCTCATCGGATAATTCAGAGGAGGTAGTAAATGCATACGTGCAGAAGGACCCGAGAATCCGTCTTATCAATCAGAAGAACGGCGGCTCCGCCAATGCGAGGAATCATGGTATCAGGGAGGCCTCGGGAAGATATATCTGTCTTCTCGATGCAGATGATCTGTGGTATCCTTCTTTTCTCTCGGAGCAGCTCGCCTTCATGAATGAGAAAGGGGCAGCCGTGGTATGCTCCTCGTATGAGCATATCAATGCTGACTCAGAGGTCTTCGGAAGAGTAGATGAATGCATGCCCGTGATCACTACGAGGGATATGTATGTGATGAACCGCATCGGCTGTCTCACCGGATTATATGACGCCGGAACCTATGGCAAGATCTATCTCAGGGAGGAGCTTAATAGCCTGCGTGATGACTATGCCTACTGGCTCGACTGCGTCGAGAAGACAGGCCTTGCCTACGGGAATCAGAAGGTACTCGCGAAATACCGTGTGCTCGACACTTCCACGACCGGGAACAAGAGGAAGCTGATAAGGGTGCAGTGGCGCTTTTATCGTGAGTATCTGCACCTGAACCCGTTCGCAGCCTGTGGCAATCTTTTCAGATGGGGCCTCGCCGGCCTCCGCAAATTCAGATGAAAAAGGGGACAGGTCCCTTTTTCATCTGATTCAGTTTTTTGAAGGAAATATATGCTAGAACTATGTAAATATAATGAATTAAAAATTACCCGATTCAAGGAGTTCGGTGCCCTGCTCGCAGAGAATATGGACGACGAGAAAAGGGTGCTGCTTCCGAAAAAGGAAGTACCTGATGATGCGAGGACCGGAGATACCGTGAGGGTCTTCCTGTATCTTGACACGAAGGACCGGATGATAGCAACGATCACAGAGCCGCTCATCACAATGGACCGGCCTGAGGTACTTACGGTAAAGGACGTGACCAGGATCGGACTTTTCCTGGACTGGGGACTGCCGAAGGATCTGCTGCTTCCATTTCATGAGATAGCAGGCAGGCGGGACTCTGATCACAGGATCGAGGCAGGCGATGAGGTCCTTGTGCGTCTGTATATAGATAAAAGTGGCAGGCCGTGTGCCTCGATGAAGCATCTGTATGATGTGCTGAGCACGGACAGCCCGTATCAGAAGGATGATGTGGTAGAGGGACGGATCTACGAATTCGGCCATGATTTCGGGACCTTTGTCGCAGTAGATGATATCTATTCAGGCATGATCCCGCGCCATGAGGACATGAGAGATCATAATATAGGTGATGAGCTTGAGCTGCGTGTGACCGAGGTAAAGCCTGATGGCAAGCTTTCTCTTACCACGAGAAAGGATGCGTATCAGGAGCTCGATTGTGACGGGGCAAAAGTCATGTCAATAATCGATTCATACGCAGGCGTGCTTCCCTTTACAGAGAAGGCTTCGCCTGAGGTCATCCTGCGTGAGACCGGACTGTCGAAGGCAGCATTCAAGCGGGCGGTCGGTCATCTGTATAAGGAGAGAAAAATTTCCCTGGAGGGCGGAAAGATACGAAGGATCTGATAGAAAAGTTAAAAAAAGAGCACAATTTAACAGATGAGGAGTTCCTTTCGCTTATCACCATGCCTACGGGGATAGATGAGGATCTTTTTCCTAATACGCCGGAGGCATCAGCGCATCCAGCGAACAGGCTTCCGCTTTTTCCTGAATTCACGGATGACGAGGAAGCGCTTTTTACAGCGGCTGATGAGGTGAGGAGGCAGGAGTACGGCACGGATGTATATGTGAGAGGACTTATAGAATTTACAAGCTTCTGCAGGAACAACTGCTATTACTGCGGCATCAGACGGGATGACAGGGAGCTCACCCGATACCGTCTGACGAAGGATGATATCATGAGGTGTGCAGCAGAGGGCTATGACCTTGGCTATAGGACCTTCGTGCTGCAGGGCGGAGAGGACCCATTTTTCACTGACGATATGATCTGCGATATAGTATCAGCTATCTGCGAAGGGTATCCTGACTGCGCCGTGACTCTTTCCATTGGAGAAAGGGAGCATGAGTCATATCAGAGATATTATGATGCAGGGGCAAGGAGATATCTGCTGCGTCATGAGACCGCATCTGATGAGCATTACCATATCCTGCATCCGGCGGAGCTGTCACCGGAGCACAGGAAGAGGTGCCTCTACGATCTGAAGGGTATCGGATATCAGATAGGGGCGGGGTTCATGGTCGGATCACTCGCGCAGACACCGGAATATCTACTGGAGGATCTGAGGTTTCTGCAGGAGCTTAAGCCTGACATGATAGGCATAGGCCCTTATCTCACTCATCATGCGACTCCGTTTAAGGACTGCTGCAATGGCTCAATGGCGATGACGCTTCGGATGATAGCAATACTCCGGCTGATGTTTCCTTACGCGCTGATCCCGGCGACCACGGCTCTCGGGACGATACATCCGAAGGGAAGGGAGTACGGACTATGTGCCGGAGCAAATGTCGTGATGCCGAATCTGTCGCCGACCGGAGTGCGGAAGCTGTATGCACTTTACGAGAACAAGATATGTACCGGAGAGCTTTCGAGCGAATGCAGGGGATGTATAGCCAGAAGAGCCGAGTCGAGTGGCTACAGAATTGTCGTAGACAAAGGGGATGTAAGGCCTCACTGAATGTTTTAAATTATTTGAAAATTTCCTCTTGACAAACTAAATTAAGTTGCATATAATACAACCATAGCAAGAAAACCTAGTTTATCCATAGGAATTATGGGAAAGACAAAAGGAGATGCTTATGAAGACTGATCAGAGGAAGATCTTTCGATGTTGGTTTCATCGAATGTGATGATTATTTTTTGTATATATTGTATATAAAGGAAAGGACATTTTATTATGAGCAGCTATGTTAACAGTATTATTGAACTGATTGGAAAAACACCACTTCTGAAGGCAGACCGTTATGCAAATGCGGCTGGTTCAACAGATGCCAATATTTTTGTAAAGCTCGAGCTTTTCAATCCGGCAGGTTCCGTAAAGGACCGTATAGCACTCGGAATGATCGAGGACGCAGAGAAGAGAGGAGTCCTGAAGCCAGGCGCAACTCTTATCGAGCCTACCTCAGGAAATACCGGAATCGGTATCGCAGCAGTTGCAGCCATCAAGGGCTACAAGGCGCTGATCACACTTCCTGAGACAATGTCAGTTGAGAGAAGAAATCTCCTCAAGGCATATGGCGCAGAGCTCGTACTCACAGACGGAGCCAAGGGCATGAAGGGAGCCATCGAGAAGGCCAATGAGCTTCACAAGCAGATTCCCGGCTCACTCATTCTCGAGCAGTTCGATAATCCGTCAAATGCCACCACACACGAGAAGACTACAGGCCCGGAGATCTGGGAGCAGACAGACGGCAAGGTAGATTACTTCATCGCAGGTGTAGGAACAGGTGGAACTCTTACAGGTGTAGGTCATTACCTGAAGAGCAAGAACCCGGATGTGAAGATCGTAGCAGTAGAGCCTGCAGGAAGCCCGGTTCTCTCTAAGGGTCAGGCAGGACCTCACAAGATTCAGGGTATCGGCGCAGGATTCGTACCAAAGGTACTTGATACCAAGGTATATGATGAGATAATCACAATTGAGAATGATGATGCATTCGAGGAGGGACGCCGTTTCGCAGTTAATGAAGGCACTCTCGTAGGCATTTCATCAGGAGCAGCTCTCAAGGCAGCTGATATCATTGCCAAAAGACCTGAGGCCAAGGGCAAGAATATAGTAGTGCTTCTTCCTGATTCAGGAGACAGATATCTGTCAACAGCACTGTTTTCATAATTAGTTAAAAGTTCGAAGTTTATAGTTCGAAGTCCGAAATATCAACCTAAAACTTAGAACTCATAACTCATAACTCAATCAAAGGAGAAATAAATGGCAAGATACGCAGATAGAAAGTTACATTTTGAGACACTGGCTCTTCATGTAGGTCAGGAGCAGGCTGACCCTGTTACTGATTCAAGAGCAGTGCCTATTTATCAGACATCATCATATGTCTTCCACAATTCAGACCATGCTGAGGCCAGATTCGGACTCAAGGACGCCGGAAATATCTACGGAAGACTTACAAACCCTACAGAGGACGTATTCGAGAAGAGGATCGCAGCTCTTGAGGGCGGAGTTGCAGCACTTGCTGTATCATCAGGCGCAGCAGCTGTTACATACGCTTTTAAGGCAGTAGCAAAGGCCGGGGACCATATCGTTTCTGCAAAGAACATCTACGGCGGTACTTATAACTTCCTTGCACATACATTCGTAGATTACGATGTACATACTACATTCGTTGATCCGTTCAACTATGACGAGATCGAGAATGCCATTCAGGACAATACCAAGGCCCTCTATGTAGAGTCTCTTGGGAATCCGAACAGTGAAGTAGTGGACATCGAGAAGTGGGCACAGATCGCTCATAAGCATGGCCTTCCACTTATCGTTGATAACACCTTTGCTACACCGTATTACCTTCGTCCGATCGAGTACGGCGCTGATATCGTAGTTCATTCAGCTACCAAGTTCATCGGTGGACATGGAACCACAATCGGTGGTGTCATCGTTGATGGTGGTACATTTGACTGGGCTTCATCTGACAAGTATCCATGGCTCACACAGCCGAATGAGTCATATCATGGACTCACATTCGCTAAGGATACAGCACCGGCTGTAATCGCTACATATCTTCGTGCCATCATCCTTCGTGATGAGGGTGCTACCTTAAGCCCATTCCATGCATGGATCTTCCTTCAGGGACTTGAGACACTTTCACTTCGTGTCGAGAGACAGGTTCAGAACGCTCTCAAGGTAGTTGATTATCTGAAGACCAGACCTGAGGTTGAGTATATTTCTCATCCGGCAGCTTCAAAGGATCCTGTACAGCAGGAGCTCTACAAGAAGTATTATCCGAACGGCGGCGGCTCAATCTTCACCTTTGATATCAAGGGCGATGAGAACACAGCCAAGAAGTTCATCGACAATCTCGAGCTCTTCTCACTCCTTGCAAATGTTGCTGATGTGAAGTCACTTGTCATTCATCCGGCTTCAACAACTCATTCCGAGGACAACGAAGAAGAACTTCGCGATCAGGGCATCAAGCCTAATACTATCCGTCTGTCAATCGGAACAGAGCACATTGATGATATTATCGAGGACCTTCAGCAGGGCTTCGATGCAATCAGGTAATTAATTTTATCCTCCATACTACATATACTTTTCTGGGAGCCACCGCGTGTGGCTCCTTTTTCATACAGATTTAATTTTACGTTGCGTACAATCTTTTGTATAATAGCCTCTGTATTATTATAATGAGGTAAATATATGACAGGGAGTAAACAGACACAGCATACAAATCGTAAAGGCAATCTGCTTGCGCGTATGCGTGAAGGCCATACTCTTGACAGAAAAGAAGAGATTGAACTTATAGCACAGCTTGCGTTTCCGGCTATCATTGCACAGCTGTCTTCAATCATCATGCAGTATATTGATGCATCAATGGTAGGACAGCTAGGGGCAACTGACTCTGCAGCAATAGGACTTGTGGCATCTACGACGTGGCTCATAGGAGGGCTGTGCACAGCGGCAGGCATAGGATTCAACGTCCTGATCGCACACAGAATAGGTGCTGAAAATGATAAGGAAGCAAGAAATATCGTACGAATCGGACTTATTTTTGCATTATGTATTAGTCTGATCGTAATGGCATTCTGTGTCGCATTCTCAGGAAAGATTCCGCTATGGCTGGGTGGCGACAGCAGGGTAGCTCCCAGAGCCAGCGCATATTTTGGCATTTATTCAATGGCGCTTCCGGCCATGCAGATGATGTACATAGCAGGTGGTATGGTTGAGGCATCAGGCAATATGAAGCTTCCGAGCTTTCTGGGTGTTCTGGAGTGCGTGCTGGATGTGATATTCAACCTGATTTTTATCTTTCCATCAAGGAATATAAGTATTTTTGGAAAAAATATACATGTATATGGATTCGGACTCACGATAAAAGGCGCTGCGCTTGGTACTGCTCTTGCAGAGGCCCTTGCTGCGGCATTATGCCTTATCTATCTGCTCAGGATCTCTCCTGTGCTTCATCTGAGAAGCGGAGAGAGGATTCATGATGTGAAAAAAATAATAAAGAAGGCTCTTGAAATATCTGTTCCATCGGCCGTAGAATCAGTTATTATGGGTGGCGCACAGGTAGTATCTACAACTATTGTGGCGCCTCTCGGAGCGGATTCGATTGCCGCCAATTCATTTGCTGTGACGGCCGAGAGTCTGTGCTATATGCCTGGATATGGCATCCAATCCGCCGCCGTGACTCTGATAGGCCAGTGTTATGGAGCCAGAAGACATGAACTCACGAGAAGGCTTGGATGGATCACGACTATCAGTGGCATAGTTGTGATGACAGGTGCAGGAATTCTGATGTATATTTTTGCACCGGAGATGATAGGGATACTGAGCCCGGATCCTGTGATCAGGAAGCTTGGGACCCAGGTCCTTCGTATAGAGGCATTTGCTGAGCCGATGTTCGGAGCCTCAATTGTGGCCAGCGGTGTCTTCCGCGGAACAGGTGACACGCTTTCGGCTACGATCCGCAATATTATAAGCATGTGGGGAGTCAGAATCCCGCTGGCGGCAGTTCTTTCAGGACGTCTGGGCCTTCGTGGTGTCTGGATTGCAATGTGCACGGAGCTTATTGTGCGTGGTATACTGTTCCTCACACATCTGGCTGGTCATAAGTGGGAGAAGATCAGAAATTGATGATATTATTCTGTCTCAAGACGCAGGAATTCTCTGGTTCTCTCTTCCTTAGGATTTGAGAAAAATTCATCAGGAACTCCCTGCTCTACGACGACTCCGCCGTCCATGAATATCACTTTGTTCGACACTTCTCTGGCAAATGACATCTCGTGTGTCACAACAAGCATTGTCATTCCGCCTTCGGCCAGCTGTCTCATGACAGTGAGCACTTCTCCGGTCAGCTGTGGGTCAAGTGCTGACGTCGGCTCATCGAAGTAGATGATCTTCGGGTCTGTAGCCAGGGCTCGGGCAATGGCTACTCTCTGCTGCTGGCCGCCTGATAGCTGTGAAGGATACTGCTTTGCATAGTCTTCCATTCCCACACGGGAGAGCATATCCATGGCGGTCCGTACTGCCTGATCCTTTGGTATCTTCCTAGCAGATGTGAGTCCGAGTGTCACATTGTCAAGAACATTCTTGTTCTGGAATAGATTATAGTCCTGAAATACGAATCCTGTCTGCTTCTGGATGCCGGTTATCTCTTTTTTTGACATATCTTTCAGATCATACATCTGTCCATCGAATTCCATGAGTCCGGAATCTGCCTTTTCCAGAAAATTGATACAGCGCAGAAGAGTGGTCTTTCCAGAACCTGACGGTCCTAGAATTGATACCACATCGCCTTTATTTACATTGAAGCTGACTCCGCGCAGGACTTCTTTATCGTCAAAATTCTTCCTGATATTTTTTATCTCTAATAATGCCATATGCTTCACCTTTTACCATAAACTGAAAGCTTCTTCTCACCGAATCTCTGAAGCAGTGACAGAACGGTTGAGAAAATCAGATAGATCACTGCTACCTCGAGGTAGAGAGCCATTGTCTGATATGTACGTCCAGCGATTCTCTGGGCCTGGAAGAACATCTCTGTGACAGTGATATTGGCAGCAAGAGAAGTATCCTTGACCATTGATATCAGCTCATTTCCGAGGGCTGGGAATGCTGTTCTGAATGTCTGCGGCAGAAGTACATGCCACATGATCTGGACATAGCTCATTCCGACGCATCTGCCGGCCTCCATCTGTCCGGATGGCACTGACTCGAGTGCACCACGGATAGTCTCAGCAGCATAGGCTCCTTCGTTTATTGAAAAAACAAGCACCGCCGCCGGGAATGCATCGATATTTACGCCTATTGAAGGCAGTCCGAAAAAGATAACGTACAGTTGTACAAGTAAAGGTGTGCCCCTGATGACCCATATATAGAAGCGGCAGATCTGCCTGAGAACAGGAATGCGAGCGAACTGCACAAGTGCCACAACAACTGCAATCACAAGCGCTATTGCAAAAGATATGAGTGTCAGCGGAATTGTCATCAGAAGTCCGCGCGATAATAGCTGTGGGAATGAATCAACCACAACCTGCCATACATTATTCATGATAATCTTCTCCTTATCGTAAATAAGGATATTATATAATAGATTGTGTACAATGTAAAATGAAATCTGTATGAAAAAGGAGCCACCATCTGGTGACTCCTGAAAAAAGTCCTGACTGTATTCAGGCCTCTGTCTTTGCTGACTGCGTGGTCTTGTCTTTAGAAGCGGTATCTGTGGAAGTGGTTTCTTTTCCGTTCTTCCATTTGTTCATCTTGTCCATGACGGCGTCATAGGTCTTCTGTGAGATATCCGGAAGAGTCTTGCCCCATGACTTCGTAGCTTCTTTAAAGCCTTTCTGGAAGGCCTCGATCATCTTGTCAGCCTTGGCTGAATCTCCACCGCTGAGTGCCTTTGCGAAGTCAACGATGCGGTCTGAAGTCTGGCTGACACCCCAGTATCCGTCATCTGCGATATCCTTCTGGGCCTGGGCCTTCGTGGCTGCATCTACAGTGAAATTGCCGCTTGCGAGGAACTTCCACATATCATCGGCATTGCTGATGGCATTTCCCTGACCCTGGATCGTCTTATTGACTATATCCATCAGGCTCTTCTGCCTTGACTCCATATCAGCCTTCATCTGGCTGATGAATGCGGTTCTCTGCTCCTCTGATGTGAATACCCTGGTATTGTACGTGGAGCCTGTCACCTTAGACTTCTCATAGGTGGCAGCTGTATCAGAAAATCCTGCCTTCTTCGAGGCATCCCAAGCAGTCCTGGTATCAGTAACGGCATCCGTGCTCTTTGCTGCTGCAGCGGCCTGTGTATATGCGCTTCCGCTTCCAACAGCAGTGATCTGTGTTGAATCCATAAAAACCTCCTTGACGTTCTTTCACTTAATTAACATCCTTGTTATAATAATTATCGTTCCGAAACTCAGTTTCGTAAAGCCTTTTCTGAAAAAATCATACCGCAGTTATCTCAATCCTGTTCTCAGAGACCATATCGCCATTATTATAAAGCTTATATCGCATTACAAGAGAAAGCGATGGAGCTTCGTCAAGTATCAGACTGATCTCACCGGTCCTGAGCATGAATTCGAGAGTCCCTATAGGCGTAGCATAAAGAAATGGAGTCGGTGTATCAACATCGAACTCCATTTTTGTATTAGAGATTCCTTTTCTTATAACGGTGATCCGCTTCCCGTCGGTGGACTTTACGGAGGTGGAGGTCACGCCATTCTCATCTGTGGTATCAAATCTCAGGAGAAATCTGCTTCCCGAGGAGACAGACAGCCGGCCGCTTGTATCCGTATGATTGATATCGGCCATGTCTTTGGACTTCTGGACGGATTTCAGGTGGATCTTTACTTCATAAGACATTATGAATCCTCATTCTGTTCCTGGATTACCTTCTTGACAGAGTCAACCTGGTTCTGCAGATGCTCATGCATTACGGAACGGACGTAGTTCACATCCTTTCTCCTGAGACCATCGAGAATCTTGGAATGATCTGTTACGAGATCGGAGTAATCCTTGTCCTGCTTGATGTACTCATATCTATAGCGGTACATCTGCTCCTTCAGATTCTGTATGATGTTCATCAGCTTCGGATTGCCGGTGGCTTCATAGATCACATTGTGAAAGGCCTCATCAGCCTCAACTATGGCCCTTACATCCTTTGTCCTGGTCACCTCGACGAAGTCCTGCATGGCATCCTCCAGCTTTCTGAAATCCTCTGATGTCATTCTCTCGCAGGCATCGGATACGGCCAGCTCATCAAGAGCATCCCTGATTTCGAGGACATCGAGAAGATCCTTCTCGGTCATCTTCGCTACCTGTGCACCCTTTCTCGGGATGGTGACAGCCAGACCCTCCTGCTCGAGCATCCTTATCGCCTCACGGATAGGAGTTCTCGAAACCTGGAGCTTATTCGCCAGGTGGATCTCCATCAGCCTTTCGCCGGGCTTGAGCTCTCCCATCAGGATGGCATCGCGAAGTGCGTTGAAGACATTGTCACGAAGCGGGAGATCAGAGTTTGCATTCATTTTGAGTTCCATAAAAAATCCCTTTCTATTCCCTTTCTGCTGCGTAGTCAGGAGTTACTGCCTCCACAGAAAAAATATCCGCACATAGCCCGCTCTCGCGCAGCCTTGCAGCAACAGTCTTCCGTTCGGCATCCGAATCGAATACTCCGAATACTGTCGGACCACTTCCTGTCACCCTCGAAAAAACGGCCCCGCCATCGTCCATGATCTGCTCAATTCCAGAGATTGATGGGACGAAATGCTTTGCAGCATTTTCAAGGTCATTGTGGATATTTTTTCCTATCTTTTCATTATCATTCTTTTCAATAGCGTCAATTACAGCACTTATGTCGCCGTGCAGAGGATCCGGATGTTCATCTGACCATTTGTATGCAGATGGGGTAGAGACGCCCTCAGGCGGCTTGGCAAGGAGTATATGAGCATTCCAGTCAGCATTTACAGGCGTCAGCCTCTCGCCGATCCCCTCGCACAGACACAGACCTCCGTCTATACAGTATGGAACATCGGCTCCGAGGGTCAGTGCCATGTCGCGGAGCTCCTTTTTTGAAAAAATATCTCCTTCAAGCGCATTGATCCCGCGAAGGACGGCGGCAGCATCAGTACTTCCTCCGGCCATTCCTGCGGCAATCGGGATGTTCTTTACCAGATGGATATAGTATCCGTGGCTCTCGGGAAGACGGCTGGTGATAAGCTTTGCAGCCCTTACACATAGATTGCTGTCATCACAGGTGATCTCTTCTTCGGGATGAGATCCGCCGAAATCCATGTCCATAGAAATCTCATCGCAATCATTGGTCTGGTAGATACCGACCCTGTCATAGAGACTCACGGTCTGCATGATCATGGACAGCAGATGATAGCCATCAGCACGCTTACCTGTGATCTGAAGCCCGACATTTATTTTGGCATACGCCTTTTCTATGATAGATTTCACATGACGCCTTCCACTGTTTCAAAAATAAACCAATCTGTGATTGTTTTTTCTTCAATGCTGTATACAAAAGGCATTATAACCGAAGTCGTATGATAAATCAAGTAGGGAGAACTAACAAGTTGCGAGTTGCGAGTTGTGAGTTGCGAGTTGTGGGTCAGCGTCAGTATATATAGTTGTAAAAAAACAGGAGCCAGATTACTGACTCCTGAACTCATAGCTCATAACTCATAACTCATAGCTCATAACTCATAACTCATAACTCATAACTCATAACTCATAACACTTAACTCTTCTTCTCTTCCTGCTGATCCCTGAGCTTTTTTCTCGCCCATGAGCTGAGGCTCTTCTTTTTCTTCTCTGGCGGGGTGATGTGGGTGCCATGAGTGCCCTTTACCTCACTGATATACAGGCCGGAAACCTTTGCCTTGACCTCCTTATGCACCGGAATCAGATCGAAAACTTCAGGATCAGCGATGAAGGTCATTACCTTCGGGCCGACCTTTGCCTTGACTACCGGGGCTTTGGCACGCTTTGAATACCACGGTGTATTCTCGGTGACTGATGACGGGAGACCTGCCTCCGACAGCCGCATCTTTTTCTTATCAATTATGAGCATTGTGTAGGTCTGTGCGACTGCATCAATCTGTTCCTGCTGGTCGGCCTGCCTCTTCTGGGCCTTTCTGCCGAGGATCGCGAGGATGATCGTTCCGGCAACGAGAATGGCTGCGATCACGATCAGGGTGATGGCAAGCGGACCGATCGCAAGGAATACTGGAGTGACGGTAAAACTATACATAAAATTTCTCCTTTGATTTTTGTTTCAAAACATATCAATTCTAACATTTTGACGGGGCAATATCAAGACGTAGTTGAAAGCATCTTATATTTATGGTAAAATTTTCTACTGTCTGAAAAGGAGATTTTACCTATGAATAAGAGAATAGCAGCGATGGTTCTGGCAGCTTCATTCGTACTTACGGCAGGCTGCGGGAATACCAGCCAGAAGACAGAGAAGAAATCATCAGGAGATGCCACGGCCACTGAGTACAAGGCAGGAGACTATGTGACGCTAGGCAAGTACAAGGGTGTCACTGTGACGCTCACTAAGAGCTACAAGGCAGATGATGCAGCAGTGAAGGATTATGAGGATACCCTGATCACGAATGCAGGAGGCTTCATGAAGGATTCCTCGCAGACTACAGTGCAGAAGGATTCTATAGTAAATGTTGATTACAAGGGAATGAAGGATGGCGTCGCATTCGACGGCGGTACGGCATCTGACGTGACGATCGATGTGGCAAATAATCAGGATGCATCTAGCGGTAGCGGATATATAGACGGCTTCACAGACGGACTCGTGGGAGCTAAGGTCGGTGAGGCGGTTGATTCTAAGGTCACCTTTCCTGAGGATTACCAGTCTGCAGAACTTGCCGGACAGGAGGTTACCTTCGAGTTCAAGGTGAATTATATCTGCAAAAAGTTGACGGCTGATTCAGTGGATGATGATTTTCTAAAGAAGAATTTCCATGTGGATTCAAAGGATGCTTTCTCTGACTATGCGAAGAAGAAGCTCGAGGAGAATAACGAGTCCGAGAAGACCTCAGATACCAGACAGCTGGTCATGGATGCAGTAAATAAGAACAGCAAGGTGAAGAGCTTCCCTAAGGGCCTTATCGCTGAGAGGACGCAGAATCTGAAGAAGCAATACATGACCCAGAACGGCATCGCGCAAGACCAGTGGAAGGATTTTCTGGAGCAGAACGGTACCACAGAGGAAAAGTTCGATGAGCAGGTAAAGAAAACTGTTGAGAATAATGTGACGACGGAACTCATTTTTACCGCGATAGCTGATAAGGAAAATATAAAGCCTGATGAAAGCGGATTTAAGAGCTATGTCAGCAATCTCATGTCTTCTGCAGGAAGCAGCGATGAGAACAGTCTCTACAAGCAGTATGGTACCTCGGCATCATCAGGAAAGACCTACCTCCAGATGATCTACAGAGTCAATAAGGCACTTGAGTTCTGCGTGGATAATGCCACGGTGAAGGAGAAATAAAACTCTTCCATTTTTTTATGAATTGTGGTATAGTTTTACAGTATGTTTAAAAACGAATCTTTTGAAGAAAGGATATTATCATGAAACACATCAAGACATTAAATGAAAAGAGACTTCAGAACACATTACAGCACGGAGGATGCGGCGAGTGCCAGACCTCATGCCAGTCAGCATGCAAGACCAGCTGCACAGTAGGAAACCAGCACTGCGAGAATCCTGCCCAGCGATAATATAAATTGAAAAGTAAGAGGTTTTTACTTTGATTCACCAGTATAAGAATAACGGGTATGACATCGTCCTGGACGTGAATTCAGGGGCCATCCATATAGTCGATGATCCTACCTACGATATGATCAGTGAATACGAGGGGAAGCCGAGAGAAGATGTCATTTCTGACATAGTGGAGAAATATCCTTCCGAGACGAAGGATGATATTGAGGAGGCTTACGACGAGATCACACAGCTTAAGGAGCAGAATGCTCTTTTCACTGTGGATCCGTATGAGAATCGTGTCATTGACTACACGAAGCGGCCTACGGTAGTGAAGGCCATGTGCTTAAACGTCGCCCATGCGTGCAATCTGAGCTGCCGGTACTGTTTTGCAGATGAGGGTCTGTATTTCGGGAAAAAGGCAGAGCTCATGAGCTATGAGACCGGCAAGGCTGCACTTGATTTCCTTATAGCGAATTCAGGCCACAGAAGGAATCTCGAGGTTGATTTCTTCGGCGGTGAGCCGACACTCAATTTCGATGTGGTGAAGAGGCTTGTCGCATACGGCAGGAGCCGTGAGAAGGAGACCGGGAAGAATTTCAGGTTTACCTTTACCACTAATGGCATACTGCTGAATGACGAGATTATGGATTTTGCCAATCAGGAGATGGACAATGTAGTAATGTCCATTGATGGCCGCAAGGAGGTCCATGACCACATGAGACCATTCCATAATGGCGATCCTACATGGGATATCATCGTTCCGAAGTATCAGAAGTTCGCAGCAATGCGCGAGAAGCTTGGCAAGCAGTATTATGTCAGGGGCACATATACGAGATACAATCTCGATTTTGCAAAAGATATTCTCGCAATGGCTGATCTGGGCTTCAGGCAGATAAGCATCGAGCCTGTTGTGGCTCCACCAGAAGCAGACTATTCACTGAGACCTGAGGATATTCCGGTACTTGAAGAGCAGTACGATATCCTGGCCAGGGAAATGGTTGAACGTCATGGAACTGACAGAGAGTTCAATTTCTTCCATTTCATGATCGATCTCGAAGGCGGACCTTGTGTTTATAAGAGGCTTTCAGGCTGTGGCTCAGGCACAGAGTATGTGTCGGTGACCCCGGATGGAAGCATTTTTCCATGTCACCAGTTTGTCGGAAAACCGGATTTCAAGATCGGAAATGTATGGGATGGCATCAGCCGTCAGGACATCGTGACCGAGTTCAAGGGCTGCAATGTGTATTCCAGGCCGAAGTGCAGGAAGTGCTTTGCGAAGTTCTACTGCAGCGGCGGATGCACTGCGAATGCATACAATTTCACGGGCAATCTCCGTGATGTATATGAGATTGGCTGTGCACTCGAGAAGAAGAGAATCGAGTGCGCAATCATGATAAAAGCTGCGTGTGCCGCCAAGGATGCAGCTCTGAAAGGGAAAGTTGAAAAAACAGCTTAATGTAACAAGGAGTGTAAACAACAAATGAAACCAAAGAAGGGAAAATCAGTCGCATTTCTATGCGCCTTCCTTGCAGCGGTAGTATTCTTAGGATGGTTTTCAATCACCGTCCTTCATGACACCCTGCACAATGGAAAGAACAGCTTAAAGCTTGGCCTCGACCTCGCCGGTGGTGCATCGATCACCTACCAGATCCAGGGCAAGGCTACCAAGACCCAGATCAATGATACCATCTACAAGCTGCAGAAGCGTATCGAGAATGATCTCGGAAGCGAGTCAAACACCACTGAGGCAAATGTTTACCAGATGGGTGATGACCGTATCGCAGTCGAGATTCCTGGAGTAAAGGATGCCAACAGCATTCTTGAGCAGCTCGGTACACCTGGTGATCTGTATTTCATCAAGCATAAGAGTTCATCAGGATCTGAGAACTATACACTTGATAAGACCACTGGTCAGTACAAGCTTGCTGACGGAGTCACGATCGAGAGTCTTCAGAAGGACGGATCAATTGTCCTTGACGGTTCCCAGGTAAAGAGTGCTCAGGCTACTTACCAGCAGAAGAGCTCTACAGGCAATCGTGAGCCGGTTGTTTCCATTTCCCTGAAGACAAAGGGTGCTGAGGCTTTTGCTGAGGCTACAAAGGAAGCTGCTGCTGATAATAATGATACTATCGGTATCTACTATGATGGCAACTTCGTATCAGTTCCTAAAGCTAATGAAGAGATCGCTGATGGTAACTGTGTCATCGAAGGAATGAGCGGTATTGAAGAGGCTCAGAACCTTGCATCATACATCCGTATCGGTGGACTCGATATCAAGCTCAAGGAGATCCAGTCAGAGATCGTAGGAGCACAGCTCGGTTCAAATGCCCTGAAGACTTCTCTTCTTGCAGCAGGCATAGGTCTTCTGCTCGTAATGGTATTCATGTGCATTGCGTATCTGTTCCCGGGTGCAATGGCATCTCTTGCCCTTATTCTTTATACAGAGCTTATAATAAGCATCCTTCAGGTTTTCGATATCACGCTTACCCTTCCGGGTATTGCAGGTATTATCCTTAGTATCGGTATGGCCGTGGATGCGAACGTCATTATTTTCTCCCGAATCAAGGAGGAGATCGCTGCCGGACGTACTGTACGTGCTGCTATTGATACAGGATTCAGAAGAGCGCTCTCAGCCATCCTCGATGGTAATATCACGACCCTTATCGTGGCATTTGTGCTCGGAGTCATCGGAACCGGTACTGTAAAGGGATTCGCTATTACCCTTGGACTTGGTACCTGCCTGTCGATGTTTACAGCACTCTTCATTACAAGAGGTCTGATGAATTCGTTCTACAGCTTCGGCTGCCAGAACGCAAAGATATATGGTCATCTGTGGAAGATCAAGACACTCCCACTGATCCGGAAGAAAGCTATTTTCTTCGGTGTTTCAATCTGCGTGATAGCAGTTGGTATCATCGGAATGATCGGATACAAGGCTACTACAGGAAAGGCCCTGAACTATTCACTTGAGTTCTCAGGTGGTACTTCAACGACTGTTAATTTCAGCAAGAATTATACTATAGAGCAGATCGATGAGCAGATAGTTCCTGTAATTGAAAAAGTAACCAAGGATGCAAACGTACAGAGCCAGAAGGTAACCGGAAGCAATCAGGTCATCTTCAAGACACGTACTCTTGATCTTGATGAAAGAGAAGACCTGAACAAGCGTCTCGAAAAGAGTTTTGGTGTCAAGGAGTCAGATGTACAGACTCAGAACATCAGTGGTACAATCTCTGGTGAGATGAGACGTACTTCTGTCATAGCAGTAATCGTTTCAGTTATCTGCATCCTGATCTACATCTGGTTCAGATTCCGTGATATAAGATTCGCTACATCTGCTGTACTTGCTCTCTGCCACGATGTACTTGTGACACTCGGTGTATATGCAGTATTCAGACTCTCAGTCGGTTCTGCATTCGTTGCATGTATTCTGACGATCATCGGTTATTCAATCAACGATACCATCGTCGTATTCGACCGTATACGTGAGAATCTCCGCAACACAAGCAAGCAGAAGACACCGGAGGTTCTTGCAGAGATTTCAAACAGATCTGTTACTGAGACTATTACCAGATCTCTGAGTACTTCATTCACGACGGCTCTTACGATCATCATGCTCCTGATCCTCGGAGTATCTTCGATTAGGGAATTCGCATTCCCACTTCTCGTCGGAGTTGTCTGCGGTACTTATTCATCAATCTTTATCGCTACACCGCTCTGGTACATTGCTCGTGCACACATTGGCCATCAGGCTGAGGAAGATACGAAGCAGGGACCTAATGCACGTAAGAAAAAAAAGAAGCCGGTTACAAAGCCGAACAAGTATAATAACGGTGCTATTGTTTAATCAAACTATTTAGTAAGCGCATCGGTCGGTATATATTGTTGTTCGAGGCACGCTCTCGCTAATGCTTAGACGCAGCGGCACGCTATTACCTCTCACAACATATATACCGCCCCTGCGCTTTTTTAAGTATGGTGATTTACCACCTGGCAATTTTGTGATAATATATATATGCTCGCTTAGAAACCTTAAAAGAAAAAAGAAACCCTTTTACATGGAGGAAGATTATGTACACTATTGACGACATCAGGAATGAAGACCCGGAAGTTGCACAGGCTATCTGTGAGGAATATGACAGGCAGGCCAGCCACATTGAGCTGATCGCATCTGAGAACTGGGTGAGCCCGGCTGTTATGAGTGCGATGGGAAGCATTCTCACAAATAAGTATGCTGAGGGCTATCCAGGTCACAGGTATTATGGTGGATGCGAGAAGGTCGATATCATCGAGGATCTTGCCAGAGATCGTGCGAAGAAGCTCTTCGGTGCCGAGTATGCCAATGTCCAGCCGCATTCTGGCGCTCAGGCTAATATGGCTGTTGAGTACGCAGTATGTGAGCCTGGAGATACGATCATGGGTATGAGCCTTGATCACGGCGGTCATCTGACTCATGGTTCACCGGCCAATTTTTCCGGCCATTATTTCAATATCGTTCCTTATGGTGTCAATGATCAGGGATTCATCGATTATGACAAGGTAGAGGCTATTGCGAAAGAGTGCAAGCCGAAGATGATCATTGCCGGTGCATCTGCATATGCAAGAGCAATTGATTTCAAGAGGTTCGCTGAGATTGCACATGAGGTCGGAGCTGTTCTCATGGTGGATATGGCTCATATCGCCGGTCTTGTGGCAACAGGATATCATCAGTCACCAGTTCCATACGCGGACATTGTGACGACTACTACTCACAAGACTCTCCGTGGACCAAGAGGCGGACTCATCCTTGCTACAGAGGAAGCCAGCAAGAAGTACAAGCTGAATAAGGCTGTATTCCCTGGAATCCAGGGAGGCCCTCTGATGCATGTCATCGCAGCCAAGGCTGTATGCTTCAAGGAGGCCATGACACCTGAATTCAAGGAATATGCGCATCAGATCATTCTGAATGCACAGTCTCTTTCAAAGGGACTAATGAGCAGAGGAGTGGATATCGTATCCGGCGGTACTGACAATCATCTGATGCTTGTGGACCTGATCAATAAGGATCTGACTGGTAAGGAGGTTGAGACATGGCTTGATGAGGCTCATATCACAGCCAACAAGAATACAGTACCTAACGATCCTAAGAGCCCGTTTGTGACCTCAGGAATCCGTCTTGGTACTCCTGCAGCTACTACCCGTGGCCTGAAGGAAGCCGATTTCGACCAGGTGGCAGAGGCTATCGCTACCGTCATCAACCAGAAGGAAGACGGAATCCCGGCTGCAAGGGCAATAATACAGACGCTGACAGATAAGTATCCACTTTCAGCTAAATTCTTTTAAGCAGGTGCATATACGAGATGAGGGTGTGCCATGAGTCGCGAGAGGTAATAGCGTGACGCCGGCGCTTGGCGGCTGTTCTTCAAGCCGCCTATGCGTCCGTTGCGTCTAAGCATTAGCGAAAGCGTGCCTCGAGCGGCTCAATGGCACAACATCATCGAGAATAGGAGTTATAAATAAAATGATAGACATTAAATTTCTAAGAGAAAATCCGGACGCTGTCCGCGAGAACATCAAGAAGAAGTTCCAGGACAAGAAGCTTCCGTTAGTAGACGAGGTCCTTAAATATGACAAGCTCTCCCGTGAGGCCAAGGGCGAGGCCGACAGCCTCCGTGCCGGGAGAAATAAGCTCTCCAAGCAGATCGGTGTCCTGATGAAGGAAGGCAAAAAGGACGAAGCCGAGAAGGTCAAGGCACAGGTTACTGCACAGGCTGACAAGCTCGCAGAGCTTGAGGAGAAGGAAAAGGAGTACTCTAAGAAGGTTCATGATGATATGATGGTGATCCCTAATATCATTGATCCGTCTGTACCTATAGGCCCTGATGATTCATACAATCAGGAGATCGAGAAATTCGGAGACCCGGTAGTTCCTGATTTTCCTATCCCATATCATACGGATATCATGGAGAGTTTCGATGGAATCGATCTTGATGCCGCTGGAAAGGTAGCTGGAAACGGATTCTATTACCTGCTCGGAGATATTGCAAGACTTCATTCAGCAGTCCTTGCATACGCAAGAGACTTCATGATCAATAAGGGATTTACATACTGCATTCCTCCTTACATGATCCATTCAGCAGTCGTTGACGGTGTCATGAGCTTCGAGGAAATGGATGCCATGATGTACAAGATAGAGGGTGAGGATCTTTATCTGATCGGTACCTCTGAGCATTCGATGATCGGAAGATATAAGGATACTCTCAATGACGAGGAGAATCTTCCTTACACGATGACCTCATATTCACCTTGCTTCAGGAAGGAAAAGGGTGCTCACGGTATCGAGGAACGTGGAGTATATCGTATCCATCAGTTTGAGAAGCAGGAGATGATCGTTGTCTGCAAGCCTGATGAGGCCTGGGACTGGTACAACAAGCTCTGGAGCTACACAGTTGAGCTGTTCAGAAGCATGGATATCCCTGTACGTACTCTTGAGTGCTGCTCAGGAGACCTCGCAGACCTCAAGGTAAAGAGCTGCGATGTAGAGGCGTGGAGTCCTAGACAGCAGAAGTACTTCGAGGTAGGAAGCTGCTCGAATCTCGGGGATGCTCAGGCCAGAAGACTTGGAATCCGTGTAAAGGCTGCTGATGGCACCAAGTATTTTGCAAATACACTGAATAATACAGTAGTTGCACCGCCTCGTATGCTTATTGCATTTCTTGAGAATAATCTGAATGCAGACGGTACGGTAAGCATCCCTAAGGTTCTTCAGCCATACATGGGTGGCACTGAGAAGCTTATTCCGAAGCATCCGATAAAGAATAAATAAGAGTGAATGGATATGGCAGCTTTTTCAGAAAAAGCTGTCAAATCCTTCTATATATGGTTTTAGTTTATCTGAATTGATGATGTAGCTTCCATGGTCTTCGCCAGGGATGATGTGCATGTCACTTTTCGGGATTGAAGAATATATCTTCCTGGTATCAGATTCTTTGACAGCATCATTCTGTCCGGCAAGCACCAGGACAGGAACTGAGATATGTGAAAGAGCTATATCTGAGATGTCCGGTTCTGTGAGCATCAGCTTCTCGAGAGCGCCGGTTTCAGCGAATATTTCACTGGAAATGGTATCGAGAGTTTTCTCGAAGGTTTTCTTTGAAGAAATTTTTTTCTTATAAGCTTTTTTTATCTGAGCCCGCTCACTGAGACTCAGGGCCTTCGGAGATGTATTTGCTCCGCAGGATATGATGCCGCTTATCATATCAGAATGAGTAGTGGCGAGGATGAGTGCTGTGATGGCTCCATCAGAAAAGCCTGCGATCAGAGGCCTGTCGATCGTAAGCTCCGTGATGAAGGAGCAGAGATCATCTGCCATATCTGAATAGTGCAGCTCCTCCGGGCACGCAGACATTCCGTGTCCTCTGGTGTCAGGGGCATATACCTCATATTCATCGCCTAAGGCGGCCGTGAGCGTATCGAAGATATGGTGATCCTCACCATTTCCATGCAGCAGAATGAGAGGCCTCGCGCCATCCCTGCCCTGCGTATGCTCGTAATATATGACCTGAGAACCTAGAACTATAACCATTTATGTAATCCTTTCCGAAGAGAGCTGACACAGCAATCCATTCGAGACACTGTGTCATCTCTCTTCCGATATATTTTAACATAGATTAGCATAGATATGGATAAAAATGACAGAAAAATATTGATATATAAGATACTGTGCGTGACCTTAAGCATTGCGGCACTGCTGCTCAGCTGTCTGAGATGGTATCTGGGGCTTGCGGCGGCAATTGCTTCGGTGGTCTTTGCCTTCCTTCATGGCAAGAACAGCGAGAAGAATGACAGACTTGTGATCTGTGGCGTGGTGATCGCAGTATGCTATATATTCGTATATGTTCTGGTGTTTGCGATAGGTGCGTCTTATTTTTCGAATCTTGATATAAGCCCGTTCAAGGAACCGAAGAACTGATGGGTTGAGTATATGTGATTTTGTGTTATACTTTTGAGAAGGGGTTCCAGGAGGCATAATGGATAATAACGATTTTTTTAATAACGATGGAAATAATGACAGACCGGTGAATGACGCTTCTGATGAGGATATTTTTGCAGAAGAGACTGTAGAGGATGCTGCAGAGACACCGGATGATCATGCAGCTGGTAATGCGCCGGTGAATGACAGCGGGCCAGATCAGGACAGAGGCAATCAGCAGACTGAGAACGGGGGAGCGCAGACCTGGAATCAGAGCCGTGTGAATCCGGACCAGTGGCAGGCATACAGGCATGGGCAGCATGGGCCATATCAGCAGCACGGCCCGCAGGGTCCAAACCAGTGGAACCGGCAGTATGGTCCGCAGAATCCGTACAACAACTGGTACAGTCAGCAGGGACCTTATCAGAACTACGGCTATAACGGATATTATGAGCCGGACAATTCAGGAGGCTTCGGCATTGCGTCTATGGTACTCGGCATCATTTCGCTGCTCTGCTTCTGCTCATTCCTGAATATCCTTCCGGCAGTTCTTGCGATAGTATTTGGCTGCATCTCACTTTCCCGAAGGAAGAGCAATCCATTTGCGGTCGCAGGCATTATATGCGCAGCTGTTTCACTTGCTCTGCTGATCATTACTGTGGTTCTTTTTTCCGGAAACATGAATCTGATGAATGCCTTCGAGGATTACATGAATAATTATGGTAACGGCTTCGGCAATTACTTCAGATGAAAAAGGGGACGGGTCCCTTTTTCATCTTTTTGAAAAAAGTTCTTGCATTGGAGAGGCGTTTGTGGTATTATAGACAAGTCGCGGATGTGAGAGCAGTGGATGTTCAGAGGTCTGCACTTAATGCGGCTCCGTGGTCAAGCGGTTAAGACATCGCCCTTTCACGGCGGTAACACGGGTTCAATTCCCGTCGGAGTCATTTGTCCGGGTCTTTGGTACCCGTCCGGATCCTTAGCTCAGTTGGTTAGAGCAACCGGCTCATAACCGGTCGGTCCTGGGTTCGAGTCCCCGAGGATCCATTTTCGCTTTAGCAGTGCGAACGAGGCCTGGTGGCTCAGTTGGTTAGAGCGCCGCCCTGTCACGGCGGAGGTCGAGGGTTCGAACCCCTCTCAGGTCGGCCAAGTCTCCCAGAGTGGGGCCCTGCAAAGCCTGCTTCGTGGGGAGAGGAGACGCAGTGGAGCGGATCTTGCGTCTGTCTGCTTTTCAAGACAGACGCGAGGAAGCGGAGCTTACGTCTATGAGCCGGCGTGGCGGAACTGGCAGACGCGCAGGACTTAAAATCCTGTGGTGGTGACATCGTACCGGTTCGATCC
This sequence comes from uncultured Lachnospiraceae bacterium, assembly GCA_900315505.1. Classification (GTDB taxonomy): domain Bacteria; phylum Bacillota; class Clostridia; order Lachnospirales; family Lachnospiraceae; genus Weimeria. The sequence goes on from OMZG01000001.1 coordinate 82,247, forward strand.
CGGTCGCCGGCATTTGCATAGTTTTACAGACTGTGCTATAGTATAGATAATTCCATAGACCATTACCGGTCATAAGCGTGTGCTCGTAGCTCAGCTGGATAGAGCACTTGGCTACGGACCAAGGTGTCGGGGGTTCGAATCCTCTCGGGCACGCTGATATTATCCCAGGAATCGTACAGATTCCCGGGATTTTTTTTTATCTAACCTCTTCCTTTACCTGCTCGAGAATGATCTGCATAAGCCGCTGACGGGCCTCTGTAGATGCCCAGCCGATGTGCGGTGTGATGAGCAGACGGTCACGGTGCTTCATATGGAAAAATGGACTGTATGAGGACATAGGCTCCTGCGAGAGGGTGTCAAGTGCAGCTCCGGCAATCGTGCCGTTGTCCAGGGCGTCCGCCAGATCCTGTTCATTTACGATCTGACCCCTTGCGACATTCACGAGGAGGGCATCGCTCTTCATTTTTTCAAAAGCATCATGATCGAAAAGCCCTTCAGTATGCTCGTTTAGCGGGCAGTGAATGGAGATCACGTCAGAGCTGCGGAGAAAATCATTCCATTCGAGACGCGGATACTTCTCGGGACGGACAATTCCTGAGGTGGAAAAATAAACGACCTTACATCCCAGTGCTTCTGCAATTACCGCGACTCTGTGCCCGATAGCGCCGAGTCCTGCGATGCCCCACTGCTTGCCGGCAAGCTCATGAAAGGTTTTCTCAAAATGGGTGAAAAGTGTGTCGGCTGCATATTTCCCTGACCTCGTGTATTCATCATAATAGGACAGATGTTCATACATATACAGGGCTATTGCAATAGTGTGCTGAGCCACCGTATCGGTCGAATAGCCGGCTACATTGTGCCAGTGGATGCCGCGGCTTTCGAGATACGGGATGTCGATATTATTCACGCCTGTAGCTGTGACGCAGACAGCCTTCAGATGAGAGGCGGATGAGATGGTGTGCTCATTTATCTGAGTCTTGTTTACGATCAGAATGTCTGCATCGGCGGCCCGCTCCTGCACCTCGTCCGGTGAGGTGAAGCTGTATTCGGTTACTTTTCCAAGTTCCTTAAAGGCTGACAGGTCGAGGTCATAGCCTAATGACTTCCTGTCGAGAAAAACAATATTCATGGTATTCCTTCTTTCTGCCACGTATTCTACCACAAAAACGCCGGTGCTGCACCTTGACAATTATGATGCAATGTATTACATTACATACATAAAACCCCTGTATTTAAGGAAAGTATATGTATAAGGAGTGGTTTAAATGCAGATTTCAACGAAGTTTACGATAGCTATACACGTTCTTGCTGCAGTTGATTTTTTTGGAAAGGACAGGAAGGTGACGAGCGGATTTCTCGCCGCAAGTATCGGGAGCAATCCGGTAATAATAAGAAATATCATGTCAGACCTTCAGAATGCCGGGATCATCGCTACTAAGCGCGGCCCGGGCGGAATAGAGATAGTAAAGCCGCTTGACCAGATAACGTTCTATGATGTTTATGAAGCAGTAGAGAAAAATAAGGATCATCTTTTCAATTTCCATGACAATCCGAATCCGGCATGCCCTGTGGGAAGAAATATCCATGATGCGCTGGATGGCAGACTTGCAGACGCTCAGAAAAATTTCGAAAATGATCTGAAGAGGTATAATATGGCGGATGTTCTTAAGGATATCAGGGAGGATGTGAAAGAGCAGGAACCGGCCTTGTGAAAAGAGAAGGAAGCCACCGACACAGAGATTTCTTATTGAAAAGCAGATGCAGATTCTGTATAATAGACAGGATGGTTTGTTACAGACGGCCGTTAGTTTTATAGAAGGAGTTAATGTTCATGAGTCAGGCAAAGGTAGAAGAGCATAAGGAAGAGAAGCTTCACAGGAAGCAGATAGTGAAGAAACAGAAGAGAAACAGATTTCTGATAGGACTGGCATCAGTTGCGATATGCGCCGCTCTTGCAGTCTGGATCGGATGGTCCGTATATGGAAAAGTAAGGACAGCCAGCCAGCAGGCAGCTGCCAGCAAGGAAAAGGTTGTCACACCTATTGACCTTTCTGCAATTGACAATTATACCAGCAGTCTGAAATCATCGAGTAACGACTAATGAAGAATAACAGATTTATTAAAGCTATCAGGGCAGTTCCTGCTGGACTCCTGGTCGCTTTTTTGATAATTGCATCAGCAGCAGGCACGGGAGCTGACCTGAATGGGCAGCAGATTACAAATGCAGTAGTTGACGCAGAAGCCAACCCAGTCCCGAAGGGCTTTTCATATAGCGAAGATGTCCCTAAATGGAATGGAAAGACGGCATATGTAAAGGTCAACCACAACAAGCCATATTTCACATCGGAGCAGCTGAAGAGCACGAGATCATACGAGAATTATGGTAAGCTGGACAGTCGGGGCAGATGTTCAAAGGCTACAGCAAATATCGGCACAGATCTTATGCCTACAGAGACCCGTGGCGCAATAGGATCAGTCAGGCCTACAGGCTGGCATACGGTGAAGTATGCCGGAATTGACGGGAATTACCTCTACAACAGGTGCCATCTGATAGGATATCAGCTCACCGGTGAGAATGCGAATGAAGAGAATCTCATTACCGGCACGAGATACCTGAATATTGAAGGCATGCTGCCGTTTGAGGATGAGGTAGCAGATTACCTGCATAGCAATCCGGATGATCATGTTCTGTATCGTGTTACTCCTGTTTTCAAGGGAAAGGAACTGCTTGCCCGCGGAGTCCTGATGGAAGCGGAGAGTATAGAGGATAAGGGCCGCGGAGTGATGTTCTGCGCCTTCTGCTACAATGTCCAGCCAGGAGTGACAATCAATTACAAGGATGGATCGAGCAAGGGACCTGAGTATACGGGATCTACTCCGGGTACGAAGCAGAAGACAGAGAACAGCAGAAGCCGCCAGAATGACAGCGGCAAGCACACTTATGTGCTGAATACGAACACGAAAAAGTTTCACAAGCCATCATGTTCATCAGTCGGACAGATGGCAGATCACAATAAGAAAACTGTTAAGGAAAAGAGGAAAACTCTGATCAGCGAGGGCTACAGCCCGTGCAAGAGGTGCAATCCATAAATTCTATTTTTTACAAAAAATCACTTGATATGAGTCGTCGTATGTGGTAAAGTAGGAAGCGTAGCCGGTGCGGCGGCTTATATTTTTTATTAAAGATTGTTAAATTTTTAACAGACTTGGTATTTTTCAGGAAACAAATTGAAACAGGAAACCGCATTTTCCATGAAAAGCAAAGAGCGCGAAAGCGCAAGAAAAGGAGACGTGACATGGCAGAAAGAATTGTTCTGGCAGGAGCATGCCGTACAGCAATCGGTAAGATGGGCGGAGAGCTCTCTACCGTATCAGCAGTAGATATGGGAGCTGCAGTTGTTAAGGAAGCTCTCAAGCGTGCAAATGTGCCGGGAGATCAGGTAGACGAGGTTAAGTTCGGATGCGTTATCCAGGCCGGACTTGGACAGAACGTAGCAAGACAGGTATCAATCAAGGCAGGACTTCCTGTTGAGGTACCGGCTGTTACACTGAATGCAGTATGCGGATCAGGACTTAAGTGCGTTAATGAGGCTGCAAACATGATCATGGCCGGACAGGCTGATATCGTAGTTGCAGGTGGTACAGAGTCCATGTCACGTGCTCCGTTCGCTCTTGATAAGGCACGTTTCGGATATCGTATGAATAACGGTGTTCTTGTAGATACAATGATCAATGATGCCCTCTGGGATGCATTCAACCAGTATCATATGATGGTTACAGCAGAGAACGTAGCAAAGCAGTGGAAGCTCACTCGTGAGGAACTCGACGAGTTCGCAGCTAATTCACAGCAGAAGTGTCAGAAGGCTATCGCTGATGGCAAGTTCAAGGATGAGATCGTACCTATCACAATTCATGACCGCAAGAAGGGTGATATCGTAATCGATAAGGATGAGGGACCTCGTGCAGGAATCACAGCAGAGGGTCTTGCAAAGCTTAAGTGTGCATCAGGTGTTGAAGGCGGAGTAGTAACAGCCGGAAACGCATCAGGAATCAATGATGGTGCAGCAGCAGTCGTACTCATGACAGAGGAGAAGGCTAAAGAGCTTGGTGTCAAGCCAATGGCATACTTCGTTGGCGGCGCTATGGGCGGCGTAGATCCGAAGATCATGGGTGTTGGTCCTGTAGCAGCTGTTAAGAACGCTATGAAGAGAACAGGCCTTTCAGTTGATGATATGGATCTCATCGAGGCTAACGAGGCATTTGCAGCTCAGTCAGTTGCAGTAGCCAAGGAGCTCAAGTTCGATATGAGCAAGGTCAATGTAAACGGTGGAGCAATCGCTCTTGGACATCCGGTAGGAGCTTCAGGCTGCCGTATCCTTGTTACACTTCTTCACGAGATGGAGAAGAGAGATGCCAAGAAGGGTCTTGCAACACTCTGTATCGGTGGCGGCATGGGATGTGCTACTATCGTTGAGCGTGACTGACCGAAAGCTTCGAGGTGAGAGCGAGCCGTAAGGCGACGCTCGAGCCCGAAGCGAGGTCGTTCTTTGAGATTAATGAGAGCAAGCGTAAGCGCAGCTCGAATTTAGCGAAAAGAACTTCCTTAATAGGATATAGGGTTTAGGATATAGGGGATAGGATGGATAGTTACAGGGATTTAATTGTCTGGCAGAAGAGCATTATACTTGTGGAAGAAGTTTATAATATTGTAAAATCTCTTCCAAAAGAAGAACTATATGCACTTTCTGATCAGATGAGAAGATCAGTGGTATCAATACCTTCAAATATAGCAGAAGGCTATGAAAGAAATACTACCAGAGAATATTTAAGGTTTTTATCAATTGCACAAGGTTCCAGAGCAGAGTTAGAAACACAATTGGAAATTTGTGTTAGACTTGCCTATCTTTCTGTGGAACAGGTTAATCTGGCACTTTCATTATGCAATGAAGTCAGTAAAATGCTTGGTGCAATTATTCGGAAACTGGGAAATACTCGCTACTCTAACCCCTACCCCCTACCCCCTAACCCCTAACTCCTATTCCCTAACAATAACTTACATTTAGGAGGAAAACACATGAAGGTTGCAGTTATCGGCGCCGGAACTATGGGCTCAGGAATTGCCCAGACATTCGCACAGTGCGATGAAGTAGAGACAGTATATCTCTGCGACATCAAAGAGGAGTTCGCTGAGGGCGGACTCGGCAAGGTAAAGAAGAATCTTGACAAGCTCGTAAGCAAGGGCAAGATGGATCAGGCCAAGGCTGACGCTATCGTTGGCAAGTTCAAGACAGGTCTCAATACAATCGCTACAGATCCTGATCTCGTAGTAGAGGCTGCTCTTGAGGTTATGGACATCAAGAAGAACTGCTTCAAAGAGCTTGAAGAGAATATCGTCAAGAATCCTGACTGCATTTTCGCATCAAATACATCATCACTTTCAATCACAGAGATCGGCGCAGGCTTAAAGACTCCTGTGATCGGAATGCACTTCTTCAACCCGGCACCTGTTATGAAACTCATCGAGGTCATCAAGGGCGCTAACACACCTGACGAGACAGTAGAGAAGGTTGAGGAGATCGCAAGAAAGCTTGGAAAGACACCTGTACGTGTTCAGGAGTCAGCAGGTTTCGTTGCAAACCGTATCCTCATCCCGATGATCAACGAAGGAATCTTCGTATATTCAGAGGGTGTTGCAGATATCGAGGGTGTTGATAATGCCATGAAGCTCGGATGCAATCACCCAATGGGACCACTTGAGCTCGGCGACTACATCGGACTTGATATCGTACTTGCGATCATGAACGTACTCTATACAGAGACAGCAGATTCCAAGTATCGTCCGGCTCCGCTTCTTAAGAAGATGGTTCGTGCAGGACATCTTGGTGTCAAGAGTGGAAGAGGCTTCTATGATTATTCAGAGGGCTTCAAGAATAAGGTTCCGGTTGACAAGAAAAATTAATAGTTTAGAGTTCGGAGTTAATAGTTCTAAGCTTAAGACTCTGAACTCAGAACATCGAACTCAGGACTAATACTAATTCAGGAAGGAAATAAATCCATGGATTTTATTATAGATAAAAAGCATGAGATGGCTCGTTCCCTCTTCGCTGATTTCGCTCAGAAAGAGGTAAAGCCGCTCGCACAGGAAATCGATGAGACAGAGGAGTTCCCGAGAGCAACTGTTGAGAAAATGGCAAAGTACGGCTTTCTGGGAATTGCTATTCCAAAGGAGTACGGCGGACAGGGCTGTGATCCGCTTACATACGTTATGTGTGTAGAGGAGCTCGCAAAGGTCTGTGGTACAACAGCCGTTATCGTTTCAGCTCATTCATCACTCTGCTGTGACCCTATTCTTAACTACGGTACAGAAGAGCAGAAGCAGAAGTACCTTGTACCTCTTGCAAAGGGCGAGAAGCTCGGAGCCTTCGCTCTTACTGAGCCAGGAGCAGGTACAGACGCTCAGGGAGCACAGACAAAGGCAGTTCTCGATGAGAAGACAAATGAGTGGGTACTCAACGGATCAAAGTGCTTCATCACCAATGGTAAGGAAGCAGATATCTATGTCATCATCGCAGTAACAGATATTACCACAGATAAGAAGGGCCGTCCAAAGAAGAATTTCTCAGCATTCATCGTTGAGAAGGGAACTCCTGGATTCTCATTCGGAACCAAGGAGAAGAAGATGGGTATCCGTGCTTCATCTACATACGAGCTTATTTTCCAGGATTGCCGTATCCCGGCTGAGAACCTTCTCGGCGTAAGAGGCAAGGGCTTCCAGGAAGCAATGCATACTCTTGATGGTGGACGTATCGGAATCGCAGCTCAGGCTCTTGGACTTGGTGAGGGCGCTATCGACCGTACTATAGAGTTCGTAAAGGAAAGAAAGCAGTTCGGACGCACTATCGGAGCATTCCAGAATACCCAGTTCCAGCTCGCTGATATGGCTACACGCATGCAGGCAGCTCAGTACCTTGTATATGCAGCAGCAGAGGCAAAGAAGAACAAGCCTAGATTCTCAGTAGAGGCAGCAGAGGCAAAGCTTTTCGCAGCAGAAGCAGCAATGGCGGTTACTACAAAGGCTGTACAGCTTCACGGTGGTTATGGATATACACGTGAGTACGATGTAGAGCGTATGATGCGTGATGCCAAGATCACAGAGATCTACGAAGGTACATCAGAAGTTCAGAGAATGGTTATTTCAGGAAACTTACTTAAGTAAGTTCAAAGTTCAAAGTTCTGAGTTCAAAGCTCTGAGTTCAAAGTAAGTATTCTGATGATATAAACTCAAACTAAGAACTAATAACTTAGAACTAATAACTAAGAACTATCAAATAAAGGAGCAAACAATACATGAAAATTGTAGTATGTATTAAACAGGTTCCGGATACCAAGGGCGGCGTAGTATTCAACCCGGACGGAACCCTTAACCGTGCAGCAATGCTTACGATCATGAACCCTGATGACAAGGCTGGTCTTGAGGCTGCACTTCGTATAAAGGAAGTACATCCAGGCACAACTGTCACAGTTCTTACAATGGGTCTTCCAAAAGCAGAGGACGTTCTGCTCGAGGCTATGGCTATGGGAGCTGATGATGGTATCCTCGTTACTGACCGTGTACTCGGTGGTGCTGATACCTGGGCTACTTCGACCACTATCGCAGGAGCACTCAGAAATATCGATTATGACATGATCATCACAGGACGTCAGGCTATCGATGGTGATACAGCACAGGTCGGACCGCAGATCGCAGAGCATCTCGGAATCCCTGTTATCTCTTATGCAGAGGATATCAAGGTAGATGAGGCTGCAAAGACTGTTGAAGTAAAGAGACAGTATGATGACAGATATCATATCCTGAAGGCTCAGATGCCATGCCTTATCACTGCTCTTGCAGAGCTTAGCAAGGAGCCAATGTACATGACACCGGGCGGAATCTTTGATGCAATCGACCAGAAGGACGAGAGGATTACCGTATGGGGCCGTAAGGACCTTAAGGATGTTGATGACAAGGATCTCGGACTCAAGGGTTCACCTACGAAGATTGCCAAGGCTTCTGATAAGGTTCGTAAGGGAGCTGGAGAAAAGGTTACTCTTGACCCACAGGAATCTGTAGATTACATCATGGGCAAGCTCAATGAGAAGCACCTCATTTAACGAAGATATAACTCTTTTGAGAGAAAGGTAAAATAATGGCTTTAGAAGATTATAAAGGAGTATTTACCTATGCTCAGCAGGTAGACGGAGAGCTTTCTTCTATCTCTCTTGAGCTTATTGGTAAAGGAAAAGAATTAGCAGATGCATTAGGAGAGCAGGTAACTGCAGTCCTTATCGGATCAAAGGTTGAGGGTCTCGCTGACAGACTTGGTGAGTATGGCGCTGACCGTGTCATCATCGTAGATGATCCTCTCCTCGAGACATATCGTACAGAGCAGTATGCACAGGCACTTGCAGGTGTTATCAATGAGTATAAGCCTGAGATCATGCTTGTAGGCGCTACAGCAATCGGACGTGACCTTGGACCTACAGTATCAGCACGTGTAGCTACAGGTCTTACCGCAGACTGCACCAAGCTTGATATCGGAGATTTCCCGCTTGAGGCTAAGCCGGGAGTAGAGCAGAAGCACAATCAGCTGCTCATGACCCGTCCTGCATTCGGTGGTAATACAATCGCTACCATCGCCTGCCCGAATAACCGCCCTCAGATGGCTACGGTCCGCCCGGGTGTTATGCAGAAGCTTGAACCACAGGCTGGCAGAAAGCCAGAAGTCATCAAGGCTGACATACAGATCTCCGAGAACAACAAGTCTGTAACTATCGAGAAGGTAGTAAAGGACGTAGCAAAGGTTGCAAACATCATGGACGCCAAGATCCTCGTATCAGGCGGACGTGGAGTTGGTTCAGCAGAGAACTTCAAGCTTCTCGATGACCTCGCTGCAGCACTTGGCAAGGGAGCTATGGTTTCATGCTCACGTGCAGTAGTAGATTCAGGCTGGAAGCCAAAGGATCTTCAGGTAGGACAGACAGGAAAGACCGTTCGTCCGAACATCTACTTCGCTATCGGTATTTCAGGAGCCATCCAGCACGTAGCAGGTATGGAAGAGTCTGACCTCATCATCGCTATCAACAAGGATGAGGGAGCACCTATCTTCGACGTAGCTGACTATGGTCTTGTAGGAGATCTGAATAAGATCGTTCCTCTCCTTACAGAGGCTATCAAGGCTCAGAAGGCTAAAGAAGCTGAAGCTTAAGAAAAACTTAACGTTTTCTTTAATATTTCTTGAAAAATAAAGGGCATCCGCGGGCAATTCCGTGGATGTCTTTTTTGCCTGAATGTGTCCGGAAATCGGCTATTTTGTGTTATTTTGGTGAATATGACGAAAAAAAGCACTAATTTTTTTTCATTTTTATACAAAAAAAGTGTGACATTTTTATTTCATTGTGGTATTATATCTATTGTCAAATTGTTGATAGAAGGATTGGGAATTCGCTGGTTCTCAGTCCTTCTTTCATATTTAGAAAAAACGCAGTGTTTGACGGAGCAGCTATCACATGCAGCTGCTCGAGACTCGCTCTCGCTCTTTTTCGACGCAGCGGTGCATAAGGCCGCAGAGAAATAATATATAAACAAAAAAGAAGGTCTGGGAATCAGACTTATAGTAGGAGGTTGACGTGTCTAAGGAAAAGAATCAGGAAGAAATAGATAAAGAAGTGGAGCAGTTCCGCAAGGATCTTGGGATTAAGGAAAAGCCGCAGAAGCAGGCTAAGCCTGATTTCCATGAGGATCTGAATAAGTATTCATCCATAAAGCATGTGATCGGTGTCGTGAGCGGCAAGGGCGGTGTAGGCAAGAGCTTTGTGACCGGACAGATGGCTGCCATGATGGTGCGTGACGGATATAAGGTAGGCATACTTGATGCGGATATTACCGGTCCGTCAATTCCGAAGATGTATGGCGTGCATGGGCCGGCCTATGGTGATGACAAGGGCTCATATCCTATTGAGGCCGCAGATGGCACGAAGATCATGTCGATAAATCTCCTTCTTGATGATGAGGAGGCTCCGGTCATCTGGAGAGGGCCGGTAATCGCTAATGCTGTAAAGCAGTTCTGGACCGATGTGGTCTGGGGAGATCTGGACTATCTTTTCGTGGATATGCCGCCAGGAACAGGAGATGTGCCTCTTACGGTATTTCAGTCGCTCCCTGTAGATGGTGTTGTGATTGTTACCAGTCCGCAGGATCTCGTGAGTATGATCGTAAAGAAGGCATATAATATGGCTTCCATGATGAATGTCCCGGTTCTCGGGATCGTGGAGAACTACAGCTATATGAAGTGTCCACATTGCGGAGAGAAGATTTCCGTATTCGGCGAGAGCAATATAGATAAGGTTGCAGCAGGACTTGGTCTCCCGGTACTGGGGAAGCTTCCTATAGATCCATCTTATGCGAAGAAGGAGGATGAGGGAAAGTCCTACGAGATAGTGGCTCCGTTTGAACCTATCATGGAGCGTATTCTTACAGCACTAAATTAAGATATTTATAACGTTTGAGGTTTTTTTAACTAACAAGGGTCGGCGCTTACTGCCGGCCTTTTTTCATGCCTAATTCTAAACAAAGTATAAACAAATTATAAACTCAAGTTTATAAAACTTTAATCGTTTGTTAATTGATTTATCCTGACGATGATAGTATCCTTTACGCAGGGAGTCAGGAAAACGAACACGGGGAGCTCACCAGATCGATTTTTTTTCCAGACAAGCGCAGCGCATAGCAGCAGAGCAGTATTTCAGGGTGAAGTACGCTCATTGACACTTTTCTTGCAGAAAGGGGAATTTTCTATGCAGGACATATTAAAGGAATACGGACCGGCACTTATCACTGTTGTCGCAATTTTAGCACTTATAGCACTCGTTACTTTTCTCATCGGAAAGGATGGAGGAAGCGTAGTTGGAAAGGCTTTTTCAAATCTTATAACTGACTTTTTCAGTAAGGCAACGGGTGCTGTCTCATCTGGACAGAGCACGACTACACCGGCATCGCCTCAGGGCATCATAATGCTTATGGGAGGATTATGATATGGCGGAGGAGACCGCAAAAGTCACGATCACTCCTGAATTTTTCGGGCCGCTGTATCAGTATATCGAGGATGATTCTATCACGGATATAGATTTCGATGGCAGGAAGCTATGGCTTTCGAATACTTCGAATGAGAGATATTCACCCGAGGTACAGTTGCCGGCTGATTTTGTCAATGCATTCGCTAAGAGGGTTGCAAACTGCGTCAGCAAGCAGTTTCACAAGCAGTCACCGGTGCTTGAGGCAGAGACGGATACACTTCGTATCACCATAGTTCATGAATCAGCAGCCATATCAGGAAGGGCAATCTGCATCAGGAAGTCAATGCCGTTTACGAGGCTCACCCGGGAGGGAATGACCTCTGACGGCTATCTGAGTGATGATATGATAAGCCTGCTGATCAACTGTGTCAGATCGAAGATGAATATGGTTTTCTGTGGAGAACCGGGAGTAGGAAAGACGGAGTGTGCGAAGTTTTTTTCGCAGTATATACCGAAGTCACAGAGAGTCATTACTATCGAGGACAATCCCGAGTGGCATTATGCAGCACTCAATCCAGGCAGTGACTGTGTGGAGCTGCGAATCAATCCGGTTATGGATTACACCAAGGCGATCAAGACCTGCCTCAGACTCAATCCCAAGTGGATGATGCTTTCAGAGGCCAGGTCGAAAGAGGTGGTATATCTGATGGAGGGCTTTTCCACAGGTGTCAGAGGCATGACAACGCTACATACGGATGATGTGCGGAAGGTGCCCGACAGAATGCTCAATATGGCAGGGAATCTCCGCTCCGAGGGGAGGCTCGAGAATGATATTTACAGCTTTATCGATGTGGCAGTCCTCATCAGGAGGAAGCTCATGACACGGCCTGATGGCAGCAGCGGACTAATGAGATATGTGGATCAGATCGGATTCTTTTACCGGAAGGACAGGGACAACCGCTGCATACTGATGCTAGACGGCGGAGAGAAGACGGGAGAGGAATTTCCAGACGTGATACAGAAGAAGTTCGACGAGGCACATATAGGCGATCCCTATGTGTATGAAGAAAAGGAGCCTGCCGTAGTCAGGCAGTCTGCCTCGTATCAGAAGACAGAGGTGCCGCAGAGTACAGGTATGGTGGCCGAAGGCAGAGGCTCTTATCGGAATCGTCCTGAAGATATGGACAGGGCATTTCAGGAGAAGATGATGAAGGGGATGACCTTTATCGGGAAGAAGAGAAAGCAGGGGTGATGATCTATGAAAAGGCACGGGAAAGAGAAGGAGAAGAAGAAAAGAGCGGCGGCGAGACTCTCGGATGAGCTATCGGCATACGGGTATGTATTTTCTCCAAAGAAGGCAGCAGTAAGGTACGCGCTAGTGATAGCGGGGATGTTTATCCTTGGCAGGTTTTTCGGACTTCATGTGATACCGCAGATAGTCATGTTCATAGCGGGAATGATAGTCCTCCCGCTACTGATACGCAATACATACAGGAACAGATATTATCAGCAGAAGTTTTCAGACCTGAATATTTATATGGAGCAGTTCCTGTATTCATTCGTGAAGAGCAGGAAGGTGCTTACGACACTCGAGGATACCTATGATCTGTTCGAGCAGGGAGAGATGAAGAGGACGATCGGTATGGCGATTGACCATATCAGGAATACCTACAATGAATCCGATTTCGAAGAGAAGGCACTGCATATCATTGAGAAAAGGTATCCGTATCAGGGACTTACGGTGATGCACAGATTCGCCCTCAGGACAGAAGCACTCGGAGGAGAGTATCAGGAGTCAGTAGAGCTGCTTCTTGAATCGAGAAGGATGTGGGCAGACAGGGTATATGCCCTTCAGCAGGAAAAGAAGGTAAAGAGAAGGGAAATAGTGCTTTCTATCATCACCTCGCTCCTGCTGTGCTCCATGGTATATTATATGGCCTCTCAGATGAATCTCGATGTATCAGCCAATCCCTTTGCACAGGTCATCACGGTGATAGTACTGATACTCGATCTGTTTATCTATTACAAGGCGGATTCGAAGCTTACAGCCGGATATCTGGCGAATGATACGGATAGGGAAAGAGAGTATGTGAAGCAGTATGAACGATTTGAAAAATACGGCGACAGTTTCATCGATCAGATGGGGAAGAGGGCTGCGAGGAAGAAGCTTACAGAGTATATAAAGGCATGTTTTCCGGAATGGCTCATGCAGCTGTCACTGCTGATGCAGTCAGAGAATGTCCAGATGGCGATATTCCGATCCTATGATGATGCACCGGAGATACTTAAGCCTGAGCTTCAGAGGATGATAGGAAGGCTTCAGCTGAATCCTAATGACAAGAATGCATATATGGATTTCCTGTCCGAGTTTACCCTGCCAGAGGTCAGATCGACAATGAAGATGCTGTATTCGATTTCGGAAGGCAAGGGCGGAGAGGCCAGAAGCCAGATAGCAGACATTATCAGAAGGAATCAGGAGATGAGTGACAAGGCGAAGAGAGCAGCTGACTCAGATTCTCTGGCAGGCATGTATGCGCTGTTTCTGGCACCTCAGCTTACAGGAGGTCTGAAGCTGGTATGTGATATGGTGCTTCTGTTTGTGGTATATATGGGAAGCATGGCGACCGGAGTTGTATAGGGAGGTGAAATATGGAGACAGTTATCAAGGGATTTACGGGGATGTTTTTCCTTATAGTTCTTACATGCATGGGAGTGAGTATCATAGCCTCTTCGATCAGATCCACAAAGGCCAGTGAGGCACTGATGTCATACGTCAGCAGAATTGAGAATTCGAATTATTCTGATGAGGTGATCATCTCATGCAAGGCCGATGCAAGACAGCAGTTTGGAGAAGACGGAGGCGAGGCATTAGATGTCATATCGGTCTCACAGAAGGGACATTCCTATCCTTCATACGGCAGGGCAACACTTAATTATACATACAGGATACCGCTGATCGGCTATGCTTCAAGGCATAGCATCTCATCAGTTATCGGTTAGGAGATACCATGAAGATACTTATTTCAGATTTTGGGACGGGGATTCTGTACTGCGTTGCAGGCTCAATGCTTATAGGATTATTTGCATTAGTTCTGAACGCAGTCACATCATTCTGATGCATTCATTGAAAGGGGGATGCAGATGCAGACAATCATTAAGGAATACGGGGAAGCGATACTGGCAGCAGTCGTTACAGTGCTTGTGATCGGTCTGATATTCGGTGGACTGACACTTATCGGAAGGCTGGGTGTCATCACAGGTAAGATAGAGACCCCGCTCATTCAGGAGGCACAGGCTTCATCAGAGATTGCTTTACAGAAGCACATGAATATACCTGCTGACAATATAGATATGTCAGATGAGGTGTCCGTGATATGCGGACAGGATAAGCACTACGGCTATGATGATCTGATCAGGCTCAAGGGAGGAAAGGCCGGACATATTCACATCAGTCATGTATATCTGCTGGCTGATGAATCGGCTGATACTGAAGGGTATGATGTGACTGATCAGGTGCTGTATGATAATGAGACTCTTACCTTTGAGATCCCGGGAAATTACAGGCTGGTTGTGAATGTGACGGATTCGTCAAGGGTAGTCTCTGATTACCAGATATTTGTCACAGCGGTGGAGAGGAGGAATGCATGAAGCAGCTTGCATTTTCAATAGCAGGTGCGGTGTCCGTGATACTGATCATCATGATACTTTTGAGCCTTCATTCACGGGATATCAGAAGGGTTGAACTCGAGCGCTCTATAAAGCAGGCCGGCGAACAGTCACTGAGGAAGGCATGCATTACAGATACAGGAGAGATAGGAGATAATGATGCACTCATAGCAGATTTTATCAGCAATTTCCTGGGAAAAATGAAGTCAGATGGTAAGGATATAGACATAGAAATAAGGTCAGCTGATATTTATAAGGGAATTTTGTCTGCTAAGGTGACGGAACAGTATATCTTTCCCAATGGTAAGAAAGGGAAGATAGAGGCGGAGGCCACATCCATTGTAGAAAGAGAGAGCAGACGGCCAACGGTATGCGTGAATTATTACATACCCTGGGAGGTCGCCCGTGATGCCGGCTTTGATTACAGAGAAGGTGAGAAATTCCTGTACTGCACGCGTCGTATGTCAAAGGGCTATGTAAAGGAAGTAAATGTGTCAGTCCCGGAGGTTCAGGGACATGAATTCAGACGCTGGGACAGGACAGCAGGCGATGCAGACGGCAATACCGATTATATGGCGGTGTTTGCGTAAAGGGGGCTTATTTGAAGAAATTTTTTTTGAAAAGAACAGCTGCAGTGGTAGTATCAGCAATCATTGCTCTGGGGAATGCAGGACCTTATCCTGTGTATGGGGAGGAGAAAACCGGGTCACCAGAGAATAAGGCATCAGTCCAGCAGCAGAAAAAGGATACTTCGGTTTCGGGTATGATAAAGCGGGTAGAGGCGGCTTCTGTCATGGACCGGAGTATCAGGGTAGAGAATATAAATGCCGGTGATGGAAATATCACGAGGACCATCACCTTTTCTGTGCCGAGACGCAGCTCGGGAGGCTATTCTGATTCAGTAAGCTGGAGTGTGGGAAAGCTTAGGTCTACATGTGGAGGAAGAAAACGCTCAGGAGGTGAGCAGGTCAGCTCACATTCGTCCGGCAATTCACTTACGGTAGAGCTTTCACATCTGCTGGATTTTGAGGATTATTCACTTGATGTATCCTATGTGCAGACATACTACTGGGATGAGACGCATTCTTATCAGAAGCAGGTCGGTGAGAACAAATATATTACTGAGTATTATACTGTGAAGAAGTCTGCAACTGTATCTGGCAGTAAGAACAGTTCATTTACTACTGCTAAGGACAGATACATCAGGAATGCAGCCGACCTGAATGAGAAGGTGCACAAGTATTCATCAGTGTCACTGGCATGTGATATCGATATGGGCGGACTGCAGTGTGTAGCTGACGGAGCACAGCGTGGAAGCTGGAAATCCGAGGGTATATCGTCTGTTACCATCGATGGTAATGGAAGGACAGTCAGACGCAGCGGCACAGGTGCCTGCTTCATAGCTGCGAATGGAACGACACTTAATCTGAGTAATGTACATGTGAATGCCTTTTCAGGTAGCATCGTGGAGACTGCCACCGACGGAGGCGAGTATATCACCCGCAATGCATCAGGCGGGGCAGGAGGTGTCGGAATACTAGTAGGCTTTGATCCTGCCTTTGATGAGGGTCATGACAGCTCATCAGGAAAACTGAATCTGAGCAATTCAGAGGTATATGGTGGACGAAGTGCGGTTGTATTCCGGTACGGAAGTGTAGATATATCATCATCCACGCTTTATGGTATGGGAGATGTATCCTCTTTCAGAATATCAGATGACCTTGCCTATTATGGTACAGGCTTTGGACTCATCAATTCATCTGGTGAGATGAAGGCGGAAGCACGCGTAAGAAATGGAAGCTGTATTTATGGCAGGCTTAATAGTGTGTTCATGCTGGGGACACCGACACTCGCTATCTCAGACAGTTTTATCAGAGGTGATTGCGAGGATGCTTTCGATTTCAGGGGAAGCGGTGAGCTTCGCATAACGGGATGCAGCATCGTCGGTGTCAAGGGTATCGATATTTTTCATGATGCTACATATCACGGTATTCGTGATGCCATTGACAGAACGAGTGGCAGATTTGACAGCGCTATATTCAGAAAGAATGTATTAAAGGACCGTGCGCCCTCGCAGAAGACCAGTAGTGCAGATACAAAGGGAGTTGTACGGATAAGTGATACCACAATGAATCTGTACACCGGTGTATTCAGCGCCATTGCCTCTGTTAACGGATGCGCTATTCAGAATCATGGTCATCTTGAGATCGGAAAGGGTGTCAGAATATATGTGAGACACTCCGGAGCGTGGGATACGCTGCCATCAGGAGAGAGGTCAGAAGCAATCGGTATATGGAATTCGAAAAGGATAGATCTGCCCGATGATATTGTTATAGATACCGATGACGAGGGGATCAACTGCACCAGGGATGTCAGCACCTTAAGGTCAGTCATGAGCTTCTACTTCGGAATGAGCTCCGATGAGACAGCGCAGATCGAGAAGAAGGCATGTCTTGATGAGAAAATTTTTGATTATCTTGATGATGGATTATGCTGTTCTCTTACAGTCAGAGGTGGCACAATACGTGGGGCAGACACCGGTATCATTCAGACGTTCGGGAATCTTACAATAATGCCTGATGTAAGTGTACTGATCGAAGGAGAAAACTATGGAATATCCATTGGCAAGAATGGCGTTGACAATATATATGGTGACGATGCAATGGATGTCTCATTCAAGATCATAGGGGATGGGAAGACCGAGGTGAGATCGTCACTTCATGGAAATGGTATCACAATAAAGAAGACTACTCATGGGGAACTGGAATCTGCGCTTACTGTTTCAGGAACTGACGGCAGATGCGGCAGGGGAATTGTAAATCACGGATTTTCACAGATAAAGAATGCAGAGATAAATGCAGAAGAATGCGGAATAAATAATGCCCTTGGCGGGACAATGTATCTGGGTGATGATCTGGATGATGAAGGCAGCAGGGTGACAATATCCGGTGCAGTTTGCGGCATTGATAACAGCGGCAAGACTGTCTATTACAGGACAGTTGACATTACTGATTCAGGGAAGGCAGCTGTTCTTCAGAATGGAACCTTTTATATGCCGGCTGGGGCCTGTGTTACACCAGATAAGACAGGGCATAATGTCATTTTCCTAAAGCCGGGACGGACCGTCAGATTCTTTTACGACGAGTCCGAGGAGGATAGGATTGCAAATACAAAGGGGACCTTCTTTACGGATGAGGATGACAGGAAACCTGGAAGAGTGATGGTGGAGCTGTACTCTCCCTGGGATGCAGGCGGAGGAAAGGACTATTCTGATGAATCATACACCGATCTGAGTGATGAAGAGAAGATAAAGGTGACAGACCTTATGAGCGGATTTGATCTGGCCTTTGATAAGGTGCATGAGCATCCTTCAGCCTTAAGGTCGGCCCTCGGAAAATACGGCGATGAAGATACCAACGGCAGGACAGGGACTCTTGTGCTATCATGCCTGCTTGAGGCTGTCTACGATGATGATTTCCCGGTGAAGAATGATCATATCAGTGCTCGGAATCCTGAGAAGACCCGTTATTACTGGCGTGAACCTACAGAGTTTAATGTGGCATCAGATATTTTTGAGACTGACAGATCACGGATATTTTATGATGGAACGGATATCATGGCAGGTCTGAAGCAGACCGGATGGAGAGATAAGGAGGCAGATGGAAAATACGGAAGCGACATATACAGTGACTCAAGGATCACAAGAATCTATGGCGATGATCATACCTTCTGTGGAATGTGGGACACCCAATTTGAACTTCTATTTGACGGCAATGGTCAGACAAATGGAGCGGAGAACTATACAGAGAGTAATGTATCAGCTGGATATGCTTTTCCAGGAAACAGCGGACCGGAAAGGAAGCAGAAGGACTATTTCAGGAAAAGCGTAAAGAAGGATGATATGATGCATCCATGCGCCTATGAGGGATGGAGCCTTAGTGATACGGCTATATACAGGGATGAAGGAATATATCGAGAGGGTGACAGACCTGATACGGCAGAATTCTATATAGATGCCATATCAGAGGGAAATGTAGCGCTTGGTGATAAGGCAACTGTAAGGATATATGCAGTATGGGATGAGTACCCTGTCATCACTGCTTATGACAGCTATTTCTATGCAAAGGAGCTGGATGATCCAAAGAAGGTCAGGACCAGGCTTCTGGGGACTGAGGTAGTGAGTGCAAGGGATAAGTGTGATGGTGATATTCCACAGGATAAGATCACTGTATATACAGACCCGCATTCAGACACCTTTGATGTGGAGACCATGAAGGGACTTGGTGACAGAGGAAGCGTCAATGTCTATTATAAGGCAAGTGATAATAACGGACATACATCGATAGTATCAGCAAGAGTACATATCATGACCGAGGATTCAGAGGATTCCACAGATGATCTGCCGCATGAGACAGCGGCTGGCAATAGCGGGACCTCGAAGGATACGATGTCGGCGGCTCCTGTGTATGTGAGGCATATTGATAAGGACGGGAAGAGAAGTCTGATCTCAGGATCTGTATGGAAGGAAGAGGAATACACAAGAGCGCTCGATAGTGCCCTTGATGGCAGCAGGCATATAGAAAAGTGGCATTTTACAGACAGTGATATAGATGCCTCCTCGGCATTGCTGTATGGGGATAATGCATCCATTGAGAAATGGCAGCAGCAGTTTGCAGGCAACAGAGTAGAAAGCAGCGCGGATGCATCAGATGACAGGAATAAGCCAATGATCATAGAAAAGGGTCTGTCGTCATTTAAGGTGATATTTGATCTGAAGTCAGAGACTGACAGAATAGATCTGACGCTTACAGCAGCAGACGGGAAGAGCGTTGCCTCGAGGTCACTGGCACGTGATAAGGGGAAGAGGATGCCATCCTGCGTCATAATAGATTCGTTAGAGCCGGGAATGGAATACGATATAGCAGCTGATCTCTACTACAGGGATAAGTATGTAAAGACGCTTTCACAGACAGCTGTTACTGCGGCATTGGAAAAGCCGGATACAGAGCTTCTCACAGAGGATTCAGGGAAGAATCTGGATGTAAAGATACAGATAAGAGCGGACAGGAACGCCTCACAGTATGTGGTAGAACGAAGAAAGGCCGGCAAAGATACAACTGCCTGGGAAGAGGTGGCCACAGTAAGAAATACCGGTGATGATGTTCTTGGGTATAACGAGTCAATCGACAGGGAAGGCATATATCTGTACAGGGTAGAAAGCCTGGGCTCACAGATCGGAAGCAGCGAGCTGACGGAATCATACAGATATTCGGATGAGATGGAAACGGCATTTATCAGACAGCCTGTGATAGACAGCCTGGAGAAGGGATGCAGATCCATTGGAGTCCATCTGACTGATGATACAGATGCAGACTATGTCAGGGTATTCTATCAGACCGAAGGTGGTGCTCTGATGCATACTGACTATGGAGATGAGAAGAAGGATGTAGTGATATCGGACGAAAGGCTCTGTGATGGTACAGAGTATCAGGTCAGTGCAAGGGCTTATATGACATCCCCGGAGAGTGGCAGGATCTATCAGAGCCTCGAATCGGATTCAGATAAGGAATCGACGTATGATCTGAAGGTTCCTGATATCACGAGGACCGCTCAGAAGGAAATATATTCAGCAGCAGGCAACAGAATAGAGTATGTTACCGATGAGCATGCCATCCGGTACGGGATAAGCATAAAGAAAATTTATCATGAAGCAGGAAAAGCTGAATTGACAGATATTGAAGGAAGTGGTGCCTATCTGCATGAGCCGGGAGAGACGGGAATGTATTCATACGTTGTGAAGGCATTTTTTAATACACTTGACGGAAAGGAATTCCATCTCGACTCAGACAGGATAGAGGCTGCTTATATTACGCCTCAGCAGGCTGTGCATACAGAAATAGATGATGGTTCATCAGAGAGCATTGCTTTAGCAGATGACAAGGGTGCAGACGGATATATAGTGAAGGCTGTGAGATCAGACGGTTCTACAATGACTATCTATGTTCCCTCCGGGAAGGCCTCTGTCAGCATAAGTGCCTGTGGTGAAAGTCTTACGATAAGGGAAAGGAGAGCAGTATTATTCTACAATGGGACAGAGTACAGGGGAGAGTGCGTATGACAGGTAAGCTGAGGGTCAGTGACAACTGAATACAATCTTATTCCAAAACATGCGGTATTTGTGCTATACTATTTTCATTACTGATCAGGACTGCCCATAGGAGGCAGATGGAGAAATAATGATAATAGCTCAGATAATCATACTGGTAATACTTATAGCATTGTCGGGATTCTTCTCGTCATCAGAGACTGCACTTACGACGGTAAGCAGGTTCAAGATCCGTACAATGGCGGATGCAGGAGACAGACGTGCCCGCATGGTACAGAAGGTGACGGGGAATACCGGCAAAATGCTTTCTGCAATCCTTATCGGAAATAATATAGTAAATATTTCTGCATCATCACTGGCCACAGTAGTATTCATGGATATGTTCGGGAGCGCAGGCGCAGGAATAGCTACAGGAGTCATGACTCTTCTGGTCCTGATATTCGGAGAAGTGACCCCGAAGAATCTGGCCTCGAGACGGGCTCTTTCAATATCGCTTCAGGTGGCGGGAATCATCAATGCGCTGATGATAGTTCTTACACCGATCATCTTCGTGATGAATCACATAGTAAGCGGAATTCTCTATATCGCCGGTGCCAATAAGCCGGAGAAGAATTCGATGACAGAGGAAGAATTCCGTACGATAGTAGATGTCGGAAATGAGAGCGGTGCGATCGAAAATGGTGAGAAGGATTATATCAACAACCTGTTTGATTTTTCAGATACGCAGGTGAAGGAGCTTATGATCCCGCGTATAGATGTGACGATGATCAATGTGAACTGGTCATATTCACAGATCAGAAGTGTGTTCATGAAGGACAAGTACACCAGATTCCCTGTATATGAGCAGGACAGCGATCATGTGATCGGAATCCTCAATATGAAGGATCTGCTGACAAGGGATGAAAGAGAGACCTTTTCCATCAGAAAGAATCTGAGAAAGCCGTTCTTCACATACGAATTCAAGAATGCTGATGACCTTTTCGATGAGATGAGAAAGAAGCGTATCCACATGGCGATAGTGCTGGATGAATATGGCTCGGTCTCAGGCATAGTGACTCTCGAGGATCTGCTGGAGGAGCTTGTCGGAGATATAAGGGATGAGTTCGATGAGACGGAGGAGGATGATATCGTTGAGACAGCGCCAGGTGAGTACACGGTTCTCGGAAGCATGAATCTCGATGACCTGTGTGACGAGCTTGATCTGCCTTTCAAATCAGATGATTACGATACCATAGGCGGCTATCTGCTTGGGCTTTTCGATCATCTGCCACGGGTAGGTGAGAGCTATGTGACGAAGGAGGGCGTGATACTTACGGCTGCAGTCGTAAGACGCAAGAGGATACTGAAGGTCAAGATCCGTCTTCCACAGAACGAGACCACGGGAAAATCACAGAAGGAATAGTATGCAGGCCCTTTTAATCGGGGCTTGTTTTTGCTATAATTAAGGCACTATGAATAAAGGACAGGCATTAAAAGCAGCATCTGTAGCTCTTATCGCGGCAATGGCAATTTCTGTTTCATCATGCGGGAATCAGAAGAAGCAGGATGAGTACAAGCGTGCCGGAATAGAGCAGATGGATGATAAGGATTATGACAAGGCCCTGAAGAGCTTCAATAAGGCACTTGCGCTTTCTGCTACTGTAGGCAAGGACGAAAAGGATATAGCCCTGTATAAGGCATCAGCTCAGCATGAGCTTGGAAAGAACGGTGATGCCATCAATACCCTGAATGGACTCCTGGAGTTTGACAGCAGTGACTATAAGGCGATTTTCCTCAGAGGGTGTATCTATGCTGATATCAATAAGCCGGAGAAGGCTCTCACAGATCTGAAGAAGGCATGCAGCATTTCAAAGAAGGCCTCTCTGTATGAGAATGCATTCCAGACACTTATTTCAGCTGGTATGGATGATGAGGCAGAGGATTTCTATGATGTCATGCCGAAGGAGGCCAGAGCCTCGAAGAAGGTGCTGAAGCTTCGGGTAATAGGCTTCGAGAAGAAGGCTGACTTTGCAAGTGCACTTGACAGCGCACAGAGTTACCTGATCCAGTTCCCTGATGATGCAGATATGAAGAAGGAAGAGGAGTTCTTAAAGCTTCAGACAGGAAGCTGAGAATTACAGCCTGGAGACAGAAATGAGATTATTAATAAAGAACGGCCGTATAATAAATCCGGCAGACAGACTTGATTCAATTGCAGATCTTCTGGTTGAGGATGATGAGGTGCGAGAAATTGCTGCTTCCATTCCAGAGGACACAGCGGACAGAGTAGTCGATGCAGCAGGCTGCTATGTGATGCCTGGGTTTATAGACATGCATGTCCATCTGCGTGACCCGGGACAGACCCATAAGGAGACGATAGAGACCGGAAGTGATGCAGCGGCAGCAGGCGGCTTTACGACGATAGTTGCAATGGCAAATACGACACCTGTGGTCGATAATGCGGATACCTGGAGATACGTCACCGACAGGGCAGATGCCTATGGAAAGGTAAAGGTGATCCAGGCAGGTTCACTCACAAGGGGACTCGAGGGAAAGGAGCTTGCAGATCTTGACGGACTTATAAGCGCAGGCTGCCTGGTATTCAGCGAGGATGGAAAGAGTGTTATGGATTCGTCCCTTATGCGACGTGCCATGAAGATCATCCACAAGGCAGGCGGTATAGTCCTTGACCATTGTGAGGATAAGCCGCTTGTCGAGGGCGGTGTGGTCAATATGTCAGAGACAGACCGGCTCGGCTTAAGAGGCATATCTAATGCCGTAGAGGATATCATAGCCACAAGGGATATAATGCTTGCTCGGGAGACCGGATGCAGGCTTCATCTGTGTCACTGCTCCACGGCAGGGGCAGAGGAATATCTGTGCAGGGCGAAGCAGCTGGGAATCCGTGTGAGCGGAGAGGTATGCCCGCATCATTTTACACTAAGCTGTGAGGATATACCGGACAGGAATGATACGAATTACAAGATGAATCCGCCGCTTCGTACGAGAGTGGATGTGGCGGCACTCCGGGATGGCCTTGCGAAGGGCATATTTGACTGCATAAGCACTGACCACGCGCCACACACAGCAGAGGAGAAGTCGGGTGATTTCTCCAATGCGCCATTCGGAATCGTGGGACTTGAGACTGCGGCTGCGCTTACGAATACGGTTCTGGTAAATGGCAGATACCTGACACCTATGGGAATGGCAGAGAGAATGAGCTATAATCCGGCTCATGTACTAGGAATCGACAGAGGGGATATAAGCGTGGGGAAGAAGGCGGATATAGTGATCTTCGATCCAGGGAAGAAATGGACAGTAGATCCGACGCAGTTCAAGAGCAAGGGAAGAAATACCCCGTTCGCCGGAAGGATGCTGACGGGTGAAGTGATAATGACCATCAGAGGCGGAAGAGTGACATCAGAAAGGTAAGGACATGATTGGAAAACTCATAGAAGAGATCAGAAAAAAAGGATCACCGATAGTAGTAGGCTTAGATCCGAATCTGGCATTTATCCCGAAGCATCTGCAGAAGGCTGCCATCACGGAATGTGGTGAGACGCTTGAAGCAGCAGCAGGTGCTGTGCTTGCATTCAACGAGGCTATAATCGATGCAGTATATGATCTGGTTCCGGCGGTGAAGCCACAGATAGCCATGTATGAGCAGTTCGGAATTCCTGGCCTCATAGCATACCAGAAGACAATAGAGTATGCCCATATGAGAGGGCTGATAGTGATCGCAGATGTGAAGAGAGGCGATATAGGCTCTACCTCAGAGTCGTATGCTAAGGCGCATCTGGGGACTATGACAGTAGGAAGCAGTACCGTTCCGGTATTTAATGCTGATTTTGCAACAGTGAATCCATATCTTGGAACTGACGGAGTGAAGCCGTTCATAGACGTATGCAGGGAGAATGACAAGGGCATATTCGTGCTTGTGAAGACCTCCAATCCTTCAAGTGGAGAGTTCCAGGATCAGAAGATCGGGAAGGATACACTCTATGAGAAGGTAGCAGATATGGTAGAGGAATGGGGAGAGCCTTTAAGAGGCGTACAGTATTCTGATGTAGGTGCCGTGGTCGGAGCCACATACCCGGAGATGGGTGCAGAGCTCAGAAAGCGGATGCCACATACCTTCATCCTTGTGCCGGGATATGGGGCCCAGGGAGCAAAGGGAGCAGATCTCAGGGGCTTTTTCGATGAAAACGGAGATGGGGCAATCGTGAACTCCTCGAGAGGCATCATAGCTGCCTATACGAAGAAGGGTTACGAGAAGTATGGCGAAGAGCATTTTGCAGATGCGGCAAGAGCAGCAGTTCTCGATATGAGATATGATATCAGGACGGCGCTTGAGTCGTAAGAGATCAGAGAGGAAAAGTAATGTCTGGAGAATTCAGAAAAAAAGAAAAGGCAGTGATCATCAGACAGGAAGAGGTATCTGAGGGTATCTACAGCATGTGGATCAATACACCTTATGCTTCCGATGCGAAGGCAGGGCAGTTCGTGAATCTCTTCTGTGATGATGAGAGCAGGCTCATGCCACGCCCGATATCCATCTGCGAGATAGACCGTGAGAGAAGCTCGCTGAGGCTTGTCTACAGAGTGTCGGGAGAAGGTACAAGGGAGTTTTCAAGGTACACATCGGGTCATGAGATAGAGATGATAGGGCCATTGGGAAATGGCTTCCCAATAGATATCCCTGAGAAGGATGTCATGATCATAGGCGGGGGCATAGGTATCCCGCCAATGCTTCAGCTGGCGAAGGAATTTCCGAAGAGCTGCAAGATAGTTCTCGGATATCAGAATTTTCCTTTCCTGATGAAGGAATTCGAGAAGACGGGATCGAAGGTTTATGTCGCCACAGAGAGTGGAAAGTACGGCTTCAAGGGAAATGTGATCGGAGCCATAATGCAGAATTACCTTACAGCAGGAGTCATATATGCCTGCGGCCCTGCGGGAATGCTCCGTGCAGTAAAGAAGTTTGCAGAGGTAAGAAAGGTTCCATGCTATGTGTCAATGGAGGAGAGGATGGCCTGCGGAGTCGGAGCCTGCCTCGGATGCACCGTAGATACGATAGATGTAAATGACCATCTGAATGTAAAGAAGGCCAGAGTCTGCAAGGACGGCCCGGTATTTAATGCGGCGGAGGTGATCATCTGATGAAACCTGATATGACTACAGATCTCGGGTTTGTAAGGCTTAAGAACCCGGTAATGACAGCAAGTGGCACGTTCGGAAGCGGCGAGGAATATTCAGAGTTCCTTGATATATCAAGGCTCGGAGCAGTCGTGACAAAGGGAGTATCAGATGTGCCATGGGACGGGAATCCTTCGCCCCGTATAGCAGAGACTCCGTCCGGAATGCTCAATGCCATCGGACTTGAGAATCCCGGAGTAGACAGATTCCTCGCTAAGGACCTGCCTTTTTTAAAGAAATCAGGAGCCACAATTGGTGTCAATGTCTGCGGACACACAGAGGAGGAATATCTGAATGTGGTAAGGAAGCTTACTGATGATGCTATTTCCTTTCTCGAGATAAATATCAGCTGTCCGAACGTGAAGCAGGGAGCACTCGCATTCGGTACGGATCCGGCAATGGTCGAGAAAATCACCCGTGAGATTAAGGAAGCGACGGACAAGCCGGTAGTCATGAAGCTTACGCCTAATGTGACTGATATAAAGGAGATAGCAAGGGCTGCAGAGGCAGGCGGAGCAGATGGCATTTCTCTTATAAATACGATCACAGGAATGAAGATCGATATCAATAAGAGAAGGTTCGTCCTCGCAAATAAGACAGGCGGACTCAGCGGTCCTGCAATCCATCCGGTCGCAGTACGCATGGTCTATGAGGCATCACATGCAGTTAAGATTCCTGTCATAGGAATGGGTGGCATAGAGAAATGGCAGGATGCGGTAGAGATGATGCTTGCAGGAGCCAGTGCAGTAGCAGTAGGAGCGGCTAATTTTTACAATCCGACAGCAACACTTGAGATAATAGACGGAATAGAGAATTATCTCGACGATCAGGGCATGGATTCAGTCAGCGAGATCGTCGGAGCAGCAGAATAAGGAGACACAATGGAACAGTACAAGGAAGACTTCATCCATTTCATGATAGACTGCAAGGTCCTGAAATTCGGTGACTTTGTGACAAAGAGTGGCAGGAAGACACCTTTTTTCGTAAATACAGGATTCTACAGGACAGGCTCACAGCTGAAGAAACTCGGTGAGTATTATGCCAGAGCAATAGTGGACAGCTTCGGAAAGGATTTTGATATCCTGTTCGGACCGGCATATAAGGGAATTCCGCTCTCGGTTGCAGCATCTATTGCATTAAGTGAGGATCATGGGATAGATGTAGGCTACTGTGCGAACCGCAAGGAAGCAAAGGATCACGGTGAGAAAGGAATCCTGCTCGGATCCCCGATAAATGACGGAGACAGAGTGGTGATCATAGAGGATGTGACTACGGCCGGTACATCCATCAGAGAGACCTATCCTATCATCAGGGCACAGGCTGATGCAGAGGTAAGGGGTCTGGTGGTATCTGTAGACCGTATGGAGAGAGGCACCGGAGATAAGGGTGCGCTCGAGGAGATCGCAGATGAGTTCGGTATGAAGACCACTTCAATAGTCACAATGGCCGAGGTGGTGGAGTGCCTTTATAATAAGCCATACAATGGCACGGTGATCATCGACGATGCCATGAAGGCACGCATAGATGATTACTATAAGGAGTATGGCGCTTTGAAATGAGCAGTGGAAAACACGACAAGTTAAAAAAGTTCATCGGGATCGTGCTTTTTATCATTTATATCATAGTGATGTGCTACATCCTGTTCTTTATGGACTGGAGGAGCAGGAGCGCGGGCAGCATATTGAGATATAATGCAGTGCCTTTTCATGAGATCAGAAGGTATATCGGACTAATTAGTTCCATGCCATATATAGCGCTTCTTAATTTATTGGGGAATGTGCTGATCTTCGTGCCATTTGGCGCACTGATGACTTTTTTCAACAGAGACAGGAAAATGGTAGTCCTGAATGTCACACTCATAGGGTTCGTGTTCTCATGTGCGATAGAGATCACCCAGCTCTTTACGAGGGTGGGCAGCTGTGATGTGGATGATATGATCCTGAATACGATAGGCGGCTTTATCGGAAGCCTGATCTATTATATTCATTATCGGAGGAAGAAAAGATGAGCCGTGTTCAGCTGAAGCGGAGAAAGAGAAGAGAAAAAGGCAGTGTATCCGTAAAGTCCATTATATGTGCGGCAATCGGAGCAGCGGCCCTTGTGGTTCTTGCTGCAGGAATATATACAGCAGTATCAGGAAAACCGGACAGAACTGTTACAGGAGCAATGATGATCTTCTTCTTTGCGAGTCTTTGCAGCATGTGCTTCGGTATCAGGTTTTCAAAGCGCGAAGGATTCACACCGGCATCGAGGTTCTGGGGAGTATTTCTCCCAGTGGCGGCGTTTGTCGGATTTCTGTTATTATATATAATCGGGTTACTAAAAGTGTTGTAAATAGAAAGGATTATTGACATGGCACAGGTTTCAATAGTTATGGGAAGCGATTCAGATCTTCCTATCATGGCAAAGGCAGCTGATATCCTTGATCAGCTCGGTATCACATATGAGATGAATGTGATCAGTGCTCACAGAGAGCCGGACGAGTTCTTCGAATATGCAAAGACTGCAGAGGAGAGAGGAATCAAGGTAATCATCGCAGGAGCCGGAAAGGCAGCTCATCTTCCGGGAATGTGTGCAGCACTTTTCCCAATGCCTGTTATCGGAATTCCGATGAAGACATCAGATCTCGGAGGAGTTGATTCACTCTATTCAATCGTTCAGATGCCTACAGGAATTCCTGTAGCAACAGTTGCTATCAATGGAGCAGCAAATGCAGGAATCCTCGCAGCAAAGATCCTTGCAGTATCGGATCCTGAACTGCTGAAAAGACTCAGGGCATATGTGAATGATCTGAAAGAGGATGTTAAGGCAAAGGATGCAAAGCTTAAAGAAGTAGGCTATAAGGAGTATTTAAGTTCTAAGTAATAAGTTTAGAGTTACAAGTTCTAAGTTCAGAGTTAAAAGGCTGGAACTCAGAACTTATAACTTCAGAGTAAAAAGGCTGGAACTCAGAACTTATAACTTCAGAGTTAAAAGGCTGGAACTCAGAACTTATAACTTCAGAGTAAAAAGGCTGGAACTCAGAACTTATAACTTCAGAGTAAAAAGGCTGGAACTCAGAACTTATAACTTCATTAAAGAAAGGAATCAGATGGATTATAAAAATTCCGGAGTGGATATCGAGGCCGGCTACAAGTCAGTCGAGCTCATGAAAAAGTATGTAAAAGAGACTGTGAGACCGGAGGTACTTGGCGGCATCGGAGGTTTCTCGGGTGCATTTGATCTCGCAAAGATAAAGGAGATGGATGATCCGGTACTCCTTTCAGGCACTGATGGATGCGGAACCAAGGTAAAGCTTGCATTCCTTATGGATAAGCACGACACGATAGGTATTGATGCAGTTGCAATGTGCGTAAATGATGTAGCCTGTGCAGGCGGAGAGCCTTTATTTTTCCTTGACTATATAGCCTGTGGCAAGAATTATCCTGAGAAGATCGCCCAGATAGTAAAGGGTGTTGCAGACGGCTGCAAGCAGTCTGACTGTGCTCTGATCGGTGGTGAGACAGCAGAGCATCCTGGTCTCATGCCTGAGGATGAGTACGATCTCGCAGGTTTTTCAGTCGGAATCGCTGACAGGAAAGACCTGATCACAGGAGAAAATATAAAGGACGGAGACGTACTTGTAGGACTCGCTTCCACCGGAATCCATTCGAATGGTTTCTCGCTTGTCAGAAAGGTATTCGAGATGACAAAAGAGTCACTCGACACTACATATGACGAGCTCGGTGGTAAAAAATTAGGAGATGTCCTCATAGCTCCTACGAGAATATACGTACACGCACTGAAGGCCATCAAGGCAGCAGGCGTTGCTGTGCACGGTGTGAGCCATATCACCGGAGGCGGATTCTATGAGAACGTACCTCGTATGCTTCATGACGGAGTGAAGGCAGTCATTGAGAAGAATTCATATCCAATGCAGCCTATCTTCCCGCTGATGCAGAAGAAGGGTGATATTGACTGGCATGTGATGTACAACACCTTCAATATGGGTATCGGAATGGTACTTGCAGTAGACAAGGCCGATGTGGACAAGGTGATGGAAGCAGCTAAGAGCACCGGAGATACACCGTACCTTATCGGACATATCGAGTCAGGAGAAAAAGGAGTAGAGCTATGCTGAGATTAGCAGTTCTTGTCTCCGGAGGCGGAACGAATCTTCAGGCTATTATAGATGCAATAGACAGAGGCAATCTCGGTGAATGGGGCCTGTCAAAGCTCCTTCAGGAGGATACTGATCTTACAGCTTCTGAGATCTGTGGTCAGATGGAAGAGGCTGCAATCAATGATGCAGAGATCGGAATAGTTATCAGCAACAATCCGCTTGCCTATGCACTTGAGAGAGCAAAAGAGCATGATATTAAGGCAGAGTGCATCTCACCAAGGGATTTTGCAGACAGGGCAGAGTACAACAGGACTCTCCTCGAAAAGCTTCAGGAAGAGAAGATAGACCTTGTAGTCCTTGCAGGATTTCTCGTAGTGATCCCGCCTGAGATCGTAAAGGCTTTCCCAAACAGGATTATCAATATCCATCCATCTCTGATTCCATCATTCTGTGGAAAAGGATTCTACGGCCTTCATGTACACGAAGGTGTACTCGCCAAGGGTGCAAAGGTGAGCGGAGCCACGGTACACTTCGTAGATGCAGGTACGGATACAGGTCCGATCATCATGCAGAAGGCAGTATATGTCAGTGATGATGACACACCAGAGACACTTCAGAGAAGGATCATGGAGCAGGCAGAGTGGAAACTCCTGCCGGGAGCAATCGACCTGATCGCACACGATATGATATCGGTCGAAGACGGAATTGTCAGTATAGTTAAGTAAGGAGCTAAACCATGAAAATACTTGTAATCGGCAGCGGCGGAAGAGAGCATGCCATTTGTACTGCAGTAGCCAAAAGCCCGAAGGCAGATAAGATATACTGTGCGCCAGGAAATGCAGGAATAGCATCAGTAGCAGAGTGCCTTCCGATAGGTGCAATGGAATTCGACAAGCTGGTTGCATTTGCGAAGGAAAAGCAGATCGACTTTACCATCGTAGGAATGGATGATCCACTCGTAGGCGGAGTCGTAGATGAGTTCGAAAAAGCCGGATTAAAGGTATTCGGACCACGCAAGAACGCAGCGATCCTTGAAGGCAGCAAAGCTTTTTCAAAGGACCTGATGAAGAAGTATGACATCCCTACAGCAGCCTATGAGACATTTACAGATCCGGAGGCAGCACTTGAGTATCTGAAGACTGCAAAGATCCCTATCGTCTTAAAGGCCAGCGGACTCGCACTCGGTAAAGGAGTGCTGATCTGTGAGACAAGAGAAGAAGCCTATGAGGGTGTCAGGACCCTGATGGAGGACAAGAAGTTCGGAGAGGCCGGAGATACAATCGTCATCGAGGAATTCATGACAGGCCCGGAGGTATCAGTCCTTTCATATACAGATGGCAAGACTATCCAGCTCATGAGCTCGGCAATGGATCATAAGAGAGCCGGAGACCATGATACAGGTCTCAATACAGGCGGCATGGGAAACATATCTCCATCACCGTACTACACGAAGGAAGTAGATGAGTTCTGCAAGGAGCATATCTATCAGAAGACAGTGGATGCAATGGCAGCCGAGGGAAGACCATTCGTAGGAGTCATCTTCTTCGGACTCATGCTTACCCCTGATGGCCCGAAGGTGCTCGAGTACAATTGCCGTTTCGGAGATCCAGAGGCACAGGTCGTTCTTCCAAGGCAGAAGACAGATATCATAGATGTCATGGAGCACTGCGTGGATGGTAGGCTCGATCAGATCAAGGTGGAGTTCGAAGACGATGCAGCATGCTGCGTAATCCTCGCAAGCGAAGGCTATCCGGTGAAGTATGACAAGGGATTCCCGATCACAGGACTAGATGACCCACGTTTCGACAATAAGGAGTATTACTGTTTCCATTCAGGCACGAAGTTTGCAGATGATGGAAAGACAATCCTCACAAACGGCGGCCGTGTCCTCGGTATCACAGCAGTCGGCAAAGATTTAAAAGAGGCCCGTAAGAAGGCTTATGCTGCTACAGAATGGGTGGACTTCAGGAATAAATATATGCGTCATGATATCGGACACGCAATAGATGAGGTGTGACATGGATTTACCACACGACCCGGCCATGCTCCTCTCCATCGTGAATATGCAGCTGCGGGACAAGGAACCGAATCTCGCAATGCTGGCAGGCAAGTTCGGGACTACAGAGGACGAGATAAAGAAGAGGCTTGCCACAATAGGCTATGAGTATGATCCGAAAGTGAACCAGTTTGTCTGAAGGATAGAAAATGGCAGTAATAGACGATATCAAAGAGCAGTGGGACAAGCAGAAAGGCACATCGGTAAAGCACAGAATAGCATATTTCATGCACTATTACCTGATCTGGGTCATAGTCATAGCAGCTATAGTTGCTTTCTTTACATATCTGATACACCAGGCGGTGACAAAGAAGCCTACGGCATACATGGCGGAATTCATAAATACCGGAGCCACATCCGATTCCGTATCTGATGATCTGTCGAAGCATATTGCGAGGGCAGCCGGTATAGATACAGATAAGGAAAAGATAGAGATAATGACATCACGGACGCTTACCCCGGGTGGTCTGCAGGATCAGTCAGATGTAGGGAATAACACATCGATAAGCGCAGAGATGATGAAGGCGAGTCTCGATGCGATGGTCTGTGATGAGTGGAATTTCTATTACTATGTGGAGACGGCAAGCTTTCAGGATCTTCGTAAGGTGCTGTCTGCGGACGAGCTTTCAGGGTATAAGGATGATCTGTACTATGTGGATCTGACAGAGATAAAGAAGATCCAGGAAGAGACCCAGAAGCCGGACTATGATGGCACGGCACTCGAGGAGAAGCCTGCTGATGCAAGGGCATCAGAGTCCTATGAGAATTTTGTAAAGCCTGATCCTTCAGGAATGGATGATCCCGTACCAGTTGGCATCATTCTTTCTGACAGCAGTTATCTGAAGAAAAACAAGCTGTACCCGGATGCAGTTCCGGTATTCGGCTTTGTTAATAACAGCAAGCATATTGATACATCGAAGCAGCTTCTTGAATTTCTTATGAAGTGACTGGTAATGGAGGAGTATAATGCTTGAATTCCTATACACGCCGGGCAGATATAATCTGAATTTCAATATCTGCGCGATACTGATGGATATACTGATCCTGTTCTTTTTTCTGAGCAGGAAGAGAGCAAGGGATTACCGGACGAGTCTGTTCGTGTGGCTGATGGTATTACTTATCATATCAGCGGCGGCACAGAATGCCAATGCACTAATAAGGAATGGACTGTGGGATGCATCGAATCCGGTGAGAACACTTGTCACTGTCATAGCCCATTATTTTCACAATTCATTATCGTTTCTTCTGACTCTGTACCTGCTGGAGATTCTCGAGAACTTCCGCAATGTGAGACGGAGGGACTTCTGCTTTATCGCCATACCGCAGATGGCCCTGAGTGTATTTGAGCTCATTCCGCCGCTGCGCAGTCTCATTTATTATTATGATGCGGCAGGAGTATATCATCATGGGCCGGCGTATAATGTGGTCTATTATGGCATAATCATTGCATACCTCATTATCGGTACATGCATACTTTTATGTGACTGGAATTATTTTGCGCAGAGGGATCTGAGATATGTGATCTATGTTACGGCGGGGTTCGTGCTGTCGATGATGGTATCGTGGATCAACCCATATCTGCGGGTCACTTTATTCCTTCAGTCGCTGTGTATGCTCGGAGTCTATGTCAATATAGAAAATGACAGGGAGACCTTCGAGGAGGGCACCTCTCTCATGAGCAGGAACGCTCTGATGAGAGAGACGAAGATTCTTTTCGAGGGAACTGATTATACCTCATACATCATTTCTGTGCGTATCAGGAAGAATGATCTGTACGAGGTCATGATGGGTGAGGATATCACGAGCGGACTTATCAGAACCATCAATTCATGGATGTCACAGCTGTCGGCGGACAGAGTTCATGTATATCATCTTTCCAAGCTGACCTTTGCGGTCATGATGTTCAACAGCACCGAGGAAAAGGCACAGGCGATGGCGGAGATGATCCTGAACCGCTTCAACCGCGAGTGGGAGTACAAGGATACTCCGGCAGTATATTCGGCACAGGTGCTTATAGGCTCGGTGCCATATGATATCAGCCGTTCCGAGCAGATGCTCGTATTTGCAGACAGAGGCTT
The DNA here is from genome assembly GCA_900315505.1 of uncultured Lachnospiraceae bacterium. Taxonomy (GTDB): domain Bacteria; phylum Bacillota; class Clostridia; order Lachnospirales; family Lachnospiraceae; genus Weimeria. The sequence goes on from OMZG01000001.1 coordinate 116,482, forward strand.
TGATGCGAATCTTCCTACCGACAGAGTTCTGTACGCAGACGAGGTCATGAAGGCTGATGCGAGACGAGCAGTGGTTGAGGTCGCAGTAAACAGGGCTCTGGTAAAGAATACCTTTGAAGTATTCTATCAGCCGATACTCGATACCTCGACAGGTCGGATACATTCCTGCGAGGCGCTTGTCAGGATGAAGGATAAGGGTCTGGGATATGTCTCCCCGGAGGAATTTATAAAGATTGCTGAGCAGGCAGGTATGGTAGGAAAGATCGGTGAGATCGTATTCGAGAAGGTCGCTAAATTTATTTCAGAGAAAAAGCCACAGGACCTCGGAATCGAATTCATCGAGGTCAATCTGTCGACAATACAGTGCATGGATACGGATCTGCCTGACCGCTTTGCGGAGATATTGAAGCACTACGGAGTATCGACCAAGCAGATCAATCTCGAGATCACCGAGTCGGCAGTCATAAGCAGTGAGTCCACAATGGACAAGGTGCTTAACCGACTGCTGCAGATGGGATTCTCATTTTCTCTTGATGATTTCGGAACAGGCAGTTCCAATTATTCATATATCATGAAGTACCCGTTCAGCATCATCAAGGTAGACAGGAGCGTCCTGTGGAATTCCTTCAGGAATCATGATAATGAGGTTCTGTTCAATAATATGATAGAGCTGATCCACGGACTGAGGAAAGAGGCAGTAGTCGAGGGCGTAGAGACAGAGAACCAGAGGAACAGGCTCATTAAGGCTGGTGTCAGGTATCTGCAGGGATATTTCTATTCGAAGCCTGTACCAGAGGAGGCATTTCTTGATTATGTCAGGAGATTCAACGGCGCTTCTTTATAAATAGATCCGGAAATGTTATAATAGTAGGAAATATTTAAGAAAGAAGGCTTTATTTTGACAAAGATCATTCCCGGGGAGAAATACAGGGACAGAAGCGGTAATCTGTATCAGGTACTTTGTACGGCACTTTCACTTGAGAATGAGAGAAATGTAGTCATTGTACAGCAGCTGTTTGGTGATTTTCTCAGGATGTCGCTACCACAGGACAGATTTGACAGTATATTTACGAATGTGGATGTAATGGTGACCAGACCTCCTGAGAGGGAAAAGGCCATCGAATCAGCGGAGAAGGCACTTGTAGAAAAGGTACAGTCAGAGGCTCCTGCATCAGAGAAGCCTGCTGCTTGCGAGGATAATACTGATCCTCAGATGAGCGATATGCTTGCTTTCCTTGATACGGATGATTTCGAAGAGAAGTTCAGGATAGCGAAGAGAATGGCAGAGCAGTCGGAGATCGATGATACTGTACTGGATAATATGGCAGCGTCACTTGATTTCATCATAGATGACGGACCGCTGGACAGGCGTATAGACGAGCTGCTCCACTGTATAGGCACGAGAAAGAGGTTCGAGACGACCAGACTGCGGGGCGATTAAATGTCAGCAGGCAGGCCGTACTTCGACAGGTCGCTGTTGGAGAAGCCGTGGATACCGGTCAGATCCTTACCAAACCAGTCAGGGACTATGTAGCTGTTCGCACTTTCTTCTGAATCGAATTCCACCTCTGCATAGCACAGGGAATCGAATTCTCCGTGAAAGATATCAAGCTCTATCACGAGATCCCTTCCCGATGTGGCATCCTTGGCATTTGCAGGGATCAGGTATCTGGTCTTGTCGATCAGATGACCGTCACATTTGGTGAAGAGCTTCTCACCGGCGGCTTCAGGAAGGGTGATATTTATCTCTTCTCTTGAGAGAGAGCCCCTGCCCTTGTATGTGAGGATGTAGTCTTCATTCTCCTTCCTGATACGGAGGGCAGGCGAGTGAAGTATATACCCCTGCCTTATCTCCTTTGATGGGAATCCAGAAATGTCGAACGGGATCTGATTTCTGTAAATACGGAATTTGCGTTCAATTTCCATAATGATGCCTCGGTTTTCTACATACTATGAAGTGCCCGTGAGGGGTGCTTCCTACTTACAACTTTGAACCTATTATATAGAAAGGAAACATGTATGTCAAAAGTAGCAATCATGATAGCTGATGGCTGTGAAGAGTGCGAAGCGCTCACACAGGTAGATCTGCTGCGCCGTGCAGGAATAGATATCGACATGGTATCCATTTCTGATTCAAGACAGGTGACGAGCGCGAGAAATATCACCTTTATCTGTGACAGGGTAATGAAGGATTTCGATGAAGACGCGTATGATGGCGTGATACTTCCGGGAGGAATGCCGGGAACGAAACATCTGCGTGATGATTCAGGGGTCATCTCCGTGGTAAAGAAATACGCAGCTGCCGGAAAGCTGGTAGCAGCAATCTGCGCAGCGCCTACAGTCCTGGGATTCGCAGGAGTGCTCAAGGGGAAGAACGCCACCTGCTATCCAGGAATGGAAGACGGACTCACCGGAGCACATAAGAAGACTGATGAGGTAGTAAGGGACGGCAATATCATCACAAGCCGCGGCCTTGGAACTGCATTACCATTCGGCGGAGCCATAATCGAGTACTTCCTCGGGAAGGAAAAGGCTAAGCAGATCCTTGATTCTGTAGTATATAAAGCTTGATATTTTTGAAACCCTGTGATAGAATGTCTATTTGTTGCACGGGGTTTTCATGACTCTATGCATATTTTATCCAGGAGGAAATAAAACAAAATGAGCGTAAAGGTAGAACAACTCGACACAAAGAATATGTCAAAGATGACGGTGACAGTCGATGCAAAGGAACTCGACAGTGCCATTAAGAAGGCATATGACCGCACAAAGAACAGAATCTCCATCAGAGGATTCCGTAAGGGTCATGTACCAATGAAGGTGGTTGAGCAGATTTACGGAGACGACGTCTTCTATGAGGATGCAGCCAATATCCTGATCAATCAGGAGTATCCGAAGGCATACGACGAGAGCGGCCTTGATATAGTATCTTCTCCGAAGATCGATATTGTTCAGATCGAGCAAGGCAAGGATTTTATTTTTACAGCAGAGGTAGCTACCAAGCCTGAGGTCACACTCGGAAAGTATGACGGCGTTACGGTTACTAAGATCGATACCTCAGTATCAGATGATGAGGTGGACAAGCAGGTACAGGCAGAGCTCGAGAAGAATGCCCGTACAGTGACAAAGGACGGAGCAGCTGAGAATGGCGATACAGCCGTTATCGACTTTGACGGCAGCGTTGACGGAGAGCATTTCGAGGGCGGCAAGAGCGAGAACTACTCACTCGAGCTTGGCTCACATACATTCATCGACAATTTCGAGGATCAGATCGTAGGACACAAGGCCGGAGATGAGTTCGATGTAAATGTGACCTTCCCTGAGGACTATCAGGAGAAGAGCCTTGCAGGAAAGCCTGCAGTATTTGCCATCAAGGTCAAGGAAATAAAGAGCAAGGAAGTACCTGCCCTCGATGAGGAGTACGTTCAGGATACTACTTCATTCGATACAGTTGACGAGTACAAGGCAGATGTAAAGAAGAAGCTTGAGGAGTCAAAGGAAAATGAGGCAAAGCGCACCAAGGAGGATGAGGCTCTGACGAAGATCGTCGAGAAGTCAGAGATGGATATCCCTGATGCAATGGTAGATACCCAGGTGAATAATATCATCAATGATTATTCGAGAAATCTCGCTCAGAGCGGGCTCTCATTCCAGCAGTATCTCCAGTTTACAGGAATGACAATCGACAAGTTCCGTGAGCAGACCAGACCAGAGGCTGTCAAGAGGATCAAGACATCTCTCTGCCTGGAGGCGATCGCAGCTGCAGAGAATCTCGATGCTACTGATGAGGATATCGATAAGCGTATCGAGGACATGGCAAAGCAGTACAATATGAAGGCAGAGGACCTCAAGGCCAATATCCAGGATGACGAGATGGACAGCTTCAAGGAGCAGATTAAGATGGAGAAGGCTATCGACTTCGTCATGGATCATGTGAAGGAAAGAGCCAAGAGAAAGTCCACAAAGAAGACAGAGGACAAGGAAGCCGATAAGGAAGAGCAATAATATAGCTAAAGGAGGCAGATCTTATGGCATCAATGCCTTACGTAGTAGAGCAGAATTCAAGAGGTGAGAGATCTTATGATATTTACTCCCGGCTGCTTAAGGACAGGATTATTTTCTTAGGTGAAGAGGTAAATGAGACCACGGCATCACTCGTGGTAGCTCAGCTTCTTTTCCTGGAGTCAGAGGATCCTAATAAGGATATCCATCTCTATATCAATTCACCGGGCGGAATGGTGACAGCAGGATTTGCCATCTATGATACAATGCAGTATATCAAGTGCGATGTATCTACTATCTGTGTGGGACTTGCTGCATCAATGGGAGCCTTCCTTCTTGCGGGCGGAGCCAAGGGCAAGAGAATGGCACTGCCTAATGCGGAGATCATGATCCATCAGCCGTCAGGCGGAACCAAGGGTCAGGCTACGGAGATCGAGATCGCAGCAGAGAATATCCTGAAGACAAAGAAGAAATTAAACGAGATCCTCGCTGCTAATACAGGCAAGTCAGTAGAGCAGGTTACTGCAGATACAGACCGTGATCATTATATGTCAGCAGAGGAAGCCCTCGATTATGGTCTTATAGACAAAGTCATCACCAACCGTGAGGAGTAATAATGGCAGGAAGAAAGTACGTTAACGACATACACTGCTCATTCTGCGGAAGAAGCCAGAATGAGGTAAGGAAGCTGATAGAGGGCCCGAATGGTACCTATATCTGCGATGAGTGTGTCGATATCTGCTCAGAGATCATTGACGAGGAGTTCAATGACGATGTCAAGGCTCCGTTCAGAAGCATTGACAATGCAGACAGCCTGGAGATAAATCTCCAGAAGCCGAAGGAACTCAAGGCATTCCTTGACCAGTATGTCATAGGTCAGGATGAGGCAAAGAAGGTTCTTTCGGTAGCGGTATATAATCACTACAAGAGAATTCTTTCCGGCAAGAAGACGGATGTAGAGCTTCAGAAGAGTAATGTCCTGATGCTCGGACCTACCGGATCAGGTAAGACACTTCTTGCACAGACACTTGCGAGAATCCTCGGTGTTCCTTTTGCGATAGCAGATGCCACCACTCTCACAGAGGCCGGATATGTCGGCGAGGATGTAGAGAATATTCTGCTGAAGCTGATACAGGCTGCTGATTACAATGTACCGCGTGCAGAGCTCGGTATTGTGTATATCGATGAGATCGACAAGATCACAAAGAAGAGCGAGAATGTATCGATCACCCGTGATGTATCAGGTGAAGGAGTACAGCAGGCTCTGCTGAAGATACTCGAGGGAACCAATGCGTCAGTACCTCCACAGGGAGGCAGGAAGCATCCCCAGCAGGAGCTGATCCAGATCAATACGACAAATATCCTCTTTATCTGTGGAGGAGCATTCGAGGGTCTGGACAAGATCATAGAATCAAGACTCGATACCAGACGTATAGGCTTCGCTACGAACCCGTCAGATACATCGAATGAGGAGAAGAGCGTGAGCGAGCTTCTGAAGCTTGCGCTTCCTCAGGATTTCGTGAAGTATGGCCTGATCCCTGAGTTTATCGGGCGTGTGCCTATCAACGTATCACTCGATCTCCTGACAGAGGATGACCTCGTACGAATCCTTACAGAACCGAAGAACGCTCTTGTGAAGCAGTATCAGGCACTTTTCTCAATGGATGGAGTTGATCTTCGTTTCGAGGATGACGCCATCAGAGAGATTGCCAGGAAGTCTCTCGAGAGGAAGACAGGTGCCAGAGGACTTCGCGCCATCATGGAGAACGTCATGATGGATTATATGTATGAGATTCCGTCAGATGATGACATGAAGGAGCTGGCGATCACGAAGGAGATAGTAGATTCCCATCTTCTGCTCGATGACAGCGGGGAAAAGGGTGAGAAGGTGGTACCTCTCGAGGATAAGAAGAGCGATAAAGAGAGCGCATGAATATAAAGACCGTTGAATTAGAGACAGTCTGTGGAATAACAAGTACCCTGCCGGTGAATGCCCATCCTGAGGTGGCGTTTGCCGGCCGTTCTAATGCAGGGAAATCAAGCCTGATCAACTGCCTTATGAACAGGGCTAAGCTTGCCCGTACCTCATCGAAGCCGGGCAAGACGCAGACCATCAATTACTACAATATCAATGACGAGATCTATCTTGTGGATCTGCCTGGATATGGCTACGCAAAGACAAGCCGCGAGACAGCCCAGCAATGGGGCCGGATGATAGAAAAGTATCTGACCTCATCTGAGCAGCTTGCGGCTGTTTTTCTGCTTGTTGATATCCGCCATGCGCCGACGAAGCAGGATCTTCAGATGATAGATTATCTCGCATATCTGGGATTAGAGACTGTGATCATTGCGACCAAGGCTGACAAGCTGAAGCGGTCGCAGGTTCCGCATGCACTGAGGGTCATTACGGATTCCATTCATCAGAATACCCGTGCGGACGATCCGATCATCCTTCCGTTTTCATCTGTGACTAAGGAAGGCAGGGAAGATATACTGGACCTCATGGATCAGGTCGTGGAGAACTCACACCAGTGAGTTTATAATGATTTTATATTGATTTTTCCCTGACAGAATGGTACAATATTTTTAATGATTTTGGGACGTGGAGGAGACTGATATAGTGGAATTAAAGGATGAACTGAATAGTTTATATAAGAAAATATCACACGCCCTGTTTATATACGGTGATAGCGGGAAGAATGATATGCCGCTGACACCCAATGAACAGAGGAGCATGGATATTATAATGGATCTGTGCGAGGAGGACGCTGAGGGACCTACAGTCCGTGAATTTCAGAAAAAGGCCGGGATTTCCGCGCCTAATGCAGCGTACCGTGTGAAGAAGCTTATAGATGGGAAATACCTGAAGAAGTATCAGGACCACAAGGATCAGCGCAAGTTCCATCTGCGTCCGACAGCCAGGTATGAGTCCTATGCAGGTCACAGGAATAATATTTTTTTCGAGGAGCTGGCAAGGCTTATAGACCAGGAGTTCACTGAAGAGGATTGCAATAAGCTTGAGAAAATGCTTTCAGCAATAGAAGAACAGATCAGGAAATTGGAAGACACAGGAAAAGGGGGCATCCAGGATGGCACAGACGAAGGAAAAGCAGAATAGTAAGGACAGGATCGGAGTACTTCTTTATGGAAGTCCGAAGGGAGATTTCTTCAATTCAGTCATTGAGGGAATCAATCGGGCAGTCCTGTCAGTGAAGTCGGAACCGCAGCTTGATGTGAGATTTTCTCCGATGAATGTGGCTGATCAGGTGCAGATGCTTGACGACATGACGAAGAAGCCACTGAAGGGTCTGATCATTTCACCGATAGATGATGTGAGCGTAGCAAAGAGGCTAAAGGCCCTTTCAGATAAAGGAATCCCGGTAGTCACGGTACATACGGATATTGCGGATTCCGGCAGGATCGCCTATGTGGGTACAGATCCATACAAGGCAGGAAGGGTCGCGGCATCGCAGATGTGTCTGCTGTGTGAGCCGAAGACAGAGATAGGGATAGTCACCGGATTTCATGGTATCAGGGGGCATGAGGAGAGGATCAGAGGCTTCCAGGATTACCTGCTAAATGACAGTAAGGGACTCACAGTGGAATGTATCGGAGAGTGCCGCGATGACGATTATAAGGCATACGAGCTGGTGCAGAAGATGCAGTCTGATCATCCGGGCATTTCAGCATTTTTCTTTGCTACCACGGGCGGCATATACGGTGGATGCAAGGGAATCTGGCAGATGACTACCAGGTTGTCATTCCATGTGGTGACATTTGATGTGTTCGATGCCACGAGGGAGTTCATGCGGAAGGGACTCATAGATTCATCGGTATATCAGAATCCAAAGCATCAGGGCTCACTTGCACTGAGGATACTCGCCAGGAAGATTTACGAAGGCAAGGATCCTGAGAAGGAGATAAATCTTTCAGAACTTTCTCTAAAGACAGCAGAATGCCTTTATTTATGAGTTATATTTTTCAGAAAGCGGCTGTTCACTCATGAACCAGACCATGGTAATGGCGGTTTTTTGAGTGATCCAGCGGTAAATTTTTTCTTAATAAGTGTTGACATGTTTACATTAAAAAAATAAAATAAGAAGGTAGCTTACAGTAAGTATTAAGCGGATTTTCATGATGCTAATGCGTCAGAGAGGAGTTATAGATGTTCGGAAAGAAAAAAGCAAAGGAACAGGAGCAGGTCGAGGTAAAAGAGCAGATAGATATTACTAAAGAGCTTCAGCCTGTACTTGATAGCGGTAATTATATCCTCGAGCAGAAGAACAAGCTTCAGCAGGAGGAACTTGACACAACTAATTCTCTTGGAGAGATCAAGGATTCATTCGATGCCGTAGAGCAGAGATCAGATGAGGTCACAAGTTCAATGGAGCAGTTCAATGAGCGCTTCAAGGAAGTGACATCTGTTACAGAGAATTTCGAGAAGATCATTAAGAAGATGCTCACCACAGCTGATGAGACTCATACGAATATGAACAATGTCCGTGAGTCATCTGCATCAGTCAATGATACGATCTCTACTGTTGAGGAGGTATTTAAGGAGTTCCAGAGCAGCTTCGACGAGATCCTCGAGAAGGTCAATGCGATCAATGGCATCGCCAACCAGACTAATCTCCTCGCGCTCAATGCTTCGATCGAGGCAGCAAGAGCCGGAGAAAGTGGAAGAGGCTTCGCGGTAGTAGCTGATCAGGTCAATGAGCTTTCGAGCAATATCAAGACCCTTGTCGCATCTATCGGAGAGTCAATGGAGAAGCTGAATCAGAATAATAACAAGCTGATGAATTCCATCAACGATACACGTACAGCTATCCAGGATTCAATGACCCATATCAATGAGACAGAGGCAGTCGTTGATTCCATCAAGTCAGTAGCAGGTGAGATCGAAGAGGGCAATACCAATATGGTAGGCGTGATCGGTAAGTGCTCTGAGGATATGAATAATCTCCAGTCCACAATGGAGGCCTCAAAGCCTTATTATCAGACCGTTTCAGACCATATTGATACACTTAGCACCAATATATCAAAGAAGAGCCTGATCTTCGAGGATATGACGAACACCCTCGAGCAGTTCCCGACTCTCGTATCAAAGGTAGAAGACAGATTCAGGAATCAGTGATCTGTCACAAAGGAGATTTTTCAAAATGAGAAAAGTAGAAGATTATGTACGTACCATCCCTGATTTCCCTGAGAAGGGAATCATGTTCCGTGATATTACGACGGTTCTGAAGGACCCGGACGGATTCGAGCTTGCTATCGATGAGATGCAGCAGTTCCTCGAGGGACTCAATTTCGATGTCATTGCAGGCACTGAGTCAAGAGGCTTTATTTTCGGAACTCCGATCGCGTACAATCTTCATAAGCCATTCGTCCTGATCAGGAAGAAGGGCAAGCTTCCGGCAGAGACAGTAGAGCAGACATACGATCTCGAGTACGGCACAGCCACCATCGAGATGCACAAGGATTCTATACAGCCGGGACAGAAGGTAGTGCTTGTAGATGATCTGATCGCTACAGGCGGTACCATAGAGGCAGCAGCAAAGCTTGTAGAGAAGCTTGGCGGTAAGGTAGTAAAGATGATCTTCCTTATGGAGCTTGCAGGACTCAAGGGTCGTGAACGTCTGAAGGATTATGACATCGATGCCGTGATCACTTACCCTGGTAAATGACCGGAAGCTGCAATTCATATTAGAAATAATTAAGGGAGGAGATAGATTGAAAAAGATATCTCTGGTTATTATGGCTGCCGGTATCGGATCGCGGTATGGAGAAGGTATAAAGCAGCTTGCATCAGTTGGAGAGAATGGGAATATAATCATGGATTACTCAGTCCATGATGCAATTGAGGCCGGATTCAATGAGATAATCTTCGTGACCCGCAAGGAGATAGAAGAGGATTTCATGAAGATCATAGGTCGACGTATAGAAGCTATATGCAATCAGCATAATGTAGGAGTATATTATGTGAATCAGAGCCTCTACAATCTACCTGATGGATTCTCAGTACCGGAGGGACGCACGAAGCCGTGGGGCACAGGAAAGGCAGTTCTTTCGGGGGCCAGTCTTCTCGATCATTCATTTGCAGTGATCAATGCAGATGACTACTATGGCAAGAAAGCCTTCGTAAGTATAGCGGATTTCCTTCGTTCATCTGATACACCGAATGAGTACTGCATGGCAGGCTTCAGACTCGGTAATACACTCAGTGATAATGGAACAGTTACCCGCGGGGTCTGTCAGCAGACTGATGACGGATGCCTGAGCGGGATCGAGGAGATACATGATATCACCAGGAATCCCGATGGCTCAGCCTCCTCACCAGCTGGTGACCTGCCAGCGGATTCACTTGTATCAATGAATATGTGGGGCTTCAAGGATGGTTTTGTGAGCCTGCTCGAGGAAGGCTTCAGGAAGTTCCTTGTGAGACTTCTTTCGAGAAGGATCGGAGACCCTATGAATGACGAGTTCCTGATCCCTGTATTTGTAGAGGATCTGCTGAGGCAGAAGAAGGTAAGGGTGAGGGTTCTGCCGTCTGATGACCAGTGGTATGGTATCACCTACAAGGAGGATATCCCATCAGTCAGGAAGGCATTTGCAGATATGACAGCAAAAGGCCTGTACAGGAGTGACCTGTATTCAGACCTTCAGTGATTTATAATAGAGAAATGATATCAGAAAGGCTTGGCGCTACGGCGTAAAGCCTTTTTTTCAGCTCCGGATCCGGCTCCGTAAGGTCAGGAACCATGACTGTATTCATCCCGGCATTGATTGCAGAGGTACATCCGTTCGGAGAATCCTCAACAGCGAGGCACTCTGATGGGAGCAGACCTATACGTGATGCTGCCAGCAGATACGGGTCAGGGTGTGGCTTGCCACGCTTTGCTTCGTGTGCGCTTACTACATCATCGAAATATGGCAGGAGGCCTGCATCAGCGAGTCTCTTCCTGGCTGACCTGAGATTGGTGGCGGTGACGACTACGGCCCTGATGCCCTTTTCATGGCAGGCATCCAGGATCTCATTAATCCCAGGCTTCAGGGGTATCTCATGATCGCTCAGATAATCACGCACATGCTCTGCGACAGCCTTATGCAGCGTGTCATAATCCACACTTCCATGATGACGTTCCTCCATAAGCTTCGCCGAATCTTCATGATTCAGGGATCTGAGATCGAGCGAATCCTGATAGGTGAAGTCATTCATGCCGAGCTCTCTCGCACATGAATTCCAGAAGTGATTATATATTCTCTCAGTGTCTGTGATCGTGCCGTCCATATCGAAGAGGACGGCCTTCCATTTATTGCTTGTGTTCTCTGGCATAATTCTCTACGTATTTCCTGATGTGTTCTGACATTTCATTTGCAGCCGGTGACATGAAGTCATCGGAAAGGGTGATGATCCCGAGCTTTCTGTAATGGCGCGGATAGAGAGGGTAGATCTCTACATCCCTCGGCGGATTGATAAGCCCGAGACGCGGCATCAGGAGCAGTCCTGTCTGGGCCTCCACCATTGCTATAGCCGACTGGTCATCCAGGATGTGACAGTTTGCACGGATCTGGAGATTGTACTCATCGAGGTATCTGATGATATCGATATCGCAGCTGTCCTGCTGGATGACAAAGGGCTGGTCCTTCAGATCTTCCGGTGTGATGGACTTCGTCGACTCAGGCATATATCCCCTGGGCACGACGGCCACGAGGTCGTCCTCCATGAGCTCTGTAAAGGGAAGGCCGTCGGAGGCTGCCTCTGATACGATACCGAGGTCGATGGTTCCGTTCCTGACCCAATCCACGACATCATTGTAAGAACCCTGATAGATCTCTACAGTGATCTGTGGATGCTCTTCGCCGAAGCTCCTGATGATGTCAGGAATCCATGCCAGACATACTGAATTGATGCAGCCGATATTTACCTTTCCTGTGCCAAGACCCTTCATCTGGGCAACAGCCTGCTTCAGCGCATCCTCTGAGGCCACTATCTTCTGGATGTATGGATTGATTTCCTCGCCGGCGCTTGACAGCCTGACGCCATTCTTGCTCCTGATGAAAAGCGGGAAGCCGATCTCCTCCTCCATCGATGAGATGGAGTGGCTGATGGCACTGGGCGTTAGATGCAGAATCTGCGCGGCCTTCGCGAAGGATCCCTGCTCCAGTATAGTCTGGAATATTTCGTATGATAATAGTGTCATGATCTTTTCCTTTTTCCCGATGTGTAGTGAATTATTTTCATTGATTCAATGAAAAAGTTGAACTTTACTATACGACCATATTCTAGTACAATAAATAAGAACAGTCAATGTTAAGTAATCTTTTTTCTTTTTCCAACCTGACCCGTGGCAGCACGGGTCTTTTTTTCGCGTATTAATTGAGCCATGCAAAAAGACAGCACATGTGATGAGGTGAGCTTGCTCACATATCATTCACATGTGCTGCCTTTTTATAGCGCGAAAGCGCGAATGAGTAGCCACGAAGTGGCTGCGAATGCATCGCGAAACTATTTGTCAAATACAATGAAAAGCTTTATAATGATTGAAATAGTTATGAATACGGAAGGTGTTTAATGAGCACATTAGAGAATGAAGAGGTAAACCAGCTGGTGACGAAGGTCCTTTCTGACTATGGAAAGGGACGTGACATCGACAAGATGGCGCTTTTCAACCAGCCTGATGTAGAGAAGATAAAGCAGATCACGAACAAGCTGATAAGGCTGGTGTTCCCGGGATATTACAGAGACCAGGTTTACAAGAGCTACAATCTGGAGGGAAATCTGACAGTCCTCATAGAGGATGTCCTGTACAATCTGAGCAAGCAGATAGAGATAGTGCTCTGCTATGATGAGATCAGCAGGAGACAGGAGGCAGGAGACAGCTCGGGCCTCTCACCGGAGGAGGAGATCAAGTTCAAGGATCAGGCATACTGCCTGGCACTTACCTTCTGCAACAGGATTCCGGAGATCAGGGATTATGTACAGACTGATCTGGAGGCTACATTCCAGGGCGATCCTGCAGCAAGCAGTCTTGATGATATCATCCTTTCATATCCGGGAATACGTGCCACGACGATCAACCGTCTGGCGCATGCGCTGTTCCAGCTGAATGTACCGCTGATCCCGCGAATGATGACGGAGTATGCCCATTCTATCACGGGAATCGACATTCATCCGGGTGCCACGATTGGCAGATATTTCTGCCTCGATCATGGTACAGGTGTAGTAGTAGGATCTACAACCATCATCGGAGACCACGTGAAGGTATATCAGGGCGTCACTATAGGAGCCCTGTCTACTGCAGCCGGACAGGCACTTCATGGGGTGAAGCGTCATCCGACCATTGAGGACAATGTGACCATATATTCAGGAGCCTCCATACTGGGCGGGCAGACGATCATCGGAGAGGGCTCGGTGATCGGATCAAATGCCTTCATCACGAAGTCAGTACCTGCAGGCACGAGAGTGACTATCAGGAACCAGGAGCTGGTCCTGAAGGATAAGAATGGTATTATTATAGAAAAGAACGATCTCGACCAGTCGGATGCATGGTTCTATGTAATATAGAAAGGTTGCATTAAGGACAGGAATCGGTTATAATTTTTAATGAAATGTTTATTTTTGGGGCTATAAGGAAAAGGGAATGACATCTAATGCCTAGACAGAGATTAAAGATAGGTGATCTCCTGCTGAATGCGGGAGTCATCACTGAAGACCAGCTGAAAGCGGCGCTGGATTATTCAAAAAAGGAGAGACAGGAGGGGCGTTCAAAGAGGCTCGGAGACTGTCTGAAGGAGCTCGGCTTCGTCGATGACAAGGCAGTAGCCAAGGCCCTTGCGAGCCAGCTGAATTATCAGATCGTGGATCTGAATGGATTTGCCCTGTCAGAGCAGATGCAGAAGCTGGTATCAGGTAAGGTCCTGAGGAAGCATTCAGTGCTGCCGCTCGGGTATGACCCCAAGGATCCGCAGGCAATTTTTCTTGCAATGGCTGATCCTCTCGATATTGAGGCAATGGAGGATATCGAGATCGTCACCGGATGCAGGGTCGAGCCTCTGATAGCTACGCAGCAGGATATTCAGGCTATCCTCGACAGATACTACGGCTCTGAGGAGGCCATGAGCGCAGCCCAGAAGTTCACCCAGCAGCACAAGAAGAGGGTCCAGGCAGAGGAGGAGCAGCAACAGGGAGCGGAGACCGAGCTTGCGAACGCACCTATCGTACAGCTGCTTCGTTCCATAGTCGAGCAGGCCGTCAGGTCCAGGGCATCGGATATTCATATAGATGCACTCGAGAGGCAGGTCAGGATACGTTTCAGGATAGATGGTGTGCTCGTCGAGAAGATGATGTATGACATCAGTATCCTGCCGGCACTTTCCACCCGTATCAAGATAGTTTCGGGACTCGATATAGCAGAGAAGCGTAAGCCGCAGTCAGGCCGTATGACGGCTGTCGTGGATGATATAGAGTACGATATCCGTGTCGAGGTTCTGCCTACGGTATATGGCGAGAAAACGGTTATGCGACTCACCAGAGCGAATGCACTCACGAGGGCCAAGTCAGAGCTTGGTATCCAGCCGTATGAGATGGAGAAGTTCGACAGGATACTGAAGCATCCGAATGGTATCATCCTCGTCACAGGTCCTACCGGTTCAGGTAAGTCAACCACACTTTATACCGCTCTTTCAGAGCTGAATACCCCTGAGGTAAATATCCTCACAGTCGAGGACCCTGTAGAGGCAAATGTCCCTGGTATCAATCAGGTACAGGTGAATACCAAGGCTGGCCTCACCTTTGCATCGGCACTTCGCTCCTTCCTGCGACAGGACCCGGATATCATAATGGTAGGAGAGATCCGAGACTCAGAGACCGCGCAGATCGCTGTACAGGCATCTATCACCGGACATCTGGTTGTAAGTACCATTCATACGAACAGCTCTGCAGCTACAGTCACACGACTCGAGGACATGGGCATAGAGCCTTACCTCATTGCAGATTCGGTGACCGGCATCATTGCCCAGCGACTCGTGAGACGTCTGTGTCCGAACTGCAAGGAGACCAGGCAGGCGACTGAGATAGAAGCGAAGCTGCTGCATAGAGATCCGAAGAACCCACCGAAGATCTGTGTGCCTCATCCGGGCGGCTGTCCCAAGTGCGGGAGTACCGGCTACTATGGCCGAATAGGTATCTATGAGGTCATGGAGATGACCTCCAGGCTGAAGAGGATCGTATCAAAGGGCCTTGGCACTGATGAGCTGGAGGCTGAGGCGAAGAAGGAGGGCCTGCGTACCCTTAGAGACAATGCAGAGGCATACGTGCTTCAGGGCATCACGTCCGTAGATGAGATGCTGAAGGTCGCTACCATTGAGAGCGATGATCTGGAATAATGAAGAGAAAGGGAATCAGAAATGATCACAGAATTTGATGAACTCGTAGAAAAAGCAAAAGAGGTAAATGCATCCGATATCCATATCGGAGTAGGGCAGGCTCCATGTCTGCGTATAGATGGACGTATCACTCCTCTAGGTGAAGAGAAGTATGGTCCGCGAGAGATGCTCGATGTGCTGAACAAGATGCTCACCGGTGAGCAGGCGAAGGAGCTGAAGGAGGTCGGAGAGCTCGATATGCCGTACTCTATTCCGGGTGTGGCCCGTCTCCGTATCAATGTCTACAGACAGCGTGGCACATACGCAGTAGCAGCCCGACTCCTGAATCCTTCCATCCCGAAGCCTTACGATCTCGGAATCCCTGATTCAGTCGTCAAGTGCTGTGACAAGAGAAGGGGACTCATCCTTTTCACTGGTCCTACAGGTTCCGGTAAGTCTACCTCACTCGCTTCACTTATAGACTATATCAATAGCAAGTACCCATACCACATCATCACCTTCGAGGACCCTGTCGAGTATCTCCACAGGCACAAGAAGTGCATAGTGCATCAGCGTGAGGTCGGTACTGATACCCATTCATACGCAGCCGCTCTTCGTGGCGCCCTCCGTGAGGATCCTGATGTAATCCTCGTAGGAGAGATGCGAGACCTTGATACCATTTCCCTTGCATGTACCGCTGCTGAGACCGGACATCTCGTGTTCTCGACCCTGCATACGGTAAGTGCCGTGGACACTGTAAACCGTATCATCGACGTATTCCCGCCTCACCAGCAGCAGCAGATCAGGACACAGCTTGCTGATATCCTCGAGTGCGTGGTAGCCGAGCAGCTGCTCCCGAAGATCGAGGGCAAGGGCCGTGTCGGTGTATTCGAGGTTATGCTCGGAAATAACGCCATCAGGAACTACATCCGTGAGGGCAAGACCTTCCAGATCACATCTACGATGCAGACCTCCCGTGCCCAGGGCATGATCACAATGGACGAGGCCCTGCAGCAGCTCTACAACAACGGCCAGATCTCGCGAGACACCGCCATCAGATTTGCCAAGGACAAGGTAGCGCAGGAAGCAAGGATCATGTAATAATAGCAGTAACAGAAGGAGACAGTTTTGTACAGAAAGGACAGCCGCGGAATATCAGCATACATCGGTTATATTGCAATCGATGTGATATCCTGCGAGCTGGCCTTTCTTTTTGCATTTCTGCTGAGACAGGGTGGGACACCGGTCACACTTTTCAGAGGATTGTTCTTCTCCGGACCGGCTGATTTCAATACAGATCTGTACAGGGATTTCTTTTTCGGAATAATAGTATTTACGATAATGAATGATGCACTGACTGACAGGAAGGATGATCCGGGAACACGGAGCTTCATCATAGAGATGAGACACGCATTCTTCCTGTCACTTGCGCTGACACTTGAGACGCTGGCCTTCCTGTTCGTGTTCAAGGTATCGGTAGTATTTTCACGACTTGTACTGTTTTATTTCCTTATACTGTCATTCGTGATCGTGCTTATGCTGCGCACAGTAGTGAAGAAGATCCGGAGGAAGATTCTGGGAAAAGATGCATATCATCGCAGGCATATCCTGCTCCTGGTGAATCAGGAAGAGACATATGACTGTATTGAGAAATTCAGACGTGAGCAGCCGGATGTCAGGGTAAGCGGAATTATTTTTCTTAAAAATGTCAGCGGTGTCAGGGAGATAAACGGTATAGATGTGAAAGCCTGCGGGCTCGCTGAAATCGGAGAATACCTGACAAAGCACTGGGTTGATGAAATTTATATATCATCATCATTCCGCAATGATGAAACAGTAGAAAAGCTTCTTGACATCACATCGGTGATGGGGATCACAACCCACAGGCAGATGTACTTTTCTGATTCTCATGTGAGTCAGAAAGCGGTGGAGACACTTGCAGGAGATACAGTGATCACTGAGTCTCTGAGGATCATAGATCCGGTACAGCTCTTTTTCAAGAGGTTACTTGATATCATGGGGTCTCTGATAGGGCTGGAGATCTGTGGAATCCTCATGATAGTAATAGTCATCCCTGGAATTCTCATAAATGATCCGGGCCCACTTTTCTACAGGCAGAAAAGAGTTGGGAAGAACGGCAGGGTATTTACTATGTATAAGTTCCGTTCCATGTATCGTGATGCAGATTTGCGTAAGCACAGACTCATGAATCAGAACGAGATGGATGGAGCGATGTTCAAGATAAAGGCAGATCCCCGTGTCATTGGCAGCGGATCTGACGGGAGCCATCATGGATACGGATGGTTTATCAGAAAGTATTCTATTGATGAATTCCCTCAGTTTCTGAATGTCTTCCTCGGGCAGATGTCGCTTGTAGGCACAAGGCCGCCTACGGTAGAGGAATGGCAGGAGTATGAGGCACACCACAGGGCAAGGCTTTCTGTGAGACCTGGAATAACAGGCGTCTGGCAGGTCAGCGGACGGAACAGGGTGAGTGACTTTGAGACGGTCGTGAAAATGGATCTGTCGTATATCAATAACTTCTCCATAGGAAATGATTTCAGGATCATCGCGAAGACACTGAGGCAGGTCATAAAGGGAGAAGGTGAGTAGGATGGATATTTCATCAGAGGATGAGACCGTAAGCGCAGAAAGGATACGCGTTCTCCATGTTGCAGAGCCTGCCGGCGGAGTAGACCGGTATCTGAGGACTCTTTTCAGATATACGGATAATAAGCGGATAGAGAATATCCTCGTCTGCTCACAGCATTATGCACCGGGAGACTATGAAGGGCTGTGTGATGCTGTAGAAAATGTCGATATGGCACATGAGATATCTCCTGCCGATGATATGAGATCCGTAGCAGCGATAAGGAAGCTGATACATAAGTACAGCCCTGATATAGTCTATGCACATTCGAGCAAGTCAGGTGCACTGCTTCGGATGGCGGACATGGGTATATCCAATAAGGTGATCTACAACCCACATGGATGGGCATTTGAGATGGATGTGCCTGATAAGAAGAAAAAAATGTACAGACAGATAGAGAGGATGCAGACTCCTTTTACAGACAGAGTGATATGCATCTCCCGCAGCGAAAGGAGAGCTGCCCTTCGTGAGAAGATCTGTACTGAATACAAGCTTTCTGTGGTATGGAACGGGATAGATACAGATGAAGTAAAAAAGGCAGTACCGGTGAGCCGTGAGGCTCTGGGAATCCCAGAGGATATCCCTGTAATAGGTATGGCAGGCAGGCTTGTGGAACAGAAGGCACCGGATGTATTTACAAGGGCGTGTGCTCTGATAAAGAGGAAAATTCCTTCAGCGTATTTCCTGATAGTAGGGGGAGGCAGACTGCGTCCGCAGATATCAGACATGATCATAAGGCTCGGCCTTACAGACTGCTGTCAGATCACGGGATGGGTAGATAATCCATACAGCTATATGAAGATATTTGATGTCGGAGTGCTTCTGTCCAGGTGGGAAGGATTCGGACTAGCAGTTCCTGAGATGATGTACTGTGGAGTACCAGTGGTGTCATCCTCCGTCGGAGGACTGAGGGAGATCATCGCAGATGGAAGAAACGGACTACTAGTGCCACCGGATGATCCGGAAAAGGCGGCAGATGCAGTTATCCGTATCCTTGACGACCAGGCACTTATGGATCATCTCCGAACAAATGGCAGAAGAACAGTATTAAGGAGATATGATGGTAGAAGGATGGCAGAGGAGATGGAGGAGATATATGGGGAAGTATTATGCTGACAAGTAAGGATATCGCCTGTGTGGTAGTACTATACAATCCTGATGAAACGATTGCCATGAATATCCGAAGATATTCGAATGCTGTGGGCAGGCTGGTGCTTGTAGATAATTCATCAGACAACCATTCAGAGATGCTTGAGGGGATGGATTATCTGCCGCTTATGGAGAATACGGGTATTGCGCATGCACTGAATGTGGGAATAGAGCATCTGTCAGAGGAATATATCATTACAATGGATCAGGACAGTCTGCTTTCATCAGATGTGGTGGAAGCATATCTGAAATTCCTGAATCATCATGATAGCAGTACTGTCGGTGCTATGACCTGCCAGTATGAAACAGACAGACATCATGCGAGGAAGAAAGGCGGCTTTGAAAATGTGAAGCTCTCAATGCAGTCAGGAACCATTTTCAAAAGAAGCGTACTTCAGAAAACAGGAGCCTTTGATGAGAGACTGTTTCTGGATGTAGTAGATTACGAATATTTTCTCAGAATGGAGCAGATGGGATTTGGACTTATCAGAATAAATGACGCAGTCCTTGAGCACCATCCGGCCGAGACACATGAGAAGCTCGGAATTAAGTATGGAGTCGCTTCTCCGCTCCGCTATTACTATCAGGCGAGAAATCTGCTCTGGACAGCACGGAAGTATCACTCGGCAGAACTGTACCGCAGACTGCTGATTAAGTGGGCGAAGATATTGCTGCTTTTCGATGATAAGAAAGAGTATCTCAGGATGTTCAGACAGGGGATACGGGATGCGAGGGAAGGGAGGCTTGGGAAATATGTGCAGGATCCTGACAGGAATAGTGACCTATAATCCGGACATTGACCGCCTGAAGCAGAACCTGGAGACCATAATGGATCAGACTGATGAACTGCTGATCATTGACAATGCTTCTGAAAATTTTTCACAGATAAAGACTCTGGCTGCCGGGAAATTCATCGAGCTTGAAAAGAATCATGGTATAGCATATGCCCTAAGAAGGCTTATGGATTTCGCAAATAAAAATGGATATGACTGGGTCCTGACACTTGATCAGGATTCGGTGGCAGACAGGCATCTGGTGGATGAGTACCGAAAATATATGTCAGATGACATCGGAGCCATGACCTGTCTCATAAGGGACAGGAACTATCCTGAGATAGAATATGAGGACAGGGGAACCGAGGTCGCAGATATCGACTGGTGCATCACTTCCGGATGCCTAATGAATGTGAAGGCGTATGGAAATACCTCCGGTTATGATACGAAAATGTTTATTGACTGCGTGGACATAGACATATGCTACTCGCTGAAAGAAGCCGGATATCGGGTGATCAGGATTCCATATGAAGGACTTCTGCATGAAATAGGAAAAGCAAAGAGGTTGAAGGTTCTCGGAAGGAAGACGCAGACCTTCAACCATCCCGCATGGCGCAGGTACTATGTGAACCGCAATACCGTGTATCTGGCAAAGAAGCATCCGGAGTATGGAAGTGTCGCAGATGCCGTGGGAAGGTGCATATATCATACATTTATCACACTGATATATGAGGATGACAGGATGAATAAGCTGAAGGCAAATATAAGAGGAATCCGCGACGGGATCCGGGGTAAGATGTCATGAAGCAGATAAGGATATTGCAGTCAGAAATAGGTGATGGAGTAGGTGGAATAGAGTCATTCCTGTATTCTGTATATACCCATATCGACAGGGACAGATATCATTTTGACTTTATTACACGGGCAGAGCATCCGGCGTTTGAAAGGGAATTTACAGACCTGGGAGCGCATATCTACAGGATCTCGTCATATAGAAATCTCATGCAGTACAGGCATGACCTTGAGGAAGTCATGAGTAAGGGATATGATGTGATCCATATCAATAAGAATTCAGCAGCAAATATAGTACCATTCGTCATAGCAAAAAAGTGCACGGGTGCAGCTGTCATACCCCACTCGCACAATACCAATCCGAGTGTCGGGAAGATTGCAGAACTAATGCATTATCTGCACAGGGACAGGCTGTATGAACTCTCAGATGTGCATCTGGCATGCTCATACGCAGCAGGGAAGTGGATGTATGGCAGTCGTGACTTTGAGTTTATTCCTAACGGGATAGATGTAGTGAAGTTCAGATTCGATGAAAGAATCCGTACTGAGTACAGACAGAAACTGGGACTGGGTGACGCTTTCACACTGATAAATGTCGGACGGTTTTTCCCGCAGAAGAACCAGCTGAGACTTGTGGATATATTCTCTGAGGTAGTGAAAAAAAGACCGGATTCGAAACTAATTCTTGTAGGAAGCGGAAATCTGGAAGAAGAAATAAGGAGAAAGGTTAGCTCTTATTCACTCCAGGACAAGGTGGTATTCGCAGGGCATCGCAAGGATGTGAATGCGCTGCTAATGGCAGCAGACTGTTTTGTAATGACATCGGTGTATGAGGGGCTTGGAATAGCAGCAATTGAAGCAGAAGCAACAGGACTGCCCGTCTTTGTCTCAGAGCATATTCCACAGGAAGTCTTTGTGTCAGATGATGTACACAGATTCAGCTTGGAAGATACAGATACCATTATTGCGGACTTTCTCGTTTCTACGGATGGAAATTCATGTCCTGACCGGGAAAAAGATAATGACACGATTGCAGCTTCGGATTATAATATAGATGTGACAGTAGAGAAACTTGAGGAAATATATGATCTCAGTAGTAATGGCAACCTATAATGGTGAAAAGTTCATAGAGGAGCAGCTTCAGTCAATCTATGCCCAGACCCGCAAGCCTGATGAGGTGCTGATATTCGATGACAGGTCCACTGATGGTACAGTTAAGATAGTAAGGGATTTCATAGAGAAGAATGGATTGTCTGACTACTGGAAGCTTTCCATCAACGAGAAGAATAAGGGCTTCTTCAGAAATTTCATGGATGGTGCATTTACAGCTCATGGTGATACCATATACTTCTCAGATCAGGACGACATCTGGGACATTCAAAAAATTGAGAAGCTGGAAGAGTGCCTGAAACAGCCAGGGGTGATGATGGCAAGATCTAATACAGTTACAATTAATGAAAACAGTGAAATTATTACAGGAGCAGAATACATAGGAGAAGACAGAATACTTAAGCTTGATATCAGAAAAATGTGCAAATATCCCGGTCCGGGATTTACTATGGGGTTTAAGAGAAAAGTATTTAAAAAAATTAAAAAGGACAATATTGATATAGATGTATTTAAATATCATGACAGATTATGTGGGCTGATGGCTGTCAGTATGGGAAAATGTGTAATGGCCACAGATGTTCATGATATGCATCGATTACATGGGAGTAATCAGACTGGAACAATATCAAGGTCTTATGTGTCAGATAGAACCAGAGATGTACAACTAGATATTGTAAGTAGAAGAAGGAAATATTTCAGGATTCTTGCAGAGGTAACAGATAACACCGACAAGAAAAAGATATTCAGCCACTATTCGACATTTGCAGCTCATAGAGAAAGGTATATAAGAAAATATTCAATAAAGGATATGAACTGGCTGATAAAACATAGAAAGCTGTATATGTCAAAAGTAGGTGTGCTATCGGATACCATGTATTCACTAGGAATGGGAAGGATAGTATCAAAGACAGCAGATAGATTTATGAGGGTAAGATGAATATTTGTTTTGTTATCAATAAGATGCTGCAGCATGCATCAGGCGGATATAAGATGGTATTTGAATATGCTAACAGGCTTACGGAAAGAGGCCATTCAGTCAGCATACTTTTTTTTAATGAATACTTCCTCAAAAAGTATGGCATGCCGGAATGGGTCCGCAGAAAGGCAGCGATTTTTCTGACACATATAGGTCCGGTCTGGTTTAAGCTTGACAGGAAAGTCAGGCTGATTTCTACAGATGAAAATGATTTTATGAGCAAGGTCGGGAATCCTGATGCCATTATATATACCGCAGTTGAATCAGTATATAATGGAGAAAAATATTTTAAGGACATTAAGAACAAAACGTACTTTATTCAGGGGTATGAGAACTGGGCAGTGTCGGACGAAAAACTGGTGCATACATATTCTATGGGGTTCAAAAATATAGTAATATCGGAGTGGCTAAGGGGGATTGTGTCAGAATATACAGGCAAAGAGCCTGTTCTAATAAAAAATCCTGTGGATGTAGAATGTTACAGGCCTGTGATACCTTATGAGAAGAGAAAGAAACATTCTATATCTCTACTTTATAATCAGATGCTTGTAAAGGGTTTTAAATATGCATTTGAAGCCATTAAGAGGCTCAGGGTGCTGTACCCGGATCTTAGTGTGAAGGCGTTTGGTACAGGTAAAAGACCAGACTGTTTTCCAGATTATATACAATATACCAGATACGCATCACAGAAGAAAACGATTGAGATATATAATTTGACATCAATATTTCTATGTGCTTCTGTAGATGAAGGTTATGGGCTGACCGGGCTAGAAGCTATGGCATGTGGAACGGCACTGGTATCTACATCATACAAGGGTGTTCTGGAATATGCCAGTGATGGAATGAATGCATTGCTCTCGCCGGTGAAGGATGTAAATGGTCTTGTAAGGAATGTACAACGGCTCTTTGATGATGATGATCTCAGAATCAGAATAGCAAGAAATGGAGTTGAATCTGTAAGAAAAAATCTGAATTGGGAAAAGGCCGTGGATAAGTTTGAAAGTGTAATTGTAAATGGCAGATAAGTATAGCTATCTTAAGAAAAATACAGCTTTTTTTGCTATAAGCACCTTCGGCACTAAAATTCTATCCTTTTTTCTTATACCTTTATATACATCAGCCCTGACAACATCAGAATATGGTATTGCGGATATAATATCAACGACTGCGACATTACTGATATATGTACTAACTATAGATATTGCAGAGGCAGTTCTCCGGTTTTCTGTAGAATCAGATAGATCATATGCTCAGAATATTTTCTCATTTGGAAACAGAATAATTATTATTTCCACTGTAGTATGTGCAGCAATTCTATGCTGTATGTATGTGTTCAGAATATTTGACTGGCCATTATATTATTATTTCTATGTGCTGGCCTGCTATTTTTCTTCGTCATATCATCAGCTTATGTCTGCTTATCTAAGAGGTATAGATAAGGTAAGAGAATCTGCTTTTTCAGGTCTATTGGCCGGAATGGTAACATCTGTAAGTAATATTGTCCTGCTTCTTGTCTTTAGAACAGGATTCAATGGATATCTGTTCTCGATGGTTGCAGGTTCGATGGTTGCAGCAATATACTGTATTATAAAGTCTGACCTTGGTATAAAGAGTTATTTCTTTGACAATAGTAGTGAAACACTGAGAAAAAAGATGCTCAGGTACAGTTCGCCACTTGTCTTTAATAATATGGCACTGTGGATCAACGGGTATCTTGACAGATATTTCGTTACATTCATATGTGGATCAGCTGCTAACGGGATTTATTCTGTGTCAAGTAAAATACCTAATTTACTTGCAGTATGCTATACAGTATTTGGAAATGCATGGAATCTGTCTGCAATAAAAGAATTTGATGCTCAGGACAAGGATGATTTCTTTGGCAGAATATACAGATTGTTCAATGCATTTATGACCATTGCGTGTTCTATGCTTATCCTGTTGAACATACCTCTGGCTGGATTTCTGTACGAAAAAGAGTTTTTCTCAGCCTGGAAATGTTCATCTGTATTGCTCATTTCGGTGATGTTTAATTCGCTGACTATGTTCCTGGGAGGAATATTAAGTGCCGTCAATAATACAACGACCATTGCTATGACGACAATTCTAGGAGCTCTGTGTAATGTAGTGATGAATGCAGTCATGATTCCCTTTATAGGACCGATGGGGGCTGCAATCGCTACAGCGGCTACATACGGAATTATGTGGATTGCCAGGATGAAATCCGCAAGGAAATATATCAGATTTAAAGTGAATATTTTGTCTGACATTGCAGTATATGGGATTATCTGTCTTCAGGTTGTGTTTGAAAATCTATCAGGTCATTTATATGCAGGACAGATTATCTGCCTTATTGCGATAATGCTGATCTATCACAAGCAGATGACAGTATTTATGGGAAAACTAATAAAAATCCTTGATAAGCTGTGTATGAAGGCTGGTAAGGTATTATTCAGCAGCAGGCCATTAAGAGATGCTATTGTCCTTGAAAGTCATAATGACTTTGACAGCAATGGAGGGGCATTATATGACTGGCTGATAACGAATGGCCTGAATAAAAAGTATAAGATTATCTGGTTGCTGTGGAATAAAAATCCGGGGAAATTACCTGATAATGTAACGGCATGCCGGCTGACAATGCCAGGGTTAAGGAAAGCATATTATCTGTACACTTCAAAGTATCTTCTGTCAAGTCACGCTGTTATTGGCAGTTACAGAGATGATCAGGTATCTGTATATATGGATCATGGTGCAATGAGCCTGAAGTCTGTAAAAGGGGTATATTTCATACCTCACAATCTTAACTACATATTGATGCCATCAGAAGATATGGCTCCGATCTTGATCAATGATTATAATGTAGATACCAGTTTTACAAGGCCAATTATTACCGGATATCCGTATCAGGATATTTTATATTCTGACGAGCCTGGAGATCTGAAGAAAATTACTACCGAATCATATAATAAGGTGATAATATGGATGCCTACTTTCAGGAAAAATAAGAACGGAGTAAGAAATGATTCATCTAAGGATGAGAAAATGGGAATACCTGTTATCGATAATTATGATCAGTATGAAAGGCTGAATGAGTACCTGAATGATAATAATGTGCTTATGATCATAAAAATCCATCCAATGCAGGATCTGAGTGTGGTCAGAATACAGACTTTATCCAATATAATAGTTCTTGATGGAAAATCAGTTAAGCAGTATGGAGTTGATAATTACAGGTTGATGAAAGATACTGATGCACTTATAACTGATTATTCATCAGTAGCATGTGACTATCTCCATCTTGACAGGCCTATCGGATATACCCTTGATGATGAGGCAGACTACAGACTTGGATTTCTGGTAAATCCGCCAGAAAAACTCATGGCTGGTGAGAAAATATATAATTATGACCAGCTTATTGATTTTATAAGCGGAATAGTAGCAAGTAAAGACTTATATAAAACCGCCAGACATGAACTTTTCGATAAATGCTTTAAGTACCATGATGGCAAAAGCTGTGAGAGGCTGGCAGACTTTCTGCATCTGGATTAATCGTTAGTGCTTCTGTGTCCAAGTCCCAGGAATATAAAGAAGAACGGAGCCGTGGCATACATTGAGTTCCCAAACATAGCAGATACATAGTATGTGAATGCAGATGTCAGGCAGGCAAAGGTAATGACTCCGAGTGATTTTCTGTTTCGGATTGCGCGTATAAAAACCCCTACTGTGGCAGCAGTATATAGAATCACATTCGGGATACCAAAGGTCGCGGCATACTGCAGTATCTCATTATGTGCTCGTGTAGTGCCGCATTTCTTCATCAGGGTGCTGCCGATTCCTTCGATACCATATCCAGACAGCGGCTTCTTCTTTATGAGTTTTACAGTTTCTTTCCAGAGCACCCATCTGCTTGTCCCGGCTTCATCTGCATGTGATGGATCTGATGCAACTTCTTTCACATCTGAGAAGAATCTGAAGAAATCTCCAAGCATTCCGTGCCAGAATATTGACATAAGGACTGTGATCGCCAGAAAGGCCATCATTGGAAAAAGCGAACGCAGCATCAGTCGTCCATTCATCAGTGACTCAGCTATTATCATGAATATGAACCCGCAGAAGCATGCAAGCCATGCTCCGAAGGTGTTGTTCAGATTCAGCATCCATACATTAATTGCAAATGTGATGAGATAGAAGAGTTTCTGGCCTTTTTTCTTCACTACAACGAAGAGGGCAGCAGCAAGCATTATATTGACTGCCAGATAGTAACCGTAGCAGTTGAAGTGCCCGAAGAAGGCCGTAGGGATATGATCGTCATAGCCGGATACATCCATTACGGAGTCCTGTATATAGCATCTCCAGTATGCAAAAGCACAGACAGGCAGACTCGAAATGAGAGTAGCATCGCAGATTACTTTCTTAATTCGCCTGTCTGTGATCATGCTTGCAAGAAAGAAGAGGACTGCTATATATCCGTAGTAGGAGAGTATGCCTTCGTGCTGCGGCTCATCACCGAACAGGGTGCGTCCGGTAGGCCCATCCACGAGTACACTTATCAGCATCGTAATCATGCACAGAATGAAGAGCATATAGATGGGATTGCTTTTGACAGATGTACAGATATCTGTATGGCTGTAATGCATTTTCATAATCATGACAAAGATGCAGAATGCCCATATAAGCAGAATGACTGGTGCAAGGGCCATGAGATTAAGGGCATAAACCCTATACAGAAAAATATCAATTTTTCCTCTGAACCCCTCAGGTACTATAAGCATCGGCTGTATTACATAAAGAAACAGTGGTATGGCCATTATGAACTCGAGGGTGAATGGAGTGATGTTTTCTATGAATTCGTGGATGGTTCTGGAATGTATTAGCAGGCCTGCTCTATCTTTTATTCGTTTTATCATTGACTTCTCCTTTCGCTTCGTCACCAGAATATTTTATCATAACACAGGCCCTTAGTCCGGCCACACCGTATTGACCAGGTATCTCGTCAGGGCGTCACCCATTTTCTCGTAGGTGTACTTCGTCATGTGAAGGTTGTCGGCGGTGGTGTAGGGGCAGTTCTTCTCGTTGACGAAGGAGGAGGTTTTGAAATTGTAAACATGGAGACCCTGCCTGCGGTATTTCTTCAGGACGTTGTTCCTGGCCTTGTTGTATGAGGTCAGGGTATAGCCGAGGGCGTTCTTCGTCCTGAAACGGTCCTGCCTGTGCTCGAAGCTCGTGCACCTGTCACTGTACATGAGATCAGGCATGATGACCTTGATCGGGGTGCGGCCGTCCTTTACCCGCTTATCGCTGGCTTTCTCGATGGCATCAAGCGCGGTGTTCAGGGCACCGCAGTAGGTCTTGTCATCCATTGAATTGATGTCCCCGATAGGGATGAGGTCGGTGTAGTCATTGGTTCCGGCGTAGAGGATCACTGTGTCGAACTTGTCGAAGGTATTATGGTTCGGCTCGAGCAGGCCCGGAACGGCATTGGGCGTAGTCCCGAGACTGATCCGCGGTATGACATCCTTTACGATCCTGTACCTGTGGAAGGGAGCGGTGCTCACCGGACTGTATGCCATAGTAGCGCCAGGGATAGCAGCGTTATAATAATTGGAGCCGGTCAGTTCCATGACTCTCCACGGATAAGAGAAAATATATCTGTTCAGATCGGTCTTGTATGGGCTTCCGTAGGTGATGGAATCACCGATATAGAGGATATTGTGCACGGAATAATTCCTGTATTTCAGCGTGAAGGCACGGCTCCTTGCGGAAATGGTCTTCCCGTTCCTGTCGGCAAAGGCCCTCACGCAATAGTCCAAGCCCTTTCTGACCGGGACCTGACAGTCGACATAGGCCTCATGGGTGCGATAGATTGATGCGTAGGAGTAGTAGCGGGTCTTCCCCTTCTCCTTGTACTTGAGCTGCACCAGGTACAGATTCGCATAGGGCACACTGGTAAAGCTGAGCGTCCCGCTGTCGAGACTGGTCTGATCGAAATCCACGATCACCGGTGCGTTCAGCTTATAGTACCCGTCCTTATCATAAGGCGACAGCGAGATCTTGTCGAAGTCAATGCTTCTGAGAGTTGCCCTTACGGCGTAGCTTACGGTGTGTGAGGACGTGTCGAGATAGCAGCCGTAGCTTAAGTACTGCCTCTTCTGGTACATCGGGAAGGTGCGGCTATATACATCGGTAAATGTAGTTGAATTCTTCCCGACAGAGCCGACATATTCGAACCGGCCATTTTCCATTTTTCTATAGATACGATAGCCATCGGCGCCTTTTATCCCGCGCCAGCTGATCCTTGTATTCAGATTCCCGACCTTCGTCGTGACAGAGGTCTTTCCTCTGATGGTGCGAAGTCCGTCGTGATCATAACGGCTCAGACGGTTATTATAGATTCCCAGGCCGCGCTGCCTCACGGTGTAGATATAGTCGCAACCATCAGGCACCTTCCTGTCGGTGAAGCTGATGACATCATCGTCAGCAGTCACTTTCCCGATGCGGATATAATGCCCGCCGACCGGTTTCCTGTATATATAGCAGGTATTTCCCTCGTCTGCCTTGAAGGTAATACGTGCCGTGAAGCCGCCTGAGCGGGTCTGTGTGTATAGTCCGAGCAGCTTTGGCGCGTTCAGCTCGTCTGCATCTGCCTTTATTGAAAAAAATAAAAGAGCCATCATCACGATGATGGTCCCTCTTAATATACCTTTCTTGTTTTTCATGGTAAACATTCTACCATAAAATCGCGATTTATGGTACAATGGATTGCGGTTTTTTTGAAAAAGAAAAAAGGAGTATCACATGAAGAAGTTCACCTATGTTCTGGGCCAGATCGACAGCTATGTATGGGGCGTTCCGCTGATGATATTTATTCTGGGGAGCGGTATTTTTCTTACAATAAGGCTCAGGGGGATTCAGTTCAGAGGATTCAGGCAGGGATTTAAGAATCTTTTTTCCAAGGATGAGAAATCAGACAGGAAGGGTGAGGTAAGCGGATTTGCTGCCCTGTGTACGGCACTTTCGGCTACGATAGGTACCGGAAATATCGTCGGAGTCGCAACGGCTATAGTGGCCGGCGGTCCTGGAGCCATGTTCTGGATGTGGCTGGCAGCCATCTTCGGTACAGCTACGAAGTATGCCGAGTGTACCCTTGCAGTGCATTACAGACAGCAGGGCAAGGACGGACACATCATCGGAGGACCATTCTACTATATAGAGAAAGGAATGGGAGAGAAGTGGAAATGGCTCGCGAAGATCTTCGCATTCTTCGGTGTGTGCGTAGGTCTCATGGGAATCGGAACCTTTACCCAGATCAATGGTATCACTAGTGCCGTGAAGAATTTCTTCGATCCTGAAGAAAAGTTGACAGTGAATATCCTTGGTCAGCAGACCTCTGTGGCTGTAATGATCGCAGGAATCGTACTTACGATCTGTATTGCTCTTGTCATTATCGGCGGTCTGAAGAGGATTTCGGCTGTTGCAGAGAAGATCGTGCCGTTCATGGCAATCCTCTATGTGGGAACTGTTCTGATACTTATCCTGACTAATCTTAATAAGCTTCCGGATGCCTTCGTTCAGATCTTTGAGGGTGCGTTCGGCATCAGGGCTATGGCCGGCGGAATGCTTGGAGCCATTATTGCTTCTATGAGGAACGGTATTGCAAGAGGAATCTTCTCAAATGAGGCCGGACTCGGTTCTGCTCCTATTGCTGCAGCCGCAGCCGTTACAGACTATCCGTCTGAGCAGGGACTCATTTCAATGCTTGGAACCTTCATCGATACCATCATTGTCTGCTCGATGACAGGTCTTTCAATCATCATGACGGGATCATGGAATATCGGCCTTGAGGGTGTGAGCGTCACAAACCATGCATTTACTGATGGACTTCCGTTTCCGTCTGTGGTTGCTTCATTCATCCTGATGATCTGCCTCGTATTCTTCGCATCGACTACTATCCTTGGATGGGACTATTACAGTGAGAGATGTCTCGAGTACCTCGTAGGAGACAA
The DNA here is from genome assembly GCA_900315505.1 of uncultured Lachnospiraceae bacterium. Classification (GTDB taxonomy): domain Bacteria; phylum Bacillota; class Clostridia; order Lachnospirales; family Lachnospiraceae; genus Weimeria. The sequence continues at coordinate 147,301 of OMZG01000001.1, forward strand.
GCCGAAGGTCATTCGTGCATACAGATGGCTGTATATCTTCTGTGTATTCATAGGACCATACATGACTGTATCATTCGTATGGACTCTCGCAGATATTTTCAACGGACTCATGGCCATTCCGAATATCATCGGACTGCTTGCTCTGTCGGGAGTCTGCGCGAAGGAGACGAAGAGATATTTCGATGTGATCCATTCAGAGCCGAAGATCAGTCGTGGCAAAAAAATGTCTGTCAAGCATTTTTGAAAATGTCCCAAAATAATTGAAACATTAGCCCCGGCTTCTCGCTGGGGCTGATTTGGGTTTTGTGGGCTCTGCCCACACCCGTCCCTCGTCGGGAAGGCAGGGAAAGAAGTTGTTTACTTCTTTCCCTGCTAAAAGGATAATCCGTGAGCTTTATGTCAAGAGGCTTTCGCGGCATAAGGAGCCTTCGGCTCATTATTCCACGGTCCTCTTGACAGCAGCTCCGCTCCTTAGGCTATTTGGGAATTAGAATCATTACAGTGATGTTTTTGTTGTATAACAAACTTTCCAAAGTGTTGTCTACGCCAAGGGTGATTCATTGGAGGAATATAAGTTTTCTTTGGTTTTGGTGGAGTATATTCAATATCTAAGTCTTTTGATTTCACCTCATGCTCAGGTACTTCTTCCAGGACATAGATGTCTTTGTCATTAACACAACAGTATTTACAGTTATCAAAAGCCTGGATAAACATTACCTTTGTTCCTTTACGGTAATGGATTTGAAGTCCATTGCTGTCAATCATGCGATAGTATTTATTGGAATGTCTTATACAATGACCCGTATCTACAGTTCTTTCGCACAAAACTGCAAGAATTAAGTTGATTTTTTCATTTTCTGGTTGCTCTACGAACACAGATTTGATACCATTAAGAGGAAGCGAGAACTTCTCATTGAATTCCTTTATGTAGGAGTTTAGGAATTCATTTGCAGCGTCTATAGTCGTTATGCCTGCAAGTCTTAACTCGATTGGCAGGCGAGACTGTAGCGTCTGATTTAAGCGTTCTACACGTCCTTTGGCTTGTGGTACACTGCTTGATTCAAGTTCAACCCCAAGTTGTTTACAGGCATAAGCAAACTGTGTGTAAGTATCCTCATCAATTGATGGGGAGCTTTTCTTTTTATAGGTGAAGACTGTACGACGGTCTGTAAGGAACTTGTAGGGTATACCATAAGTTGTGAGTATCTGATGAAATACATGATAATAACCATTCAGGGTTTCCTGGGTATCAAAGTATCCTCCAGTAATTCTTCCTGTAGCATCATCAATAGCCAGATGCAAGTGCCATATCTGACCAGGAATCCATTCGTATGGAGTTGCATCCATCTGTTCAAGTTCGCCGAAATAAGCAACTCTGGGACGCCGAGAGTGCGCGTCTTCGACAGCAACAAGATTAGTTTGTATCTGATTAGCTTCTTTCTGGGTTTTTGCCGCTTTTTTATCGGCTTTTAATTTTTCTTTGATTCTCTTTTTCTTAGCTTTAGTAACCTTAGGAGAAAGAATGTATTCTGCCTCAAGAATAGACATAACAGCTGAAGGGGAGATGTTGATATCTTCATGTTTCCCTAATAACTCGGTAAAGTGCTCAAAATTGGCATCATAGTATTTTGTGCGGTATAAATCGACAATAAGCCTGCGTGTTTCATCTGGGATAGTATTAGCAGGCTTACGACCTCTGTTACCATGAATAAAATAAGATTTTCCTTGTTCCCTGTAACCTTTAAGCATTCGATTAACATGTCTCACAGTACAACCAAGAGTGATAGCAGCCCTCTGCTTGTTTGGATGTGGGTGATCGGCTAATGCTTTAATTACCTCGTACTTTTTTTGTTCATCCATTGATAGTTCAACCTTTCTGATAATAGTCACCTCCATCTGCTGATGGAAGTATTATACTACATTGGGACATTTTCCCTTGTGGTATATTAGGACATTATCACAAATGGTTCATACGAAGATCAGTCGTGGCAAAAAAATGTCTTGACATCAATTCCGCAATACAATAAAATATAAAGGTAAAAATTATATAAACCTATTAAGGAGGTGCTCCTGTGCTTGCAATAATAATCGCTGTAGCGGTGACGCTGGTGATTGCTATTCCGGTAAGCATTCTTGGTACCAACTCCTACCACAAGAAGGTAACAGAGAAGAAGGTAGGCGGAGCAGAGCAGCAGGCCCGTGTGATCATTGACGAGGCCGTGAAGACTGCTGAGACCAAGAAGAAGGAGATCCTGATCGAGGCTAAGGAAGAAGCAATGCGTTCGAAGAACGATCTCGAGAAAGAGGTCAGAGAGCGCAGGGCGGAGATTTCGAAGAGTGAATCCCGTGTCGCACAGAAGGAAGAGAATCTGGATAAGAAGCTCGAAAGTGCAGACAGGAAGGAGCAGTCACTCGTAGCCCGCGAGGAAAGGATCGAAAAGGAAAAGCAGGAAGTAGCGAAGCTGAATGAGCAAAGGGTACAGGAACTCGAACGAATCTCAGGACTTACCTCCCAACAGGCAAAAGAATATCTACTGAAAACTGTACAGGATGATGTAAAAGCAGACGCAGCAAAGTATGTTAAGGAGAGACTCGCAGAAGCCAAGGACGAGGCTGACAAGAAAGCGAAGGATATCGTAGTAACGGCTATCCAGAGATGCGCAGCAGATCATGTGGCCGAGTCTACTATCTCAGTAGTACAGCTGCCAAATGATGAGATGAAAGGCCGGATCATCGGTCGAGAGGGAAGGAATATCCGTACCCTTGAGACTCTGACCGGAGTTGAACTTATCGTAGATGATACACCGGAGGCAGTCGTTCTGTCTGCATTTGATCCGGTTCGCCGTGAGGTTGCGCGTATCGCCCTCGAGAAGCTGATCGTGGACGGTCGCATACATCCGGCACGTATCGAGGAAATGGTCGATAAAGCAAAGAAGGAGGTCGAGAATACCATCCGTGAGGAAGGTGAAGCGGCAGCCCTCGATGCAGGGGTACACGGTCTCGCACCTGAAGAGATCAGACTCTTGGGAAGGCTCAAGTACCGTACCAGCTTCGGACAGAATGTCCTGAAGCACTCAAGTGAAGTATCACAGTTAGCCGGACTTCTCGCCGCAGAGGTGGGAGTCGATGTGCGTATAGCAAAGCGCGCAGGCCTTTTACATGATATAGGAAAGGCGGTCGATCACCAGCAGGAACAGTCGGAATCGCACGTTCAGCTCGGTGTCGATATCTGCAAGAAGTATAAGGAAGCTCCAATCGTGGTGAATGCAGTAGCAGCTCATCATGGTGATGTGGAGCCGGAATCACTGATCGCTATCCTGATCCAGGCGGCTGATACCATCAGCGCTGCCAGACCTGGAGCAAGACGTGAGACACTTGACAATTACACAAACAGAATTCAGCAGTTAGAGGACGTCGCGAACAGCTTCGATGGCGTCGAGAAATCTTTTGCCATACAGGCAGGAAGAGAGGTTCGTGTCATGGTAGTTCCTGAGAAAATATCTGACGCGGATATGGTTCTTCTGGCCAGGGATATCACTAAGAAGATCGAGAATGAGCTTCAGTATCCTGGACAGATCAAGGTAAATGTGATCAGAGAATCACGTGTTACTGATTATGCAAAGTAAATGAGGAAGGGCCCGGCATGTGCCGGGCCCTTTATTTATCTGTCTTATTAAAAAAACACATATTTCATAAAATGTTCATTGAAAACAATACCCCCATACCCTATAATATCATTTGGTTGTAAAAACAATGGATTTTTGCATACAATCAATGATAAGATGTACCACAAATGAGAATATAAGGAGGCTAAACAAATGTCAGACATCCTTCAGGTAAAGGGTCTCAAGGTAAAGCTCGCAGATGAGGATACAGAGATCCTTCACGGAATAGATTTAAATGTAGGAGCAGGTGAGGTGCACGTGCTCATGGGACCTAATGGTGCTGGAAAGTCCACCCTTGGTTCATCTCTTATGGGAGACCCGAGATACAGGATCACAGATGGTAAGGTGATCTTCGATGGCCAGGAAATCACACACGAGACCACAGACAAGATAGCAAAGGCCGGAATCTTCATGTCATTCCAGAATCCGGTAGAGGTACCTGGAGTATCTGTAGCGAACTTTATCCGTACAGCAGTTGAGAATAAGACCGGTGAGCATATCAAGGCATGGGATTTCATGAAGGACCTGAAGAAGACTATGAGGGTTCTCGATATGGACCCGTCATACGCAGAGCGTGACCTGAATGTAGGTTTCTCAGGCGGTGAGAAAAAGAAGGCTGAAATCCTCCAGCTCCTGATGCTGAAGCCACAGCTCGCAATTCTCGATGAGACAGATTCAGGACTTGATGTAGATGCAGTCCGTACAGTAAGCGCCGGAATCGAGGAGTACAAGAAGACAGTAGGAGGCGCGCTTCTTATCATCACCCATGCTACGAGAATTCTTGAGTCGCTTAAGGTTGATAAGACCCATATCCTTGCCGATGGCAGGATCATCGCAGAGGGCGATGCATCAATGGTTGATGACATCAATGAGAACGGATTTGAGAAATATCTTAATAGTTCAAAGTCTTAAGTTCTAAGTTATGAGCTTAGAACCTGGAACTCAGAACTTAAGAACTATGCAGAGGTGAATATAGTGAAAGAAAAAACACAGGTTGCTGATATAGATCGCAGCATGTATGATTTCCGGTATTCAGAGGATGATGCCTACAAGGTAGATGAGGGACTGACACCGGAGATAGTAGAGCAGATTTCAAAGGAGAAGAACGATCCGGACTGGATGCGTGAATTCCGTCTGAAGTCGCTCGAGATATACAATCAGATCCCGGTTCCAAACTGGGGACCGTCGATCGAGGGACTTGACATGGATCACATCGTGACCTATGTCCGCCCTAAGGACAACAAGATGGAAAACGACTGGGACAATGTCCCGACAGATATCAAGGATACCTTCGAGAAGCTGGGTATCCCACAGGCAGAGCGCAAGTCTCTCGCCGGAGTCGGAGCCCAGTACGATTCAGAGCTCGTATATCATAATGTAAAGGATTCAGTAGCAGAGAAGGGTGTCGTATATACAGATATTGAGAGCGCCCTGCACGGACCGTATGCAGATATGATCCACGACCATTTCATGAAGCTGGTTCCGCCTACAGATCACAAATTCGCGGCTCTTCACGGAGCAGTATGGTCGGGCGGTTCATTCGTGTATGTGCCGAAGGGAGTTCACTTAGATTTCCCGCTTCAGTCATACTTCAGACTGAATGCCAAGGGCGCAGGACAGTTCGAGCATACGCTGATCATAGTAGATGATGACGCATACCTTCATTTCATCGAGGGATGCTCAGCTCCTAAGTATAATGTGGCCAATCTTCATGCCGGCTGCGTAGAACTTTTTATCGGGAAAAATGCTACGCTCCGTTATTCAACGATCGAGAACTGGTCGAAGAATATGTACAATCTGAACACCAAGCGTGCCCGCGTGGATGAGGGCGGCAAGGTAGAGTGGATCTCAGGTTCATTCGGATCACACGTATCATATCTGTACCCGATGAGCGTGCTTGCAGGAAAGGGTTCACGTTCAGAGTTTACTTCTGTTACCTTCGCAGGAAAGGGACAGAACCTCGATACAGGCTGCAAGGTAGTCCATGCAGCACCTGATACCTCATCATATGTCAATACCAGAAGTATCAGTAAGGACGGCGGTATCTCGACATTCAGAAGCGCTGTGACTATAGCAGAGAACGCCACAGGCTCGAAGTCCTCAGTTTCCTGCCAGTCTCTGATGCTCGATGATATATCAAGATCAGATACGATACCGGCAATGGATATCAGGACTTCAGATGCCGATGTAGGTCATGAGGCCAAGATCGGACGTATCTCTGATGAGGTAGTCTTCTATCTGATGAGCAGAGGAATGAGCGAGGAGGATGCGAGAGCCCTTATCGTATCAGGATTTGCAGACAATGTCGGGAAAGAGCTGCCGCTCGAGTATGCAGTAGAGATGAATAACCTGATCCAGTTAGAGATGAAAGGAGCGATTGGTTGACCGAAAGCACATAGGCGAGAGCGAGCCGAAGGCGAAGGTCGAGCCATGTGCGAGGTCGTTCTTTGAGATTAGTGAGAACGAGTCGAAGACGAAGTTCGAACTTAACGAAAAGAACTTCATTGAATGGAGGTCTTATAAATGAGTGAATTAAAGCTTAACATCCTGCCGTCTCCTACCTGGAACTGGCTTCGGATGAACGATACACAGGCACAGATAAAAAGTACCGACGGAGCTGCCGTTCCGCAGATCACCCTGACTTCAGGGGTCAGTGAAAATGACGGTATTTTCCCGGCAGCCTACGATGGCGGTATCGGCGTAGATTTTTCAAAGTTCTTAGACGATGAAAAGGTCGGGACCGAGGTATTTGACATAAACGCTGATACGTCGGAACCTCTTAAGCTGTCTTTTGCATATGACAGTGATAAGACATTGGATAACCGCTTCGTGATAAATCTCGCCGAATCCAAAAAAGCGACAGTCATCATGAATTTCGCTGCCGGGCAGAATGCCGGACAGTACAGCGTACAGACCGCGGCCCGCATCGCCAGGGGCGCTGAGCTTACAGTGGTCCAGGTCATGAGATTTTCGGATCAGGCCACATTTTTAAATGATATAGGAACTGACATCGATAACGGCGGAAAGTTCAACCTCGTCCAGATAGTCCTTGGCGGAAAGAACGTATTCTTAGGAGTAAAGAACCGTCTGTCAGGTGAGAAGAGTGCCATTGACATGAAGCTCGGCTACTACATGACAGGCGATGATAACCTCGATGTAAACTATGTCGCAAGCCATACAGGAAAGAAGACCACCTGTGACATCTACGCAAACGGAGTTCTCCGTGACAGAGCTCAGAAGACCTTCCGTGGAACCATCGATTTCATCAAAGGCTGCAAGGGCGCAAAGGGCAATGAGATGGAGGATGTCCTTCTCATGGACAAGCCTGTGAAAAATAAGACAATTCCTGTCATCCTCTGTGCAGAGGAAGATGTCGAGGGAAATCACGGAGCTACTATCGGAAAGCTCGCAAAGGATGTACTTTTCTATCTCGAAAGCCGCGGCATGAGCCAGGAAGCAGTCTATGAGATGATGGCGCGCGCAAGGATCGATGCGATAGCCGCAGAGATACCGGACGATGAGACAAGAGAGCTGGTCGGAAAGTATTTGGACGAGTTCAGAAGGTGAGGCCTGAATTGGACATTAAAAAAGAGTTTCCTATATTAGAAAAGAGACAGATAGTCTACCTTGACAACGCAGCAACGACACAGAAGCCGCCATGCGTTATAGAGGCGGCCAGCAGATACTATAACGAGAATAACGCGAACCCGCTCAGAGGTCTCTACCAGTTGTCTATAGACGCGACAGACGAGTACGAGAACTCGAGGCAGGAAGTCGCTGACTTTATCGGGGCAGCAGACAAGTCCGAGATCATTTTTACAAGGAATGCGACAGAGAGCCTTAACCTCGTGGCATATGCATACGCGAGAAACTTCCTGCATGAGGGCGACGAGGTCATCACGACCATCGCCGAACACCACTCAAATATGATCCCGTGGCAGCAGGCCTGCAAGGCTACCGGAGCTCACCTGACCTATCTCTACTGCGAGAAGGACGGCACGATGACTCCTGAGATGCTTGAAAAGATCATTTCAGACAAGACGAAGATCGTAGCCGTGACCCAGGTGTCCAATGTATTCGGCCGCGTGAACGACATCAAGGGATTTGCCGAGGTAGCTCATAAGCATGGAGCTATTCTCGTAGCAGACGGCGCTCAGTCGGTGCCGCACATCCCTGTAAATGTCCAGGATCTGGACTGCGATTTTCTCTCATTCTCCGGCCACAAGATGTACGCTCCGATGGGAATCGGAGTCCTCTATGGAAAGAAAGACCTCCTCGAAAAAATGCCGCCGTTCCTTTTCGGTGGTGAGATGATAGAGTATGTGACGACTGAGGGTGCTACCTGGGCCGAGCTTCCACACAAGTTCGAAGCCGGAACTGTAAATGTCGGTGGTGCTGTCGGACTCCGTGAGGCAATTCACTTCATGAAGCGCTTCGGCTGGGAAAAAATCGAGAAGCGCGAAGAAGAGCTGACGACATATGCCATGGAGAAGATGGCTGATTATCCGTATGTACATATCATAGGCTCAAAGGATCCTAAGGAGCATCACGGAATCCTCACTTTTACTATAGATGGAGTTCATCCGCATGATTGTGCAGCTATTTTTGACGAGCACGGAGTAGCAATAAGAGCCGGCCATCACTGCGCTCAGCCGCTGCTCAAGTACCTGGGCACTATGTCCACAGTCAGGGCTTCGATGGCTTTTTATAATGACAAAAAGGATATTGATACATTCTATGATGCACTCGTAAGTATCAGGAAGGAAATGGGATTAGATGGCTAACAGTACATTTTACAAGGAGCTCGTTACCGATCACAACCTGCATCCTGCACACAAGCATCATATGGACGGTGCCAATCTCACACTCGAGGGTGTGAACCCGTCATGTGGTGATGATATTATTATCAATCTCAAGGTTGATGACAATGACAAGATCGTAGATGGTGCGTTTGAGGGTGATGGATGTGCCATTTCCCAGGCTTCTGCCGATATGATGATGGACCTGATCATAGGGAAGTCAAAGGATGAGGCACTGCATCTGGCAGATATTTTTCTTCGGATGATAAAGGGAAGCATCACCGATGAAGAGAAGGATGAGCTTGAAGAAGCCGGTGTCCTTCAGGACGTGAGCCATATGCCGGCACGTGTTAAGTGTGCAGTGCTCGGATGGCACACGATTCAGGAGATGTTCGGGGAAGAGAATGAGAAAGCAAAGGAAGAAGCTAAAAAATAGGAGCGCAACTACGGCCATCCGTGACTCATGTCACGGACGGCTTTTTTTTGCAGTATTGTCTTTACTTATTTGCTATTCTATGATATAATACGAACAGACGTTCAGAAAGGAGAGGCGCATGAATCTTCAGATCATCGCCGGTCCGTCGGGGGCCGGGAAATCCACTTATATTTACAGGAAGATAGTAGACGAGGCACAGCAGAATCCGAAGAAGCACTACCTGATTCTCGTGCCGCTTCAGTATTCGATGCAGACCCAGAGGATCCTTGTCTTTCTGCATCCACGCAGGAGTATCATGAATATCGATGTCCTGTCGTTCGAGAGACTGGCATACAGGGTATTCGATGAGCTCGGCACGAAGAAGACACAGTGTCTCGATGAGACGGGGAAGGTGCTTCTTCTGAGGCACGCTGCAGCTCTCATTCAGGACGATCTGGGAATTCTCAGGAGGAATATGGGCCGCAGGGGATATATTGACGAGGTCAAGTCACTTATCTCTGAGCTGATGCAGTATGGCTATACTCCGGATGATGTGTCATCAATGGCATCAGGTGAGGCTCTGCCTGCCACTTTCCGGGAGAAGGCAGAGGATATAGAGAAGCTATACAGGGAGTTCCTGGCACTCCTTGATGAGAGCATGTTCACTCAGGAGCAGGTGCTTTCTCTTCTGTGTGAGGTTGCAGACAGATCAGAGCTGCTGCGTGACAGTGTGATAGTGCTCGATGGTTATACGGGCTTTACGCCTGTGCAGAAGGAGCTGCTTGGCAGGATATTTCCACTCGTGGATACCGTCTATGCCTGTATCACCTGCGATCCTGATACAGATCTGTACAATGAGGGCAGCGAAGAGGGCCTTTTTCATATGTCACGGGAGGAATCCTCTTTTCTTATTTCTCTGGCAGGAGAGCATCTCTGCGATCCGGTGATCATTGACAGAGGGCAGGGCAGATTTACGGATTCTGCGGAGATGGCCTTTCTTGAGCAGCATATATTCAGAGAGGATGGAAGCACGATGTCACTCTCAGGCGGAGTGAAGGAGGACGGGCTCTGTGATACTGCCGCCAGTCTCATCCGTACCCGCAATGTGAATACAGAGCTTCTATATACCGCAGAGAAGATACACGAGCTGGTCAGGACAGAGAAGGGGCTTCACTACAGGGATATAGCCGTAGTCTGCCCTGATGTGGAGGCTTACAGATATTCTATTGAGAGGGTTTATGCTGCATCAGGGATTCCGGTCTTTCTCGATGAGAGGAAGCAGACGCAGTTCAATCCTCTGACGGAGCTCGTGGATGCGGCCCTCGATATGGTAAAGCGGCATCTTTCGTATGAGACAGTCATGCGTTTTCTCAGAAGTGGTCTTACTCCGCTCACGGTGGATGAGACTGATATTCTTGATGACTATCTGTATGAGGCTGCATTCAGGAACACTACATATCTCTCGAAGCCATTCGTTCGGCATACCCAGGATTTCCACAGGGAAGAGGATCTGGAGAAGGTAGAGGCCATCAGAGTGAAGCTGGCTGAGCCTCTGATGAGGTTCTATGATGCCGAGAAGTCGAAGACTGCTACTGTCACACAGAGACTTACGGCTCTCTTCGGTCTGCTTACGGATTTTGACGCGGAGAGGAAGCTCCTCGAGCGGGCTTCATCGAAGGAAGAGGCAGGAGATATGGTATCTGCAGATCTATACCGCAGGATGTATGGATTTCTGTGTGATCTGTCTGATCAGATGGTATCTCTTCTCGGTGATGAGAGGATGAACGTATCGGATTTCAGGGATATGCTGCTTGATGGTCTCGATGCAGTAAAGCCGGCAACCGTGCCGAAGAGCAATGACGCAGTGGCCTTCGGAGACTTAGAGAGGACGAGGCTTTCAGATGTGAAGGTGCTTTTCCTGATCGGTGCAGGAGATGACCAGATCCCCAGGTCGACAGATTCAGGCGGCATCTTTTCACAGGAGGAGAGAACTATCCTTGCTGATGAGGGATATGAGCTCGCGCCTACTGATGAGCAGAAGAGCATCCGGCAGAGGTTCTATCTGTATCTGGTGCTTACGAAGGCAAGGGAGCGTATTTATATTTCATATCATGAGGCAGGTGATGATGATAGCGGAGTAGGTGAATCATACCTTTTTGAAGAGATGAGAAAGCTGTTCCCGGGGCTTTCTACAAGAGAGGTGCGCCCTGATGATCCGGTATTCCTGGAGACTGAGAATAGTGCAGATATCGTGATGACCAGAGGCATACGCGATATGGTGAATTCCGGGGTGTCATCTGATGTGAAGGACCGTACGGTATCGCTGCTTGATGTGAAGAGCATTTCAGGGAGAGAGGATGAGAGAAGGGCCTTTACCAGAGCTGCCTTCTTCGAGAATGCGAAGACACCGTTGCAGAAGGCCGTGACAGAGGCTCTGTATGGGAAGAATCTTCTGATGTCAGTCAGCAGACTGGAGACCTTTGCAGAGTGCGCATACACATATTTCCTTCAGTATGGTCTGAGACTTCGTGCCAGGAAGAGGAATGAATTCGCCAGTCTCGATCTCGGGAATCTGTACCACGGAGCTCTCGAGAAATACGCCAGGGGACTTAAGGATGCCGGCCTGACATGGGACAGCTTATCAGAGGCAGATATGCAGGCCAGACTTCTTGAAAGCTTCAGGGCAGAGCTTGGAAGCTTCAGCGATACAGAGATTTTTGCAGATGCGAGAGAGGGACATTTCTCCAGGCAGGCCTTCTCGAATCTGCTGTTCAATACCGGCATCATGACAGAGCAGATCAGGGCCGGGAGCTTTGTGCCTGCATATTTCGAGCAGGAGCTCACGGGCTTTAGCGATCCGTCTGATCTGACAGTGCCTATCGGAGATGGCCGTACTCTGTCCCTTACCGGAAAGATCGACAGGATCGATATAGCCAGTGGCGCTGGAGCTTGCTATGTGAAGATCATTGATTACAAGACGGGGAAGAACAGGCTTGATCCGACGAAGATATATGCAGGCATCCAGCTTCAGCTGCTAGTTTACCTGAATGCTGCCATAGATGCCCTTGGCAGGAGAACCGACAGGAAGGTCCTTCCAGGAGCAGTATTCTATTATCATATCAAGGATTCGAGGATTGATGAGACTACACCGCTTACAGACCTGCAGCTGCATGATCTGCTGGAGAAGGATCTGCGTCCGTCAGGAATCGTGCTTGATGATTCGGCTGTGATCAGTGCACTGGATGCGAAGCTGTCTACGGAGTCCGGCTATTATTCTCCGTTTGTATCCATCAACACGAAGAAGGACGGCTCTATCGGAGCCAGCGGCTCACTGCTCGAGGAGGATTCATTCAATGAGCTGAGACTCTTCACGAGAGATAAGGCAGCCTCACTAGGGAATAGTATTGCCAGTGGTATTACCGATATCAATCCCTACAGGACGAAGAATGGTTCTGCATGTAAGTACTGTGTGTATAAGGGCGTATGTCATTTCGATACGAGACTGCGTGGCTTCTACTACCGTGACATTGCAGACAGTCTTTCGGATTCTGCAGCTGATGATGGCGGAAGGAAGCAGGGTGCTTCGCTTAAGGCTCTGATAGCGAGGATTGTAGCAGAGAAGGAGGAGAAGAAATGAAGTGGACTGATTCACAGCAGGCAGTTATAGGTTCAGAGGATCAGTCACTTCTTGTGACTGCAGCCGCAGGAAGTGGAAAGACCGCAGTACTGGTTGAGAGGATCATTGAGAAGCTTACTGGCGCAGATGATCCCTGGGATATCAGTGAGCTCCTCGTGGTGACTTTCACTAAGGCCGCAGCAAAGGAGATGAAGGGGAGAATATATAAGGCGCTGGATGAAAGGCTTCAGAAGAATCCTCGTGATGCCCGTATCAGACGGATGAGGGAGAAGGTATATTCTTCTGATATCAGGACCATAGACAGCTTCTGCAAGAATGTGGTGTCTGAGCATTTTTCCCGTATCGGTCTTGACCCGGATTTCAGATTTATGGATTCCGGTGAGAAGGAGCTTCTGAAGCGTGATGTCATAGAACAGATGATGAGGGATGAATACGAGAAGGGGAAGGAGGATTTTCTTGCCCTTTCTGATATGTTTTCATCGAAGGGCTCGGATGATGCCCTGACTGCCATAATTCTTGATATATATGATAAGGCACAGGCTTATGCGTGGCCGCACAGATTCTATTCATCACTGATGGAGAGCATAGCAGAGGTAGATGCCGATACAGTAGCTGACTGCAGCTGGATGAAGAGTCTCGTTGCCTGGGTTAAGGATTATGCAGGGGAGACCGTCACAGAGGTAGAGCGTCTCATAAGGATAGCTTCTGCGCAGAATGATAATGGGGTCTTCGATACCATCATCACGAATCTGTCGGCGGATGAGGGATTCTTCAAAGCGCTGTCTGAAGCAGAGGATTACAATACCATTCATTCACTTGCAGATACCTACAGGTTCGCGAGAGTAGGAAGGCAGCAGGCAGCTAAAGGGACAGAAGAAGAGAAGGGCATTGCGGATGCGATCAAGGTCAGAAGAGATGAGTATAAGAGCTTTTTCAATGAGAAGATGAAGGAGAAGTTCCTGTACAGCTCTACAGAGATCATTGCTGAGGAAGAAAATGCCAAGGTTCCTGTTCTGAGGGAGATCATTCGTCTGGCAGAGGAATTCGATGATGCTTACCTTGCTGAGAAGACAGACAGGAAGTCATTCGAATTCTCAGATGTAGAGCATTTTGCGGTAAGGATCCTGATGAATGAGGACGGAACCATCACGGATGCTGCGGAGAATTACAGGAAGAGATACCGTGAGGTGATGGTTGATGAGTACCAGGATACCAATGAGCTGAATGAGATGATACTGTCAGCGGTGACAAGGGATCGGACGAATTACTTCATGGTAGGTGATGTGAAGCAGTCCATCTATGGATTCCGTAATGCAGACCCGGGGATCATCATAGGAAAGTCCGATACCTATGAGAAGAGGGATGATGCACAGTTCCGCAGGATTGATCTCGACAGGAACTTCCGAAGCAGGAAATGTGTCACCGATACGGTAAATGACATATTCAGACTGGTAATGATTCCTGAGATCGGTGGCGTGATCTATGATGAGTCAGCTGAGCTGAAATTCGGAGCGGATTACTATCCGGAGATTCCCGAGGGTCAGGATAATGCCACAGAGACCGTGGTTCTGCTTCGTGACGATGACGAGCTGAATGAGATCTCTGACGACAATATGTCTCTTGAAGCTACATGGATTGCCCAGAAGATTCAGTCAATGATGAAGGGCTTCATGGTAGCTGATGGGAAGGGCGGGATGAGACCGCTTCAGTATCAGGACATTGCCGTCACCCTGCGCAGTACGAAGGTCAATGCAGCGAAGATCATGGAGGTTTTCAATGCTTACGGTATTCCAGCTGAGAATGCGGCAGATACAGGATATTTCAGCGCACCGGAGGTGGTGGCGGCACTGAACTATCTGAGGGTCATTGACAATCCGAGACAGGATATCCCTCTGACCTCGATACTGACGTCTATGTTCTATGGCTTTTCCGATGAGGACCTGGCGCTTATCAGGACTGCCCATGAGGATATGTCATTTCACGAGGCTGTGCTTGCAGAACGTGATGATCCGAAGGCAGCCTTATCCGAGGGTGCGAGGAAGAGGCTTAATGACTTTTTCACGGAGCTTGCGAAGCTGCGTGAGAGAGCATCGGATACACCGGTTTATGAGGTTCTTGCTGAGCTGTTTTCAGATACCGGATATGACCTCCTGGTCAGCTGTCTGCCTGGTGGTGATCGAAGGAGAGAGAATCTGATGAAGCTTATCGATAAGGCCTGTGCCTTCACGAGGACGAGCTACTCAGGCATTGCATCCTTTGTCTCATATATCGAGAGACTCGGGCAGTACAATGCAGATGAGGGTGAAGCTGACACAGGTAATGGCGGCGATGCCGTGAGGATCATGACCATTCACAAGAGCAAGGGACTTGAATTCCCGGTCGTATTTGCAGTCGGACTCGGAAAGAAATTCATAAAGACCTCTACCAGCGTGGAGATCGGCGCAGGCGGAAATGATATTTCCATGCCGCTCATAGATACAGCAAGGCACAGCAGGAAGGAGACCGTGCATCTGGCAATGCTTCGCTCATGGAAGGATGACAGTGAGCTCGGTGAGGAGCTCCGTGTTCTGTATGTGGCTCTCACCAGAGCAAAGGAGAAGCTGATACTCGTAGGATGTCTGTCAGAGAAGGACAGGGACAGTCTGATGGAAAAGGGCAGGAATATAAGCACTGACCGTCTGTCATATTCGGCTCTCAAGGGAGCAGGCAGCTTTTATAAGGTGATCCTGCCAGCACTTGTGAAGAACGGATATGTGATACAGTCGCCGGATGCATCTGACTTCGTAGAAAATGAAGCCGAGGCTGCAAAGGAGCGTGAGGATATACGGACTCTTCTGAACAGTGAGGGTAGCGCTTCTGTGAAGGACAGGGCTCTGAAGCTGTATGAGAGATTCACGCATCCGTATGCTTATGAGAGGGAAGTCATTCCCAAGCAGAAGTACTCGGTTTCTGAGATCAAGAAGGCCGCAATTGAAGCGGAGCTGAGAGAGGAAGCAGAGGACATGATACAGTCTGAGACCTCTGATGAGGAATTCATTCCGACTGTTCCTGCTTTCCTGAATCACGAGGCACCGGTGAAGGACAAGTCAGTCCTCGGCACCGAGAGAGGTACGGCGATGCATCGTTTCTTAGAGAAGCTGGACTTCTCAAGGACTCCGCTTTCAGAGTCTCTCGAGGAGCAGATCTCTGTAGAAGTGGATAAGGGATTCCTCACGACTGATCAGGAGCAGATCCTGAAGAGAAAGCAGCTTGCGACATTCCTCTCGACAGACCTTGCACACAGGATGCAGGAGGCAGACAGGAATGGAGAGCTGTACCGTGAGCAGGCTTTTGTAGCAGGAGATACGCCGGAATTCTTTTTCGGTGATCTGACGGATGATACGGACGGAGTGTCATCAGAGGATCAGATAATTATTCAGGGAATTATTGATGCATTTTTTGTAGAAAATGGTAAAATAGTTCTGTTGGATTATAAGACTGATAAGGTGAGGACAGAAGGGGAGCTTCTTCAGAAGTATAAGAAGCAGCTTCAGCTGTATCAGATAGCTGTGGAGAGGGGAATGAATCTGCCTGTATCAGAGATGTATCTGTATTCCTTTGCATTAGGAAAGCAGGTAGCAGTACCTCTTGTCTCTCACTGAGCATGTATTGAATCAGGATAGAAGTATGTTAAGGAAGAAATTAATTGCAATGATAGCCGCTGCTGCCTTTACTGTCACAGGTCTGTCAGGATGTACCTTCGACGGGAAGCAGGTCATTTTCACGACAGGCACGATGCCGGGCACTGTATTCCGTATCGGGAAGCTGTCATGCAGCAGGAAGACCGCCAGGGTGTATCTGGCAAATTATTATAATATATATGGGAAGACCGGTGACATCTGTCTCTGGGAACAGAATCTGAATACATCGCGTCTGGTGCAGAATATCAGGAAGGCTGCCATTGACAGGCTGTCAGTGGTATATGCACTGAATCTGTATGCCGATGAGAATGATATTGATCTCACGAGTCAGGAGGAGAGTCTCGTAGAGAAGGCGGCTGGCAGCTATTATGGCAGTCTTTCTGCAAATGACAGGAAGGCACTTGATGTAAGCGAGTCAGATATCAGAGGCATGTATGAGAAGGAGGCTCTTGCATCCAAGGTATATACGAAGATTGTATCGAAGGCTGATGATGAGGTATCTGATGAAGAGGCCAGGGTCATGGATGCAGTGCTTATCACCTTTGAAGCCGGTGATGAGACTGATGCAGATAAGGCTCTGAGGGAGCTGGATGACGGTACTGATATATCAATAGTAGCAAAAGAATACTCCACTGACAAGAAGACCTCAGTGAATATCTGCCGTAGCTCGTATCCTGATGAGATCTGCAATGCCGCCTTTGCACTCGATGAGAATGAGTATTCCACTCCTGTCACGACGAAGGACGGTACATACATCATCTACTGCGTCTCCAAGTTTGATGAGGCGAAGTCGGATGAGAACCGGACGAATATCATTAACAGCCGGAAGAAGAAGGTCATGGATTCGATCATAGAGAAGCAGAACCAGAAGGACTATTCGTATATCGATGAGAATGCGTGGAAGGATATTTCCGAGAAGCTCGGTCATGAAATAGATACAGACAGCTTCTTCAGCACCCTCTCTGACAATATAAGTTTCTAGTATAATGCTGCGGCTTGCCTCAATATGGTACTTTTTCACAAAAAAAGTATGAAAATTTCCTAAAATTTTATAAGTTTAGAACCTTGGATTTTTATTGAAACATAGTATAATAGATTATGGTGTAAAAAGTTTTACAGAGATCAAAGTATTTTGATTGAGAGGAGACGTCTAAATGACATCCAGGAAACCATCAGAAAAGAAGTCCGCTGATCTCTCAGCCACTGTTCGTGAGATCTTAAATCTCAGCGAAGAAACAGGAAAGAAAGCAGCAGACGGAATCAGAAAAGAGGCAGCAAAAGTGAAAGAAGCTACGACAAAGGCAGCGGAGGCTGCTAAGGCAAAGAAGGCAGAAGAGAAGAAAACAGAGGAGACAAAGGTGACATCAGCTACAGAAGAGAAGGCTCCTGCAAAGAAGGCCACTTCTACAAAGAAGTCTGCAGCAAAGAAGACAGCATCTAAGGCAGCCAGTGCCGCAAAGAGCACAGCAAAGAAGGCTACCACAGCAGTGAAGAAGACTGTAGAGTCAGCTAAGGCAAAGGCTGAGGAGAAGGCTTGTGCACCAAAGGTGTTTATCCAGTTCGCAGGCAACAGCTTCAGTCTTGAAGAGATTCTTGAGGATGCCAGGAAGGATTACACCAATGGCCGCAAGAAGAATTTCAAGGACGTACAGATCTATATCAAGCCTGAGGATGGCAAGGCATATTATGTTGCTGATGGAGATCCGGGTGCAGTTGATCTCAGGTACGAGCAGTAATCCATATACATACGGATATACAGGAGTCAGGGAATTTTCCCCGGCTCCTTTTTTTATATCAGACTTTTATCTTTTCTAAAATTAATCTGTATTTAGTCACACATAATTCACATATATGATATATGATCGAACCATCGTCATTTTATATCCCCGAATCGGAGGCTTTCATGGAAAAGAAAAAAACAGGCAGAAAAAGGTGGATCATCCTGGGTTGCATTATCGCAGTCGTGCTGGTCGTGATCATAGCGGCTGAAGCAGGAAGACGCAGCAGATCAGCATCAGAGCAGAATGATTCAGTAAAGAGCGTAAAGGTACAGAAGGGCACGATTGCCAATACGATCACGGCAAGCGGTACGCTTGCGGAAGCAGAGACGACAGATATTACCATTCCTTCCGGAGTCACAGTGAAGAAGGTAGTCGTGGAAGAAGGCGATTCTGTAGAGAAGGGTGATGACCTGGCAAAGATGGATATGACCTCGGTGAAGGAGCAGATCTACAATGTGAGGGATTCTATTTCTACAATTGATTCGACTCTCAAGTCCATAAAGAGTAAGTCCGGGTCAAAGTACACCGCGCAGAGGGAGATGCTCAATGCGCAGAAGAAGGATCTGAATACGGCTCTGAAGAGGCTTCAGAGGATAGAGAATACCGGAACTATCACTGCTACAGCTTCGGGTACTATCGATTCTATAAACGTAAGTGATTCAACAGGATCATCAGCTTCTACTACTACCTCAGGAAGCACATCGTCAGGCTCGACAGACATGTCGTCTATCAGCGGGCTGTCAGGTATTACAGGAATGAGCGCAGATTCGACCGGAATGGCCGCAACCCAGCTGTCAGAAAAGGTAAGTGCCGATGATCAGACGGGTACATCGGATTCGTCCTCTTCAGATACAGATACCTCATCTGATTCGAAGAAATCTGATGACACAAGCACCGGTGACAGCAATGCCGATGTCTCAGATGAGGATCTGCAGAAAATGATAGAGGAGCAGCAGAAGAAGGATCAGGGCAGCAGCTCATCGCAGAAAAATACCACATCACAGAAAAATACCACATCACAGAGTTATGGAAGCTCATCGCTTTCCGGACTTACATCGGGCTCTACGGATACCTCATCATATACGTCCCAGGCCTCTTCAGATGTCACCTATACCACCGCATTTACAGTGTCTACAGGAGACAAGATGCAGATAGACCTGTCGGTCGATGAGCTGGATATCCTGAATGTAAAGGAAGGGCAGGGGGTAAGTGTTACTCTCGATGCTCTTGATGACCAGAGCTTTACAGGTGAGATCACGAATGTATCTCATGTAGGTACAAACAACGGCGGTTCGACCAAATATACTGTGAGCTGCCAGATTGACAAGACTGATGACATGCTTGTCGGAATGAATGCAACGGCAGTCATTACCGTCGATTCAGCAGAGGATGTACTTACTATTCCACTATCTGCAGTTCAGGAGGATAATGGCTCATCCTATGTCTATACGACAAATGATAATGGAACTCTTGGTGGAAGGACTGAGGTGACGACCGGCCTGTCTGATGACAGTACGGTAGAGATTACAGAGGGACTTTCTGAGGGAGACACAGTCTGCTACAAGGATCTCTCGGGACAGGAGCTCACGAGCTCGCAGAATAATGTGTCGAACATGAGAGATTCGATGATGCAGCAGAATGGCAGCAGTGACAGTGGTAAGGGCGGCGGCCCTGGTGGAGATTCAAACGGCGGAGGTATGCCTCCATCAGGTGGAAATGGCGGACCGGGAGGCAATTAATGGATGAAGAAAAAATGATCCTCCTGTCCGACGTATCAAAGGTTTATAAGATAGGTGACACCGTAGTAAAGGCATTGGATCACGCCAATATGCATGTGAACCGCGGCGAGTTCGTAAGCGTCATCGGGCCTTCCGGATCAGGTAAGTCCACTCTTATGAATATCATCGGATGTCTGGATACCGCGACCTCGGGACAGTACTTTCTTGATGGACAGGAGATTGCTAATTACAGTAAGAACGAGCTTTCAAGGATAAGAAACAGAAAAATAGGATTCATCTTTCAGGATTTCAACCTGCTTCCGAAGCTTACAGCGTATGAAAATGTTGAGCTTCCTCTGATCTATCAGGGCCTTCCGGCCTCGAGGAGAAAGGAACAGGCGGAGGAGGCCCTGAATCAGCTGGGACTCTGGGAGAGGCGTGATCACAAGCCTGCAGAGTTGTCTGGCGGCCAGCAGCAGAGAGTCGCAATTGCAAGAGCATTAGCCACGCATCCGTCACTTTTTCTTGCTGATGAGCCGACGGGTAATCTCGATCAGAAGACAGGCGGGATGCTCCTTGAACTTTTCCATAAGCTGAATGAAGAGGGAAATACTATCCTTCTCATCACTCATGATGTAAAGGTCGCAAAGGAAGCCACAAGATCCATAAAGATCCTCGACGGTCACGTGACAATGGTACAGGATCAGAGTGAGATCGAGGAGGTGGTCTGATGGTAAGATCTTCAATAAAAATGGCCTTCAACTCCGTTTTTTCAAATAAGCTGAGATCATTTCTCACGATGCTCGGGATCATCATCGGAGTTGTGGCACTTGTAGTACTTGTGTCGATCACTACATCGGCGACATCGACGATTACTGACACGATTTCAGAGATCAGCACAAATTCGATCACCGTGACGATCACGGATGATAAGGATAATCCCCTGAAGCTTTCGGATATGGACGATATAGCGGCACTCGATGATGTGGCAGCAGTCGCACCATCAGCCGTATCATCGGCAAATGTAAAGAATGGCAGTGATACCGAGACCATGAAGCTTACCGGAACTACGGCCTCATATCAGGTAGTAAACGGAACGGAGCTTGCATCCGGGAGATTCCTGAAATCGGCGGATGTGGACAATCATTCTAATGTGGCTGTGATCAATGCGGACACGGCAAGGGATATTCTGGGCGTGTATAACACACAGCAGGCTATAGGAAAGACGATCAGTCTCAACGAAATGCCATACACCGTTATTGGTGTTATAAAGCAGTCAGATACTACTGTAATGCTTGGCTCCTCTTATGAGGCGTATATTCCTTTTACCTCGCTGGAGAGACTCGCTACCACGGTCAGGGATATCTCAAGCTTCTCAGTGGCTCCGAAATCGGATGCCGTGTCCGACAGGGCCCAGCAGGAGGTTGATGAATACCTGCTTGACAGATTTTCAAATGACTCTGATGCCTTTACCGTGATCAATATGAAGGTCATCGCTGATACACTCAGCAAGGTGACGGATGTCATGGCACTGATGCTAGGCGGTATTGCAGCCATCTCGCTGCTCGTGGGCGGAATCGGGATCATGAATATCATGCTCGTATCCGTGACAGAGCGTACGAAGGAGATCGGTATCAGAAAAGCAATCGGAGCTACTGAGGGCAGCATCATGCTCCAGTTCCTGATAGAGGCTCTGGTGATCTGTCTCATCGGTGCAGTCATAGGCCTTGTGATCAGCGGCATCATAATCGCAGCGATAAATGCGTTTACAGAGTACAGCTTCTGGCTCAATCCGACGGTATGCGTGGTAGCATCAGTATTCTCGATTGGAATCGGACTCCTCTTCGGATTATATCCGGCAAAGAAGGCAGCCGGCAAGGACCCGATAGAAGCGCTGCACTATGCAGGGTGAGAGTTACGAGTTGTGAGTTGAAGCAGATCAGAATATTTATACAGAATAGCACTCTTTGTACGAGAGTGCTATTTTTTTCTTGACATTCACTTCTTATAAGACTAGAATATAGATTAGCAATCGACCACACTATTGGCTAACAAAGCTGCGAGCTATGCCGGTTAACTCATAACTCACAACTAATAACTAACATCAAAGGAGTGATAATAACATGGCAGAAAAAAACGGCAGCCTTTCGATCACAAGCGAGAATATTTTTCCTGTGATCAAGAAATGGCTATATTCAGATCACGACATTTTTTACAGAGAGCTTGTAAGTAATGCCTGCGACGCAATTACGAAGCTCGAGAAGCTTGGAATGATGGGAGATTACGAGCTTCCTGCAGACTATAAAGGAAAGGTATCGGTTGAGGTCGATCCTGAGAAGAAGACAATAAAGATCACAGATAATGGTATCGGAATGACCGGGGATGAGGTCGACAAATACATCAATCAGATCGCATTCTCAGGCGCTACGGATTTCCTGGAAAAGTATAAGGACAAGGGCAGCGATGACCAGATCATAGGTCACTTCGGACTCGGCTTCTATTCAGCATTCATGGTAGCTGATCTCGTATATATCGATACGCTGAGCTATCAGGATGGTGCAACTCCGGTACATTGGGAGTGCGACGGCGGCACAGATTATACGATGCGTGACGGCAATA
The DNA here is from genome assembly GCA_900315505.1 of uncultured Lachnospiraceae bacterium. Classification (GTDB taxonomy): domain Bacteria; phylum Bacillota; class Clostridia; order Lachnospirales; family Lachnospiraceae; genus Weimeria. Next base: position 169,615 of record OMZG01000001.1, read on the forward strand.
AGTCTGAGATCGGAACCACAATCACACTGTTCCTGAATGATGACTGTCTTGAATTTGCGAATGAGTACAAGGCTCGTGAGGTTCTCGACAAGTACTGCTCATTCATGCCGACGGAGATCTATCTCACGAAGGCCAATGCCCAGACAGAGTATGAAGAGATCGACCCTTCAGACAAGAAGGATACAGATACAGTAGTAGAGGAGATACATCAGGAGGCCGAGTACGAGGACAAGAAGAAGGATGACGGAACTACAGAGAAGGTTCTCAAGACTCCTGCAAAGGACAAGCTCAAGATCATAAAGAGACCTGTTCCGATCAACGATATCCATCCGCTCTGGACGAAGAATCCGTCAGACTGCACGGATGAAGAGTACAAGGACTTCTATCACAAGGTATTCATGGATTACCGTGATCCTCTGTTCTGGGTGCATCTGAATATGGACTATCCGTTCAACCTCAAGGGAATCATTTACTTCCCGAAGATCAATTCAGAGTACGATTCGATCGAGGGTACTATCAAGCTGTATAATAACCAGGTATTCGTAGCTGATAATATCAAGGAGGTCATTCCTGAGTATTTCATGCTCTTAAAGGGCGTCATCGACTGCCCGGATCTGCCGCTTAATGTATCAAGGTCCGCACTTCAGAACGATGGCTTCGTTGCGAAGATCAGAGACTACATTTCGAAGAAGCTTGCTGACAAGCTGATCGGCATGGAAAAGACCGAGAAGGAGACCTACGAGAAGTACTGGGATGATATCAGCCCGTTCATCAAGTACGGATGTCTTAAGGATGAGAAGTTCTGTGACAAGATGAACGACTATATCCTCTTTAAGGATATCAATGACAAGTATGTGACTCTTCCTGAGCTTCTTGAAAAAGATGCTGCTTCCCACAAGTCGGAGGATGAGAGCGAAGAGAAGAAGAATGATGCTGAAAAGAAGGAAGAAAAGTCAGATGAGCCGATAAAGGATGAGGATAAGACACCTGTCTACTATGTGACGGATCCTAAGCAGCAGGGTCAGTACATAGATATGTTCAAGGCCAATGATATGGATGCCGTGATCCTTGACAGGACTATCGATACCTCATTTATCACTCAGCTCGAGCACAGGAACCAGCACTACAAATTCCTGCGTATTGATGCCGATGTGACCAAGGCTCTCTCAGAGGAGACTGATCCGAAGGAGCTTGAGGAGGACCAGAAGACTCTTGAAGAAATATTCAAGAATGAGCTCAAGAAGGATGATCTGGCTATCAAGGTCGAAAAGCTAAAAGCAGATGACATTGCAGCCGTCATTGGCCGTGATGAGAACATGCGCCGTATGAACGACATGATGAAGATGTACAACATGAATGGTCAGGCCGACGAGGATTTCTCAGGTCCGGAGACATTAGTCCTCAATGCAAATCATCCGCTCGTTAAGTACCTGGTAGGCAATAAGGATTCAGAGAACGCAGGCCTTATAGCCCATCAGCTCTATGACCTGGCAGAGCTATCTAACCAGCCTCTTGCCCCGGCAGAGATGTCAGAGTTTGTCAGGAGATCCAATAAGATTATGGAGATCCTTACGAAATAACGTACATGCACCACCTGTACCAGGTACAGGTGGTGCATGTTAGCTTAGTCATGTGGTCTCAGGTAGAATTTGCCGATGACCTTTTCAGTGCGGATTACGTTGCAGAATGCATCGGGATCCGCCTTTTTTATGGAACGGATGACACGATCCTGCTCGGAGCCGGCAATGACTGAGTAGACGATCTTGCGTTCGTTCTTCTCGTGGGAGCCGATGCCGTCAACGATGGTGCCGCCGTGGTCTGTCTCAGCGTATATCATTTCACATATCTTATCAGGGATTTTAGTTATGATAAGAAGCGTCACCTGCTGGTAGTTGCGGTACATCAGATGCTCGACTTCGGTAGTAGCAAACTGGAAGATGATAGAATACAGTGCCTTGTCCCAGCCGAAGAGGAGACCGGCGATAAGCAGTATTACGACATTGATACCAAGGATCACATTGAAGGAATCGGAGCCGGTCTTCTGTGACAGATAGATGGAGATGAAATCCGTCCCGCCAGTAGTCGTATCAGCTCTGAGTGCAATAGAGATTGCCACGCCATTTATAATGCCGCCGAAAACACTTATCAGAAGTGTGTCATAGGTGATAGTGAACTGCGGAAGTACATCAGTAAGCACCGATGACAGGGCGATCACGAGAAGCGAAGTGCCGGTGAATTTTTTCCCTATGTACTTAAAACCTATGAATACCGGGATCGCATTGATAGCGAGGTTCAGCGGCGTATAAGGGATGCTCACCTTCGCATACTTGAGAAAAGATCTCTGCAGCAGAAGAGTGAGCCCCTGCGCACCGCCAGGGAACAGACCACCGGCGGAGACGAAGGTATTGATATTTATCGCGAGTATCAGAGACGCCGCAACTATTGCAATCAGCTGTTTTATGTTTTTTGAAATAGCCTTTTTCTTCATGTGAGCATTTTAACCTATTTATGGAGTTGTTACAAATTACATTGCGCGCAATCTAAAACAACACTTTGTGCCTTTTGTAGGTTGATTAGAAAACGCAACATACTTATAATGTTCTAACGAAAGAGATTTGAATGAGGGCGGGTGACATATGAACTGCGAAAGACCTTATGCACCGTTGCGTCTAAACATTAGCGAGAGCGCGTCCTGAGCAACTCATGTGTCATACACCCTATTTTATATAGAAAGGTATAAATATGTCAGAGAAACCATATACACTTGGAATTGATATCGGCTCAACGACCGTCAAGGTGGCGCTGCTAAGCCCAGAGGACGAGCTGTTATTTTCTGACTACAGACGTCATTTTGCAAATATCAGAGAGACACTTTACGGACTGGTGACCGATGCGATAAAGACAGCCGGTGACCATCAGGTGGCTCCGGTCATCACAGGTTCCGGCGGACTCACACTCGCAAAGCATTTGGGAATCCCGTTCTGTCAGGAGGTAGTCGCAGTAGCAACAGCACTGACGCACTACGCACCGCAGACAGATGTCGCCATAGAGCTCGGCGGCGAGGACGCGAAGATCATCTACTTCGAGAATGGAAACGTAGAGGAGCGAATGAACGGAGTCTGTGCCGGAGGTACAGGTTCATTTATCGACCAGATGGCATCACTGATACAGACAGATGCATCAGGCCTTAATGAGTATGCGAAAAATTATCAGTCTATATATCCTATAGCTGCCCGCTGTGGCGTATTCGCAAAGACAGATATCCAGCCGCTGATAAATGAAGGCGCTACGAGAGAAGACTTAGCAGCATCTATTTTTCAGGCGGTAGTAAACCAGACCATCTCAGGACTTGCCTGTGGTAAACCGATCAGAGGGCACGTGGCTTTCCTTGGAGGTCCGCTGCATTTCTTAGACCAGCTGAGACAGAGATTCATAGAGACTCTTAAGCTCGATGATGAGCACACGATAGTTCCGGATAATTCACATCTGTTTGCAGCCATCGGCTCAGCCCTTAATTATAAGGAAGAGACCCAGATGTCACTTTCTTCTATAGAGGAAAAATTATCGAAGCCTCTTAAAATGGAATTCGAAGTCGCACGTATGGAGCCGCTTTTCAAGGATCAGGCAGAGTACGACGAATTTTTAAAGAAGCATGGCAATAACCATGTCGAGACAGCTGATATCTCAAAGGCGAAGGGAGATGTCTTCCTCGGGATCGATGCCGGTTCGACGACTACGAAGGTAGCCCTTATCGATGATGATGGCCGTCTTCTGTATTCCTTCTATGATAATAACAATGGTTCGCCGCTAAAGACAGCTATCCGTGCTATGGGCGAGATCAAAAAGCAGCTTCCTCCGGAGGCTCATATCGTTCATTCCTGCTCCACAGGATATGGTGAGGCACTCCTGAAGTCGGCATTCAAGCTCGATGACGGAGAGGTAGAGACTGTAGCTCATTACTATGCAGCAGCCTTCTTCGATCCGGATGTGGACTGTATCCTCGATATCGGCGGACAGGACATGAAGTGTATCCGCATCAAGGATCACACGATTGATTCGGTACAGCTGAATGAGGCCTGCTCATCAGGCTGCGGTTCGTTCATTGAGACGTTCGCGAAGTCACTTAATTACAATGTAATAGATTTCGCAAAGGAAGCCCTTTTTGCAAAGCATCCTATAGACTTAGGAACCCGCTGCACCGTGTTCATGAATTCAAAGGTAAAGCAGGCCCAGAAGGAAGGCGCATCTGTAGCTGATATCTCAGCAGGACTTGCATATTCAGTAATCAAGAATGCACTGTTCAAGGTAATCAAGCTCTCTGACCCGAAGCAGCTCGGAAATAATGTCGTGGTACAGGGTGGAACATTCTACAATGACGCAGTACTCCGTGCATTTGAGAAGATCGGCGGACTCCATGTGACCCGTCCTGATATAGCAGGAATCATGGGAGCTTTCGGCTCAGCACTTATTGCCCGTGAGAGATACGAGGATGAGAAGAGCACGACGATGCTTCCTATAGATGAGATCCTGAAGCTTACCTACACCACGGACATGACACACTGTCAGAGATGCACGAACAAGTGCATGCTGACGATAAATAAATTCTCGGACGGCCGCCGTTTCATCACAGGAAACCGTTGTGAGAGAGGCCTTGGAAAGCCGAAGAACCCGGACAATATCCCTAACCTCTATGACTACAAGTACAAGAGAGTTTTCGGATATGAGCCACTTCCGCCAGAGGAGGCAAAGCGCGGAGTCATCGGAATTCCAAGAGTCCTCAATATGTATGAGAATTATCCGTTCTGGGCAACTTTCTTTAAAGAACTTGGTTTCTCAGTAGTTCTGTCACCTGATTCTTCAAGAAAAATATATGAGCTTGGAATCGAGTCGATCCCGTCAGAGTCAGAGTGCTATCCTGCAAAGCTTTCTCACGGTCATGTACAGTGGCTCATCAATAACGGGATCAAGACTATTTTCTACCCATGCGTTCCGTATGAGAGAAATGAGTTCCCGGATTCGAACAACCATTACAACTGTCCTATAGTGACGTCGTATGCCGAGAATATCAAGAACAATGTCGAGGACATCACAGATGGCAGGGTCAGATTCCTGGACCCGTTCATGGCATTTACGAATGAGCAGGTGCTTGCTGATCAGCTCGTAAAGGTGTTCAAGAAGGAATTCGACATTGATGAGAATGAAGTAAGAGATGCCGCTCACAAGGCCTGGTTCGAGCTCGACCGCACAAGAAAGGATATCGAGCACAAGGGCGAAGAGACAATTGAGTACCTGAAGAAGACAGGCCGTCATGGAATCGTACTCTGTGGAAGACCGTACCATGTAGATCCTGAGATCAATCATGGAATCCCTGACCTCATCACAAGCTACGGAATGGCAGTACTCACAGAGGATTCAGTTTCTCACCTTGGAAAGCTTGAGAGACCGCTCATCGTCATGGATCAGTGGACCTACCACACGAGAATGTACTCAGCCGCAAACTTCGTAAAGAAGACAGATTACCTCGATGTGATCCAGCTGAACTCATTCGGCTGCGGACTCGATGCCGTGACCACGGACTGCGTATCAGACATCCTGACAAATAGTGGAAAAGTATACACCTGCCTCAAAATCGATGAGGTAAATAACCTCGGAGCAGCCCGTATCCGTGTACGTTCACTTCTTGCCGCAATCCGCGTAAGAGAGAGGAATGCAAAGAAGGCAGAAGCTGAGAAGAGAAAGGTAGTTCCGTCAGAATACCATCGTAAGATTTTTACGAAGGAGATGAAGAAGAACTACACGATCCTTGCTCCGCAGATGTCACCGATCCATTTCGATATAATAGCACCGGCAATGTCGAGTGCAGGCTTTACAGTCGTAGTGCCTGACGTACCGGCCAAGGACTGTGTCGACAATGGACTCAGATTTGTAAATAATGATGCATGCTATCCGTCACTTCTGGTAGTTGGGCAGTTCATTGCAGCACTGAATTCAGGAAAATATGACCTGAAGCGCACAGCACTACTGATAACCCAGACTGGTGGCGGCTGTCGTGCATCGAACTATATCAGCTTCATAAGACGTGCCCTCGGGAAGGCAGGATATGGAGATATCCCTGTTATTTCACTGAATGTCGTAGGACTCGAGAAGAATCCGGGATTCAGGCTCGGACCGAAGGTCATACAGCATGGTCTTTACGGACTCGAATTCGGTGATATTTTCCTCAAGTGTCTGTACCGCATGAGACCATACGAGAAGGTAAAGAGCTCAGCAAATGAGCTGTATGAGAGCTGGAAGAAGAAGGTCATCGACTTCCTTTCACAGCCAAAGATGCTCTCACACAGGACATTCAGGAAAATGTGCCGAGACATTATCCATGACTTCGACAATCTGCCGACAACGGGTGAGAAGAAGCCAAGGGTCGGAATTGTAGGCGAGATCATGGTCAAGTACTCAGTAGTGGCCAATAACCATCTGGCAGACCTTCTCGAATCAGAGGGTGCAGAGCCTGTGGTACCTGATCTCACAGACTTCCTGCTGTACTGCTTCTACAATGAGAGATTCAAGCATGAGAATCTGGGCACTACGAAGAAGTCAATGGTCATTGCCAATCTAGGAATCAGGTTCTTCGAGTGGCTCAGAAAGCCGGCAAGAAAGGCATTTGAAGAGTCGAAGCATTTCACACCGCCTGCATATATCGAGGATACGGCAGAACGCGCGAAGTCAGTCGTTTCACTTGGTGACCAGACCGGTGAGGGCTGGTTCCTTACAGGCGAGATGCTCGAACTCATTGACGAGGGTGTGAACAATGTAGTCTGCATCCAGCCATTCGGCTGCCTGCCGAACCACATCGTAGGAAAAGGCGTCATCAAGAAGATCCGTTCCTTAAATCCTGGTGCCAATATCGCAGCCATCGACTACGATCCGGGTGCATCGGAGGTAAATCAGCTGAACCGTATCAAGCTGATGCTCTCAACTGCATTTAAGAACCTGAAGAAAGAAGAAGACGCAGAAGTGAAAGCGTCATAACAAAAGACAGAGAACTGATTCATAGTGTATAGTCATGGAAGACGTGCAGAAGGTCATTTCACGGCTGACATGACAGCTATGAACAGGTCTCCGTTTTTGTTTACAGAATTTTAATATATACATATCACATATTTGCTCGTTTTTATGATAGAATAGATTTCATGAAAACATATAAGAAAAACGGGAAAATTGAACTCTTACGCTTCGTCTTCTGCATCACGATCATTCTGTTCCATTGCAGCAGATCTTTCAGGTTCAGCCATCTCGATATCGGAGGGCTGGCAATACCAATGCTTAATAGGGGCTATTACGGAGTGGAGTTCTTCTTTGTGGTATCAGGATTTCTGATGGGCAGGTCCATCCACAAGAGGAGGAAGAATCTGCGCCTCGGACTCGTGGAGCCGGTCGAGCTCGGCAGGACCACGGTCAGATATATGCTGAAGAAATATATAGGCATCTTTTCTTATCATATATTCCCGTTCATAGCGCTGATGGCGCTTAAGATCATAGTACAGGATGTCTATGACGGCGGAGCCAAGGATGTCATGCAGTACATCTTCAATGCGATACCCGAGTTTTTCTTCCTGCAGAAGTTCGGATTCACGAATACCAATGTCGATGTCATCGAATGGTATATATCGGCGATGTTTATCGCTATGCTGCTTCTCTATCCGATCATTTCGAAGTTCTATTATGTATATACGAGAGCCATAGGGCCACTTATCTCGCTGTGGATCCTCGGTGTGCTCCAGTACAATTACGGTACATTCGCAGATCAGGACAGGTGGCTCGGATTCGGCTATGCATGCGTGTTCAGGGCAATAGCAGAGCTGTCGCTCGGAGCAAGTGCGTTCGAGCTTTCGAGAACACTGAGTCATAGATTTCTCAAGAGAAAGGATAACGTCATCCTGACAATAGTAGAAGTAGCTGGCTTCTGTCTTACCATCTTCTACTCACTGTCCTCATATACCTCGAAGTACGAGACCCATGTGCTCATGTTCATGACTCTTTCCATCGTGCTCACATTCTCAGGACAGACACTCGGAAGGGATGCTTTCCAGAACGGAGTAGTAATGTGGCTCGGGAAGATATCGATGCCTATGTATCTGTGCCAGCTTTTAGGAATCAATATAGTAAACGGATTCTTAGGATTTCTCCCGAAGTATTCAAAGACGGTACTTGCACTGGCATTCACGTTTATTTTTGCAATGATCACGATACCAATCGGCAACAGAATTAAGAAAGCAATAATTGACAAGCGAAACTCGACTAAATATAATGAAGTGAGTATGCTCAGATGAGTTTTAAGTTATGAGTTGTAAGTTCTGAGTTTCGAGTTAATAGTTATGCTCCTCAACTTAGAACTAATAACTTTGAACTATAAATAAACTGCTTGGAATTCACAAAGGAAACTATGTTAGATAAATTAGAAAGAAAGCTGGGAAAGTATGCCATACCGCGTCTGATGAACTGGTTCATCGCGGGATATGTGATCGGCTATATTCTGATGGCCATATCCGGTGCGACGAATTCAGGAATACTGAGCCTGATGACACTGGAGCCATATTATATTCTTCATGGACAGATCTGGAGGATCATCACCTGGGTCATGATCCCACCGGCACAGAATATCATATTTGCGATAATCATGATCATATTCTACTGGCAGCTCGGACGAGCCCTGGAACAGGTATGGGGCACGTTCCGCTTCAATGTGTATATGTTCGGTGGCATGATCATTACAGTTATAGCAGCCATCATACTTTATCTCGTGGCATGGGCGGTCACCGGGAATCAGATGATCTCGCTCGGAAATTATTTTACAACGGATTATATCAATTTAAGCATATTCCTGGCATTTGCACTGACCTTCCCGGAGGAGAGAGTGCTGCTGTATTTCTTTATTCCGGTCAAGATGAAATGGATGGCATATCTGTATCTTATCTTTGTCGCAATCGATGTGATACAGGCTATCGGAATGGGAATGGCAGGAATCCCGATCATAGTAGCAATCGCAGCATCACTCGTGAACTTCCTGATCTATTTTCTCCAGACAAAAGGATTCAGGGGCCCTCGTCAGTCCAGACGGCAACGGGACTTCAGAAGGAGATATAACGGAGGACAGCAGTGGAGCTACTGGCAGAATAATGACAGCAGCAGTGATAGCAATAGTCAGCCAAAGGATAGATATGTAAAGAGCAGGACGAGGCAGGCAAAGCACAAGTGCTGCATCTGCGGCCGCACGGAGCTCACCAACCCGGAACTCGATTTCAGGTATTGTACGAAGTGTAATGGCAATTACGAATATTGTTCTGATCATTTGTTCACTCACACACATGTTAAGTGAGTTGCATAGTGAGATGCGATTACCTCATCTATCTGCACATATGAACGATAAGTAAGAGGGCATTGCATCACATGAGCCGCGAGTGGTAATAGCGTGACGCCGGCGCTTGGCGGCCGTCCTTTGGCCGCCTATGCGTCCGCTGCGTCTAAGCATTAGCGAGAGCGTGCCACGAGCGACTCAGTGTGATGAGATGCCCGACTTTTTGGAGGATAAAATGGAAGAAAAATCAAAAAATTTCATTGAGGAAGAAATCGACAAGGACTTGGCCAGCGGCCGCTACGACCACGTAGTGACGCGATTCCCGCCGGAACCGAATGGCTTCCTGCATATAGGCCATGCGAAGAGCATACTCTTGAACTACGGACTTGCCCAGGAGTACCACGGCGAGTTCCACATGAGATTTGACGACACGAATCCAACTAAGGAGAAGTCGGAGTTCGTAGATGCCATCCAGGAGGATATCAAGTGGCTTGGTGCGAAGTGGGAGAAGACAATGTATGCGTCAGACTACTTTGACCAGATGTATGACTATGCAGTGAAGCTCATTAAGAAGGGCAAGGCATACGCATCAGATCTCACGGCAGATCAGATTCGTGAATACAGAGGCACACTTACAGAGCCGGGAAAGAAGGACCCGAATTCCGACCGTCCTGTCGAGGAATCACTTCAGATATTCGAGGATATGAAGGCGGGAAAGTACGCCGATGGTGAAATGGTCATCCGCGCAAGGATAGATATGTCATCTCCGAATATCAATATGAGAGATCCGATCATCTACCGTGTCGCGCACATGACGCATCAGAGGCAGGGAGACAAATGGTGCATTTACCCGATGTACGATTTCGCGCACCCGATAGAGGATGCAATCGAGGGAATTACACATTCAATCTGTACGCTTGAGTTCGAGGATCACAGACCGCTCTATGAATGGGTGGTAAATGAGTGCGGGTTCCCGAATCCACCGAGACAGATAGAGTTCGCCAAGCTGTATCTGAAGAACGTCGTGACAGGCAAGAGATATATCAAGAAGCTCGTTGAGGACGGAATCGTAGATGGCTGGGACGACCCGAGACTTGTGTCTATAGCAGGACTCCGCAGAAGAGGATACACGCCTGAATCGATCAGGAACTTCGTGGAGATGAGCGGCATCAGCAAGGCCAATTCCATAGCAGAATATCCGGCACTCGAATACTGCATCAGGGAGGATCTGAAGAAAAAGGTTCCCCGTGTCATGGCAGTCCTTGATCCGGTGGAGCTTGTTATCGATAATTACCCTGAGGACAGGACAGAGGAACTCACGGTTACGAATAATGTGGAGAATGAATCACTTGGCGAGAGACAGGTGACCTTTTCAAGACATCTGTATATCGAGAGAAGCGACTTCATGGAGGTGCCTGTGAAGAAGTATTTCCGCATGTTCCCGGGCAATGAGGTGCGACTCATGAATGCGTATTTCGTCACCTGTACAGGGGTCGACAAAGACGAAAATGGTGATATAATAAGAATACATGCGACCTACGACCCGGCTACAAAGGGCGGAGATTCACCGGATGGCAGGAAGGTAAAGGGTACCATCCACTGGGTCGATGCAGGAAGTGCATTCAGGGCCACGGTAAGGCTTTACGAGAATATAGTTGACGAGGAGAAGGGCGTCTACAATGAAGAGGACGGCAGTCTCAATGTCAACCCGAATTCCCTTACAGTAAAGGAAGCATATATCGAGAAGTCGGTAAAGGATGCGAAGGCCTACGACAGCTTCCAGTTCGTAAGAAACGGATTCTTTACTGTAGACTGTAAGGATTCGAAGGAAGGTGAGCCGGTATTCAACAGGATAGTATCGCTCAAGAGCTCGTTCAAATTACCGGTCCAGAAATGATCAGGAGGGATTTATAAATGAATCTGTTATCAGGATTGGAAAAGTTCGGCATCAAATCTGACGGAGACCTGGATATTACGAAGAGTCCGAATCAGAAAAATGCCCAGGGTCAGGAAGTAAAGAAGGTCGCACTCGAGGATCTGCAGGAGAAGGATCTGGTGCTTCAGAAGTCAGCACAGTGCCCTATCTGCGATCATAAGTTTAAATATCTGGCAGTCAAGAGCGGAAAGGTAAAGCGCGAGGGAACAGATGCTGATACCCGTCCGCACTATCATAATATAGATACACTGAAGTACGACGCGATTGTCTGTCCGCACTGCGGATATGCAGCAATGACGAAGTATTTCGAGCATATATCGGGTACACAGATGAAGTGGATTAAGGAAGCGGTCTGCAATAATTTTACACCGCTTTCAGATGATGTGCCGGAGACGTATTCAGCAGATGAGGCTGTAGACAGATACAAGCTGGCACTTGTGTCGGCAATGGCAAAGCACGCCCGTACCTCAGAGAAGGCCAGGATCTGTCTGAATATAGCATGGATCAGGCGTGACCAGATAAAGGAAATACCTGATCATACACCAGAGCAGCTGAAGAAGAGACAGGCACTTATAGAAGAGTACGAGGGCTTCTACAAGCAGGCCTATGAGGGATATAATCAGGCATACAGCACAGAGACCGGCCTGAATTCAGTAGCGATCGAGTACATCCTTGCGAATATGGCAATCCATTTCAAGGATTATGGTACTGCGAGCAAGCTGATCTCGCAGCTTCTCGGCAATCCGAATACGAATCCGAGAGTCAAGGACCGCTGTCTGGAGCTGAAGGAAAAGGTAGTAGCAGCGACAAGTAAGAGTTAAAAGTTGTGAGTTATGAGTTAAAAGTTATTAGTTACAGGAAATTTTAGCTTAAACTTTTAACTTTAAACTGATATACAGAAAGGACAAAGAAAAATGAGTGACAAGCTGAAAGTTGGTATCCTCGGTGGTACAGGAATGGTCGGACAGCGTTTTATCGCTATCCTGGAGAATCATCCGTGGTTTGAGGTGAAGGAGATCGCAGCATCTCCCAGAAGCGCCGGCAAGACGTATGAGGAGTGCGTTAAGGACCGATGGAAGATGGATACCCCTATACCAGAGGCTGTAAAGAATATCGTAGTAAAGAATGTCAATGAGGTAGAAGAAGTTTCAAAGGATGTAGACTTCTGTTTCTCAGCAGTTGACATGAAGAAGGATGAGATCAGGGCAATCGAGGAAGCATATGCCAGGACCGAGACCCCTGTAGTATCAAATAACTCAGCTCACCGCTGGACACCGGATGTACCTATGGTAGTGCCTGAGATCAATCCTGAGCACTTCGAGGTCATCAAATACCAGAAGGAGAGACTCGGTACGAAGCGTGGCTTCATTGCCGTAAAGCCGAACTGCTCCATCCAGTCATACGCACCTGTACTTACCTCATGGATGAAGTTCCATCCGACAGAGGCCATCGTATCTACATACCAGGCTATATCAGGAGCAGGCAAGACTTTCAGGGACTGGCCGGAGATGGAGGGCAATATCATTCCGTTCATCAGCGGTGAGGAAGAGAAGTCAGAGAAGGAGCCTCTCCGTCTGTGGGGCAAGGTCGAGAACGGACAGATCGTTCCATCTGATTGTATGAAGATCACCTCACAGTGTATAAGAGTCCCGATCCTTTATGGACATACGGCTACGGTATTCGTGAATTTTGCAGACAATCCTACGAAGCAGGAGCTCATCGATGCGATGACATCCTTCTCAGGACTTCCACAGGAGCTGAAGCTCCCGAGCGCACCGAAGCAGTTCATCCGCTACATGGAAGAGGATGACAGACCACAGGTAAAGCTTGATGTAAATTACGAGAACGGCATGGGCATCACTATCGGCCGTCTCCGTGAGGACTCTATCTTCGACTGGAAGTTCGTAGGTCTCTCACACAATACAATGCGTGGCGCAGCAGGCGGCGCAGTTCTCTGTGCAGAGCTTCTGAAGGCGCAGGGATATATTGAGAAAAAATAATAGCCCTGAGTCCTGAGTTCAAAGCTAAGAACTTAGAACCTGGGACTAAGAACTAAAAACGGAGGATGTATGGGAAAAAACTTATTTATAGCAGAGAAGCCTATGGTGGCCAGAGCCTTTGCAGCAGTCTTCAATGACAATCTGCAGAGCTATGATGGCTTCCAGGAGGGAAACAGCATAATCGTGACATGGTGCGTCGGGCATCTTGTCACGATGAGCTACCCCGAGGTCTATGACGAGAAGTACAAGAAATGGTCATTTGATACACTTCCATTTATCCCGGAAGAATTCAGGTATGAGGTCATACCAGGCGTGAAGAAGCAGTATGATATTGTTGCGAGGCTTTTAAACCGTGATGATGTCGACCGTATCTATGTCTGCACCGATTCAGGACGTGAGGGAGAATACATCTACCGTCTCGTGAGGAATCAGGCTGGTGTCCATGACAAGGACGAGCGCCGTGTATGGATCGATTCCCAGACAGATGAGGAGATAAAGCGAGGCATAAGAGAGGCGAAGCCGGAGAGCGATTATGACACCCTGTCTGATGCTGCCTACCTTCGTGCGAAGGAGGATTATCTGATGGGAATTAATTTTTCCAGGCTCCTGACGCTTAAGTACGGGAATCAGATGGCTCATTTTCTAAATACGAGATATCAGGTGATCGCTGTCGGACGTGTTATGACCTGTGTGCTTGGCATGGTCGTGAAACGTGAGATAGAGATCAGGCAGTTTGTGAAGACCCCCTTCTACAGGCTCTTAGCCTATACCGGCAAGGACGATAAGGACGGCCTCACCTTCGAATGGAGGAGTCACAAGGAATCGAAGTATTTCAATTCACCACTTCTCTACAAGGAGAATGGTTTCAAAGAGAGAAAAGATGCCTTTGAACTCTCACAGGGCCTGACAGGCAAGGATTCGCTCAAGGATCAGGATAAGGCAGATTCAGATCTGGAACTCACGGTCATTTCGGTTCAGAAGAAGGATGAAAAAAAGAATCCGCCACTTCTCTACAATCTTGCAGAAATCCAGAATGACGCATCTAAATTTTTCAAAATATCTCCCGACCAGACTCTGAATATCATCCAGTCCCTGTACGAAAAGAAGCTTGTGACATATCCGCGTACAGATGCGCGTGTGCTCTCATCTGCCATAGCTAAGGAAATAGATAAAAACATCCGTGGACTACAGACACTCCCGATCTTCAAGCCATTCTGTGACGAGATTCTGACCAGCGGCACATATAAGAATATCGGGAATACCAGATATACGGATGATAAGAAGATTACCGACCACTATGCTATCATTCCTACCGGGCAGGGGCTTTCGGCGCTGAAGGGACTGAATCCTACGGAGCAGAGAGTCTATGAGACGATAGCGAGAAGGTTTCTTGCCATATTTTTCCCGCAGGCGGTGTATAAGAAGACGGCAGTGGAGGCGGTATCTGAGGTGAGAGGAGATAGGGGTCAGGGGATAGGAGTTAGTGATGCAGAGGCGACGAAGTATCAGGAACACTTCTACGCAAACGACAAGTATCTGGCAAAAGAAGGATACTTAAAAGTAATGAAGTATTCTTTTTTCAAGGATAAAAAGGATGATTCCACGTCAGAGAATGAATTCCTGGCAAATATAAAGAAGGGTGACAGTTTACAGATTCATTCTCTTGAAATCAAGGAAGGTGAGACTTCTCCACCGAAGCGTTACACCTCAGGCTCAATGATACTTGCGATGGAAAATGCCGGTTCCCTGATCGAGGACGACGAGCTTCGTGAGCAGATCAGGTCGAACGGAATCGGAACCTCAGCAACCCGTGCAGGTATCCTTGAGAAGCTGGTGAAGAACAGGTACCTCTCGCTAAATAAGAAGACCCAGGTCATCACCCCTACACTGACAGGTGAGATGATCTACTATGTAGTAGGGTATTCTATCCGTCCGATGCTCAATCCCACCCTCACAGCCAGCTGGGAGAAGGGGCTCTCGGAGGTGGCAGACGGCGAGATTCATGAAGAGGAGTACATGAAGAAGCTTGATGACTTCATTGTGAGGTACACGGATCAGGTGAAGCACGAGAACAATTCAGCCGTGATATCGAAGTGCTTCGAATATGCCTCCAAGTATTATAAGAAGGGCTCGTATGGCGGAGTAGCAAAGGAAAAGAAAGCGAAAAGGAAATAAATTTTTCTAAGGAGAAAATATGCTTCGCGTTACATTCATTCACCACAGTTCATTCGTGGTTGAGACAGATACAAGGCAGCTGGTGTTTGATTATTTTCCGGCCTGCACATACAATGACGTGACCTTTCACGGTAAGGAGCCGGTGTTCTCAGCAGAGAAGCCGGTTTATGTATTTGCATCGCATTCGCACAAGGATCATTTCTCACTCGATGTGCTGAGGTGGGCAGAGAACCGGGATGATGTGCACTATATTTTTTCAAAGGATATCAGACTCGGAAAGAATTATCTGATCAGAAACGGATATGATCCGGAGATCCGTAAGCAGATAAAATTCGTAAGTCCGGCGAGCGAATATGAGATCGATGATATGAAGGTGAAAACGCTTCTGAGTACTGATGTGGGAGTGGCCTTTGTCGTGGAGACTGATGGCCTCAGGATCTACCATGCCGGAGATCTGTCGATGTGGAATGTCGATGAGGAGGGCAACCCTATGTATTCGGACATATACGGCGGAGGCTATAAGAAGCAGATCAAGCGTCTTGAGCATAAGCATATAGATGTCGGATTCGTGGTGCTTGACCCGCGGATGGGAGACGGCGCCTATGCCGGTATAGATTATTTCGTCGAGAATGTCGACTGTGACCTCGTATTCCCGATGCACTGCTGGGAGGACTACTCAGTAATACAGCACTTCAAGCGTCGCCCGCAGATGGCACGGTTTAAGGATAAGATAGTGGATATCGACCGGGACAATATCATTTTTAATGTAGAATAATCCTATGCACGTCTGACATTTTTTGACATATGTATCGTTTTAAGTGTATAATATCTGATTGGAAATAAAGAGGGGATGACGTGCCGTCATTCCCAAAAGTTAAGGAGAAATAATACCATGAAATACGGAGTAAATGAGCTCAGAAGAATGTATCTGGATTTCTTCGAGAGCAAGGGACATCTCGTAATGAAGAGCTTTTCACTTGTACCACACAATGATGATTCGCTTCTTCTGATAAATGCAGGAATGGCACCGCTGAAGCCATACTTCACAGGCCAGGAGATACCGCCAAGGCGCAGAGTCACCACCTGCCAGAAATGCGTGCGTACAGGAGATATAGAGAATGTAGGAAAGACCGCAAGGCATCTGACCTTCTTCGAGATGCTCGGAAATTTCTCCTTCGGTGATTATTTCAAGAGAGAAGCCATCCACTGGTCATGGGAGTTCCTGACACAGGTACTGAAGCTCGACCCGGAGAGGCTCTATCCGTCGATATATGGTGAGGATGATGAGGCATTCGAGATCTGGAACAAGGAGATCGGAGTGCCTGCAGAGAAAATATACAGATTCTACCGTGATCCGAAGACCGGCGAGTGTGACAATTTCTGGGAGCATGGCGCAGGACCGTGTGGACCGTGCTCAGAGATCTATTACGACAGAGGACCTCAGCATGGCAATGGACCGGAGGATGTCATGGGCGGCGAAGGCGACCGTTTCATGGAGGTGTGGAACAATGTATTCACACAGTTCTACAATGACGGTCATGGCAATTATTCTGAGCTTAAGCAGAAGAATATCGATACCGGAATGGGACTCGAGAGACTTGCAGTCATCATGCAGGATGTCGATTCAGTATTCGATATCGATACGATGAAGGCTATCCGTGATGCAGTCTGTGCGCTTTCAGGAAAGACATACGAGACTAATGACAAGGATGATGTGTCTATCAGACTCATCACAGATCATATCAGATCCACTACATTCATGATCAGTGACGGTATCCTTCCTTCGAACGAGGGACGTGGATATGTGCTGAGACGTCTGATCAGACGTGCAGCCCGTCATGGCAGAATGCTTGGCATCAAGGGCGAGTTCATGGGTAAGCTCGCAGATGTGGTGATCAGGGAGAGCCATGACGGATATCCTGAGCTTCTCGAGAAGCAGGAATTCATCAAGAGAGTCCTGACAGAAGAAGAGCACAAGTTCAATGCTACTATCGATCAGGGACTTGCAATCCTTTCAGACCTTGAGGATGATCTCGCTAAGAAGGGCGAGAAGACCCTTGCAGGAAAGGATGCATTCAGGCTCTATGATACATATGGCTTCCCTGTAGACCTGACTAATGAGATCCTTGAGGAGAAGGGCTTCTCGGTAGATATGGACGGATTCAGGGCTGCAATGGATGAGCAGAGGCAGAAGGCCCGTGATGCCCGTAAGACATCAAACTACATGGGCAAGGCTGCTACAGTATATGATGATATCGACAAGACTCTTACAACAGAGTTCGTAGGATACGATACTCTTCATACCACAGCGAAGATCACCTGCATGACCACAGAGGTCAATCCTGCTGAAGACAAGTACGGCGAGATCGTGACATCCCTTTCCAATGGAGATAAGGGAACCATCATTACAGATGTGACACCATTCTATGGCACAATGGGTGGACAGGTCGGAGATACCGGTGAGATCCGCACGGATAATGGTGTATTTACAGTTACAGATACCATCCGCCTTCTCGGTGGAAGGGTAGGCCATGTGGGATACGTCTCAGATGGATATGTTTCCCAGGAGGAGCCTGTGGAGCTTTCTGTAGATGCTGACAGAAGAGCACTCATCTGCCGCAACCACTCGGCTACACATCTGCTTCAGAGGGCACTCCGTGATGTACTTGGCGAGCACGTGCAGCAGGCTGGTTCATATCAGGATGACAAGGAGCTCCGCTTCGACTTCACACATTTCTCAGCGCTCACACCTGATGAGCTGTCAGAGGTCGAGAGGCTTGTCAATGAGCGTATCCATGCAGGTGTCGATGTAGTGACAGAGGTCATGAGCCTTGAGGATGCTAAGAAGACAGGTGCAATGGCACTCTTTGGCGAGAAGTACGGCGAGAAGGTAAGAGTCGTAAAGATGGGAGACTATTCTACAGAGCTCTGTGGTGGTACCCATGTGAAAAATACATCTGAGATCGGTGCGATCAAGATCCTCTCAGAGACAGGTGTATCAAGCGGTGTGAGACGTATCACAGCACTGACATCTGACAACATCCTGACCTATTACAAGGATATGGAGGATAAGCTGAATGAGGTTCTTGCCGCATTGAAGACTCCTCTGAATGGTGCAGTAGCAAAGGTAGAGTCACTCCAGAATGAAATAAAGGCTCTGAAGAGTGAGAATGAGTCGCTGAAGAGCAACGCTGCCAAGGATGCACTCGGAGACATAGATGCAGATACGAAGGAGATTAAGGGCGTGAGGTTCTATGCAAAGGCTCTTAAGGGAGTCGGAGGCAATGACCTGCGTAATGTCGGCGACCAGATCAAGGATAAGCTCGGGGACGGTGTTATCTTCCTTGCTTCCGATAATGATGGCAAGGTAGCACTTCTGTCAATGGCTACGGATGCAGCAGTGAAGAAGGGTGCTCATGCAGGCAATCTGATTAAGGCAGTCGCACAGATCGTTGGTGGCGGCGGCGGTGGACGTCCGCAGATGGCTCAGGCCGGAGGAAAGGATGCATCGAAGATTCCTGATGCAATAGCAGAAGCAGAGAAGGTACTTGAAGGCCAGATTCAGTAAATATAAGGAGAACAGATGGCGGGGCTTACGAACTGGACCGCAGGGTCCGTGATATTAAAGGGAACAGATACAGCTGACTCTCTGCTGATCCTGATCAAAGGATCGGTAGAGGTAGTGATAAGCGATGTCACTGTATCAATGTCACCGGGTAGTATTCTGGGACTCGGAGTGGGACCGGGAGAGGTGTATGGCTGTGATTACAGGGTGAAGACCGACTGCGCTACATACGCCTGTCCATATACCGCAGATGAGGGGCTTGAATCTATTTTCACAGAGTATGCAAAGCTTGCCCCGACCATGACCCAGCAGGCTGTGCGTAATGCTCATAAGTCATACAACGCCCTTCTTGAGCTTCTTGAGGCGGCGAAGGCACAGTACTCGGCTGTGATGAGCAGACTCCAGGCTTATCCTGATCTGTGCAGGAAGACCGGTGATCCGATAAATGACTATTCGGCACTGTCATCCTTTCCAAAGCCGCCAGAGGACACAGGTATTGACGGTTGGAGAGTCAATTTCATCAAGAGTCTTATTTCGCTTGAAAATAAAAAGGATGAGCTGCTTACGAACCGTTCGGGCCTCTCGATAGGCCTTACGGGTATGGCAGTTGACTTCATAAAGGATGTCCGTTCGAAGATTTCAGAGGTTGAGAAATACAGGAAGGATCTGAAGACTGCCTCAACAGAATTCATGATGGTTTTTTCGGCGCTCAGCTCGAAGAAGACCGCTCTGGCATCAGGAGGCGGAGAGGATCTGTCCTCGCTTACGGGGCTTTTTGACAGGATACTCCTATATTCGAAGCTTCCGGCAGATCAGACCACAGAGATCCGTGAGGCAATGCAGGAGTATAAGTCGATAAGTGACCGCTACGGTATTTCTGATGATATCAGAAAGATCAGACGCCGTCTGTCAAATGCATTTTATCCGCTGTATGAGGCAGTTCTCATGCAGTCAATCAAGGAAAGAAATATCCCTATATATGTCAAGCTGTTCCTTATGTTCGGGCTACTCGATGAGACGCTCGTGACACAGGAGGAGCTGCAGACTCTGTATGGCTTTGCCTCATCCTACAGACCTGATCCTAAGGGCCATGTGATGTGTGCTTATGAATGGCTGTACAGGATATATTCACTCCAGGAGGAACCGTCGAGAAACGAATTCGATATGGATTATCCTGCATACCTGCGTGAGCAGAAGAATAATGGTGATATCACCGCCGAGCAGGAAAAGAAGCTTCTGAACAGCGCAAGAAACAGACTCCATTTCGAATTGTCGAATATGTTTATTCTGGGTAACCGAATGACCTTCGGACGTATCAGTGTTTTCGAGCCTGTATTCGATGATGTAAATGTCATCGGTTCTATGGAGAGAGGCTATCTGCACGCAGACAGGATAAATGAAGAGCTGAATCAGTTAACAGACAGGGATTTCAGCATTTTTTACAGAAATGATATCTACTCGAATCCTGATCAGAATATCACCCAGCTGCCAATTCACAGGGAGTTCCGTCCGAACTTCATCCTGATGCCTGTCATGGGCTCGAGATTTGCACTCTGGCAGGAGATCGAAGGAAAAAAGAGGCAGTCGAGTGCGAGAGTCCTCGTGCCTGTCATCATGTCAGAAGATATTCCTACAGCCATGACAAAGCTGTGCGGAGAGTTCCGCTGGGAGATGTGCAAGACCGAGCAGGGAGTCCACTGGAACGACATGAGGGACCCTTCACTTACGGCTGAGTACACGGATTATCTCCAGTTCTACAAGAAGAATTCCATGATAACTGCAGATATCAAGGAGAAGATCAAGAGCGAGCTGAAGAAGCATAATAATAATTACAAGGCTGTATTTGTGGCTGATTACACTGATTATATCAGGTTCGAGAGCAACGGTTCACTGCGTCTTCTTAAGAACGCGCGTGAGATCCTCGCTAAGTACTGCCCGTTCTCAGGCAAGGCAAAGGAGCTGCTGTCGGATAATCCGCAGTACAAGCCATATATCGAGCGCTTCAATAATCATGAGGCCAGGGATCGCCGTATCATCGCGCTTACTATTAAGCGTTTCGAGAAGGAAGGCATAGAGGTACCTCAGGAGCTTAAGGATGAAGTGACCTATCTTAGTCACTGATACCAGGCAGAATATTCTTCTGAAGATTCTTAGTATATTGGCAGTTGTGGGATTCCTTCCACTGACAGACTGAATACGCGTGAAAATTGAAAAAAAGCTTGACATATCTCCTGTAAGTGGTAAAATATCAGTTGCGTGAGTTTTCACAATCCCAACACTGGAGGGAGGTAGAGCAAGAGTGGCAAGCGTTATCGTTAAAGAGAACGAATCATTAGACAGTGCACTTCGCAGATTCAAGCGTAACTGTGCTAAGGCAGGTATCCAGCAGGAGATCCGCAAGAGAGAGCACTATGAGAAGCCAAGCGTCAGACGCAAGAAGAAGTCTGAGGCTGCCAGAAAGCGTAAGTACAACTAAGGCTGGCTAATGTTTCTTAGCTACATCAGTTAAGGGATAGAATCAGAGAAGGATGCAGGTCCTTCTCTTTTTTAATGCGAATGCACTGCGAAATGACGAAAGGAAAAAAGAAAATGTCAGAACACCCGGAGAGAATAGGCATACACAAGGTATATACCGGTGCTGTGATAAATGTATATCAGGATGATATACAGCTGCCGGATGGCAGGGTAGAGAAATGGGACTTCGTGGAACATCCGATGGGAGCAGCCTGCGTGGTACCGGTGACAAAAGAAGGAAAGATAGTGCTCGTCCGCCAGTACCGCCCGGCGCTGGATCGTTATACACTTGAACTCCCGGCAGGAAAGCGTGATTCACTGACAGAGGATACTCTAATCACGGCCCAGAGAGAGCTCTCGGAGGAGACAGGTTATACATCCGATAACTGGTCAAAGCTCCTGGCACTTAAGACCACGGTCGCATTCTGCAATGAATTCGTAGACGTATATCTGGCACAGGATGTAGAGAAGACAAGCGGCCAGCATCTTGATCCGGATGAGGATATAGATATACAGGAGTATGATCCCGACTGGATCAAAGAGCAGATGTACGCAGGTAAGATACAGGACGGAAAGACCGTAGCCGGTGTGATGGCATATCTGGCAAAATAAATCATTAAAATAGAGCACGCAATGAGCCGATAATGCATTTTTTCACGTACACAGTTGACATCATCGCGCTTTGTGATTAGAATAAGAACAATTGAACAGCAGAAAGTCAATGGGGACTTCAAAGTGGCACTTTCTAAGTGTCTTGCTTGACGTCTCCTTTTTTTCTTGCTGAAAATAAATTGTCAAACTATTTGAATTGTCTGACAACAATGGAAAGGAAAAGTTATGGCAAATCCAGGAGAAGAAAGGCTCGCAAAGCCGGAAGGCCTCTATGATCCACAGTTCGAGCATGACAGCTGCGGAATCGGAGCAGTCGTAAGCATCAAAGGGATAAGGACTCACAAGACCGTATCCGATGCATTAAAGATTGTAGAAAACCTTGAGCACAGAGCCGGAAAAGATGCAAGCGGCACCACAGGTGACGGAGTAGGAATCCTGCTTCAGATCTCGCATAAATTTTTCAAAAAGGCAGCAGCAGAGATCGGCATCGAGCTTAAGGAGGAAGGCGACTACGGAGTAGGAATGTTTTTCCTGCCGACAGAGGAGCTTCAGCGTAAGCGTGTCCAGAAGATGTTTGAGATCATAGCCGAGAAGGAAGGCGTGCCGTTCCTTGGCTGGAGAGATGTCCCGGTGAAGACCGGGATCCTCGGAGACCTTGCGAAGTCCACCATGCCATATATGGCACAGGCATTCGTAGGAAGACCTGAGGGAGTCGAGAAGGGACTGCCGTTCGACAGGAAGCTCTATGTAGTCCGCCGTGTATTCGAGCAGACATGTGAAGAGAGTGCGTATGTAGCCTCACTTTCATCGAGAACCATCGTATATAAGGGCATGATGCTCGTGAACCAGCTGCGTACCTTCTATGGTGATCTCACAGACCCTGATTATGAGGTAGCGATCGCCATCGTACATTCACGTTTCTCAACGAATACGAACCCGAGCTGGGAGCGTGCCCATCCGAACAGATACATCGTGCATAACGGTGAGATCAATACCATCAAGGGAAATGCGGACAAGATGCTCTCCCGTGAGGAGACGATGTACTCAGAGTATCTCGAGGAGGATATGTCGAAGATCATACCGGTCGTAAATGCGAATGGTTCGGATTCAGCCATGCTTGATAATACCCTCGAGTTCCTGATGATGAACGGTATGCCGCTTCCTCTTGCAGTCATGATCACGATCCCTGAACCATGGGCGAATAACCGTGCAATGGATGAGAAGAGAAAGGATTTCTACGAGTATTATGCAACGATGATGGAGCCTTGGGACGGACCTGCATCTATCATTTTCTCAGATGGAGATATCATGGGAGCAGTCCTCGACCGTAACGGCCTGCGTCCATCGAGATACTATGTGACAGACGATGATTACCTGATCCTGTCATCAGAGGTCGGTGTGCTTCCTGTAGATGAGAGCCATATAGTAAAGAAGGATCGTCTGATGCCGGGCAGAATGCTTCTCGTAGATACGAAGCAGAAGAGACTCATCGATGACAAGGAAGTAAAGGATATGTACGCTTCCCGCCATCCATTCGGTGAGTGGCTTGACCAGAATCTCGTAAATCTCTCAGATGTACCTATCCCGAACAGACCGGTGCCTGAGAATAGTAAGTCTGACAGACAGAGGCTCCTGAAGGCCTTTGGCTATTCATATGAAGATGTCCGTGAGGGCATCATGCCGATGGCAGAGAACGGAACCGAGTCGATCGGAGCAATGGGAGTTGATACTCCGCTTGCAGTGCTTTCGAATCAGCACAGGCCGCTGTTCGACTATTTCAAGCAGCTGTTCGCACAGGTTACGAACCCGCCTATCGATTCGATAAGAGAAAAAATAGTTACTTCCACCACAATTTTCCTCGGAACTGCGGGAAACGTGCTGAAGGAAGACGCCAGGAACTGTAATCTCCTGAGAATCAATCATCCGATCCTTTCTGATACAGATCTTCTCCGCATCAGGTATATGGACAGACCGGGATTCAAGGTAGAGACAATACCTATTACATATTACAAGAACACGTCTCTCGAGAAGGCTATCGAGCATCTTTTCGTAGAGGCAGACAGAGCATACAGAGACCGTGCAAATATCCTGATCCTTAGCGACAGAGGCGTGGATGAGAACCATGTGGCAATCCCTTCACTCCTTGCAGTATCAGCGCTCCAGCAGCATCTGGTACGAACGAAGAAGAGAACCCGTCTCTCACTCGTGCTTGAAAGCGGTGAGCCAAGAAATGTACATCATTTCGCAACTCTCCTGGGCTTCGGTGCATCGGCCATCAATCCTTATCTGGCACATGAGAGTATCCACCAGCTGATAGAGGAAGGAACCCTCAAGAAGGATTACTACGCAGCCTGCAAAGCTTATGATGATGCCATTCTTTCAGGTATTGTAAAGATAGCTTCCAAGATGGGAATCTCAACCATCCAGTCATATCAGGGTGCCAAGATCTTCGAGGCTGTGGGAATCGATCGTTCTGTGATCGACAGATATTTCACAGGAACGACTTCACCTATCGGCGGAATCACTCTTGACGATATTGCAAAGGATGTAGAGTATCGTCATGACAAGGCTTTCGATCCACTTGAACTCAGAGAAGATACTACTCTTGATTCAAGCGGCTATCACAAGATGCGTTCAGGAAAAGAAGAGCATCTGTACAATCCGAATACGATCCATCTCCTCCAGAAATCCACCTGGACTGGAGATTATCAGCTGTTCAAGCAGTATGAGGACGAGGTGGAAAGAGAAGACAGTGTCAAGAATCTTCGCGGACTCCTTGATTTCAGATATCCGAAGAAGGGAATTCCTCTTTCAGAGGTAGAGCCTGCAAGCTCGATCATGAGAAGGTTCAAGACAGGTGCAATGAGCTACGGTTCTATTTCCCGTGAAGCCCATGAGACACTCGCTATCGCCATGAACATGATCCACGGCAAGTCAAATACCGGTGAAGGCGGTGAGGAGGAAGACCGCCTGACAGTAGGTGCAGATGGACTGAACCGCTGCTCAGCGATAAAGCAGGTAGCAAGCGGACGTTTCGGCGTGACATCTGTATATCTGAATTCTGCACAGGAGATTCAGATCAAGATGGCACAGGGAGCCAAGCCTGGTGAAGGCGGACACCTTCCAGGAAAGAAGGTATATCCGTGGATTGCGAAGACAAGGCTGTCAACACCAGGTGTATCGCTTATCTCTCCACCGCCTCATCACGATATCTATTCGATCGAGGACTTAGCAGAGCTTATCTATGATCTGAAGAACGCAAATGATAATGCACGTATTTCCGTAAAGCTCGTATCTGAGGCAGGTGTCGGAACCGTAGCCTCTGGTGTCGCAAAGGCAGGAGCACAGGTAATCCTTATCTCAGGTCATGATGGTGGTACAGGTGCTGCACCGCTTTCATCAATCCACAATGCCGGAATGCCTTGGGAGCTTGGAGTCGCCGAGGCTCATCAGACACTTATCAGAAATGGCCTCCGTGAAAAAGTGATCATCGAGACCGATGGTAAGCTCATGACAGGCCGTGACGTAGCAATCGCTGCAATGCTCGGTGCAGAAGAGTACGGATTTGCTACAGCACCGCTTGTAACGATGGGATGTGTCATGATGCGTGTCTGCAACAAGGATACCTGTCCTGTAGGAATCGCAACACAGAACCCTGAGCTTCGTAAGAGATTCGCAGGAAAGCCTGAGTATGTCGTGAACTTCATGAAATTCATAGCAGAGGATCTCCGTGAGATCATGGCAAAGCTTGGAATCAGAACAATAGATGAACTTGTCGGCAGAAGTGACCTGCTTGAAGCCCGCGAGAACGTGACAGACGGAAAGCATCCGAAGTATGCCAAGGTAGATCTCTCAAATGTCCTCGACAATCCATTTGTCAGAGATATGAAGCCTGTTCATTATGACAAGAAGAATGAGTACGACTTCAAGCTCAAGGATACTCTTGATGAAAAGGTACTCTTAAAGAAGCTGCCTCTCGACATCGAGCCTGGCGAGAAGAAGTCGATAGATGTAGATGTAAAGAATACCGACCGTGCTTTCGGGACCCTCTTCGGTTCACGGATCACGAGAAAATTCAATGAGTCGCTTCCTGATGATACCTACACCGTTCACTGTAAGGGTGCAGGCGGACAGAGTTTCGGAGCATTTATCCCGAAGGGGCTTACACTTGAGCTGGTCGGAGATTCGAATGACTATTTCGGAAAAGGACTCTCAGGTGGTAAGCTGATCGTCTACCCGCCGAAGGGATCGAAGATTCCGGCAGATGAAAATATCGTAATCGGAAACGTAGCTCTCTACGGTGCCACAAGTGGTAAGGCATTTATTTCAGGTGTCGCAGGCGAGAGATTCCTCGTCAGAAACTCAGGTGCTACGGCAGTTGTAGAAGGTGTCGGTGACCACGGATGCGAGTACATGACAGGCGGAACAGCAGTCATCCTCGGACGAACCGGAAAGAACTTCGCAGCCGGTATGAGCGGTGGAATCGCATACGTTCTCGATGAGGATGCTACCCTGTACAAGAGACTGAACCAGAGCATGGTAAGCCTCGAGCAGGTAACAGACAAGTACGATGTACAGGAGCTCAAAGAGCTTATTGCAGAGCATGTTTCAGTGACCGGCTCTGAAAAAGGAAAAGAGATCTACGATCACTTCGCAGAATATCTGCCGAAGTTCAAGAAGGTCGTACCGCATGACTTCAAGAAGATGCAGCAGTCCATCGCATGGATGGAAGAAAAGGGACTCTCATCTGAGGCCGCCCAGATGGAGGCTTTCAGGGCTGTTACAGGTCAGAGCGATGTTAAAATAGGGGTTAGGGGTTAGGGGTCAGGATTTAGGGACCAGGCAGTCCCTATCCCCTATCCCCTATATCCTATCCCCTATCTAGGAAAGGAATAAAATGGGTAAGCCAACAGGATTTTTAGATTACAAAAGAGAAGAATCAAAGGCCCTTTCTCCAAAGGAAAGGATAAAGGATTTTCATGAGTTCCATACATACCTCTCAGAAGAGAAGCAGTCTCTTCAGGGAGCCAGATGTATGGACTGCGGAGTTCCGTTCTGCCAGTACGGCTGCAATATTGCCGGCATGACTTCAGGATGCCCGCTGAATAACCTGGTCCCTGAGTGGAATGATCTCGTATATCATGGCAACTACGAGCAGGCATATATCAGGCTTCACAAGACAAGCAATTTCCCTGAGTTTACGAGCCGTGTGTGCCCGGCACTCTGTGAGAAGGCCTGCACGAACGGACTTCATTCCGAGCCTGTTTCCACGAAGGAAAATGAGCATGCGATAATCGAGTATGCCTATGAGCATGGTCTCGCAAAGGCACGTCCGCCGAAGGTTCGTACCGGGAAGAAGGTAGCTGTCATCGGAAGCGGGCCTTCAGGACTTGCAGTCGCAGACCAGCTGAACCAGAGAGGCCACCTGGTCACTGTTTATGAGCGCCATGACAAGATCGGAGGCCTCTTAAGATACGGCATTCCGAATATGAAGCTTGAGAAAAAGGTGATCGACCGCAAGGTCGGTGTCATGGAAGATGAAGGTATTACTTTTGTCACGAATGCTGATGCAGGAAATGGTGTGAAGGCGGCTGATCTGATCAAGGACTATGATGCTGTAGTTCTCTGCTGCGGTGCATCACATCCTCGTGATATTTCAGCACCGGGACGTGAGGCAAATGGTGTATATTTCGCGGTAGATTTTCTTACATCTACGACCAGGGCACTTGATGAAAATGCGATCCCTCAGGGTGATTTTATCTCAGCAAAGGGAAAGGATGTCATAGTAATTGGCGGTGGAGATACTGGTAATGACTGTGTCGGAACCTGCATGAGACATGGTGCAAAGTCTGTGACACAGCTTGAGATGATGCCTGAGCCACCGGTCGAGAGAACTCCTCAGAACAGCTGGCCGGAATGGCCGAGAGTCTTAAAGACTGACTATGGCCAGGAGGAGGCAATAGCAGTATTTGGACACGACCCACGAATCTATCAGACCACGGTAAAGGAATACAAGAAGGATAAGAAGGGTAATCTGAAGTCAGTAGTTCTTGTATCACTCGAGGCAAAGAAGGATGAGAAGACAGGACGTCTGAATATGGTCCAGATCGAAGGCTCTGAAAAGGAGGTGCCTTGCCAGCTGGTCCTCATAGCAGCAGGCTTCCTCGGCTCAGAGAAGTATGTGACCGATGCCTTCAAGGTAGCTCTTGACAAGCGTACAAATGTTGAGGGGCAGAACGGCAGCCACGCCACCTCAGTCGACAAGGTATTCACAGCCGGCGACATGCATACCGGCCAGTCACTCGTAGTCAAGGCCATAGCCGAGGGCCGCAAGTGCGCCCGTGAGGTAGACGAATACCTGATGGGATATTCAAATCTGTAAACTATGGTGCGCCACTTGTATCAGGTACATACCTTTCTTTGGTATTCGTTCGGAATCATCATTCTGCTCTTATTGATCCGCAATGCTCTTACCAGTTCAAGTGCGCTCATATCGAGATGAAAAAGGGACCCGTCCCCTTTTTCATCTTTTAGTTCATTTATGGACATAAAGAGCGGAACAGAGGATTTCTTCCTGATGTCTCCGAGCATTGAGAAGCCGGTCCGTGATGCTGACAGAATCCATAGGTATGGTACGAGCTCTGATGCCCGAAGTGATTCAAGATCAACATCTGTGATGCCAGTCAATATGTGTATCAGAGAGCGTCTGATGCGGGATGCGGTAAGACTCTTGTTCCTGATAAGATCTGTGAAGCTTTCAAATCCGGTGTACTGCGGCAGCAGATTCGTGATGCGGTCTGATAGATCATCTGAGACGTCAAGATATTTGCTGTATCTGTGATTTGTTTTATTTTGAGCAGGAGAGGCATTGCCTGGCCTTTCTGAATCATCTGTATAATGATTGCTTAGTAGTGCCAGATGCAGTGGCAGACTCAGATCATCATCTGCGAGCAGCAGTTTTCTGTCATATGTATCTTTTAGTGCCTGATACGAATATGGTGTCAGGTGCTTTTCTATTCTGGAAAAATCACCTTCATCTATTGCATGGCGGATAAATGAGGCTGAGACATAATCACCGTCATTAGTACTGTCGTTATATCCGGTCCCTTGTCTTCTGACAGGGATGAGTTCCATATCGAAGCCATGTCTGATGATGGCCTTCTGGTATTCGATGGCAAGGATATTATTGGGGTTGGAGACGAGGCCGCTGATCTTATTTCTTATAAAGCTTTTTGAATTGTCATCATCGCAGACAATATTTTTTTCAAAGCCTGTAACCGTTGAAATGGCATTAGTGGAGAAATATTCAGTAAGAGCCAGCTCCCTTGCTTTTGGAAAGCTTTTACCGGCACGGAGATTATCCTTGAGTATTTGTTTATAGAGAAAAGGTTCTTCAATTAGAATCTCAGCTATTTTTCCGATAAGAGCGCTATCATAGGGCACCTGGTCCCTAGCCAGGGTGTCGGGGGTTGACGCAGCCCCTTCATATCCGCACACGATTTTGTTGCATCCGCACTCATGTAGCAGGCAGACTCCGCACTCCGCAAATATTTCTGCACTGGCACATGAAGCGATGACAGGCATTCCGACCACGAGGTCAGCACCCGCATCAATGGCACATTTCGCACGGGTGTATCTGTCGATGATAGCGATGCCGCCACGCTGAGTGAATTCGTGACCGAGGGCAATGACGACAGAATCAGCGTGGAGCTTATTTTCTGCATAATCGATTATATATCTGTGCCCTGTATGAAACGGGTTAAATTCTGCTACGATGCCAGCTCTGACCATTGAATACCTTTCATAAGACAAGGGGACGATTTCCATGTCTCTTTAGTCAAAATTGTTTACTTAAAAAGACAGTGGAACCGTCCCTCTGTCTGAAAAAAGTATATCATTCTTGAAGAATTTTTCCTACAGTTGTATAATGAAAAAGCTGTGAAATTTTTTTCACAAGAGAAAAATAAGGAGATAAACAAATGAAGGTTTTAGTTATCAACTGCGGAAGCTCATCACTCAAGTACCAGGTCATTGATTCAGAGTCTGAGAAGGTTCTGGCAAAGGGCCTCTGCGAGAGGATCGGAATCGACGGAAGACTCGTATATCAGCCGGCCGGATCAGAGAAGATCATCACAGAGTCAGATATGCCGACACACAAGGAAGCAGTCAGGATGGTGCTGGATGCACTTGTTGATCCTAAGAACGGTGTATTGAAGAGCCTTGATGAGATCGGAGCAGTTGGACACCGTATCGTACATGGCGGTGAGAAGTTTACAGAGAGTGCAGTCATCACAGATGAGATGCTTGCGAAGGTAGAGGAGTGTAATGAGCTTGCACCACTTCATAACCCTGCAAATATCATAGGAATAAATGCCTGCCGTGAGCTGATGCCGGGAGTACCGATGGTAGGTGTCTTCGATACAGCATTCCATCAGACGATGCCACAGAAGGCATATATGTACGCGGTACCATATGAGTGCTATGAGAAGTACGGCGTGAGACGCTATGGATTCCACGGAACCTCACACAGCTTCGTGAGCAAAAGAGCCGCAGAAGTGGCAGGAATAGACCTGAACAATTCCAAGATAATCGTATGCCACCTTGGAAACGGGGCATCTGTTTCAGCTGTTCATAATGGTAAGTCAGTTGATACATCAATGGGACTTTCACCGCTTGAGGGTCTTGTGATGGGAACCCGTTCGGGAGACATCGATCCGACAGCAGTAGAGTATATCGCAAAGAAGGAAGGACTCGACTTCGACGGAGTCATGAACCTTCTGAATAAGAAGTCAGGAGTGCTCGGCATCTCAGGAGTTTCTTCAGACTTCAGAGACCTTCTTGAAGCACAGGACAAGGGAAATAAGAGAGCAAAGCTTGCAGTAGATATGTTTGTCTACAGAGTAGCAAAGTACATCGGAGCATACACCGCAGCCATGAACGGAGTGGACCTCATCGCATTCACAGCAGGAGTCGGAGAGAATAACGGCTATGTGCGTGAGGAGATCTGCAGATACCTCGGATTCATGGGTGTAAAGATTGACAGCAGGATCAATGACGAAACACATGGTGAGGATAAGAAAATCTCAACTGACGATTCGAATGTCCTCGTATATGTCATTCCTACGAACGAGGAGCTTGCCATCGCCAGAGAGACCGTAAGGCTTACAGCAAAGTAAGGAGAATATGGAGCAGAGCACAAAGAAAAAGAGAATCCTTGTAATAGTTCTTACCGCTGCGATTATTGCAGCAGCCTGTGTATGCTTTGGCATGATCCATTCCTGTGTGAAGGCTCAGGAGAAGGCCAGAGCAGAAAAGCAGATTGCAGACAAGAGGGCAGAGTTTGAGGAGGCTGAGAAGCAGGCAAAGAAAAATGTGTCTGACCAGATTGCCAGGGAAAAGGAGCAGGAAGCAGCGGAAAGGGCTGAACGTATCAGGGAAAGGCTCAGGAAGCAGTCAGTAGAGGACGAATATCTGACAGATGATGCTGACAGTTCTGATACGGATTCCTCTACGGAAGAGGCTGACCAGACACAGAGTAACGGGCATATAATTGTCATAGATCCTGGACATCAGTCACACGCGAATACTTCCACAGAGCCGGTCGGCCCGGGAAGCAATACGAAGAAGGCGAAGGTGACAGGCGGGACGCATGGAACCACAACCGGTGTCTATGAGTATCAGCTGACGCTTACGATAGCACAGCAGCTGAAGCCGGTTCTTGAGGACCGTGGCTATACCGTATATCTCACGAGAGATTCGAATGATGTGGATATAAGCAATGCCGAGCGGGCTCAGTTTGCCAATGACAAGGATGCAGACATTTACCTGAGAATTCATGCCAATGGAGCCGGCGGTTCATCAGCCAACGGGGCTATGATGCTTTACCCTGCGTCATCCAACAGATGGGTCGGAGGATATTCATCTGACAGCAAAAGGCTTTCAACAGATATTCTCGACTCCTATTGCTCTGCGACCGGGATGAAAAATCTCGGTAATCAGCCAAGAGATGACATGACCGGATTTAACTGGGCGAAGATGCCTATGACACTGATCGAGCTTGGATTCATGACGAATCCGTCGGATGACAGGAATATGGAAGATTCATCCTATCAGCAGAAAATGGTTACAGGAATTGCGGATGGGATAGATAAATATTTTAGTTGACAAACAAGATTCAAATAAGTATAATCTTTAATGTTGCGGGTAGAACTATGCGCAACTCAAAGTAAGAAAATAAGGAGGTGTAACGTATGTCAATCTGCCCAAAGAACAAGTCTTCCAAAGGAAGAAGAGACAAGAGAAGAGCTAACTGGAAGATGGCTGCTCCGACACTTGTTCCATGTCCTAAGTGTGGTCAGCTGATGATGCCACATAGAGTCTGCAAGAACTGCGGTACTTACAATAAGCGTGAGATCGTAGCTGTTGATTAAGTTTCTTTAGATGTGATAAATACATAGTTGCTGGGGATCGTGATAGTCCCCTCGGGATGTACAATTGAATGCTTTTATCATATATGCTTAAGTAGTGAGGTGTAAGATGAGAAAATCTATTCAGCCTGAGTACTATCAGGCAACAGTTACCTGCAACTGCGGAAATACATTCGTTACAGGTTCTACAAAGGAGTCAATCCACGTCGAGATCTGCTCCAAGTGTCATCCGTTCTATACAGGCCAGCAGAAAGCCAATAAGGCCCGTGGTCGTATCGAGAAGTTCAATAAGAAGTACGGAATCGACAATAAATAAGATTTTATGGCCGGGGATTCGTCCCCGGTTATTTTTATATAAAGAGGTTTTATGGCATATAGCGGAATAGGCGGCCAGGCAGTCATGGAAGGTGTCGAGATGTTAAACGGCGCAAAGGGAGCCGTGGCGGTACGCCTGCAGGACGGCACGATACATACAGACGATATAAAGATCACTCCTGAGCCGGAGTGGGTGAAGAGGACGCCGATAGTCAGGGGTGTCTATTCTTTTTTCAATTCACTTATCATAGGTATAGGGACTCTTTTCAAATCTGCCTCATATTTCGAGGACGAGGATGAGAAAGAGAAGGAAAAAGAGAAAAGCCCTGCGCAGGAAAAGGCTGAGATGGGAGTCACACTCCTGATCTCGTTTGTCATAGCGATAGCAGTATTCCTGTACCTGCCGATGTTTCTGTCAGATCTGATGTCTTCTCTGATAAAGGTAAAGTGGCTTGTGATCCTGCTCGAAGGGATCATCAGGATAGTGATATTTCTACTGTACATCTGGCTCATCGGAAAGACTGAGGATATCCACCGGACCTTCATGTATCACGGGGCGGAGCACAAGTGCATCAACTGTATAGAGCATGATATGCCGCTTAATGTGGAGAATGTAAGAAAAAGCAGCCGTTTCCACAAGAGATGCGGCACAAGCTTTATCTTCATAGTTTTCCTGATCAGCGTGGTACTGTTCATGTTTATCAGGACAGATAATGTCGGCCTCAAGGTTCTCTTCCGTCTGCTTCTGATGCCCGTGATTGCCGGGATAGCATACGAATTCCTGCGTATCGGAGGCCGCTCAGAGAATCGTCTGGTAAATATCCTCTCACAGCCCGGACTCTGGGTACAGCGTCTTACTACACAGGAGCCGGACGACTCAATGATAGAGGTAGGCATCGCATCAGTCCGCGCAGTCTTCGACCCGGAGAAATTCCTACAGGATCATGAGCTTCAGCAATGAAAAGATGAAAAAGGGGACGGGTCCCTTTTTCATCTTTTGGGATAAGGGGATGACCAGGAATTATGAATTATAGTGATATACTAGAAAAAGGAGAAAATATTCTGGCTGATGCTGGCATAGATGATGCACGGGGCGATGCGAGGCTTCTGATAGAAGAGGCATCAGGCATTGACTACAGCCATCTGATGATAAGCATGTCTGATGAAGTGCCGGCAGAGGTGGAGGAGAAGTACAGAGGGTATATTTCTCTGAGAAAAAAGAGAATCCCGCTTCAGCAGATAGTAGGATATACAGAGTTCATGGGGCTCAGGTTCCATGTGAATGAAAATGTCCTCTGCCCGAGGCAGGATACGGAAGTGCTGGTTGAAGAAGTGCTTAAGGATATTGAAATATCCAGAGATGCACACGATAATATACCTGGATTGGCAGATGAGGGACCATTGAAGGTACTCGATCTCTGCACCGGGAGCGGCTGCATAGCAATAAGCATAGCGAGGCTGTCAGATGCATCCGTCACAGCATGCGACATATCAGAAAAGGCTTTAGAAGTTGCGCGGCAGAATGCATATGATAATCAGGCCAATGTCCGCTTTTTTCAGGGAAATCTGTATGGAGCTTTACCACAGGCGGATAAGTATGATATCATAGTCAGTAATCCGCCATACATCAGGAGTGATGTCATACCAACCCTGATGCCGGAAGTAAAAGACCATGAGCCGCGTATAGCACTGGATGGCTCGGCGGATGGTCTGAAATTTTATAGAAAAATAATCGAAAAATCACCGGACTATCTGAATCCGGATGGTCGGATCTATCTTGAAATCGGATATGATCAGGGTGCTGAGGTAATCAATTTAATAAGGAGTTGTGGATATGAAGATTTTCATATTATCAAGGATTATAGTGGCAATGACAGGGTTATAGCGGCAACATTATGAGACCAATGCATAGACATGAGAACTGCATTGGCAGTCTGAACAAAGTTGCTAAGGCAGGAATGAGAGGGTGAAGAAGCGAGAGCGTGCCGTGAGGGACCTGCTATGTCGTCTGAACCCGACATTTCTGTTCATATAATAGGAGTAATCATGTTTGATAATATCGAAAATCTACAGATGCGCTACGACGAGATAATGCACTTAGTCTCTCAGCCCGAAATTGCCTCGGACGGCGCCCAGTTCCAGAAGCTCATGAAGGAAGCCAATTCCCTGAAGCCGCTGGTAGATACATACGCAGAGTATAAGAAGGCAGAAGCAGATAAGGAAGACGCCCTGTCAGTGCTGGAAGAAGAAAAGGACGAAGAACTGCGGGAGCTCGCCAAGGAAGAACTCTCAGATGCAGAAGAGCGTATAGAAGACCTCTCGCAGAAGCTTAAGATCCTACTCCTGCCGAAGGACCCGAATGATGAGAAGGATGTAATCATGGAGATCAGAGCCGGTGCAGGAGGAGACGAGGCAGCGCTTTTTGCATCGGATCTGTACAGGATGTATACGAAGTTTGCAGAGTCGAGAGGCTGGCATACAGAGATCATCGAATGCGAGGAGACAGGAATCGGCGGCATGAAGCAGGTCAACTTCTCAGTCAGCGGACAGGGAGCCTATTCAATTCTCAAGTATGAATCGGGAGTTCACAGAGTACAGAGAGTCCCAGTCACGGAATCGGGCGGCAGAATCCATACATCCACAGCAACGGTGGCCGTAATGCCAGAGGCAGAGGATGTGGATGTGCAGATAGATGAAAAAGATATCAGAATCGATGTCATGAGAGCATCAGGAAACGGCGGGCAGTGTGTCAATACGACGGATTCAGCCGTGCGACTCACTCATTACCCAACAGGAATCGTCATCTACTCGCAGACAGAGAAGTCACAGCTGCAGAACAAAAACAAGGCATTCGCCCTTCTCCGTGCCAAGCTGTATGATCTAAAGCTTCAGGAGCAGCAGGCAAAGGAAAAGGACGAGAGGCTCTCGCAGATAGGGACAGGCGACCGTTCAGAAAAGATCAGGACATACAATTTCCCGCAGGGCAGAGTCACTGATCATAGAATCGGTCTTACGATATACAGGCTTGATGATGTGATGAACGGAGATCTGACAGAGATACTTGATGCGCTGATAGCAGAGGATCAGTCGAAGAAGCTGGCGAAAGTGGATAGGGGAGAGGGGATAGGGGATAGGGGATAGGGATTTCTCTTACTATCCCCTAATCCCTAACCCCTAACCCCTATATCCTAAAAAAAGAGGTACAAGATGCTAAAAAACAAATGCATAGTCATAGGAGTCACAGGTTCAATTGCTGCATATAAGGCAGCTGATGTAGTAAGCTTCTTAAAAAAGCAGGGAGCCGACGTGACAGTCATCATGACGAAGAACGCGCTCAATTTTATAAATCCGATCACCTTCGAGACACTGTCGGGAAACAAGTGCCTCGTAGATACCTTCGACAGGAACTTCGAGTTTTCCGTGGAGCATGTGTCTCTGGCGAAGAGAGCAGATCTTTTTGTAGTAGCACCGGCATCGGCAGACTTCATAGCGAAGGCAGCAAATGGCATAGCAGACGATATGCTCACCACTACATTTCTTGCATCTACATGCAAAAAGCTGATCTTCCCAGCGATGAATACAAGGATGTATGAGAATCCGATCACGCAGGACAATCTCAGGAAGCTTGAACACTATGGTATAGAAATAGTGGAGCCTGCATCAGGCTATCTCGCATGTGGTGATACAGGAAGGGGAAAGCTTGCTCCTGTTGAGGAAATAGAAGAATATATCATGATGAATGCAGCATATGACCATGATCTCGCGGGCAAGAGAGTTCTTGTATCAGCAGGACCTACTCAGGAGGATATAGATCCGGTGAGATTCATCACGAATCATAGCACTGGAAAAATGGGCTATGCTGTTGCAAAAAATGCAGCCAGACGAGGTGCGGATGTGACGCTCGTGAGTGGACCGGTATCGATCGAACCGCCAATGGGAGTCAGAACTGTACAGGTGAAGAGCGCCCAGCAGATGTTTGATGAGATCACTGACAGAAGCGAAGAGCAGGATATCATTATCATGACAGCAGCAGTTGCTGATATGAGACCGCTCAATGCCGCAAGTGAGAAGATACACAAGGTCACAATGCCAGACTCTATAAAGCTGGGAACGAATCCGGATATACTCTCATATCTCGGCGCGCACAGGCGTGACGGGCAGGTGATCGTTGGCTTTTCAATGGAGACAGAGAATCTCATAGAGAATTCCAGAGTCAAGCTTGCAAAGAAGCACTGCGATATGATAGTAGCCAACAGCCTCAGGGAAAAGGGCGCAGGCTTCGGCACAGACACGAATGTAGTGACGCTTATCACAAAGGATAAGGCAGAAGAACTCCCGATCATGAGCAAGGATGAAGTGGCGGAGCGAATCTTTACTTTTATACGCGACATGTGATATAATAGTCAACCGTGTGGGTAGAGAGAAAAGGAGAAAAGATGAGCGTAGCAATACTGACAGACACAAACAGCGGCATCATGCCGGCTGAGGCCGAAAAGCTCGGGATTTTTTCAATCCCGAATCCATTCTATATTGATGACAAGCTCTACAAAGAGGGCGTGGATATAGATCATCCGGAGTTCTACAGAATACAGGAAGAGGGTCATGAAATACATACTTCGATGGTCATTGTGGGAGATCTCCTTGATGAGTGGAATGCGATCCTGAAGGATTATGATGAAGTAGTATATATTCCTCTTTCAGCAGGACTGTCATCATCATGCCAGACGGCACAGATGCTGTCAGAGGATGATGAGTACGATGGAAAGGTCTTCGTAGTAAATAACAGACGTATCTCCGTTACACAGAGGCTCTCAGTATATGAGGCCAAGGCACTTGCCGATCAGGGCAGGAGCGGAGCAGAGATCAAGAAGTACCTTGAGGATACGGCAGCAGATTCATCCATTTATATCATGGTTGATACCCTGAAGTATCTGAAACAGGGCGGCCGAGTGACACCTGCAGCTGCAGCAATCGGTTCACTCCTTCATATCAAGCCTATTCTTTCGATACAGGGTGACAAGCTCGATAAGTTCGGAATGTCCCGTACAGTGAAGCAGGCTAAGCAGAATATGCTGGATGCCATCACAAAGGACACCCATGACAGGTTCAAAGATCCGGATGGAAGCGGCTGTGTGATATCTGTAGCACATACAAATAACCGCGAGGCGGCAGAACAGTTCCGCGATGAGATTCTTGAAGTCTTCCCTGACAGACAGATCATCATTCAGGAGCTGCCAATCGTAATCGCAGTTCATACAGGACCAGGAACTCTCGCATGTACCACATCGAAGAGTTTTATCAAGGAAATACAATAAGGAGGCACATCCATGGTAAAGGCAGTTGTTGGAGCAAACTGGGGTGACGAGGGCAAAGGCAAGATCACAGATACCCTCGCGAATGAAGCGGATATAGTCATCCGTTTCCAGGGCGGTGCAAATGCAGGACATACGATAGTCAATGAGTATGGCAAGTTCGCGCTTCACCTTCTTCCGTCAGGAGTATTCCATCAGAACATCACGAACGTGATCGGAAATGGTGTCGCTTTCGATATTGATAAATTTTTATCCGAATTAAATGATATCGAGTCAAAGGGTGTTCCTGCTCCGAATATCATCGTAAGTGACAGGGTACAGGTGCTCATGCCTTACCATATTCAGTTTGATACACTTGAAGAGGCAAGACTCGCAGGCAAGTCATTCGGCTCAACGAAGTCAGGAATCGCCCCATTCTATTCAGACAAGTATGCGAAGATCGGCTGGCAGATAAATGAGTTCTATCAGGATGATGATGCCCTGATGGAAAAGATAGATCATGTAGCAGATATAAAGGATGCACTTCTCGTAAACCTGTATCACACAGATCCTATTGATAGAAAAGGCCTTCTCGAATGGATAAAGGAGAGAAGAGATAAAATAAAGCCATATCTCGCAGATGTGCCGAGGTTCCTTGAGGGGGCATTAAAGGAAGGAAAGACTGCTCTTCTTGAGGGACAGCTCGGAACAATGAAGGACCCTGATTTCGGAATCTATCCTATGGTTACATCATCTTCACCGATCGCAGGATTCGGAGCAATCGGAGCAGGTATCCCGCCTTATGAGATAAAGCAGATAGTAGTAGTATCAAAGGCATATTCATCAGCAGTCGGTGCAGGAGAATTCGTATCAGAGATTTTCGGCCAAGAAGCTGACACGCTCAGAAATCACGGCGGAGATGGCGGTGAGTATGGCGCTACAACAGGCCGCCCGAGAAGAGTTGGCTGGTATGACTGCGTTGCATCGAAGTACGGCTGCAGACTCCAGGGCGCTACAGATGTAGCATTTACAGTTCTTGATGATCTGGGATATCTGGATGAGATTCCGGTATGCGTGGCATATGAGCTTGATGGAAAGCAGATCACGGACTTCCCAGTGACTAAGGATCTGAAGAGATGCAAGCCTGTATATAAGACACTTCCAGGATGGAAGTGTGATATCAGGGGAATCCGTGAGTTTAATGACCTGCCGAAGGAAGCACAGGATTATGTGAATTTCATTGAGGAGCAGATCGGATATCCTATCACAATGGTAAGTAATGGCCCGGCAAGGGATGATATCATTTACCGTGTGAGTCCACTGAATAAGTGATCACAGAAATTTCATAGAATAAGCAATAAAAAAGCACGGTTTTAATGTAGAATTGAAGCTGTGCTTTTATAAGTTTAAGATTAAGGAGAACTATGCTTAAAGTAGAAAAACTCACAAAAAAATACGGTAAACGTACGGTGGTAGATTCACTTGATTTCACCGGACACAAGGGAGAAATCCTGGGCCTTCTGGGGCCTAATGGTGCCGGAAAATCTACTACCATGAATATGCTGACCGGATACATCGCGCCTACATCGGGAAGCATCATACTTGATGATATGGACCTTACCATACCGAAGAACAGGAAGAGGGTCCTGATCGGCTATATGCCAGAGGTTCCGCCTCTCTATAATGACATGACGGTATATGAATTCATGAGGTTCGATGCAGAGCTCAAGGGCGTTAAGCGTTCTGAGAGAAAAAAGACAGTTGAGAGGATCATGGAGAAGTGCGGTATCACAGAGGCGAGGGACCGCCTGATAAAGAATCTGTCAAAGGGCTACAGGCAGAGAGTCGGATTCGCATCTGCAATAGTCGGTGATCCGGAGGTTATCATCCTCGATGAGCCGACAGCCGGACTCGACCCGAGGCAGATAGTCAATATGCGTGAGATGATCCTGTCATTGAAGGAGGATCATCTGGTGATTCTGAGCTCGCATATCCTCTCAGAGGTAGAAGAGGTCTGCGACCATGTGCTCATTATTTCAAAGGGAAAGCTGGTTCTGTCAGACAATACAGAGCATCTTCTTGAGGAGCACGACGAGTCACTAGAGGATGTATTCCTCGAACTTACCGAGAGTGATGATGAGACTGCGGATGTCCATGACCCGCTGACCTCGCGCTATGAAGAGGAAGAGGATACGGATGATTGGGACGAAGCAGAGGATGACAATATCGAGGAGCTTTCAGAGGAACTTGATGAGGAATCTGATGACAAGGATGAAGATGAAAAGGAGGACGACGAATGAAAGCAATACTTAAAAGAGAATTCCTGTCTTTCTTTCGCAGCATGACAGGATGGCTGTTCATTGGTATCAATCTTGTGGTGTTCGGCCTTTATTTTTCAGTTTACAATCTGTACCAGGGGATTCCGACAATCAGCTATGCGCTGAACGGAATGACATTTGTATTCCTGATCACCGTTCCGGTGCTCACGATGAGGATTTTCGCAGCGGAGAGACGTGACAGGGTGGATCAGCTGACGCTTACATCACCTGTATCTGTCGGGAAGATAGTGCTCGGGAAATACTTAGCCCTTGCACTCTGTTATCTGATAGTTATAGCGATCATGGCTATTTCACCTCTTGTGCTCCGCCTGTTCGGGACAGTTTCTCTAAGAGAAAATTATACGGCACTCTTCGGAATGCTGCTATACGGACTCACGCTGCTTGCAATAGGACTTTTCGCTTCATCGCTTACAGAAAATCTGATAGTGGCGGCGGTAGTATCGTTCCTGCTCATTTTCATAGGATATATCTCATCGTCATTTGTGAGCACCTTCTCACTTACAGGACCGGTGGCTAAGATCCTCGGATGGTATGATTTCATCACACCGCTCACAGACTTTCTTTCCGGAAGCTTTTCATTGAGGCATGTGGTCTATTATGTGACGGCCATACTTATCTGCCTCGTGGTAACGACACAGATCATCCTGAAGAGAAGGTATAATGTTTCGAGAAAGCATCTGACGCTTTCCGCCTTTTCCCTGGTGACGATAGTAGCAGTCTTTGCAGTGGCAGTGGTCGGAAATTTCGCAATGACCAGGGTTCCTGCGAAGGCAGCGGTCTATGATATGACTGCAAGTAAATACTATACACTTGGTTCTAAGAGCAAGAAGATCCTCAAGGGTCTCGACAAGGATGTAACGATCTACTGCATGGCTAAGAAGTCTTCGCTGACATACGACTATGAGATCACGCTGAAGAAGACACTCGAGCAGTATGAGGCGGCATCGAAGCATATCACTGTGAAGTATATAGATCCTGACAAGAACCCGACCTTTGCGTCAAAGTACACAGACGAGGATCTCTCGACAGGAAGCCTCATTGTGGTAAGCGGCAGTAAGAGCAGGGTGATCCCGGTAAGCGACCTTTATGAGACGTCGGTCGACTACACTTCCTATTCACAGCAGATCTCCGGATATGATATCGAGGGACAGGTGACCGGAGCGATCAACTATATTGGTTCTGACAATCTCATGAAGGTTTATGTGCTGACCGGACATGATGAGCCGTCGATGGAGGCTACATTTACAAGGGCTCTCCAGAAGCTTAATGCGCAGACGGAAGAGCTGAATTTCCTGACTGAATCGAAGGTGCCGGATGATGCATCGGCGGTCATAGTCTTCGGACCTCAGAGTGATTTTTCAGAGGATGATGTAAAGAAGCTGGAGAGCTATGTGGATGATGGAGGAAGGGTTTTCATAGCACTTGATGTCATGAAGAATTCTTCTCTTACCAATGTGAAAAAATTCTTAAATGATGAGGGAATAAAAGCCGGTGACGGGGCCATTGCAGAGACTGATGAGAATTACTATTATCAGAGTCCGTATCTACTTCTGCCGGAGGTAAAGGATACGAATGCGACAAAGGATGTCGCAGGAACCCTCCAGGTATTCATGCCGTATTCGCTCGGACTCACAAAGGTAAAGACTGATGGAGTGAAGTTCGTTAATCTTGCAGTCACCAGTGACAGGGCAATCGCGAAGAACTCACAGAGTGCAGATGATCTGCAGACAGCGGTTCAGGAAACCGATGAGAAGATAAGGAAGGAATCAGGCGATGAGCAGGGCCGGTTCTCGCTCGGACTCATTGCGAAAAAGGGCAAGGGCAGAGTGGCAGCCTTCGGTTCGGTATATACCTTTACAGAGACCATGAACCAGGTGGTTTCGGGAAGAAATGAGACTCTGTTCTCAGATGTTTTCTCGTATCTGCTTCCTGACTCAGGCGAGACCTCTGTGAATATCGCGGCAAAGACGATTGATTCGACGACTCTTACAATCTCTGCCAAGGTAATAAAGGTATATGGATTCTTCTTCGGAATCTTCGTGCCTCTGTTCCTGATCGTCTGCGGAGCGATCGTGGTAGTCTACAGGAAGAGAAGATAATGGAAAAAATAAGTGCCATTGTCCTCGCAGCCGGGAAGGGCACGAGGATGAAAAGCGATACACTAAAGCAGTTCATCGAAGTGAATGGAAGGCCTCTGATAGCGTACAGCCTGGAGGCTTTTGAGAAAAGTGATGTTGACGAGATAATACTCGTCACAGGTCAGAACGAGATAGAATTGTGTTCACGGATTATTAAAAAATTTAAAATATCCAGGTGCGTTAGAATTGTTGCAGGCGGAGCCGTAAGGGCTCTGTCTGTCTATAATGGAATAAAGGCAGCATCAGGAGACTATGTCCTGATCCATGATGGCGCAAGGCCTCTCGTATCACAGAGACTGATTGCTGACACAATAGAAGCAGTTGAAAAATATAAGGCAGCAGTGCCGGTGATACCAGTCAAGGATACGATCCGACAGATATCACCGGATGGAACACTGATGGATGCCTTTGACCGTTCAAAGCTGGTTGGAATGCAGACGCCGCAGGCATTTGCCTGCGCAGACATCATGAAAGCGTATGAGAAATTGACAGAAGAAAAGTATGACTTCTCCCACATCACCGACGATGTAATGGTGATGGAGCAGGGACTCGGCGTTCATGCCCATCCAGTCCGCGGCGAGGAAGAGAACAGAAAAATAACCACACCAGAAGATTTGGAGTGGCTGGCTTCCCATATTTAAAAATGGGGAGCTTATTTTTTGTCTTTTGAATTGTTTTTGACAGCGTCGTCAAATTCGCTGTTGTCAGGTTTTGCTATTTTTACAAAAATCCTTATGACCCATAGCATCACAGGGATCACGACATCAGCAGCCAGAAACGCCTTGAACAGAGTCATATTGCCTGCAATAACGAAAATAAGTGTCGCTGCATACATCCCCACCAGGAGGATAATTCCGATAATTCCGAAAACTTTCTTAATCATAATTTATATAATAATCACAACAATCGTTCTTGTCAACAGGCCGATTATTTGCTAGAATAGGTAATGCTGTAAAAGCAACAATGTCAGGAGGTTAAAGAGATGGCATTATTAGATGACTGGAAAGCAGTCGCATATAATCAGAACCAGAGTCAGTATGCACTGAAGGAATTCTGGGATGACTATTTTGAAAAAGAGAAGAATGTGTATAAGACGCTTCTCAGGGATTTCGGCAAGCCGTATAAGGGAACGGTAGAGGCGCTTGCAGAGACATTCGGACTCACGAATCTCGAGATGGCAGGATTCCTCGATGGGATTCAGGACAGCCTGAAGGTAGGAAATCCTATAGATACAATGGATGAGAAGACAGAGGTGAATCTGGACTTCGATAAGGAGAAGCTGTTCAGGGAGATGGTAGATGCCAGGGCAGAATGGCTTTATACACTTCCGGAATGGGATGCCATTTATGATAAGGACACCCAGAGAGACCTCATCCGTGACCAGAAGCAGTCACATACAGTTCATGTAAAGAAGATCGGAAGAAATGACCCATGCCCATGCGGCAGTGGCAAGAAGTACAAGTACTGCCACGGAAGACCGGGAGCAGAGCCACTTCCAGGATACGTGAAGTAAGGGTTATGATTTCGGAGGTATAGAGATTTGCTGGTCATCAGACTCAAAGAGAATGAACAATACGCCTTTATTGATGACATGGGGAA
Organism: uncultured Lachnospiraceae bacterium; assembly: GCA_900315505.1. Classification (GTDB taxonomy): domain Bacteria; phylum Bacillota; class Clostridia; order Lachnospirales; family Lachnospiraceae; genus Weimeria. The sequence goes on from OMZG01000001.1 coordinate 213,878, forward strand.
AATACGCCCTGTTACCTTTCTCAAGAGGGAATATGGCGAAATGTACAGCTTCTATGACGGTATCATTCCGACGGATGAAGAGATAATAAAGCAGACGCCGGAGATAGCATCACTTCCAGAAGAGACGCAGAAGCTGGTAATAGAGAAGAGAAGGGAAGAACTGAAGAAGATAAATGCATTTCCGCTAGACAAGTATGAGGTCGAGGAGAAGGTCATAGAGCAGGATAAGGCCGAGGATCTCGAAAAAGATGAGAAAGCAGCTCTGATCGAGTTCGTAATGATCGATCAGTCACTTCCGAAGCACAGACGCCCTCTCGTAAGCGAGGTAGAAAAGAAAAAGCTTCTGCAGATCCAGGAGCAGATGGGATATAGCGGCGACCTGATAAAGGATACCCGTGACGGCCATCATGACAGCCGGGACAAGGAAGTAAAAGAGACCATGAAGCTGGTACGTGACATTCTCGTGGATGCCTGCTGTCGTGGAGAGTCTCTTGGACAGCGTGCTTGTGACTATGCAGAGGTTCGTCACAAGCTGGAGGAAGAGGTGCAGAAGGCCATCTCTACCCGTCAGGAGGGCGAGGTCAAGAAGCTTATCTGTCAGGTGGATTTCGCAGCAGTAACAGAGACCATAGTCCTCGGTGAGGATTACATAATGAGGGCGGAGGAGTATGAGAGAGCATATTCAAAGGCATATAATATCGACCTTTCCGAGGTGAAGAAGGGTGTAGAAGCCAGCTGCAAGTATGTGGTTGATGAGGAGGGGCTTATGAACAAGACCCTGCACGATCTGAACCATGAGAGAAATGTTTTCTACAAGGATCACACCAAGTTTGACGATTACAATGTTCCGTTCATAGATTCAATAGATATTGAGCCTGCACGTGATGTGGAGGACACGTTCCGCAATGGGTTTGCGCTGTCTCTGTACAGTGTGTCGGATGGAAGCAGATATACCCCGTCACAGATGAGAGACAATATCAAGATGCTCGTCGAACAGATCGATAAGATGCGCGGAGAGGTTGCAGGCATCAGCACCTACGATACAGAGAAGACAGTACAGTTCATGCAGGGCATCAAGCGTCTCGCAATGAAGAAGTACACGCTCCTTCCTTGGGAGGTGACAGCTGATGAGATCTCACCGGCTGACCTCGACACAGGCAGTGAAAAGGAAAGCGTCTGGTCTTTCCTGAACAAGGATTTAAAGGATGTTTTCTGATAACATATTTCTTGGAGGTATTTTAAAAATGGCAAAGAAACCATACGTACTCTTGATCATGGATGGTTTCGGACTCAATCCGAATCCAAAGGCAAATGCAGTAGCTCAGGCAAAGAAGCCTGTACTTGACAGTCTCGTAAAGCAGTATCCTTTCGTACAGGGTGCAGCAAGCGGTCTTGCAGTAGGACTTCCAGACGGTCAGATGGGCAATTCCGAAGTAGGACACATGAATATGGGCGCAGGCCGTATCGTATATCAGGAGCTTACCCGTATCACAAAGGCCATCGAGGATGGAGACTTTTTCAAGAACGAAGAGCTTCTCCAGGCATTTGATAATGCGAAGAAGAACGGTAAGAAGGTTCACCTCTGGGGGCTTCTGTCAGACGGTGGTGTTCATTCACACAATACACACCTGTATGCACTGCTTGAGATGGCTAAGCGCGAGGGCGTAATGGATGTATATGTGCACTGTTTCCTTGACGGACGTGATACATCTCCTACAGCCGGCAAGGAATACATCGCCGAGCTTGAAGACAAGATGAAAGAGATCGGAGTTGGAAAAATAGCTTCGATCAGCGGCCGTTACTTCGCAATGGATCGTGACAACAGATGGGACCGTATCGAGAAGGCATACAGAGCTCTTACACTTGGTGAGGGTAATGAAGCTGCTTCTGCAAAAGAGGCTATCGAGAATTCATATGCTGCTGACAAGACTGATGAGTTCGTGATCCCATGTGTCATCAAAGAGAACGGCAAGCCTGTTGCAACTGTTGATGATGGAGACAGTGTCATCTTCTTCAATTTCCGTCCTGACAGAGCACGTGAGATGACAAGAGTTTTCTGTGCTGATGAGTTTGACGGATTTGACAGAGGCGAGAGAGTAAAGACAGACTACGTATGTTTCGTTGAGTATGATGATACTATTCCAAATACGAAGATCGCATTCAAGAAGGAAGAACTTGCGAATACATTCGGTCAGTACCTTGCTGATCATGGAATGACTCAGGCCCGTATCGCTGAGACTGAGAAATATGCTCATGTGACATTCTTCTTCAATGGTGGAGTCGAGGAGCCGAATCCGGGTGAGGACAGGATCCTTGTAAAGAGCCCGAAGGTTGCTACATACGATCTGCAGCCTGAGATGAGTGCTCCTGAAGTATGTGACAAGCTCTGTGGCGCAATCAGAAGCGGCAAGTATGATGTGATCATCATCAATTTCGCTAATCCTGATATGGTTGGTCATACAGGTGTCCTTGATGCAGCTATCAAGGCTGTTGAGACTGTAGATACCTGCGTAGGCAAGGCCGTAGAGGCTCTGAAGGAGATGGATGGTGTCATGTTCATCTGCGCTGACCATGGTAACTGCGAGCAGGAGATCAACTACGAGACAGGAGAGCCGCTTACAAGTCATACTACGAATCCGGTTCCATTTATCCTTGTCAATGCTGATCCTAAGTATGGTCTTCGTGAGGGCGGTAAGCTCTGCGATATCGTGCCGACACTGATTGATCTCATGGGTATGGAGAAACCGGCAGAGATGACAGGACAGTCGCTGCTTATAGAAAAGTAAATAGGATATAGGGGATAGGGGATAGGGGATAGTCCCTAACCCCTAACCCCTAACCCCTAACCCCTAATAAAGAAAGGAAAAAAGATGAAAGAGTACAAGCCAGTCAAAGAAGGAAAAGTCAGAGAAGTGTATGATGACGGTGATTCCATCATCATGGTTGCAACGGACAGAATTTCTGCATTCGATGTGATCCTGAAGAATAAGGTCACTGACAAGGGCAGGGTGCTCACACAGATGAGCAGATTCTGGTTCGACTATACGAAGGACATCATTCCTAACCACATGATCTCATGCGATGTGAAGGATATGCCTGAATTCTTCCAGACAGATGAGTTCGCTGGACGCAGCATGAAGGTAAAGAAGCTCGACATGCTCCCAATCGAGTGTATCATAAGAGGATACATCACAGGAAGTGGCTGGCAGTCATATCAGGAGAACGGTACTGTATGTGGTATCTCTCTTCCGGCTGGTCTTGTTGAGTCAGACAAGCTGCCTGAACCTATCTATACTCCTACAACCAAGGCTGATCTTGGTGATCATGATGAGCATATCACTTTTGATGAGTCAGTTGAAATCATTGAGAAGCTTCATCCTGGCAAAGGTAAGGAGTACGCTACAAAGCTTCGTGATGATACTCTTGCTCTGTACAAGAAGTGCGCTGACTATGCACTGACTAAGGGCATCATAATTGCTGATACGAAGTTTGAGTTTGGTCTCGATGAGAACGGAAATGTCGTTCTTGGTGACGAGATGCTGACTCCGGATTCATCACGTTTCTGGCCTGCAGACGGCTACAAGCCGGGTCAGTCACAGCCTTCATTTGACAAGCAGTTCGTCCGTGACTGGCTTCTGGCCAATCCTGACAGCGATTACAATCTGCCGCAGGATGTCATTGACAAGACTATTGCGAAGTATAAGGAAGCATATAAGCTGCTGACAGGTAAGGATCTGGCCTGGTAGGTAGTAGGATATAGGGGATAGGAGATAGGGGATAGTGGATAGGAACTGCATGGTCCCTAAATCCTAACCCCTAACCCCTAACCCCTGACCCCTGACCCCTAACCCCTAACCACTTAAACATATGGAAAAGTATTTTGAAACAAATGTGAATGATGAACTCCACGAAGAATGTGGAGTATTTGGTATATATGACCTGGATGGAGAGGATGTAGCGAGCACCATATACTATGGTCTCTTTGCTCTCCAGCATCGTGGTCAGGAAAGCGCTGGTATTGCGGTTTCTGATACCGATGGTCCGAAGAACAATGTGAGTCTCATCAAGGATATGGGTCTTGCGAATGAGGTCTTTTCCAAGGACAATCTGTCTACTCTTCATGGTGATATCGGTGTCGGCCATGTCAGGTATTCGACGGCCGGTGAGTCCACAAGAGAAAATGCCCAGCCTATGGTCATCAATTACCTGAAGGGTACTCTGGGACTCGCTCATAATGGTAATCTGATCAATGCCAACGAGCTCAAGCAGTATCTGTCGGAGACTGGTGCTATTTTCCAGTCCACTATTGATACCGAGCCTATCCTGTACCTGATTGCCCGTGAGAGAATTCATTCTGCTACTGTTGAAGAGGCTGTGAATAAGGCCTGCGAGAAGCTCAAAGGTGCTTTCTCGTTCGTTCTTATGAGTCCGAGAAAGCTGATTGCCGCAAGAGATCCTCATGGATTCAAGCCGCTTGTGATCGGCAAGCGTGGCAACAGCTATATCTTCACATCTGAGACTGCAGCTCTTGATACGATTGGGGCTGAGTTTGTCCGCGACGTGAGACCTGGTGAGACTGTCTGGGTGAAGTCAGACGGTGTCCTTCATTCTGATATGTCACGTGCGCTGCCGCCTGAGAAGCAGGCCAGATGCATTTTTGAGTATATCTATTTTTCAAGGCTGGACTCTTATATAGACGGTGTATCTGTCTACAGTTCAAGGATCAAGGCGGGTCGTTTCCTGGCACAGGATTCTCCTGTTGATGCTGATCTCGTGGTAGGTGTTCCGGAATCCGGTAATGCCGCCGCCATGGGATATGCTATGGAGTCAGGCATTCCATATGGTACTGCTTTTGTAAAGAACAGCTATGTAGGCCGTACCTTCATCAAGCCTGGCCAGAAGAGCCGTGAGTCATCAGTCAGGGTGAAGCTCAATGTGCTCCGTGAGGCAGTTGCCGGCAAGCGTGTCATCATGATCGATGATTCGATTGTCCGAGGAACGACTTCAGACAGAATCGTCGGTATGCTCAAGGAAGCTGGAGCAACAGAGGTGCACGTACGTATTTCATCGCCTCCCTTCCTGTGGCCATGCTATTTCGGTACAGATATTCCTGTCCGGGAGCAGTTGATAGCATACAACAGAAGCATAGAAGATATCAGAAAAATAATTGGAGCTGATTCTCTGGCATATCTGTCTATAGACCGCCTTGAGCAGATGGTCGACGGACTTGGAATCTGCAAAGGCTGCTTCACAGGCAAGTATCCGCTGGAGCCGCCGAAGGATGATATACGTGGAAGTTATGAGAAATAGAATATAGGGGATAGGACTTAGGGGATAGGGATTGCCTGGTTTATAACCCTAACCCCTAACCCCTAACCCCTAAATCAAGGAGACTAAACAACTATGGGAACAGACGCATACATCAGTCCTCTGAGTGAGAGATATGCAAGCAAAGAGATGCAGTATATTTTCTCTGAGGACAAGAAATTCTCTACATGGAGAAAGCTCTGGGTCGCTCTTGCAGAGACTGAGATGGAGCTCGGACTCTCTGAAAACGGCAAGCCTGTCATCACGCAGGATATGATTGATGAGATGAAGGAGCATATCTACGATATCAATTATGATGTCGCCAGAGAGCGTGAGAAGGTAGTCAGACACGACGTGATGAGCCATGTCTATGCATATGGCAAGCAGTGCCCGAAGGCAGCAGGCATCATTCATCTCGGAGCTACAAGCTGCTATGTAGGTGACAATACAGATGTCATCATCATGCGTGAGGGCCTTCAGCTCGTAAGAAAGAAAGTCCTTAATGTCATAAATGAGCTTGCAAAGTTTGCAGACAAGTACAAGGATCTGCCAACTCTTGCATTTACCCATTTCCAGCCTGCACAGCCTACGACAGTTGGCAAGCGTGCAACGCTCTGGTGCAATGAGTTCATGCAGGACCTCGAAGATATCGACTATGTCATTTCCACAATGAAGCTTCTAGGCTCCAAGGGGACCACAGGAACCCAGGCCAGCTTCATGGAGCTCTTCGATGGAGATGATGAGAAGATAGATCAGATCGACCCGATGATCGCAAAGAAGATGGGCTTCAGGGAATGTGTTCCAGTATCAGGTCAGACATATTCGAGAAAGCTTGATACAAGAGTACTCAACGTACTTGCAGGCGTTGCAGCATCAGCTCACAAGATGAGCAATGATATCCGTCTCCTTCAGCATCTGAAGGAAGTTGAGGAACCATTTGAAAAGAATCAGATCGGTTCATCAGCAATGGCATACAAGAGAAATCCTATGAGAAGCGAGAGAATCGCATCTCTGTCCAGATATATCATGATCGATGCCTTAAATCCTGCAATTACTTCAGCAACGCAGTGGTTCGAGAGAACGCTTGATGATTCAGCAAATAAGCGTCTTTCAGTAGCAGAGGGATTCCTGGCAACAGACGGTGTGCTCGACCTTTGCCTCAATGTGGTAGATGGACTTGTCGTATATCCTAAGGTCATTGAGAAGCATCTGATGGCTGAGCTTCCATTCATGGCAACTGAGAATATTATGATGGATGGAGTGAAGGAGGGCGGAAATCGTCAGGAGCTTCATGAGCGTATCAGAGAGCTCTCAATGGAAGCTGGTAAGAACGTCAAGGAAAACGGCGGGGATAATAACCTCTTAGAGCTTATCGCTGCAGATGATGCTTTCCCGCTTGATCTTGATACTCTGAAGAAGTCAATGGATCCTAAGAAATATATCGGCCGCGCACCTCGTCAGGTCACAAAGTATCTGGAGAATGTAGTTAATCCAGTACTCGAAGCCAATAAGGATGAGCTTGGAGTTAAGGCTGAGATCAACGTGTAAAAATGTATTTACAAGGGAACATTTTGTGCTATAATATTAAAGGTTCTAATAAACAATCCCTTTGGAAAAGGAAAGGAGATTCATTAAAAGATGAAGTTTAAAAACAGTTATTTACAGCAGGTCTATGACGGACTTGAGCAGAGAAACCCTGAGCAGAAGGAGTTCCTCGAGGCAGTAGGAGAGGTTCTTGAGTCACTTGAGCCGGTAGTTGAGAAGAACCCAAAGCTTGAGGAAGAGAACGTTATCGGACGTCTCGTTGAGCCAGAGAGAGTTATTCTTTTCAGAGTACCTTGGGTAGATGATCAGGGTAAGGTTCAGGTAAACCGTGGTTACAGAGTTCAGTTCAACTCAGCAATCGGACCATACAAGGGCGGACTTCGTTTCCATCCTTCAGTAAACCTCTCAATCCTCAAGTTCTTAGGCTTCGAGCAGATCTTCAAGAACTCACTTACAGGTCTTCCAATCGGAGGCGGCAAGGGTGGTTCTGACTTCGATCCTAAGGGAAAGAGCGACAGAGAAGTTATGAAGTTCTGCCAGAGCTTTATGACCGAGCTTGCAAAGCATATCGGCGCAGACACAGATGTTCCAGCTGGTGATATCGGTGTAGGCGGACGTGAGATCGGATTCCTCTATGGCCAGTACAAGAGACTCAGAAATGAGTTCACAGGAGTTCTTACAGGAAAGGGACTTACCTATGGTGGTTCACTTGCCAGAACTGAGGCTACAGGATATGGTCTCTGCTACTATACAGAGGAGGCATTAAAGACATTAAAGAACGATTCCTTCAAGGGTAAGACAGTAGTTATCTCCGGATCAGGAAACGTTGCTATCTATGCATGCCAGAAGGCTACACAGCTTGGCGCAAAGGTTATCACAATGTCTGATTCAAATGGATATATCGTTGCTCCAAACGGAATCAAGCTTGACGTAGTTAAGCAGATCAAGGAAGTTGAGAGAGGACGTATCAAGGAGTATCCGGCACGTGCCAACGATGGTTCAGAGTATCATGAGGGATGCTCAGGAGTTTGGGGCACAAAGGCTGATATCTATCTTCCATGCGCTACTCAGAACGAGATCAACGAGGAGAGCGCCAAGAAGATCATCGCTAACGGTGCTATCGCTGTCTGCGAGGGTGCTAACATGCCTTCTACACCAGAAGCTATCGCAATTTACAAGAAGGCTGGTATCATGTTTGGACCAGCTAAGGCTGCAAACGCAGGCGGTGTAGCTACCTCAGCTCTTGAGATGAGCCAGAACTCAGAGAGACTTTCATGGACCTTCGAGGAGGTTGATGAGAAGCTTCAGGGCATCATGAAGAATATCGTTCACAACTCAATTGATGCTGCAGCTAAGTATGGCTTCGACGGAGACCTTCAGGTCGGTGCAAATATCGCAGGCTTCGAGAAGGTTGCAGATGCTATGCTTGCACAGGGTATCGCATACTGATATCTCATATACATAAGAGTTTTAGAAAGACACCTGTCCGTAAGGGCAGGTGTTTTTTTGCGTAGAAGAAATTCAGCGGTACAGAGCAAGGGCTGATCATTTCATTCTTTTCATGATCTTCGGCTGGCGGATAACGAAGTAGATAGTCACGAGGGTAGAGGCGATGCAGTAGCTTATCGGGTAGCAGAGCAGCAGGAAAGATACGTCCTTACCTGCTGCTATGTATGTCCAGATAATTCGAAACACACAGATACAGAGAATATTGGATACCGTCGTGAAGGTGACGTGATTTTCTGCCCTGAGAGCCGAGGAAAGAATCTCTGAGCAGACGAATACCCAGTAGAATGGTGCTATTACCCTGGAAATGCGCACTCCGATGTCTATCACCTGCTGTGACGTGGTAAACATGGACATGAGGACCGGTGCTGCTGAGACTACCAGAATGCCTGCTGCCACAGCCAGGACAGCCTCCATACCGAGCACGTCGAGGATGCCACGCTTTATTCTGTCAGGCTTCCCGGCACCGTAATTCTGGCCGACGAATGTAGTGATCGCCACGCAGAATGCTTCATCGATCAGCCACCAGAAGGCATCAATTCTGCTGTATGCGGTCCAGGCTGCGACAGTATCAGAACCCATGTGGTTGATGGAGGCCTGAAGTATCATATTAGACACGGTAAACATACTTCCTGATATGGCTGTCGGAAATCCGATAGAGAGAATATTTGAGAGAATCCGGCGGTTTATGTGCAGCTTCCTGAACGAAAGCCTCATGCCGGGAGTTTTCTTCAGCAGAAGCCAGGTGACGAGAATCGCAGAAAAGGCCTGTGAGATCACTGTTGCAATCCCGGCACCTATTACACCCTTTTGAAGACCTGCGACAAACCACAGGTCAAGAGCTATATTCAGGCCGCAGCAGGCAATCAGGATGTACAGCGGTCTCTTAGAATCACCAATTGCACGGAGAATACCTGAGCCCATGTTGTAGATAAGCGTGAATACAAGTCCTGCCATGAGTATTCTCACATAGACAAGCGACTGATGGAACAGGTTGTCAGGAGTCTGGAGCAGCATGAGAAGAGGCCCTGCCAGCAGGAAGCTAAACGCGCCGAGTATGATTCCGCCTACAAGAGAAAAGGTATAGGCAGTATGCAGGGCCTCGTCAGCTCTTTTTCCATCACAAGCACCATACGCCTGGGCAATGATGACAGTGGCACCAGACGACAGTCCCATGAAAAAGGTAAATATAAACCCTACTATCTGTCCTGATGAGCCTCCCACGCATGCGAGAGCAATTTTCCCGGAGAATCTCCCTACGACGACTGCATCGACTGTATTATATAGAGTCTGGAACACCGCCCCGATGAGTATAGGGAAGAAAAATATGAGTATCTGTTTCCATATCACTCCTGTAGTGATTCCGTTCTTTCCTTCTGAATTCATAAGATATATTATATATGTTTCATGTAATATTGCAATTAACCGGCCAATCCGTTACTATATAGCCATGACAAAGGAGGTACCTTTTTGTGAAAAAAATAATTGGAAAAATAACAGCTGTTATAGCTGTAACAGCAATGGTAATTACTGGTTTCACACCAATAGAGGCTAGAGCTGAGTCAACCGGAAGCAATGTATTTGAGATGGATTGTGATGAGGAATATACATCATATGACATCACAGGTGATGGCGTACCAGACAGCATCACCATGGCAATGGGTGAAAGAGATGAGGATGGAGATGCAAAAGGCTTCACAATAATGATAAATGGCAGTGAATGTTTTGTGTCGACACAGAGGACTTCGTATGCAGAGATGACACTGATAAAGCTGAAGTCAGGCTCACAGTATCTGTATGTCCGTGATTTCATCGAAAATGATGATTATAACCTCTGCGAGTTCCTAAGATATGATGCCGCAAATGATGAGCTGGTAAAGGTATGCAATGCGGATCCGATGGTCAGATTCGGTATACATACGGATTGTGATCCATATTTTGCCAATGGTGCGAAGATATACTGCATCGGTGGAGGAATGCTCGATTCCACGGGTGATACGAGTTATGATGTCATATTTACAGAGAAAAATGGGAAGCTCGTATTTTCATCGCTTGATTTCAAGGGATTCACTACGATGAAGACAGCTTCGAAAAAGAATAATACAACGAAAAAGCTGACACTTGCACGTAATATGAAGGCATATACGAGCACGGCACTTAAGAAGACAAAAACATTTAAGAAGGGCAAAAAGATTACTTTTACTTCAATGATGGTAAAGGGCAGGAATCTCCTGTACGGTTTTAAGGTATCTGGAAAGACTTACTATTACAGGCCGGATGACAGAACGGTTGAGAATGATCAGTTCAAAGACGTTATTTTCGCAGGCTGATAAGGAGAGATATGGCAGAGAAAAAACATTTCTACGCGGTAAAAAAAGGAAGAAAGACAGGAATCTTCAGAAGCTGGGACGAGTGCAAGAAGCAGGTAACAGGTTTCAAGGGAGCCGTATATAAGGGCTTTGTGACTGAGCAGGAAGCGCTTGACTACATGAAGCCGGCAGAGGATGATGCACGTCTTAATGATATACCTGAAGAGAAGATGCTTATCGCTTATGTGGATGGCAGCTTTTCAAAAGAAAAGCGTAAGTATTCATATGGATGCGTATTCATAAAGCCTGATGACACGATTGAGACAAAGAACGGCAGTGGAAACGATCCACAGGTGCTTGCAATCCGAAACGTCGGCGGCGAGATGCTTGGAGCCATGAATGCAGCGAAGTACGCTTATGAGAATGGCTATCAGTCTGTTGATATCTGCTATGACTACGCAGGCATAGAGATGTGGGCCACAGGCCAGTGGAAGACGAACAATCCGCTGACGAAGCAGTATGCGGACTATATGAAGCGAATGAATCAGAAAATTGTCATCAGCTTCCACAAGGTGGCCGCGCATACTGGTGTAGAGTACAATGAAATGGCCGACCGTATTGCAAAGGAAGCCATAGGCATTTGAAAATCATCTCCTGTAAAAGTATTATAAATGTTTGTGAATTGTCACTTTTGGAAAGGAAAATAAAGTGGATTTCAATCCTAAGAAAATAGTATTTGTAGGCCTGGGGCTGATTGGCGGTTCTGTAGCGAAGGCAATACATCAGACCTACCCTGATATAAAGCTGTATGCGACAGCCGGACATAAAGAGACTGTAGAGGCAGCACATAATGATGGTCTTATAGAAAATAGTGAACTTCTCTCTGATGAAAAAATTGCAGATAGTGACGTTGTTTTTTTGTGCTCACCGGTACTTAAAAATATTGAATATCTGTCAAGGATAAAACCGTATCTGAAGCCTGATACACTGATTACGGATGTCGGTTCGGTAAAGGGTGATATCGCTGCTGAAATCGAAAAGCTCGGACTTTCCGATCAGTTCATAGGTGGTCATCCGATGACTGGTTCTGAGAATACAGGATATGCATATTCTGATCCTGCATTCCTTGAGAATGCGTACTATCTGCTGACCTATCAGAGTGATAAGGCAAAGGAAATCATACCATATTTTGATAAATTCATCTCATCGCTTGGCTCACAGACCATGATACTGAAGCCGGATGAGCATGATCTCGCAGTTGCAGCAATAAGCCACCTGCCACATGTGATATCAGCTTCACTTGTAAATCTGGTCAGAGATAATAATAAGGATGATCTATTAAAGACTATTGCAGCAGGCGGATTCAGGGATATCACGAGGATTTCATCCTCGTCTCCTGTCATGTGGGAGAATATATGCCTGTCAAATAAGGATGCTATCCTTAAGATGATAGACAGCTATGAGGATATTCTGAATGGATTCAGAAAGTCTATTGAAGATGGTGATGGTGCTGTGATAAAGTCGAAGTTCCAGTCAGCCAAGGATTTCCGTGACAGCCTGCCTGTCAGAAAGTCTGGTATTCTGCCAGCCGACTTCACGCTGTATTCAGATCTGCGGGATGAGCCCGGACAGATTGCAACCGTGGCTACTATTCTTGCGGCTTCCGGTATTTCAATAAAGAATATCGGGATCATTCATAACCGTGAGTTCGAAGAAGGTGTGCTGCAGATCGAGCTGTATTCAGAGAAGGATTTTGAGGCGGCGAGAGAGCTGCTTGAGGCACATAGTTATAAGCTTCATATCAGGTGATAATTATGCATAGAAAAAAACATCTCCGTGGCGAGATAAGAGTACCCGGAGATAAATCAATATCGCACAGAGGCATCATGCTGGGGTCGCTGGCAGAGGGCGATACTCATCTTCACGGATTTCTGGAAGGTGCAGACTGCCTGTCAAGTATTGCCTGCTTTCAGAAGATGGGAATTGGGATTGAAAGAGATGGCAGCAATGTGACGATTCACGGAAAAGGTCTTCATGGACTTACAAAGCCATCAGAAATACTTGATGCCGGTAACAGTGGTACGACCACGAGACTCATGTCAGGCATCCTTGCAGGACAGGATTTTTCATCGACTATCACAGGAGATGATTCTCTTAGAACCCGTCCGATGAAAAGGGTGATTACACCATTGTCAGAAATGGGAGCTTCGATAAAGTCTCATGACGGCTGTCTGCCGATGACTGTTACAGGCGGTCATCTCCACGGCATTGATTATATTTCTCCTGTTGCATCTGCACAGGTGAAGTCATGTGTGCTTTTCGCCGGACTATATGCTGACGGGAAGACTTCTGTCACTGAGCCGGCTATTTCAAGGAATCATACTGAACTCATGCTTCGCGGATTCGGTGCTTCTGTAAAGACAGATGAAGAAAAGCATTATGTCGAGGTAGAGCCGGAGCCGGTTCTTCATGGACAGGATATTACAGTGCCCGGTGATATTTCTTCGGCAGCATATTTTCTAGTGGCAGGACTCATCTGCGAGGATGCAGATATCCTTGTTAAGAATGTAAATATCAATCCTACCCGCGCAGGAATTCTTAAAGTAATAGAGGACATGGGCGGAAATATTTCCTATATAGACAGAAGAACAGTATCTGGTGAGGAAGTCGCTGATATCAATGTACGGACCTCAGCCCTTCATGGTACGACTGTAGAGGGAGATATAATCCCGACGCTCATCGATGAGCTGCCGGTGATTGCAGTAATGGCTGCCTATGCCGACGGCACGACAGTGATAAGAGACGCAGCAGAACTCAGAGTCAAGGAATCCGACCGCATTGCCACGGTCACAGAGAATCTGCGCGCAATGGGTTGCGACATGGCACCGACAGACGACGGCTATATCATAAACGGCGGCCGCCCATTACATGGTGCATCAATCAGGACATACAAGGATCATCGCATTGCTATGAGTTTCGCAGTTGCCGCGCTTAATGCAGATGGAGAGACAACTCTTGATGACCCGTCATGTGTGAATATCTCGTATCCGGGGTTCTTCAGTGTTTTTCCTGATTGACATTGATATACGTGATACCTGAGTTGTAAAAGGTGAAAAAGGGACCCGTCCCCTTTTTCATCTTTTTTTGTTGCCTTGACAAAAGAGGCTCCAATGCTTAAAATCTGAATAATTGTATTTTTTCGATGGAGGAAGAAATGGATACTATTTACAACCATCGCGCCGTAGAAGATAAGTGGCGCAAGATCTGGGAAGAGAAACCGGTAAATCCAAAGGACGATAAGAAACCAAAGTATTACTGTCTGGATATGTTTCCATATCCGTCAGGAGCAGGACTGCATGTAGGACACTGGAGAGGATACGTGATCTCCGATGTATGGAGCAGATATCAGATAATGCACGGGAAGCATGTGATTCATCCGATGGGATGGGATGCATTCGGACTCCCGGCAGAGAACTATGCCATAAAGACCGGTCAGCATCCGTCGATTTCCACCGCGAAGAATATAGCGAATATCAAGCGTCAGGTGCAGCAGATTGGTGCAGTCTATGACTGGGACATGGAGATCAATACCACAGATCCGTCATACTACAAGTGGACACAGTGGATCTTTGTCCAGATGTTCAAGCACGGGCTGGCTTATGAGAAACAGATGCCGCTTAACTGGTGTCCTCACTGCAAGGCAGTGCTGGCGAATGAGGAGGCGGAGGGTGGTATCTGCGAGAGATGCGGTACCCCTGTAACCAAGAAGAACCTCCGTCAGTGGATGCTTAAGATCACAGCATATGCAGACAGACTATTAGACGGGCTCAAAGATCTCGACTGGCCTGAGAAGGTCAAGAAGATGCAGACGGACTGGATCGGAAGATCATACGGCGCAGAGGTCAATTTCCCGCTCAAGGATAACCCGGATAAGGCTATTACAGTCTTTACCACAAGACCGGATACCCTTTACGGAGCTACCTTCATGGTGCTCTCTCCAGAGCATGAGATGGTAAAGTATCTTACCACCGATGACAAGAGAGAAGAGGTGGAGGCATACTGCAAGGCAGCAGCCAACAAGTCAAATGTTGACAGGGTACAGAATAAGGAAAAGACCGGAGTATGGACAGGTTCATACGCGATTGATCCTCTGAACGGAGCGGAGGTTCCTATCTGGATCTCCGACTATGTGCTTGCTGATCACGGAACAGGAGCCATCATGTGTGTTCCTGCCCATGATCAGAGAGACTGGGATTTCGCAAAGAAGTTCGGCCTTAAGATCATCCCGGTAATAAGCCCGGATGGCTCTGATATGTCAGATATGAAGGAGCCTTATGTAGAGGCAAAGGGCAAGATGATCAATTCCGGTGACTGGAACGGAATGGACTCTGAGAAGCTCAAGGCAGAAGCGCCTGATATGATAGAGAAGATGGGACTCGGCAGGCGGACAGTCAGCTACAAGCTCCGTGACTGGGTATTCTCGCGTCAGAGATACTGGGGCGAGCCTATCCCAATAATCCACTGCCCGAAGTGCGGAGCGGTTCCGGTACCGGAGGATCAGCTTCCTGTGGTTCTTCCGGATGTGAAGTCATATCAGCCTACGGATACGGGCGAATCACCGCTTGCATCAATGACCGACTGGGTCAATACTACCTGCCCGTGCTGCGGAGGCCCGGCCAAGAGAGAGACCAATACAATGCCACAGTGGGCAGGGTCATCATGGTATTTCCTCAGATATGTGGATGTGCATAATGACAAGGAGCTCGTGAGCCGTGAGAAGGCAGACAGGTATCTCCCGGTAGATATGTATATCGGAGGAGTGGAGCATGCGGTGCTTCACCTGCTCTATGCCAGATTCTGGACCAAGTTCCTGCATGATATAGGTGTGATAGATTTTGACGAGCCGTTCAAGAAGCTTTTCAACCAGGGAATGATCCTTGGACCGAAGGGAATCAAGATGAGTAAGTCCCTTGGAAATGTCGTTTCTCCTGATGACATGATAAGAGATTATGGCTGCGATTCACTTCGTATGTATGAGCTTTTCATAGGACCGCCAGAGCTTGACAGCGCCTGGGATGACAGAGGCATCGAGGGAATCAATAGATTCTTAAAGAAGGTCTATAAACTCGTTGCAGAGGAAAGCGTGAAAAACGCGCCTGAGACAAAGGAACTCATCCGTATCAGGAATCAGATGATAAAGACCATCACGACCCGTCTTGAGGCATTTTCACTGAATACAGTGGTTTCGGGTTTCATGGAGTATACCAATACTCTTACCGAGATCGCGAAGAAGGGCGGAGTCGATAAGAAGACACTTGAGACCCTCACAGTCCTTCTCGCACCGTTTGCACCACATCTCGCAGAGGAGATGCATGAGCATCTCGGCTATACGACCTCAGTCTTCGAGGAGAGATGGCCAGAGTGGGATGAGAAGCTCACAGAAGAGGATGATATCCAGATGCCGGTTCAGATCAATGGCAAGACCAAGGCAGTCATCTCTCTTCCAAAGGACGTCAGGAAGGACGACGCCCTCGCAGCAGCTCGTAAGGAAATCGCGGATAAGCTGACAGCCAACGTAGTCAAGGAAATCTTCGTCCCAGGCCGAATAATAAACTTTGTAATGAAGTAATAGTTTATAAGTCTGAATTCTAAGCTTTGTAATGAATTAACTGATTCAAGAGGGAAGAGGGCACATGAGTTGCGAGAGGCAATAGCGTGACGCCGGTGCTTGGCGGCTGTGCTTTAGCCGCCTATGCACCGCTGCGTCTAAGCATTAGCGAGAGCGTGCCTCGAGCAACTGCATGTGCTCTCTGACCGACAAATAGGAGATCCACATGGAAAAGATTACAATGAAGACGCCGCTTGTCGAAATGGACGGCGACGAAATGACCCGTATCCTCTGGAAGATGATCAAGGACGAGCTCCTTACACCATTCATAGATTTAAAGACCGAGTACTACGACCTTGGCTTAAAGCACAGAGATGAGACCGATGATCAGGTCACGATAGATGCAAGTAACGCAACGAAGAAATACGGCGTCGCAGTAAAGTGCGCAACGATCACCCCGAATGCCGCCAGAGTCAAAGAGTACAATCTGAAGAAGATGTACAAGAGCCCTAACGGCACCATCCGTGCAATCCTCGACGGAACAGTATTCAGGGCACCGATAGTCGTAAAGGGCATAGAGCCGAATGTCAAGACCTGGGAGAAGCCAATCACGATCGCCCGTCACGCATACGGAGACGTATACCGTGCAACAGAGATGAAGATCCCGGGACCAGGTAAGGTAGAACTCGTATATACGAAGCCGGATGGCACAGAAGAGAGAACCCTTGTCCATGAATTCGACGGACCAGGAGTAGTACAGGGACAGCACAATCTCCTGTCCTCAATCGAGAGCTTTGCAAGAAGCTGCTTTACATTTGCATTAGAGAAAAAGCAGGATCTGTGGTTTGCAACCAAGGATACGATCTCAAAGAAATATGATCACACCTTCAAGGACGTATTCCAGGGTCTCTATGATAAGGAATACAAGGAAAAGTTCGAAGCAGCAGGCATCACATATTTCTATACGCTCATAGATGACGCAGTAGCACGTGTAATGAAGAGCCACGGCGGATTCATATGGGCCTGCAAGAACTATGATGGAGATGTCATGAGTGATATGCTCTCATCAGCCTTCGGTTCACTGGCCATGATGACATCAGTGCTCGTCTCCCCACAGGGCTATTACGAGTATGAGGCAGCTCATGGTACAGTACAGAGACATTACTACAAGTACCTGAAGGGTGAGGAGACATCCACGAACTCTGTAGCAACTATTTTTGCCTGGACAGGAGCCCTCAGGAAGAGAGGACAGCTCGATGATCTGCCAGATCTCGCCAAGTTCGCAGATGCGCTTGAAAAGGCAACGATCGACACGATCGAGTCAGGCAGGATGACAGGAGACCTGGCCCTCATCACGACCCTTCCGAACCCGACGAAGCTTAATAGTAAGGACTTCATCCTTGCAATAAGAGAAAACCTCGAAAAAGAATTAGGATAAATAGAATATGATACTTAGTGTTTCTGATCTGACAAAAAGCTTTGGAGATAAGGCCGTTTTCAAGGACCTTTCGTTTCAGATAAGAGAACATGAGCACGTGGCCGTTGTGGGAAACAACGGCTGCGGAAAATCTACGCTTCTCAAGGTCATCGTAGGCGAAGAGCCTGCGGACTCGGGAAGCGTTGTTTTCGCTAAGGATTCTACATACGGATATCTGGCGCAGTACCAGGATGCAGACTATCCGGGAACAATCTATGAATATGTATATCATGCAAGAGAGGATATACTGGACATGGAGAACCGTCTGCGGCAGATGGAGTCGGATATGAAGACCGTAAGCGGAGATGACCTCACGAGGCTTATGGATTCATACCAGAAGCTGTCTCATGAATATATGCTTGAGGGTGGAGACTCGTACCTGTCAAGGGTAGGAGGAACTCTGAAGGGACTTGGATTTACTGAAGAGGACTTTGACAAGAAGATGTCTGAGATCTCAGGAGGACAGAAGACGAGAGTTGCTCTGTCGAAGCTTCTCGTGACAAATCCTGATCTCCTGCTTCTCGATGAGCCAATAAACCATCTGGATCTGAGGTCTATAGAATGGCTCGAGAATTTCCTTGTGAACTACAGCGGTGCCGTGATCATAGTGGCGCACGACAGATATTTCCTCGACAGGACAGTCACGAGGTGCATTGACCTGTCGGGTGAGAAGGCCCACGACTATAATGGCAACTATTCTGCATTCATGAAGCAGAAGAATCTCTTCATGCTGACTCAGGAGCGAGAGTATGAGAAGCAGCAGAAGAAGATAGAGCATGAGGAGAAGGTCATAGATAAGCTGCAGAGCTTCAATCGTGAGAAATCCATAAAGAGAGCCGAGAGCAGAAAAAAGGTACTGGATAAGCTTGAACGGGTGGAGAAGCCGAAGGAACTCGATACCTCGATGAAGCTTTCCCTGTCGACACTTTCCACAAGCGGAAAGGATGTGCTTACGGTAGAGAATCTGTCCAAGTCATTTGACGGAATGCGGATTTTTTCGAATATATCTTTTGAGATAAAAAGAGGCGAAAAGGTAGCTCTGATCGGAGACAACGGAATTGGCAAGTCAACGATCCTCAAGATAATAAATAATATCTTCCCGGCTGATTCAGGAAAGATAAAATTAGGAGCCGGCGTCACTATCGGATATTACGACCAGGAGCAGCACGGCTTCAATGAGGACAATACACTTTTCGATGAGATGCAGGATGCTTATCCGAACCTGAATAATACGAGGGTGAGAAATGTGCTGGCGGCCTTCCTTTTCCGTGAGGACGAGGTTTACAAGCAGATTCGTGATCTCTCAGGAGGCGAGAGAGGACGAATATCTCTTGCGAAGCTGATGCTTAGCGGAGCAAATTTTCTGATACTTGATGAGCCGACCAACCATCTGGATATGGACTCTAAGGAGATACTAGAGCATGCGCTGAATAATTATGACGGCACGGTGCTATATGTATCTCATGACAGATATTTTGTGAACCAGACGGCGACACGAATCCTCGAGCTGAAGAGGGACGGGATGCATGAGTACCTCGGCAATTACGACTACTATCTTAAGAAGCGCGACGAGATAGGAACGGACTATGGTATCTCGGAGAGGACTGAGGATATAGGGGATAGTGACGAGGACAAAAACAGTTCTGTAGATGACTGGAAGAAGCAGAAGGAAGAAGCCAGGGCGAAGCAGAAAAAGGAACGTGAAATAGCCGCTATTGAGAAAGAAATAGAAGAAAAGGAAGCTGCTAAGGAAGAGATCAATAAAAGGTTCGAGGACCCTGAGGTGGCCAGGAATTCGGCGAAGCTGAATAAGCTCACGAATGAATTAAATGCTCTTGATGAAGAACTCAAAAAGTTATATAGTGAATGGGAGCGGTTGATATGAGGCAGCAAGTGGAAGGCAGCGAACCGCCGGAAGGGCATTTAAGGACATGGAGCATAATATTTCACAGGCCGTTATCAGGCGCGTGCCGAGATACTACAGATATCTTGGCGAGCTCCTCGAGAACGGAGTCGAGAGAATCTCATCGAAGGAGCTTTCAGAGAGAATGCAGGTGACTGCATCGCAGATCAGGCAGGATCTCAATAATTTCGGAGGCTTCGGACAGCAGGGCTATGGATATAATGTCCAGTTCCTCTATGATGAGATCGGGAAGATCCTTGGCCTTACGAAGGTACACAATGTCGCTCTATTCGGAGTCGGAAATCTGGGAGCGGCCATTGCGAACTATGTGAGCTTTGAGAAGCTTCCGTTCAGGATGGTGGGCCTCTTCGATGCTGACCCTGAGAAAAAAGGAAAAAAGATAAGCGGTATAGAAATACAGATGGTCGATGAGTTCGAGGAATTCATAAGGAAACACCGTGTCGACATAGCAGTGCTTACCCTGCCGAAGGATGCAGCAATGCCGGTCGCAGAGTACCTCGTGGAACACGGAGTCAGGGCCTTCTGGAATTTTGCACATGTGGATCTTGTGGTGCCGAAGGATGTCGTAGTCGAGAACGTGCATCTGTCAGATTCACTGATGCAATTATCATATAATATGACCGACAGCTGATCGAATGAAACTTCATTGCTATGGAGGGATGTAATATGGATGATGAGGAGATACGAAAAAAGGTCGCGCAGTCGAAGATACCTGTGCTTGTGCTTGATCAGAAGTGGCACAGGCTCTTTGCACTCGAGGGCAAGCCTGACGACATCAAGGATGCCGAGGTAAAGGTCAACGAGATCCTGAAGGAACAGGGAGGCCTCAATAACGAGCTGAAGGATCTGAAGAAGGTCAAGAAGAAGCTCATGGTAAATATTGTAGATCATGTGGATCAGGCAGGTTCTACCCATGTCGCAAAGGATGCCTCGATGATCGATGAAACGAACCAGAGAATCGAAGAGGTTGAGGACAGGCTTCTTGAGATCCCGAAGGAGCTGAAGGAGGCCAATGACTATCTGATGGAGCTCTCAGTAGCCTATGCCTACGAGAGGATGCGTACGAATACAGAAGAGATAAAGGAGATCTCAGACTGGATCAAGGATATCAGGGTAAAGCTGAAGAAAAATATCATCAAGAAGCAGAACCGTGAGATAAATAACCGTGAGATATATTCGTATATGCACGATATTTTCGGAAAGGACATGCTTTCACTATTTGATATCACTGATGACAATAAGATAATCCTTACCAGCAGGGATTCTTATATGGCAGAGTCCCAGCCTGCTGATGAGGGAGATAGTAAGGGAGAATGGAGATCCGGAGCACAGGAAGAGACGAATCCTTTTGCAAAGAAGAGTCAGGAGAGGAAAGATGACGCAGATACAACCGATGACACAGGAGATGATAAGGCAGCTCCTGCCAGCGAGGACAGCGGACAGCAATAAAGGAACCTACGGGAAGCTGCTTGATGTCTCAGGAAGCAGGGAGTGTGCCGGCTGCGCTATTCTGAGCTCGCTTGCGGCAATGCGCAGCGGACTGGGCATGGTAAAGGTCATAAGTGACAGTGGCAATTTCGCGCCGCTTATGAATATCGTGCCGGAGGCACTTTTCTCATCTGATACCAATTACACTGCGGTCATGGATTCAATGAACTGGGCATCAGCTGCTCTTATAGGGCCTGGCATCGGAAAGGGTGAGGCAGCGCAGGATGTGCTGGCAGAGCTTCTGAACACATATACCGATCTGCCTCTTGTGATAGATGCAGATGGTATCAATCTGATCTCGGAGAGCAAGGGCCTGAGAGAAAAGCTGTACGAGAAGGCAGCCCGTGAGCCGGTCATTATAACACCGCATCTGATGGAAATGAGCAGGCTCTCGCTTAAGCGTATTGCTGATATAAAGCAGGACATGCAGGGCACGGCCACTCAGATCGCGCAGACATATAATGTGACAGTTGTACTGAAGGATGCACGTACAGTGGTGGTGTCGCCGGATGGCAGGGCAGTCATCAATACGACAGGTAATAATGGAATGTCGACAGCAGGGAGCGGAGATGTGCTTGCAGGGGTGATCGCTTCCTTTCTTGCACAGGGATGTGATGCGTTCACAGCAGCATCAATTGGAGTATATATTCATGGTGCAGCTGGAGATGCAGCCGCAGAGAGGTATGGAGTCAGAGGGATGAAGGCGATGGATATAGCAGAGGCTCTGCCGGAAGTATTGCTGAAAGTAGATAGTATAAGATAAAAGTTCAAAGTTCAGAGTTTTAAGCTTATTTACTTAGAACTTTGAACTAAACCATACAAAGGATACAGAAACGATGGATTTTTACAGAATATGCGCGAGGGTAGATCTGAACGCTATCGAGCACAATATACACGAAGTAAAGAAGAGATGTAAGGATCAGAAGATGTTTGCGGTGCTGAAGGCAGACGGATATGGTCATGGCGCAGTCCCTATTGCAAAGGACTTAGAGCATGATGATGATATCTACGGCTATGCAGCAGCGACTGCTGAGGAGGCGTACGAGCTTCTCGAGGCAGGAGTGAAGAAGCCGATCCTGATCCTCGGATTTACCTTTACCCATTCATACGAGAGGATCATCAGAGAGGGAGTGCGTCCTGTCATTTTTTCAAAAAAGATGGCAACAGACTATGCATCATACGCGAAGAAGCTCGGGAAGAAGGTATATTGCCATATAGCAATAGATACCGGAATGGGGCGTATCGGCTATCCTGTGACAGAAGAGGCAGCTGATGAGATTGCAGAGCTCTTTAAGGATGATTCACTGGTGCCGGAGGGAATCTTCACTCATTTCGCGAAGGCAGATGAAAAGGATATGACCTATACAGATGACCAGTATGCGAAGTTCACGAAGATGATCGGTATGCTGCATGACAGAGGCCTTGATTTCCAGATCCGTCACTGCTGCAATTCAGCTGCATCCATGGACTATACTAAGGACAAGCTCGATGCAGTACGTCTCGGTATTACGATGTATGGCATGTGGCCTTCGGATGATGTGGATCACAGCTTCCCGCTGGAGCCGTCACTCTCACTCGTGTCTCATATCGTACACCTGAAGACTGTCCCAGCCGGCACTTCCATAAGCTACGGTGGAATCTATGTGACGGACAGGGAGAGAAGGATTGCAACGGTTCCTGTCGGCTATGCAGACGGCTATCCGAGAAGTCTGTCGAATAAGGCAGAGGTCATTATCCGAGGGAAGAGATGCCCTATAGTCGGACGTATATGCATGGACCAGATGATGGTGGACGTGAGCGATGTGCCTGACGTGGCAAATATGGATGAGGTCACTCTTATCGGAAGGAATGGCGATGAGGAGATCACTATAGAGGAACTTGGTGATATCTCCGGCAGATTCAATTACGAGCTGGCCTGCGATCTCGGGATCAGGATCCCGCGCCTGTACTATAAGGACGGAGTCATGGTCGAGAAGAAAAAATTCTACAGGTAAGGCGTATGGCTATTTTTTCAAAAAAGAAACAGAAAAAGACTCTGCACAATCTCGACCCGAATGTGACCGAAGCCGATATCATGTCGATGGTAAATGAGAGCCACGAGCAGGGGAATCTCAGGGCATCAGAGGCTGAGATGATAGAGAATATCTTTGCCTTTGATGACAAGGATGCAAAGGATATCATGACACACCGTTCTGATATCGAGGCGCTGAACGGTGAGATGACTCTTGGGGAAGCGATAGAGGTTTTCGACAAGAGCCATTTTTCCAGATTCCCTGTGTATCTGAAGAATCTCGACAATATCATCGGTACGATCCACATGAAGGAGCTTTTCCACTTTGCGATCAAGCAGACTGACAGGGACAGGAAGATAAGAGACATCGACGGACTTATAAGAAAGGCCCAGTTCATCCCGGAGACCCATTCTATCAATACGCTTTTTACACAGATGCAGTTCCAGAAGCTGCACCTGATGATAGTTGTGGACGAGTACGGGCAGACATCCGGCATCATCACGATGGAGGATATTCTCGAGGAGATAGTAGGCAATATCCAGGATGAGCATGATACAGATGAGAGGCTTATCGTTGAAAAGGCTCCCGGAGTCTATATCATAAGCGGAAAGGCACCGCTTTCAGAGGTTGCGGGGCGGCTGCATATTGATCTCACTGAGGTCGAACAGTCAGAGATAGAGACGCTCAACGGCCTGCTTATCTATCTGTATGGTCATGTTCCTGAGGAAAATGCTCATTTCAGGCTGAAGGCCTTCGGATATATTTTTGAAATACTTGGTGTTCATGAGAGAGTGATCACAAAAGTGAAGGTACAGAAGGCTTGAAAGAAAATCGATAAAATGGTAAAATTATTAAGTTAAAAAACTAGGAAAGGATTTTATTTAAAATGTCAGGACATTCAAAGTTTGCTAATATCAAGCACAAGAAAGAGAAAAATGATGCTGCAAAGGGAAAGGTATTCACGATCATCGGACGTGAGATCGCTGTTGCAGTAAAGGAGGGAGGTCCTGATCCTGCAAATAATTCCAAGCTTCGTGATGTCATCGCCAAGGCCAAGGCAGCGAATATGCCTAATGACACGATTGATCGTGGAATCAAGAAGGCAGCAGGAGATGCCAATAGTGTCAATTACGAGACAGTTACATATGAGGGATACGGACCTGGCGGCACAGCCATTATAGTGAAGGCTCTTACAGATAATAAGAACCGTACCGCAGCTAATGTCAGGAATGCTTTCTCAAAGGGTCACGGGAATATCGGTACACAGGGCTGTGTATCATATATGTTCGACGAAAAGGGACAGATCATCGTAGACAAGGAAGAGTGCGATATGGACTCTGATTCTCTCATGATGGCTGCTCTTGATGCGGGTGCTGATGACTTCGAGGAAGAGGATGACAGCTACGTCATCACTACTACACCGGAGGACTTCTCAGACGTCAGAGGCAAGCTTGAGGATCAGGGGATTTCTATGGCTGATGCACAGGTGACAATGATCCCTCAGACCTATGTGACTCTTTCAAGCGAAGAGGATAAGACAAATATTCAGAGAATACTTGACTGGCTCGACAACGATGACGATGTCCAGGAGGTATATAATAACTGGGATAATGATAGCGAGGATTAAATTCTCATAGCGAGGAGGTAAGGCCATGAAGAAAATTCTTTTTGCAGCAAGTGAATGTTTTCCATTCGTGAAGACCGGAGGATTAGCCGATGTAGTCGGAGCGCTTCCGAAGGAATTCGACAAGGAGAACTGGGATATCAGGGTAGTAATTCCTGATTATACCTGCATTCCGCCGAGATTCCGTGACAATTTCAGATTCGTCACGAGCTTTCAGATGTCAGGCGGATCACTGATGGGCGAAAAGTATGTTGGCGTTATGGAGTATGAATACGCAGGCATCACTTATTATTTCATCGACAATCTCGAGTATTTCGAGTGCTTCTATCCATACGGGGACACGAGATATGACATTGAGAAGTTCACCTTTTTCGATAAGGCAGTTCTCTCAATGCTTCCGGTTATCGATTTCAAGCCGGACATCATTCACTGTCATGACTGGCAGACCGGATTCATCCCTGTATATCTGAAGAATGAATTCCAGGGCAATGAATTCTTCTGGGGCATCAAGACCATCATGACAATCCACAATCTCAAGTTCCAGGGAGTCTGGGACATAGAGACAATGGAGGGCCTGTCGGGATTTCCTTCATATCTTTTCACTCCGGACAAGCTGGAGTTCAACAAGGGCGGCAATATGCTGAAAGGCGGTCTTGTGTATGCTGATTATATCACCACAGTATCACAGACCTACTGCGAGGAGATCCAGACACCGTACTATGGCGAGGGACTTGACGGGCTTCTGGCATCAAGGCATTTCGACATGCAGGGTATAGTGAATGGTATAGATTATATCACTTACGACCCATCTACAGATATGTCGATCTACAAGCAGTATGACGTATCGAGTTTCCGCCGGAATAAGAAGGTAAATAAGGAGAAGCTTCAGGAAGAGCTCGGACTCACGGTAGATGGCAAGAAGTATCTCATAGGTCTGGTATCGAGACTCACAGACCAGAAGGGACTTGACCTGATCAATTACGCAATGGACGGCATTGCAGATGACAATACCCAGTTCGTAGTGGTAGGAACCGGCGAGAACCGTTATGAGAATATGTTCCGTCACTATGCATGGAAGTACCCGGACAGAGTTTCAGCAAATATCTACTATTCAGAGGATATGGCACGAAAGCTCTATGCAGCAGCAGATGCATTCCTGATGCCATCGAGATTCGAGCCATGCGGTCTCACCCAGCTGATAGCCTTCAGATACGGTACAATCCCTATCGTGAGAGAAACCGGCGGCCTGAAGGATACGGTAGCTCCGTACAATGAATATGACAAGACCGGAGACGGCTTCTCATTCAAGAATTACAATGGCGATGAGATGCTTAATATCATCAATTATTCGAAGGAGATCTACTTCACAAAGAAGACCGACTGGAACAAGATGGCAGAGCGCGACATGAAGAAAGACTACTCATGGAACGCTTCGAAGTTCAAGTATGAGGGTCTGTACAATTATCTCTGCGGAGATACACAGGAAGGATAATACAAAGGCAGTATGTCAGATACGAGGAAGAGAAAGAAAGGTAAGGCAGCAGAAGCAAAGCAGCCTGAATCCGGAGTGATAAGGGACGTTATCCTCTGGCTTTCCCTTGCAGTCTGCATACTGCTTTTTCTTAGCAGCTTCGGGCTCGGAGGGAAAGCGGGGAACACCATAGGCCGCTTCCTCTTCGGGCTTTTTGGTGCGGTAAATTACCTACTCCCGATAGGACTGCTTATCGGGATTTTTTTTGCGGTATCGAATAAGGGAAATACCATAGCGAGGATTAAGCTGTGGGCGGCTTTTTTCTTTGTGATATTCCTGGACGGGATCATAGATGTGATCATGTACGGGAAGGCAGTTCCGTCGCCTGCGAGGGCATATCTTATCTCATATAGGGGTAAGTCCGGTGGAGGATTCTTCGGGTGTATCATTGGAGGTCTGTTCGCAAAGGCATTTGGGCCTCTTGTCGCAGGAATACTCCTGGTGATCTTTATGATCATATGCATAGTGCTCGTGACTGAGAAGGGACTGCTGTCGAGATTTATCGACAGGGACGGGACTCCGAAGGAGGAAAAGAAAGAGCCTGAGAAAAGGGAAGGCCGTAAAAGACGTGAAAGCGACATGATAGCAGATGAGCCTGAGAAAAAGCCTGCGAAGAAAAAAAGGGTTTTCTCAGGTGTGACATTGATCCCATCTCCTGAGAAGGAGGAAAGTGCGCCGGAGCGTCATGATGGACTTCGGGAGCTGACCAGTGATGATCTAAAAGAGGCAGAAGAAAACACTCAGAAGAAGCCTGATGACATCCCTGTAGCAGCCGAAAAGGAAGAGGTCAGGCTCGTAAGCGGTCAGGATGTAAAGACGAATATCCATATAGTGGATGAACCAGATCCCGAGCCACAACCACAGCCTCTACCAGAGCCTGTCAAAGAAGTGCAGAAGCCACAGATACATGTGGCAGCGCCGAAGGCAGCAAGTGACGGAATTCATGAGATCACAGAAGATGTGTATGACGAGCCGAAGACGCAGCCAGTACAGGAAGAAAAGAAGCCTGATATTGATAATGCTCCAATTGCTATGGACAGGCCGTCTGTGCCGGAGCGAGAATATGTATTTCCACCGGTATCTCTCCTGAAGCAGGAGAAGCAGGGCACCAATGCCAATACGCAGGAATACCTGCAGCAGACAGCTGACAAGCTTGCTACCACGCTCAAGAACTTCGGCGTTGATGCACAGGTGACAGACGTGACCTGCGGTCCTACGGTCACCAGATACGAGATCCATCCTGAGATGGGAGTCAAGGTATCAAAGATCGTGAATCTGGCTGACGATATCAAGCTGAATCTGGCAGCTGCAGATATCCGTATCGAGGCGCCGATACCAGGCAAGAGCGCGGTAGGAATTGAGGTCCCGAACAGGCATACAATGGTAGTCCCGTTCAGGGAGATGATGGAATCAAAGGAATTCCAGAGCACGAAGTCAAAGATTGCTTTTGCGGCAGGAAGAGATATTGCCGGCAAGGTCATTGTATCAGACATTGCGAAGATGCCTCATCTGCTGATAGCAGGAGCTACAGGCTCAGGAAAGTCAGTCTGCATCAATACGATCATCATGTCGATACTTTACAAGGCAAAGCCTTCTGAAGTAAAATTCATAATGATCGATCCGAAGGTCGTGGAGCTCTCGGTGTACAATGGCATACCACATCTGATGACACCTGTGGTCACCGATCCGAAGAAGGCGGCCGGGGCACTGCAGTGGGCGGTAAATGAGATGACCGACCGCTACAAGAGGTTTGCAGAGACCGGAGTCCGTGATATAAAGGGCTACAATGCCAGGATAAAAAATGGTAAGATAGCAATCAGGGATAAGAACGGTGAATCCGTGATGGTAAATGTGGAAAGGATGCCGCAGATAGTCGTCATCGTGGATGAGCTTGCAGATCTCATGATGCAGTGCCCAAAGGAAGTCGAAGGAGCCATCTGCAGACTGGCACAGCTGGCAAGAGCCTGTGGCATACACCTCGTCATTGCTACGCAGAGACCATCTGTTGATGTCATCACCGGACTCATCAAGGCCAATATGCCTAGCCGTATAGCATTTGCAGTCACTAGCGGTGTGGATTCGAGGACCATTCTTGACATGAATGGCGCTGAGAAGCTCTTAGGGAAAGGCGACATGCTCTATTTCCCGCAGGGGTTTACAAAGCCGCTCAGGGTCCAGGGAGCCTTTGTTCCTGACGAGGATGTCTCGAAGGTAGTCGACTTCATAAAGAAGCAGAACGGTGGAGACGCGGAGTACGATTCGCAGATCCAGGAATCAATAGAAGAGAGCACCCCTTCATCAGAATCAGGAGATTCGGATGCAGGCGGTGATTTCAATGAGAGAGACCAGTATTTTGCAGATGCAGGCCGTCTCATAATAGACAAGCAGAAGGGCTCGATCGGAATGCTGCAGAGGAATTTCAAGATAGGATTCAACCGTGCAGCGCGTATCATGGATCAGCTGGAGGAGGCAGGCGTCGTCGGAGCCGAGACAGGCACAAAGCCGCGTACAGTCCTGATGACATTGGAGCAGTTTAATCAGTATCTGGAAAGTTAAAAGTACAGAGTTCAAAGTACAAAGTTCAAAGTTCAAAGTTCAAAGTTAAAACTTAAAACTAATAACTAATAACTCAGAACTCAGAATTAAAACCAAGGAGGCAATATGAAGTCAGACATTGAGATCGCACAGGAAGCAGAGAAGCTTCGTATCGAGAAGGTGGCAGAGAGGTATGATATACCTTATGATTCACTCGAGCTGTATGGCAAGTACAAGGCCAAGCTCACAGAGGATTATCTGAAGGAGCTTGATGGCAGGCCGGATGGCAGGCTGGTACTTGTCACAGCCATCAATCCTACACCGGCAGGAGAAGGAAAGACTACGACCACAATCGGTCTTGTAGATGCCCTGAATAAGAGAGGCAGGAAGACCATAGCTGCACTTCGTGAACCTTCACTAGGACCGTGCTTCGGAATAAAAGGAGGAGCAGCAGGCGGCGGATATGCACAGGTTGTCCCTATGGAAGAGCTGAATCTCCATTTCACAGGTGATTTCCATGCTATTACAAGCGCCAATAACCTTCTTGCAGCAATGCTTGACAACCATATCCAGAAGGGCAACCAGCTTGGCATCGATCCGAGAAGCGTAGTATGGAAGCGCTGCATGGATATGAACGACAGGGTACTCCGTAATATCGTTGTAGGACTCGGTAAGAAGTCAGACGGTATGCCTCGTGAGGATCATTTCGTGATCTCAGTGGCAAGCGAAGTCATGGCTATCTTCTGCCTGGCGGAGAACCTTCATGACCTGAAAGAGAGACTGAAAAAAATAATCGTTGCCTACAATTTTGATGGTGAGCCTGTAACGGCTGATGACCTCAAGGCCACTGGTGCTATGGCTGCCCTTCTTGTAGATGCATTAAAGCCTAATATCGTACAGACACTTGAGCACAATATGGCAATAGTACATGGCGGACCATTTGCAAATATTGCTCATGGCTGCAACTCTGTCCGTGCTACACGTACAGCATTAAAGCTCGGCGATATCGCAGTCACAGAGGCCGGATTCGGTGCTGACCTCGGCGCTGAGAAGTTCTTCGATATCAAGTGCAGAAAGGCAGGCCTACGTCCTGACGCTGTCGTACTTGTTGCAACAGTGCGTGCCTTAAAGTATAATGGCGGAGTAGCTAAGGATGACCTGAAGACAGAGAATCTTGAGGCTCTGAAGAAAGGTATCGTAAATCTTGAGAAACACATTGAGAATCTCCAGAAGTACGGTGTTCCTGTAATCGTGACCCTGAATTCTTTCGATACAGATACACAGGCTGAGATTGATTTCGTAAAGAATTTCTGCGAGGAGAGAGGCGCTGAGTTCGCTGTATCTGAGGTATTCGCAAAGGGTGGCGAAGGCGGTCTCGATCTTGCCGACAAGGTAATCGATACCCTTGAGAACAAGAAGAGTGACTTCCATGTGCTCTATCCTGACAATATGCCTCTCGAGGACAAGATCTGGACTATTGCGAAGGAAATCTACGGTGCTTGCGGTGTCAACTATACTGCCGCTGCCAGGAAGCAGCTCGGCAAGCTGAAGGACATCGGAATGGACAATCTGCCTGTCTGCATGGCAAAGACTCAGTATTCGCTGTCCGATGATGCGAAGGCTCTTGGCCGTCCGACGGGATTTAAGATTAACGTCAGAGAAGTGTATCCGTCTGCAGGCGCCGGATTCGTGGTTGCTGTGCTTGGCAATATCATGACGATGCCTGGACTGCCGATGCATCCGGCGGCTGAGAATATTGATGTGACGGATGACGGCAGGATAACAGGATTGTTTTAAGTCTATAATGAGGATAAATATGAGTGCTGAAAGAATTGACGGTAAGAAAATCTCACAGGATATAAAAGACGAGGTAAAGGTGGAGGTTGCTGAGCTTAATGCCAGGGGCATCTATCCATGCCTTGCCGTCGTGCTGGTGGGCGATGACCCTGCAAGCCACGTCTATGTGAGAAATAAGATAAAGGCCTGCGAATATACGGGCATCAAGTCTGTTTCTATCAATCTGCCAGCTGATACCGAGGAGAACGAGCTTCTGGAAAGGGTGCAGGAGCTTAATGCTGATCCATCAGTTCATGGAATTCTCGTGCAGCTTCCTCTGCCTCCGCAGATCGATGAGGACAAGGTGATAAATGCGATAGATCCTGATAAGGACGTTGATGGCTTTTCTCCGATATCAGTAGGAAGGCTTTCTATCGGACTTCCGGGCTTCAAATCATGTACGCCGGCTGGCATTATCGAACTGATCAGGCGAAGCGGTGTCTCTATCGATGGAAAGAACTGTGTAATTGTGGGCAGGAGCAATATCGTTGGCAAGCCTATGGCCATGCTTCTTCTTCGTGAGAACGGTACTGTCACTGTATGCCACTCACATACAAAGAATCTGAGAGAGATCACAAGACAGGCTGATATCCTTGTTGCGGCTATCGGAAAGCCTGAGTTTTTCACTGCTTGCGATATCAAAGATGGTGCTGTAGTCATTGATGTCGGAATGGACAGGGATGAGAATGGAAAGCTCTGCGGAGATGTGGATTTCGAGAGCGCATCACAGAAGGCGTCATACATCACCCCTGTGCCAGGAGGCGTAGGACCAATGACTATAGCAATGCTCATGAAGAACTGCGTAGAGGCAGCCACCAGGTAATCGCCCATGAAGAAGAAACTCGCGATCGGACTGGTCATAGTTCTCGCCCTGATGGGCTTCATATACTACCAGTACACCAGGTCGTTCTCTTATCAATATACAGCCGGACGGCAGGCAGAAGAGAAAAAGGATTATTATGCTGCCGTGCAGCATTACCAGCAGGCTCTGAAGAAGGATAATACAGACACCAGGACTCTTTTTGCAATAGGGAATGTCTATTATAAGATGGGCTCACAGAAGGTTCTGGCTGAGAACTATCTCCTGAAAGCAGTGAAGCTGGACGGCAATTATACGAGAGCATTGCGGCTGCTGCTTCAGATATATGAGAGTGACGGCGCTTATGATAAGATGGAGACGGTACAGCAGTATGCGAAGAGCGATGAGGCAAGAGCTGTTTTTAAGGACTATCTGATCAGGCCGCCTGTGTATTCGCAGGAGGGCGGGACGTATGATGACGATATCATGCTCACCCTGTCGACACCTGAGGGCGGAGATGATTACGAGATATTCTACACGACTGACGGCAAGGCCCCGAACGGTGTTCATGGACATCTGTATGACGGCAGCATTTATCTGACAGAAGGAAAGACGAGGGTCAGGGCAGTCTGCAGAAATGCGAATGGCAAGTTCGGAGAAGTAGAGTCGCATACATATACTATCAAGTACAGGACTCCATCAGAGCCGAAGGCGAGTCCGGACGGAGGAGAGTTTACTTCAGAGAAAAAAGTGATGCTCACGGCGGACGAAGGAACTACGATCTACTATTCATGGAGCAAGAAGAGCAGGACTCCTGATACGTCAGATAAGGTATATACAGAGCCGGTCACTATACCTGAGGGATATAATGTCCTCTCAGCAGTGGCGATTGACCGGCATGGTAAGAAGAGCAAGGTGTATCATATGGGATTTTCGTATTACCCGGATAAGTGAGGAATATGAGAATATTTGATATCATTGACAGAAAGAAAAACGGAAATACCCTGACAGATGAAGAGATCAGATTTTTCGTCAGAAGCGTGGTAGACGGTACTGCATCTAATGAGCAGATTGGTGCCATGCTCATGGCCATAGTTCTCCGTGGAATGGACGAATGGGAGACTGAAGTCCTGACCATGGCTATGGCTGAGAGCGGAGACAGGATTGACCTTTCGTCAATTGATGGCATCAAGGTTGACAAACACTCAACAGGCGGGGTAGGTGACAAGACTACACTCATTCTCGTGCCACTCGTAGCATCTCTTGGTATTCCTGTGGCGAAATTCTCAGGCAGGGGCTTGGGACTCACAGGCGGTACGATAGACAAGCTGGCATCCATTCCTGATATGCACACTAATCTGTCAGAGGAGCAGTTCGTCAGTCAGATACAGCGCATAGGCTGCGCGATTGCAACGACCGCGAGAAATCTGGATCCGTGCGATAAGAAGCTGTATGCGATAAGGGATGTGACAGCGACGGTAGACTGCATTCCGCTTATAGCTTCATCCGTGATGAGCAAGAAGATAGCATCGGGCGCGGATGCCGTGGTACTTGATGTGAAGTGCGGACATGGCGCTTTCATGAAGGATGTCAGGAGTGCAAGGAAGCTTGCAGAGCTATGTGTGAAGATTGGAAAGAAGGCAGGTCTTCGCATATCAGCTGTCATCTCGGATATGAATGAGCCGCTTGGGAATGCAGTCGGCAATTCACTCGAGGTACAGGAAGCACTGGATGTGCTGAATGGAAAGGGACCAAAGGATCTGAAGAGGCTTACTATATGCCTGGCATCACACATGGTGATACTGGGCGGGAAGGCGAAGGATACCGCGGAGGCAGAGAGGCTGCTACAGAGGTCGATAGACAGCGGAAGGGCAAGGCAGAAATTCCGCGAGATGATAAGAGCCCAGGGTGGCAAGGACATCACAGAAAAGCCTGATCTGCTGCCTAAGTCGAGATACAGGGGAGTTGTTACGGCGGAACATGAGGGATATGTAAGCGGACTGGACGCAGCATATATCGGACATGCAGCCAATGTCCTCGGAGCCGGAAGGCTTAAGAAGGAGGACTCAATAGACTATTCGGCAGGAGTATATCTGTATAAGAAGGCAGGAGACTATGTGAAAAAGGGCGATGAGCTCCTGTGTCTGTATTCGAGAAGCAGGGATGCGATAATGGATGCGGAGAGCGATATCAGAAGGGCATATACCTTTTCTGATGAGAAGCCTGAGACAGGAAATATTATTCTGGAGGAAAAGTTTTAGTTGGCAGAGATAAGTCTGGCTATTCCTGAAAAGGATTTGCGCAATATCTTCGGAGAGTTTGATTCACATGTAAAGATTCTCGAGAATACACTCGGAGTGGACTTCGTGCTGAGAGGCGATGAGGTAAAGCTTGAGGGGGATGGCGAGAAGCTGGATAAGGCACAGAAGGTATTCAATGAGCTCTATGAGCTGTCGAAGCGTGGGCACGATATCACGGATTCGGATGTGAGCTACGCGCTTTCTCTTGACAGCACACAGACTACTGACGAGCATCCGCTCGTCACACTTGACAGCGATATAATATGTCATACGGTATCCGGCAAGCCCGTGAAGCCGAAGACACTGGGGCAGAAGGAATATGTGGATACTATTCGCAAGAGGATGATCACCTTCGGAGTAGGGCCGGCCGGCACAGGAAAGACGTATCTTGCTATGGCGATAGGAATCACGGCCTTCATGCATGAGGAGGTAGAGCGTATCATCCTGACGAGACCTGCAATAGAGGCAGGGGAGAAGCTCGGCTTCCTGCCGGGAGATCTGCAGTCGAAGATAGATCCGTATCTGAGACCGCTCTATGATGCCCTGTATCAGATCATGGGAGCTGAGACCTTCCAGAGGAATATGGAGAAGGGAGCGATAGAGGTCGCGCCTCTCGCATATATGAGAGGACGTACCCTTGACAATGCCTTCATCATACTCGATGAGGCACAGAATACGACTCCTGCTCAGATGAAGATGTTCCTTACGAGGATCGGATTCGGGAGCAGGGCAGTGATCACCGGAGATGCCACACAGAAGGACCTTGCGCCGGGGACTCAGAGCGGACTCGATGTGGCGCTAAGGGTACTTCGGAGAGTGGATGAGATCGGAGTGGTAAAGCTCACAGGAGCAGATGTCGTGAGACATCCTCTGGTTCAGAAGATTGTAAAAGCGTATGAAGAATATGAAAATAAAGCAAAGACCGGAAGAAAGCGTAAGGAAAGACGCTAAGACCCTTGAAGTAAAAAAGATAGTACCGGTCGAGGAGAGATTTCATCCGAAGCGGGTAGTAGTGGCAATACTATTCGTTGCTATCACGACTATTTTCGCATGTGCATACGCCTGGATGGGAAGGCTTGCATCGGGCGGTATCCTGTGCGAGGCACTGATCATCGTGCCGGCCTGTCTGATATTCGTCGCTTATCTGCTTCATGAGAGGAAGTCGAAAAGGCTATGGTACGAGGATACGGACTATGTGTCGCTCATAGTACTGTATGCAGTGGCGAACGGACTGCTTTTTGCAGGAAGCATACTCACACCGGCCTGGCTGGCCCCGGTGATGCTGTCAGTATTTATCATCACGCCGTTCAGGGACAGGACTCTGTCGCTCGTGGCAGCTATCATAGCAGTAAGCGCGTACAGCTTCGGGAGCGGCGTGAACGGAAGGACAGTCTGTCTGTATCTCTGTGAGATCGTGATAGCAGTAATGCTCTCAGAGCTGATTTTCGAAGCGGCAAAGGGACAGAGGGCGATACTGTTCGTGCTTATAGTTGCGGTGCAGATGGTGCTTCCGGTAGCAGGAAGATATTTTGAAGAGCTTGCCATCAAGTCAGATGAAATCATTTATGCTGCATTGCTTGCAGTAGTGACGGCGGCCTTTGCAGTGATATTACTGCCTGTCGTCAACACACGGGTGAATAGCGAGAAGATATACCGTTATCAGACGATAATCGACAATGACTATCCGCTGATAGGTGACATCAGGCTGTTCTCGGCAGATGAGTACGAGAGGGCGAGAAAGCTGTCGGTGCTGGCGCTTCTGGCTGCTCAGGAGATAGGAGCAGATCCGTATCTCGCGGCAGCAGGCGGACTCTACTACAGGGTAGGTCTGATCCGTGGTGACAAGGAGATAGACTGTGCAATGGACATAGCGGCAGAGAACGGCTTTCCGGAAAAGCTTACAGCGATCCTGTATGAGTACCAGGGCCTCATCCGCAGGCCGACATCGAAGGAATCCGCAATCGTGCATATGTGTGATTCAGTCATGCGAAAAATGGATGCGATCTCGAAGCAGGGCAATCAGATGGACAGCGGCTGGAACAAGCAGATGCTTATCTATCAGACCTTCAATGATCTGTCGCTGTCGGGTATCTACGATGATTCAGGGATTTCCATAAACCAGTTCCTGCGTATCAGGAATGTGCTGGTGAAGGAGTTGTGAGTTATGAGTTGTGAGTTGTGAGTTGTGAGTTATGAGTTATGAGTTGTGAGTTGTGAGTTAAAAGTAATTGATTATGAGGTAAGAGATATGAAATATGAGGATATTGTATGACATTACTTATAGATGATTTAATTACAGATGGACTCGACTTTGATTATGTGAAAGTGGCTAATGACGTGGTCGAGGAGTCGCTTCGGGTACTGAAATTCCCGCTGCCGGCACAGGTGTCGCTGTCACTTGTATCGGAGGAGGAGATACATGTTGAGAATCAGGAATTCAGGAATGTGGACAGGGTGACGGACGTGCTGTCATTTCCTATGGTGGAATACCCGGCTCCGGGTGATTTTTCCTTTATAGGAGACGATGAGGATCTACTCGATCCTGATACGAAGGAGGTCATGCTCGGGGATATCGTGCTGTGTACGCCGAGAGTCATACAGCAGGCGGATGAATTCGGTCATTCTGTGAAGAGGGAGTACGCTTTTCTCATAGCACACAGTATGCTTCATCTGTGCGGATATGATCATGTGAAGGACGACGAGACGAAAGAGATGGAAAGACTCCAGGATGTGATACTTGACAATCTGGGGATCGGAAGGGATTAAATACCATGAGCCGCGCAAAAAAGAGCGATGCAAACTTTCTGATGCAGGGATCGCTGCTCGCGATCGCCTCGATCATAAGCAGGATCATAGGCTTAGTCTACAGGCTTCCTCTGACAGCCATTATTGGTAAGGAGGGGAACAACTACTACGGTACTGCATTCGAGATCTACAATCTGATACTGCTGATCTCATCATACAGTATTCCTCTTGCCGTATCGAAGCTTGTCGCTACGAGAATGGCACAGGGCCAGGCAAAGAATGCATGGAAGTTCCTGAAGGGTTCACTCATCTTCGCATCAATAAGCGGAGGAACCTTCGCTCTCATAGTATGGTTCGAAGCAGACTTTTTCACGGCAAAGCTTCTTGCGACTCCGCTCGCATCAATAGCACTGAAGGTGCTCGCACCGGTTATCTTCCTCGTGGCAATAGCAGGAGTCCTGCGTGGATTCTTCCAGGGACTCAACAGCATGATGCCGACAGCCCTGTCGCAGATCGCAGAGCAGATAGTCAATGCGATAGTCTCTGTCATAGCAGCATATTTACTGTACCAGTACGGGGCCAGGGTAGGCGCTGTACTCGGCGATTCGAAGGAATATGCAGCAGCATGGGGAGCAGCCGGAGGTACACTGGGTACTGCACTCGGAGCATGCACCTCACTCGCATTCCTTATATTTGTGCTGGTACTATACAGGAGGCGTTTCAGGAAAAAGATGAGACGTGACAGGACCACATCAATGGACAGCTATGGCAGCATTATGTGGCTTCTGTTCTCGACAATCGTACCGGTGCTTCTGTCTACAACACTGTATAATATTTCATCGATCATAGATCAGTCCATATTCAAGAACTTCGCGCTTTTCCAGGGATATAAGCAGCATTCAGTAGATGTGTGGTGGGGCGTGTATTCAGGACAGTACCGTGTCATTATCAATGTCCCGATATCCATAGCTTCATCAATGGCATCTTCTTCAGTGCCGGCGCTTATCACCTCGTATAAGAGCGGTGATATGTCAGATGTCAGATCGAAGATACATGCGGCTACCAGATTTATCATGGTGATAGCCTTTCCATGTACCATAGGTATCTTCGTGCTTGCAGGACCGATCCAGAGACTCCTGTTCTCGGATGCAGATCCTACATCTGCATACATGCTCATGGTAGGAGCCATCTCAGTCCTGTTCTATTCGCTCTCGACCCTTAGCAATGGTCTGCTGCAGGGAATTGACAGGCTTAAGATTCCGGTAAAGAACGCAGCCATAGCCCTTGTGCTGCAGGCAGGATTCCTGCTTGGCGCTATGCAGTTCTTCAGACTGAATATATATGCAGTGATCCTGGCAAATGCCTTCTACGCCTTCCTTATGTGCCTGCTGAACGGCAGGGCAGTCGTGAAGTATTCGGGCACTCATCAGGATGTGAAGTCGACCTTTATCATCCCGCTTCTGGGCTCGGTGATAATGGGAATCGCAGTATATCTGGTGTATATAGTTATTGACAGGGGGCTCGGATCCAATGCGCTCGGAACCCTCGTATCGATCATAGCCGGAATCATAGTATATTTCTTCGTGATGCTCTCACTCGGAGGTATCACCCGTGCAGAGCTTGGGCGCATACCGCATGGCGACAGACTTATTGCACTTGCAGAAAGGATGCATCTGCTCAGATGAATGATATTATCGTAATCGGTGGTGGGGCGGCCGGTCTGATGGCTGCCATCGCCGCCGCAGAGAAGGGTGCACAGGTCGTGCTTCTCGAGAAGAATCCTGAGTGTGGAAGGAAGATACTTGCTACTGGAAACGGCAGGTGCAATTTCACGAATAGCTTCATGAATAAGTCCTGCTATCATTCGAACGATCCGGACAGGGTGATGCAGGTAACAGATCAGTTCGATAATCACAGGCTGATCTCTTTTTTTGATTCACTGGGAATACCGGCAATAGCAAGGGACGGATGGTACTACCCGAGGAGTCTAACGGCCGAGGCTGTGCAGAGGGCACTTACCGCTCATGCAAAAAGGCTCGGCGTGAGGCTGAAGGGTGGCAAAAAGGTCACGGATCTGGTAAAGCAGGATGATCATTTCGATGTGTATGTGGATGGCTATGACTATCAGGCTGCGAAGGTAATTCTCGCTGTCGGTGGCAGTGCCGCACCGAAGACCGGAAGCACGGGAGATGGCATTACCCTTCTGTCCGGCCTCGGTGTAGAGATTAAGAAGCCGCTTCCGGCTCTGGTACCGCTAGTGGTGCGTGACAACCCGCTACAGAGGGCCGCAGGTGTCAGATGCGATGTGTCACTGCATATCCTGGTAAATGGTGAGCTTGGGCAGAGCTCGATCGGAAATCTCCAGATCACTGAGTACGGGGTATCAGGCATCCCGGTATTTCAGGTGTCGTCGGCGGCAGTAATAGCTCTGGATGCGGGGAATAAGGTGGAAATGCGTATAGATTTCCTTCCGGGGTATGATGATGACCAGGCCGTAGAGCTATTAGAGAGGCTTATCAGTCAGGCAAAGGAAAACTACAGCTCAGATGAGCCTGCATCAATGATACTTTCCGGCGTTTTCCCTGAGAAGCTTGCAGAAATATTTACAGGGAAGGACACGATCGGCTCGTATCAGGCTGATGCAGAGGGGCTCGCAGAGCAGATGAAGCATTATAGAATTCCGATAAGTGGAAATAAGGGATTCAGCCATGCCCAGACTACCTCAGGCGGTGTGATTTTCGATGAGATAAAAAAGGACATGTCGCTTAAGAGGGTACCGGGGCTGTACGTCTGTGGCGAGCTTGTGGACGTGGATGGTAAATGCGGCGGCTACAATCTGCAGTGGGCCTTTTCATCAGGACACCTGGCCGGAGCTTCGGCAGCAGTTTCGTAAAAAACCGCTTCTTAAGCGTTGTGAATAAGCATTTCTTGTGATAATATATTTTCTGAGCCTGGTGGCTGAAAGGAGATTACATGAGGAAGTTTGAAGGATTCATGCATGGAATCAATCTCGGAGGATGGCTGTCCCAGAAGGACAGCAACAGACGCGAGTATGTGAATGCCTTTATTACAGAGAATGATATCGCGAATATTGCACGAATGCACCTTGACCATATCAGGATTCCTCTGGATTATCTGACACTCGAGGAGGAGAATGGGAGACCGATAGAAGAGGGCTATGAGTACATAGACAGGGCGCTGGACTGGTGCAGGAGGTATGGCCTGCATGTGGTTCTCAATCTCCATAACATGCATGGGTATGATTTTTCCCCTTATTCCAGGTATATAGACGGGCCGGTCTTTTTCTATGATGCAGCAGAGCAGGAGAGGTTTTACAGGCTGTGGGAGAGGATAGCCAGGAGATACGCGTCCGATACTGATATCGTGGCATTTGAGCCGGTCAATGAGATCATATACCCTGATGATACGGGAGTAGCCAGGAATGAGATAGCGACGCGGGCTTATAAGAGAGTCCGTGCCATAGTGCCTGATGCCTGGATCATAGTCGGAGGCATCAGATTCGATAATGAGATCTCATATCCGGTGCCAAGCAGGGCAGTAGACAGGAAAACGGTCATCAATTTCCACTGCTTCGAACCACTGATGTTCACACATCAGAAGGCATACTGGGTCGAGAATATGCCTATGGATCTCGATATGGCGTATCCTGATACGGCAGGCAGCTACGTCCGTACAGGAAGGGAATGCAGGATCGATGATGGCCTTCTCGGGACTATGGCAGCGCTTCCGGCCGATACCAGGGGGAAGGATATTTTTGAGAAAATATTTGTCCCGATAATTGAGATGGCTGAGAGGTATGATGCACCGGTTTACTGCAGTGAGTACGGTGTCTGTGAATTCGCACCTATGGAGGATATCATACGCTGGTATGCAGATATTTCATCGGCCTTCGATGAGTATGGAATCGGGCGTGCAGCATGGAACTACAAGGGCCTGGATTTCGGACTTATAGACCCGCCGTTTGATGAGGTGCGTGAGGATATAGTGAAGAAGCTTTGATGAGAAAAATGATAATAATCGCAGGCCCTACCGCCGTCGGCAAGTCCGAGGCCTCGGTACTGCTTGCGAAAAGGATAAATGCGTCCGTGATCTCTGCCGATTCCATGCAGGTGTACAGAGGAATGGATATCGGGACTGCGAAGATCTCGAGGGGTGAGATGGACGGAGTAAGGCACTTCGGAATAGATATCATGGAGCCTGATGAGAACTATGATGTGACGGAGTTCGTCAGTATGGCGCATTCGGCTATGGATGCGATCTATGCCGATGGTCAGGTGCCGATCATCTGCGGAGGCACGGGATTCTATATCCAGGCGCTTGCGTATGATATAGATTTCGGCGAGGAAGAAATAGATGCCCGGTTCCGTGATGAGCTCACTGCATACGCTCTGAGGTATGGCAATGAGGCCCTTCATGAGAGGCTTGGGAATGTAGATCCGGAGAGTGCAGCTGCTATTCCTGCAGGCAATGTGAAGAGAGTCATCAGGGCACTCGAGTATTACAGGAATCACGGAGAGAAAATTTCACAGCACAATGCAGAAGAGAGGAAGCGGAAGTCGCCATACGACCTTCGTTTTTTTGTGCTGACAGATGACAGGAAGGCCCTGTACGATAGGATTGATAAGCGAGTTGATCAGATGATGGATAAGGGCCTGCTGAAGGAAGCAGAGCATATCTATGATCTCATCGGGGATAAGGACTGTACGGCAGCTAAGGCCATTGGCTACCGGGAGCTGTTCTCATATTTCCGTGGCGAATGCACGCTTGATGATGCAGTTGCAAGGATAAAGCAGGACTCCCGTCACTTCGCCAAGCGCCAGCTCACCTGGTTCCGCCGCTATCCGGATGTGATCTGGATAGACAGACGGGATTTCGGAAGCACAGCAGAAATAGTCGAATACATGTCAGAAAGATGAAAAAGGGGACAGGTCCCTTTTTCATCTTTTCAGGAAATATCAAATGAGCATACGGATAGATAATATAAGGATACGTCCGCAGGATGACGGACGGGATACGCTTAAAAGAGAGGCTGCAAAGAGGCTTCACGTCAGCCCTGAGCGGATTGAGAGGCTTACGATTCTGAAGAAATCAATTGACGCGAGGAAGAAGCCTGAAGTCCTTCTTCTGTATCAGGTGGCGGTATCGGTCTCTTCCAATGAACAGAAGCTTCTGAATGATCATCATATCAAAAATATCGCAAAATATGAGAAAAAATCATATCAGCTGGTTCATGGTCCTGGCCTGTCACAGGGCAGCAGGCCTGTGATCGTGGGACTCGGCCCGGCGGGACTGTTTGCAGGACTCGTACTCGCTGAGGCAGGACTGTGCCCGCTCATTATCGAGAGAGGAAAGCCTGCATCAGAGCGAAGAGAGGATGTGGAGGAATTCTTCAGGACTGGTGTGCTGGCGCCGGATTCGAATGTGCAGTTCGGAGAGGGCGGAGCAGGCACCTTTTCAGATGGGAAGCTGAACACAGGTGTGCATGATAAGAACGGCAGGAACCGGTTCGTCCTCGAGACCTTCGTGAAATACGGGGCTCCTCCTGAGATTCTCTATGAGGCGAAGCCACATATAGGGACCGACAGGCTGATAGAGGTTGTAAGCAATATCAGGAAGGCTATTGTAGAAAAGGGCGGTGAGGTCAGATTCTCTACGAGGATGACAGGACTCATATTTGATAACGGAGCTTCAGATTTCAGAAATCAGGAAGGTCATAATGACAGGATTTCAGGAATAGAGGTCGAGACTGATGGGCGTAGAG
Source organism: uncultured Lachnospiraceae bacterium (assembly GCA_900315505.1). GTDB lineage: Bacteria > Bacillota > Clostridia > Lachnospirales > Lachnospiraceae > Weimeria. The sequence goes on from OMZG01000001.1 coordinate 256,206, forward strand.
AGGTAATCAATACTGATACCGCAATCCTCGCAATTGGACATTCCGCCCGTGATACCTTCTATACGCTTCATGATGAGAGAGTACCGATGCAGGCGAAGCAGTTCGCGATGGGCTTCCGCATAGAGCATCCGCAGTCATTCATCAATGAATCACAGTACGGAGCAAAGGCCGCTTTGTATCTGCCTGCTGCTCCTTACAAGCTTGCCTACTCGAAGGGGGAGAGGGGAGTCTATTCCTTCTGCATGTGCCCGGGAGGCTATGTGGTGAATGCGTCATCAGAGGCCGGACATCTGGCAGTAAACGGAATGAGCAACTACGGCCGTGACAGTGCAAATGCGAATTCGGCGATAGTGGTCGCTGTAGGAGCAGGAGAGTATGATATGGATGATCCTCTCGGGGCTATCGAGTACCAGAGATCTATAGAGAGAAAGGCCTACGATTTGTGTGGAGGAAGGATTCCTCAGCAGCTGTACGGCGACTTCTGTGAGAACCGGGAGAGCGCCGCATACGGTGATTTCGAATCGCTTACGAGGGGAGAGCATGCCTTCGCAAATCTGCGTGGCATATATTCTCCGGTGATAGAGCATTCGTTCATGGAGGGGATGGACTTTTTTGATAAAAGGATACATGGCTTCGCCAGATATGATGCGATCCTGAGCGGAGTAGAGAGCCGTACGTCAAGCCCTGTCCGTATCCCGCGAGACGAGACCCTTCAGTCCTCAGTCCGCGGCCTCTATCCATGTGGCGAGGGTGCAGGCTATGCCGGCGGCATCACCTCCGCCGCAATAGATGGGATAAAGGTGGCGGAAGCAGTGATTGAAAAGTACAGATGATTATGAATACAGGGACCGGCTTCAGGAGATGAGGCCGGTATTTTTATGGTTATGTACTCACAAATATTGACAAAAATAGTAAAAGATAGTACGATAAGAAAAACTTAAGGAGGCCAGCTATGAATGATTTTATTAAAGGACTTAAGGAGAAGTACGGATATGACAATCCGATACTTCTTGAAGAGCTGTCGAAGGGAATGGAGGACAATTCCCGCATCAGGAAGATACTGTCAGATGCAGAGAAGAATGGCGATATAGACAGAGCCATCAGAGGGGTTTACTATTTCTCAAGGATTACCAGGCTTGGTACCAGATCGGTTATACCTTCGTACGAGATTGCAGAGAAGGTATATATTGATGGAGATAATGGATATTATTCAGGATTGAGCTTTGAGAATGGAAATGGACTGACATCACAGGTACCTAATATCAGGGAGATTACAACGAATAATACCAGTGCAAGAGTTAGAACGGTCAGCATCAATAAATTCAAGTTCATACTCAGAAAGCCAAGGACAATGATCAATGCCGAGAATAAGCGTGTGATGCCATGGATGGATTATATTACCTATATTGACAGGGAGCTGCTGATGAAAAATATAGATCTGGTTAAGACAGCATTCGATGGAAATGCTGATATTGTAGAAAATCTGATAAAGTATTATCCGGCCAGGACAGCAAAGATTATTATGGAGGAGGATCTGATATGATATATTTACATTCAGATAGAGATGAATTCAGGGAATGCATTATAGAAATATCAGAAGCTACGGGAGTTGAGCCTGCAATCATAGAGAAGGACTACTATGTTACCCTGATGCTGAATATACTGAGTGAACGTGAGCCAAGGACGATCTTTAAGGGAGGCACGTCTCTGTCGAAGTGCTACAGTCTTATAGACCGTTTCTCTGAGGATATAGATCTCAATTATGACAATGGGGAGAAGAGGGCATCCGAGAATATGAGAGTCAGGTTCTCACATACCATTCGCGAGTGTGCAGAGGAGCTCGGGTTTAAGCCAATCAACTTTGGTCCGGATCATCCACTTCACGACAAGAAGAGATTCATCAGATATTACTATGATTATGATCCGATATTCACTCTTGACAGCATCAAATCCCGTATAGAGATAGAGACTGCATTCTTTGCTCCATCGTTTCCTATAGAGCGAAGGCCTATCACCTCTATTGCAGAGAGATATCTGAACGGTATAGACAGATCAGATCTGGCCGATGAGTTCGGACTTACCGGACATTCGATCATGGTTCAGTCTATAGAGCGCACATATATTGACAAGCTGTTTGCCTTTGCAGATTATTATCTCGATGACAATATATCACGTCATTCCAGGTATCTGTATGATCTGTACAGGATAGCGCAAGTGAAGGATATTAAGGATATACCGGAGGATTTTATAGCCAGTGTCCGTAGTGTCAGAGCAGAGTTTACGAACAGCAGGACTTCACATCCGGAGTATGATCTAGTGGAAGTGCTTCAGGAAGTTCTGGACCAGGATATTTACAAAGAAGATTACAATACGATTACCATATTCCTATTGTATAGAGAGGTCGATTATGAGACAGCAAAGGAATCGCTTCAGAATGTCGTTAATGAAATGAGCGATATGCAGTGTTTCAGAGCACAGGCTGCATAAATGTCATTACATGGTATCTATCAGGCTCTGTAAGGCCTGAATCTGGTCGGGTGTCAGGGCGGAGACATCGATGGTCTGTGTGGGAGTGCCTTTCTCGATACCGAGGAGGTAGTCGGTCGAGCATTTGTAGAGGGTGGCAAGCTTCATCAGGACTTTGAGGGAGGGTTCACCATATCCACTTTCATAATCAGCAATTACAGAGGCAGAAACGCCGATGTTTTCAGCAACCATTTTACGAGACAGGTTAAGTTCCTGTCTCTTTTTCTTTAATTTCGAAGCAAGTCCTTTTATCATCCTATAGCCTCCGTAGACAATAATTTACAAAAATATAATGCGACATAATCGTAAATATTTGCGAGAATATCGTAATTATGCTATAATTCGAAATCGTAATATACATTAGGAATGGAGAAGGATTTTCATGCAATTCAGGACTTCTGATATACATCTGGCGGAGGATTTTGCAAGGAAGCTGTCTGAGGCTTGTGTCAGGATGCTTGAAGGGATTCCGGTATCACAGGCACTGCTGGATTCAGGAGTGAGTGTATCTACGTTTACGACACTGGTGAAGGGGCTCAGGAGAAGTGTGGATGTGAAGCTACCTACATCAGATGACCTGGAGCTGCTTCGCCATCCGTCATGGCAGGATGATCTGATATATGATCTGTGCGGAGAGCGGTATGCGTATGTCCCACGGGACTTTGATGAGACTCTTGCACGGATAGAGGATGAGGAACTGAATCAGACAGAGAAAGAGATCATCGATTCATTCTACCGCAGGCATCAGAGTATAGCTGAAATATCGCAGAAGCTTGGCATAGATGATTCAAATGTCCGGGTGAAGAAGAACCAGGCACTGATGAAGCTGCGAGATCGAGAATCAGACCTGGTCCTCGGAGAAGAATATTTATCCCGTCTTGCTGAGATGCGGCAGCAGTATCATCAGCATGAGGATGAGCTTACATGGATGAATTCAGCTATTTCCTTCATGAAGCAGATAGATACGGATTTCGACAGGGATGTGGCATCGGATGATGAGCTGACGGATTCCGAGCTGAGATTCCTTACGGCGCATGGAGTGAGAAAGCTGCGTGATCTGATGACGGTTGATACATCGGAGCTGCTTATAGATATGGTGGAGAGTATGGAGGGGTATGCGGCACTTTTCGATAATGCGGATATGGCAGTACAGATGAGGGTATATCCTGACACGCCGCTCTCAGAGCTCGGGTTCGGCAGACGGATACTGGATGCTTTTCACAGAGAAGGGCTCCACACGGCTGGTGATGTATTTGCATTGAGCGAGAGAGAAGTGCAGTCCATAGATGGAGTCGGAGACAGGCAGATCATACATCTGTGCTGGCAGGCATTGCACGGTGCAGAGAAGAAAGGACAGACAGATGAAGCAGAATAACTTCAGGCCGGGACCGCGGACATCGGCAAAGAATGCGAATGACCCGCGTGTCATAAAGACCGTGAACAGACTGAGAGAGGGTTATATAGAGCTACTGAATACCATGCCGGCTGATA
>OMZG01000013.1 GCA_900315505.1 uncultured Lachnospiraceae bacterium
CTTCCTATTACTGTTCTTAAAAGGTTTCGAGTTGCACTCGAATGATTATTTCTCTTAGAAATCTTTCAAGGTTGTTTCACTGTTCAGTTGTCAATGTTCCTGTGCCTCTGGGAGAGCTCTGTGTCTGTCTCTCTCGCGGCGACAAGTGATATATTATCACCGTAAATCACATAAGTCAAGGACTTTTTACGAAATTGTTCGAAGTTGTACAAATGTAGCAATTTTTCATCATTTACAGACAATTCAAATAACTTTATCACAGGCCTCTCTTATGCCCTTTACTCCGATCAGTTCTACTCCGGCTGGAATTTCTTCAACCGAGGACAGACATGATTCCGGTAATACAATGGTCTTTACGCCCATCTTGACTGCCTCGTTTATCCTTTTTCCTGGCATACTCACAGAACGTACCTCACCTGACAGTCCTACCTCGCCAAAGGCCATCACATCATCTGACACAGGTCTGTTCTTGAAGCTCGATACAAGTGCTGTGACTAGTCCCAGATCCACAGATGGCTCACTGATCCTGATGCCTCCGGCTATATTTACATAGGCATCATAATCACCCATAGTAAGTCCCATGCGCTTCTCGATGACAGCCATTATGAGATTTACTCTGTTGTAATCATATCCCACTGCCGTCCGTCTCGGCATTCCGAAGCTGCTTCTGGTGGTAAGCGCCTGTATCTCAAATAGAATAGGCCTTGTCCCCTCGATCGTACAGGTGATGACAGATCCTGAGCTGCCAACCGGTCTTCCTTCAAGCATGAATTCGGAAGGATTTGCCACCTCAGCCAGACCAGTACTCTTCATCTCGAATACACCGATCTCATCGGTACTTCCGAATCTGTTCTTTACTGCCCTGATGATCCTGTATGAAGCATGTCTGTCCCCCTCGAAATACAGAACCGTATCCACCATATGCTCCAGCACACGCGGCCCGGCTACAGTCCCTTCTTTTGTCACATGGCCCACGATAAATATAGCTATATTCTCAGTCTTGGCAAGCTTCATAAGCTTCGATGTAGATGCCCTCACCTGTGATATGCTGCCCGCTCCGCCCGTACTCTCATCATTTACCATTGTCTGAATAGAGTCAATTACGGCTACTGCGGGTTTTTCACGTCTGAGCACCTCTACTATCACATCAAGATCAGTCTCAGTAAGCACCCGCATATTGTCAGAAAATTCACCGATCCTCTTTGCACGCATACTGATCTGATGTGCAGATTCCTCTCCGGATACATAAATTATCTGTTTTCCATCAGATGACAGATTCCTTGCAACCTGCAGCAGCAGTGTAGACTTGCCTATACCGGGATCTCCACCTATAAGGATCAGCGATCCCTCTACAATGCCTCCACCAAGAACCCTGTCAAGCTCGGCCATGTCTGTAGATATTCTTTTCTCTGAAAAAGAAGAGATTTCCGACAGCGCCATAGGGCGGGCATCGGAAACCTCCTTAGTCAGAGAACTGTTTTTCTTCTCTGAATGAACCTCGGTCATGGTATTCCATTCATGGCAGGCCGGACACTGTCCGACCCACCTGGGCGACTCATAACCGCAGTTCGAGCAGAAAAATACACTCGTCTCTTTTTTTGCCATATAAAATTAATCCTTCTTGATAGATACTTCAGCCGGCTTGCCATCTGTGAGGTCAATGCTCAGTGTGATCTTGCCTCCAAGATTGGTCTTCATGACACCGTAATCCTCACCGGCCGCAGATACCTGATACTCCGTCTCTGGTTCAAGACCTACGGTAATATCTGTATTTGCATTGCCCTCTACTCTGAAGCTTACAGAGTTGTCATCATACTTCATGTGTGACACTCTCGTCCCAGGTTCGGATTCATACACGAAAAGGTCATTCTTCTCAAGCTTGGTAGTAGTCTTGTAGCTCTTTACATAAAGCAGATCTCCCTTGTACTTGAAATCCTTTACCTTTGTCTTCTCTTCAAGCGTGTAATCGCCGAATGTCAGTGTACCGTCTTTTTCACTGAGTATCAGATCTTTTGCCATTTTTTTCTCCTTTTGCTGAAGCCTTTGTATTACTCCTGGTACTGAATGTAATTGTACCATTTTTTGCCGAAATAGTCACCTTATCTCCTGACTTTATCTCACCGGAAATGATCTTATCAGAGACAGGATCCTCAATATCTGACTGAATCTGTCTCCTCAGGGGTCTTGCTCCGTATTTTGGATCATAAGCCTTATCCACTATATACTTCTTCGCCGCTACAGTAGCATGGGCTGTGATACCGGTATTTGTCTTCAGTCTGTCGCAGACCTCATCTATCAGCAGAGTAGCGATCTCTGAGAGATCATTCTTGTCAAGCATTCTGAAGCAGATCACATCATCTATACGGTTCAGGAACTCGGGTCTGAAGGTACGTTTCAGCTCCTCATTTACCTTATCCTTCATCGCCTCGTAGTCACTCTTACTGTCCTCACCGGATGAGAATCCGAGACTCTTGTGCTCTGAGATATCCCTTGCTCCTGCATTAGAAGTCATGATAATAATTGTATTCTTGAAGTCAACAAGTCTGCCCTGCGAATCAGTGAGCCGCCCCTCATCAAGCACCTGTAGCAGTATATTGAATACATCCGGATGCGCCTTCTCTATCTCATCAAAAAGAAGAACACTGTACGGATTTCTGCGAATCTTTTCTGAGAGCTGGCCGCCCTCCTCGTAGCCCACATATCCCGGTGGTGAGCCTATAAATTTCGATACCGCATCCTTTTCCATATACTCTGACATATCTACCCTGATCAGGGCCTTGTCATCTCCATATACCTCTTCTGCGAGAGTCTTTGCTACAAGAGTCTTTCCGACGCCTGTAGGTCCGACAAAGAGGAATGATCCGATAGGCCTGTCCGGTGACTTCAGTCCGGCTCTTCCACGGCGCACAGCCTTCGAAACCGCTGTGACAGCTTCATCCTGACCAATCACCTTCTTATAGAGAGTCTTCTCCAGATTGATAAGCCTCTTTGACTCCTTTACATTCAGATTGCCGACCGGGATATGCGTCCAGTCTGATACGATATCTGCAATATCATCCTCTGTGAGAGTCGGGATATCCCTTAGAGAAATCTTTGTGCTCCGCTTCTCCTGACGGTCTATCTTCTTCTCATCCTTCAGAAGCTCCTGATGCAGCTGTCCGGCTGCATTGTAATCGCCCTTCTTCAGAGCCTCCTCAAGCTGCTCGGAAAGCTCGTTTTTCTCCTTTCGCAGCTCATAATTTTTACTATTTCCCTTAGTATTGTATAAACGTTTTCGCGCACAGCTTTCATCGAGCAGATCGATTGCCTTGTCAGGTAGAAATCTGTCATGAATGTATCTCTTCGACAGAGAGACACAGGCCTCGATAGCCTCATCAGTGATCTGTACCTGATGATGATCCTCATATACATCCTTCAGACCCTCGAGGATCTGTACCGTCTGCTCCTCCGTAGGCTCCTCTACCATTACAGACAGGAACCTGCGCTCCAGGGCTGCATCCTTTTCTATCCTCTTCCGGTATTCACTGATAGTCGTAGCTCCAATGATCTGCAGCTCACCACGGGCAAGGGCTGGCTTTAATATATTAGCTGCATCCATTGCTCCCTCAGAGCCGCCTGCACCTATTATCATGTGCAGCTCATCGATGAAAAGAAGAACATTGCCGGCAGATACTGCTTCATCTATGACATTCTTTATCCTCTCCTCGAACTCGCCTCTGTACTTCGTACCTGCAACCATGCCTGACAGATCCAGTGTGAGTATCCTCTTTCCGATCAGTGTCGATGGAACCATGCCTGATACTATATGCTCTGCCAGACCCTCGACAATTGCTGTCTTACCTACTCCGGGCTCGCCTATAAGGCATGGATTATTCTTCGTCCTGCGGCTCAGTATCTCTATAAGGCGCTGGATTTCCTTTTCTCTGCCGATGATCGGATCGAGAGCACCATCCTCCGCCATTGTCGTAAGGTCTGTCGTAAACTCCTCGAGTGCCGGATATTCACCCTCATCTCCGTTCTGATGGCTGGCATACAGCTGACGCCTGTATGCATCACCCTCATCACCCATCGCCTGAAGCAGCTTATTGAAAATAGTGCCAAGATCTGCATTTGTAGTAGAAAGAATCCTTGCTGCTCCACAGTCCGGCATACGAAGGATTGCAAGGATCACATGCTCTGTACCGACAGACTCCATTCCGCACATCTGGGCAATGGCCTCTGCATTGTCCATCATTATCAGAAACTTCGGTGTAGTAGTATCCTCTCCCTTTGCAGGTACATTCTGGGTGAATGACAACAGCTCGTCTATTATCTGTCCTGTCAGATTCTCAGTCACACCCTCATCTGTAAGTATCTCACTTGCCAGATTCGGTGCACAGTGCAGGATTCCAAGCAGCATGTGCTGCGTACCGGTGTACTGTCCTGTCTTTTTTGAAAACTTAATCGCGTAATCATAGGCCTTCTGAAGGCTTTCTGTATATTTCATATATCTTCTTTCGTAAAAATCAGAGATCATTAAGATCCTCAAGCTTCAGCTTCTTGTTCGGATTCTTCGGAGCCTTTGGCATAGTAAGCTTCTCTACATCAATATCATCGAGATCCAGTCCGGATGTCTTCTCAGCCCTTTCCAGCTTTTCGGACTTCTCCTTCTTTTCTGTCACATGCTCTACCAGCTTCCGCTGTTCCTCTTCCTTCTCTGCAATCCTTTTCTCTTCCTCATCGAAGTCGATATCATCATCGTCGTAGTCATCACTCATGGCATAATGGAGAGTGGTGAGCCTGATAATAAGCACTATGATAACTGCCAAAAGAACTGCGATCACAATGATCATCCTGCGGTCCGTGATCAGCTGGGAGAACGTGAGATCCTGTGATGAGACACCATGCTTCCGGGTAACTGTGGTATCCTCTGAATCAGTCTGCAAATCCTCGGATGTATGAGTATCAGCGCTGTCTGAAGCTGATTGGGATGAGACCTCTTTCTGTGAATCATCTGACGTATCCGGATTATCAGAAGCAGCAGCCTCTGTATCATTATCTGCTGTTGCTGCCTGTGTATTATCTGATGTCTGAGCGGAGGCTTGTGCTATTTTTACCACAGCGGAGCTCCTCTCGTACTGGTCTGATGAAGCTACAAAGCCGGCATTTCCCTCCTGCTTTGCTGTAAAAGTAAAGGTAGCGCTCTTTGCGGAAATGGTCAGTGTATTCCCATTGAGGGCAGCGCCTCCCTGGCCTGTAAGCGTCACCATAGTACCGTCATAATGAAGTGAAAGATTTGAACTGGAAGCCCCTGCAATACTCACACTGAAGCTGTCTCCTACCTTTATTTCGCTACTGGAAAGCCCGAGGATCACCGGAGCCGCCGATGCATCAACCGGCAGCATGAGACAGAGCACCATAATAAGCGCAGTGAAGAGTGCCGTGAATTTCTTTCTGAAAAAAATCTTCATAAATTTCCTTTCGTCTCCCATATCTAAAGTATAAAAGAATGGCACATTATTGTCAAACTCAGAAATGAAACCGTCTCTTCAGCTCCATACGCGCATTTGCGCCTCCCATAATCAGCGCCACGAGGAACAGGAGGGTGGATGAGATAAAGGCAACCTCCGAAAGCAGCGGATGCGTCACAAGAGCGTAATGCATGAATACAAGTGGAAGTATGCCAAGAAGTATCGGAAGCACGATCAGTATCATGTAGCTTTCCCATCTCCTGTGATTTACGAACATAAGAATGATTATAAATATGTTAAAAATAATCAGAGCCGCCGGCAGACAGTAATTAAGCGACCATTTACCAAAGCCGCAGGTGACATCGATCACGACTACAAAAAGCGCAGCCAGCAGGATCGTAATAGAAATCTTTGCTATGATCCCCACATCCGGTGTGAAAAACATACTGAACTCTATGTAAATATACATAAGCGATGCCACTACTATGACCGACCACGGGAAACCGCCGTTTATTATATTTATCGCTGCAGAAACCACACTTCCACCTGCACATACCGAAAGGAGCAGTCTCAGGAAAAAGGTAGTCTTTCTCCGCTTTGCTACAATATCCGGATATCCGTTATACATTACCTCATCATCAGAAGCCTGCTCCGACAGCGCCCCGCCGCACAGAGGACATACCTCTGTATCCTTATCCAGAACAGAAATACCACAGTGCATGCATCTTTTACTCATAAAATACTCCATTCGTCTCTATACATGAGCTTACCCCGAGCTGCGACAGCTTCCGAAGATACTCCATGATAAGTGTCGTATCCCTGAATTCCGTGGAAAAGGAAAGTGTCAGTACATCATTAAATGATGCTATCCCAAGCTTCAGACCCTGTCCCTTTGAAAAGGACAGAAAGCACTGGAAGCTCTCAATATACGCTGCATAATCATCAGGAACATTTATCTGACCCATATTAGTGACAGTAGTCGTATTTGCAAGAGCACTTCGCGAATAAATAGCCCTTAAGCCTGCATTCTTGAATACAAGCGGAACCGTGCGTGCAAGCAGGATCTGCTGACCTGATACATTGTATGAAAAAATGGATTCGAGATTTTCCTTTGTGATCTGCTTTCTCAGACTTCTCTTCGTTATACTTACAATCTCTTCGAAGCTGTATTCATCCTTGGTCGGGATGAATTCTGCTGAGACCATTACGAAGAAATTCTTGGTCGTATTAGAATCGAAATATGGCCTCAGATTGACAGGAACAGCGACTCTTATAGGTCTCTTCTCTGACACTCCATGCCTGTATGACTTATATGTAGCATAGATAAAGAGTGCTACACACAGCTCATTGATTGATACATCAAGAGAATGCGCAAGCTTCTTTATCTCACTGACGCTCAGATGAGCATTCACTACACCGAAGCCCTTATACGGAAGCTTCTCGCCCTTTATAAGAAAAGCCCTCTTCACAGCATACGCTGACCTGGATGCCTTTCTGTAATTTCTTATAAAGCTGTCATCCCTGTTGATCGATGTGTCAGCAGAGAAGCTGCCCTTATGAGCCTCCATCAGGGCATCATGCGAGAGTCTGAGGTATGCGAATGTAAGCTCCTTCAGGAATTCAAAGCCTCCCGTGCCGTCTGCAAGTACATGGAATACCTCAAGGCTTATACGTCTGCCGTAATAGGTCACTCTGAACAGATAATTATTATTGTCATTGGTCCTTGTGGAACGGCATGGATAGGTATCCTCTTCATGAACCCTGGGAACAGGATAATCATTTTCCTCAAGATAGTACCAGAAGAACCCCTTGCGGAGTCTCTGCCTGAATCCCGGGAATCTGGACAGTACAAATTCCAGGGCCTCCTGGAGCAGGTCTCCCCTTATCCTCTCCTTTAATATGACGGACAGCCTATAGGTATTCGTCATGTGCTCCGTTGCTATCGCTGGAAAAAGTATTGCTGAATTGTCAAGCTTCTCCCATCTTCTCATCCTGTGTGCCATAGTTCTTCATACTTTCTTCAAAAAAAATAAAACGTGACAAAGGGAACAGACCCTCTGCCACGTCAGTATAATCATTAAACCATTCAGGCAGTAGTCGTATAGCTATACTGTCCTGATGAAGCGTAATATCCTGATGATGTATATGTGCCATTAGATACTGCTGAATTAGCATAATACTGTGCGAGTGATACATAAGTCCCTGCGGCGCTGCCGTAATTATTTCCACCGCTGAAAAGATTCTTCACTGTATCTGTATCTGCATTCTTCAGAGCCTCTGTATCAACTGTAAGCTTACCATCCCTGCCAACGCTCACACCTATGCCCTTCAGACCATTCTCGTATCTCGAGGTCGTATTCATCAGATACTTCGTTGCCGTAGCAAGGCCGCTCGCTGTAGACTTCTTGCTCGCATCTATGAGACTGTTATAATCCTTTGCAAACCTCTGTACATCTGCTGAAACTGTATCCTTCACATTCTCAGCCGTATTCGTATCGCTGGTCTCATACGTCTTCTTATTCATCAGTGCATTAAGTGATGAGGTAAGAGTGGATGCTGATGTAGCTGCAGTCTTATTATCCGTAAGTGACTGCCGCTCATACTTCGTAAGTGAAGCTGACTTCGTACTGCCATTCGAATCTGAATCCTTACTCGAATCAGTCTTCTCTACATCATGCCCTGAAACATGAGCGAGTACATCATATCCTGAAGTCGATTTCACTGACTTAGTAGCAGATGAACCGAATTCATTGAAATACTGCTTGGTCAGCTTATAATAATTACCACTTGAAATACTGCTATACTCTGACAGGCTTGAATACAGTCCGTTCATCCAGCTAGATGAACCGCCGCCTCCAAACAGAGTCGATATAAAGCTATTACTCATATAAAGCTCCTTTCTGGCCATCCTTTGCCATAACAAAACTTTCTATTAATTATTATATCGGTTTTCTATCTGCCAGTCAATAGGGGCTATTCCGTTATCCTTCAGGTATTCATTACACTGTGAAAAATGCTTACATCCGAAAAATCCACGGTATGCCGAAAGCGGGCTCGGGTGCGGCGCCTTCAGCACCAGATGCCTCAGATTCTTCACCAGAGGTGCCTTCTGCTGTGCATGAGAACCCCATAGCATAAATACCATCGGCCTGTCCTCTGCCTCTACTGCATCGAATACGGCATCCGTAAACTGCTCCCAACCAATATTCTGATGACTGTATGCCTTGTGGGCGCGTACCGTCAGGACATTATTCAGAAGAAGCACTCCCTGCTCTGCCCATTTTTCCAGGCATCCATTGTCAGGAATGTAGCATCCGAGATCGTCATGAAGCTCCTTATAGATATTCTGCAGTGATGGAGGTATTGCCACATCCGGTCCGACTGAAAAGGCCAGGCCATTTGCCTGTCCCGGCTCATGATACGGATCCTGCCCAATGATAACCACCTTTACATCATGGAGAGGTGTCAGATGTAGCGCATTGAAAATCTTATCAGAAGGCGGATATACCACATAATTATGATATTCCTCCTTTATCGTCTCGTATAGCTTCCTGTAATAAGGCTTCCTGAACTCATTCTCCAGTGGAACAAGCCAGTCACCGTCTATTGCTGCCATTATATTCTCACCGGAATCCCTTTGTCGCGAAGATATCTCTTCAGATCCATTATATCAAGCTCATGATAATGGAACAGTGATGCTGCAAGAGCTGCTGAGGCGTGGCCCATTTCAAATGCAGCATAGAAATCCTCCTTCCTTCCTGCACCGCCGGAAGCGATTACAGGGATAGGAACAGCATCTGCTATCCTTCTCGTAAGAGGAATATCGTAGCCTGCCTTTGTGCCATCACAGTCCATGCTCGTAAGAAGTATCTCACCTGCGCCCAACTCGTAAGCCCTTCTGGCCCATTTCACTGCATCAAGTCCTGTATCCTCACGTCCGCCATACTTGAATGCATGCCAGGTACCGTCCATCATTTCCTTTGCGTCTATCGCTACAACGACACACTGATTCCCGAACTTCTCTGCTGCTTCACTTATAAGAGACGGATTCTCTATTGCTGATGAATTGATTGAAATCTTATCTGCGCCTGCACGGAGGATCTCACGGAAATCATCAACAGTCCTGATGCCTCCGCCCACGGTAAACGGGATAAATACCTGAGAAGCTACCTTCTCAACCATATCAACGACTGTATCCCTGTGATCGCTTGAGGCCGTAATATCAAGAAATACCAGCTCATCAGCGCCAGCCTTGTCATAGGCCTTTGCTGCTTCTACCGGATCACCTGCATCAGTCAGATGAACGAAATTAATACCCTTTACTACCCTGCCATCCTTGACATCCAGACAGGGTATGATTCTCTTTGTAAGCATTATATCTCCAGGAAATTCTTCAGTATCATAAGTCCTATCCTCCCGCTCTTCTCCGGGTGGAACTGACACGCAAATACATTGCCGCATTCAACAGATGCATCGAAATCTACTCCATAGCTGCATCCTGCTGTGACTATAGACGGATCATCTGCCTTCAGATAATATGAATGAACGAAATATACATACGAGCCCTCGGGAATATCCTTAAACAGTCTGCCCCGCTTCGGGAATGAAATCTGATTCCAGCCCATGTGAGGAACCTTCAGATTCTCTGACTCGTTAAACCTTACTATATGTCCCTTCAGCAGCCCGAGTCCGTCCACACCAGGGCTTTCTTCACTGTCCTCAAATAACAGCTGGAGTCCCAGACAGATTCCGAGAAAAGGTATGCCCTTCTCCTGCACCTGGCGTATCACTGTTATCAGCTGCCGCTCATGGAGATGATCCATGCAGTCCCCGAAGGCTCCTACTCCAGGCAGGATCACATGGTCTGCCGAAAGTATCTCCCAAGGATCTGATGTCACCCTCGCATCTCTTCCGAGCGCTACGCAGGCCTTCTCTACACTCCTGATATTTCCTGCATCATAATCTATAATCGCAATCATGCAGATACACTAAGACCTTTCTCTGCAAGCACCTGATCAATACGCTTTGTATATCCTGATCTGCTCTTTTCTGAAGCGATAGAAGCCGCATCATTTTCTGACAGTCCGAACTGATCATGAAGCGCATCTATGATCCTCGTGCCATAATCGTTGTAATACTTCTTTATGTCAAGCTTATTCGTCTTGTTCTTGTTCTGATCGTACTCAGTATAGCCTCTGATCAGAGCATCGAGTGCGTAGTCGTATGCTCCACGTTCCATCGCCTTCTCGTATGAGTTGTACTTCAGTGTGATAGAGGCTGCATATCTGGACGATGTAAGTCTGGCCTTCTCATCGTCATCAGGCTTATCAATCGAAGCATAATACATATATGAATCCAGATAATCCTGCTGTGTGTACTCCTCCTCAGCTGTCTGCTTCCGCTGGTTCTTCGGAAGCAGCGTGACACCAATGTATGCGAGTGCAAAAATAGAAATCGCAAGAAAAATGAAGATTCTGATCACCTTACCAGGTATCACCGGTGAATTGTCTACAGGCTTTGGCTTCTTCTGCTTTGGCGGCTTGGGAGCCTTTTTATTCTTCTCCTTTGCAGGCTTTTCCTTTTTCTTCTTTTCCGGCCTGGCCTTGGCTTCCTCATCAGAGAAATTAGCCATTATCTCGGCGTTTTCATCTGCGAGCTCCTCAGGAGAATCAGAATGATCATTGAGCAGATCATCGGTACTCAGCTTGTCATCATCGTTTTTTGAAAAAATACCACGGATTTTTGCTATAAGACCTGACAGAAAGCCACCCTTGCCTGACTCTTCAGGTGTGGCATCAGCTGACTCCTCTGCAGGCTTTGCTTCCTCGGCCTTATCAGCTCTTGCCTCAGCGCTTTCCTCAAAGGAATCCCTGCTCTCAGGAAGCTCTGTGCCATTTTCGTCAGCATCCAGCAGATCCCCGATATCAGAGAGATCATCATCTCCTGATAGCATATCTGAGAGATCACTTCCATCTCCTGATTCGTCCATCAGGTTTACGTCCTTTGCTGATGTGTCAGACATATCGACATTATCGAGATCGACATCATCAAGGATAGGCTTTTCTTCATCACTGTCCACGACGCTCTTCTTATCCGCTCCCCTGTCCTTGCTGTCGTCGTTCTTATGAAGGATACTCTCTCCGGCCTTTTCCTTGGCATTTGAAACTATAGAAGAAATGTCGTCCATAAGGTCATCCTTCGGACTATCATTCTTCTTTTGTTCAGGCTTTCCTATCTTTGAAAAGTAAGGGCTGACATCCTCGCCATCGGGCAGAGAATCCCCCTCATCTGTAGATGTGTTGGTATGTGAATCTATATTATCAATATCAGGATCAGAGTCATGATCATCATCGAGCATGCTTTCAAATTCAGAAAGGAAATCATCCTCTGAAAGTGCCTTCTTCAGATTGCTTCTGCTGCTTTTCCTCGGAGAGACATCAGACAGGCCGCTCTTTTCCATGAAGCTGTCATCAGGACCTATCTCCGCTCTCTCTTTTGCTTTTCTTTCTGCCTCCTCTGAATCCTTTCTGTATGTCTCGTCCACATCTTCTCTTGCTTTCGAGATGGAATCAAGAAGGTTCTCTAAGTATTCTTCTTCCTTTGGCACGGTTCAGACCTCAGAACTTATCTGCCTTGCGGGCATCCTCGTACTTGTCAACAAGACTGTCAATAGCATCAACAAGTTTTCCGATCTCAGGCTTGGTAAGCTGTGCATCCGCGCCAACACTTTCACCCTTCCTCCTGATATCATCATTTATAAGTGATGAAAAAATGATGACAGGAATATGCTTCATCTGATCATCATCCTTGACCAGCTTGCAGAGCCTGTGACCATCCATCTTTGGCATCTCGATATCTGTAACGATGCAGTGAACGTCATCGAAGATGGTTCCATTTTTCTTCATCTCACAGAGCTTGTCCCAGGCCTCCTGGCCGTTATTATTAACATTCAGATTCGTATATCCTGACTTCTTCAGGCACTCTACTATAAGCTTCGACAGAAGCGGTGAATCCTCAGCAATCATGATAGGAGAATGTGATCTGTCTCTGTCCTCAGGCTCTCTGTCATCGATATCCGATACGGTAAGAGCTGTATCAGGATTGATCTTCGATACGATCTTCTCGAAGTCAAGAATGACTACAAGATGATCCTCAAGCTTTATCACACCGGTTGCAACACCTGAAGCCTCTGAAGAAATGGTAGTGTCAGGTGTATTGATATCCTCCCATGAAACCCTGTGAATACCAAGAACCTGATCCACATGGAATGCGGTATTCAGATTATTGAAATTAGTAATGAAGAAAAGTCCTTCTATATCAGGATCATCCGGATATCCGAGGCACTTCCTGAGATTAATAACCGAAATAATCGTATCCCTCGGCATGAAGATTCCCTCAACAAATGGGTGTGAATTAGGCACCGGAGTAACATGCTGATAATTGAGAATTTCTATAATCTTCGCTACATTGATGCCGTAGTAATTGTCTGCCACCTTGAACTCGAGGATTTCAAGTTCGTTTGTTCCTGATTCAAGTAAGATATTTGTGTCCATTAAGTCTAACCTCCCTGCCGCTTAATCCTTCTCAGACCTCTTTGTATCTATTGATACAGTCTCATCGCCTTTCTTTACTGAGAACTGTATCTTATCTGTGTCTTTAACTGTTCCCTTCGGGAACTGGAACAGAAGAAGCATATTGCTTCTCTTCCCTGCCTTGAATGTGCCCTGATAGGTGGTCAGGTCATTCATCAGCAGTGTCATATCCGAATCGACCGACTGATCACCGTAGGTCGCGGTAAATGTGATATTCTGTGAAGGCATATCTATATCAAGGCTCTTGTCAGTCGTATTCTCTGCCTTGAGTCTGACTACAAGTAACTCATTGCCCTGGTCAGCTGTCAGATCATACACATCACCCTGCTGGTACCCACTTGCAGTCCTTGCATCACGATACAGAAACTTCATTCCTCCGATACCAATGGCCTCAGTAAAGGTTCCTGTCTCCTGAGCCTGTTCTGCTGAAGATGACGAACTGGAAATATTCGCGGAAGTAGATGAAGACGCTTTCGACATCTCCTCGCTCTTCGCTTCAGATGAATTATCATCTGTCTTCTCTTCATCGGAAGTCGTCTGCTTCGGAACGTTTACCAGCCCTGTGTCATTATTCATATTGTGCTTTGATACCACCTGGGTACAGTAAGCGACAAACCTGCTCTCATCATCATCAGAAAGCTTAGTCAGCTGTATTCCGCAGCCTGTAGTGGAAACTACTGTTGCAAGAAGTAACCCAAGCGCTAAAAGTCTCTTACGCATTAGAAAATAACGCCTTTCAGAAAATTAACGTTCTTCTTTTATATACTATCATTATTGTACATAAATTTCAAACTTTTTTTATCACTTATCCAGGTCAAAATAAAACTCTACACCGTTCTCGTGATTGATTACCCCGCATTCCTTGTGAAGGTCATCCATAATGGCTTTTACGACAGAAAGTCCGATTCCGCTGCCACCATATTCTCTGGTTCTCGCCTTATCCACCTTATAGAACTTCTCCCACAGATGAGGAATAGACTCCTCTGGTATTGGATTCCCTGAGTTGAAGACGCTGATCCGGTAATCCTTCTCTCGCTCTGTCACCTTTACCTCTATCTTCTTTTCCTTCTCACAGTAATGGATCGCATTAGAAAAATAATTGGTAATGACCTGCTCTGTAAAGAAAGGATCAGACCACACAAATGCCGGACCATTATGGATAAAGGATACGGTAATGCCGGCCTTATCTGTCATAATGCCATTCGACCTGATGACGCCATCGATCACCTCTGTCACATCGAATCTCTCAAGATTCATGATCTGCTCACCGTATTCAAGATGACTCAGATCAAGAAGTTCCTTTACAATACGGTTCATCTTATTTGCTTCGTCTATGATCACATCGCAGTAGAACTTACGGTCCTCTGCATTGTCAAAAGCAACCGCATCCGAAAGTCCCTCAGCATAACCCATTATAAGCGCCAGAGGCGTCTTCAGTTCATGGGAGACACTTGAAGAGAATTCCCGGCGCATCTTTTCATTTTCTTCCCTTGCCTTCAGATCCTGCATCAGGTCACTATTGGCCTGCTTCAGCTGCAGAATGGTCTCCTCAAGTGTCCTTGAAAGCTCATTCATGCACTCGCCGAGCTCATCTATTTCGTTCGGCTTCTTCCCCGGCTCATACTTTGCATTGAAGTCAAGAGATGCCATCTGCTTTGATATCTTAGTGAGTTTCCTGACAGGATCCGTGATATACTTACTGAAAAAGAGTGATGCCACAATGGCAAGCGCTATTGAAATGATTCCTGCTATAAGCAGTACCCTGCTGGTAAAATTGGCTGAGGCGCGCAGAGAGCCAAGACCTGATCTGATTATGATCAGATTGCTGTCAGGAAGTGTCCCCCAGAGGACCAGGAATTCCGATTCTATCTCTGGATTTCTAAGACGGATAATGGAATAATCCGTACCGGTCCTTACTATCTCTCTGTTGTCTTTGTCCCGCGAGAGCATTGCGCTGTACAGCTGTGCCATCATGAGACGGTTCGACCCCTGTGATGACATCATAACAGATCCTGACGGTGTGACTATCAGGACCTGCAGATTATTATTAGAGCACAGTGCCTCGAAGTAATCCCTGTACTTATCGTCATAAAGTACATCATTCTTCGCCTTCTCCGATAAGATATCGAAGGCATCCTCAAGAATTCCCTCGCGCCTTAATACCGAGAATCTGAGCATGAACACAGAATTCAGTATAAAACTCAGGAAGATTGCCCCAAATGCTACAAGCACCATATAGGTGCATATCTGTGCGCTAAGAGAATATTTTCTTCTGTTTCTTATTTTTTCGCGTATTTGTGACATTTATGCTTTTTACATAATTTCTGAGCCGTAGGATCAGTCGGATCCCAGGTATGCCATGAAGGAATCTTCTTAATGGACGGCTTACTGAATGGTTCGTATCCATTCTTCGTATATATGACTACTGAGGTGCCCACCTTGCAGTTGTCATAGATCCACTTTGCAGAAGCGGCCTGAACCCTGATACATCCATGAGAGCAGGTGGTTCCAAGCTTATTATAAGCTCTGACTGATATAGTGGAATTGCTGTTCCTTTTGCTGGAAAAAATAGAATGGAAATATATTCCGTCCTTTGTCACCTTGGTACACCACTGTCCCCAGCATGGGCCCAAAAGCTCATGCCATCTGTACTTAGTGAGAGTCTTATGCCTACCGACAGGTGTAACAGCACCAGGTGAGCAGATAAATGACTTCACCGGAATCAGATTCTTGCCTGAAACCGCATATGCAGTCACATAATCCTTGCTCTTATTAACATACAGCACATATTTATCAGGCCTGATCTTTACGTATTTAGTGGGATCAGTAACCACTTTTCCGTCACCGTACTTATACAGGATTATAGTCTTGCCATACAGGATTGATTTCTTATCCTTTACCTTTATCTTCTCCTGATGAATCGTGACCTTTACCGTCACTGTCTTAGAATATGCGCCGTAGTGAGTATTGCCGTCTTCATCTACATAATAGGCTCTTGCCCTGTAGCTATAGGAATTTCCATAGGATACCTTCGTATCCTCGTAGGTAGCCTTTGACTTCCTGATCTGTGTCTTAAGGACCCAGTCACTATCACTATTCTTCTTATATACCTGGAAACCGGTAATCTTTCCCTTTCCTGATGAGGTTAGCTTCAGCCTGACACTCGTCTTTCCAGGGATTACCGACTTTATGCTTGTCTTCTTTACTGTGATAGCTGCCGGTGTAACGGCTATGGCACCACCGGTCGTTGCTTCTGCTGAGGTTGTTTCACCTTCTGCTGTCTTGGCATTTGTTTCTGCTGTTTGGGCATATGCGCTTATATTTACACTGGTAAATAATACCGCTGCAAGAAGCGCTGCCGCCGTGATTTTCTTAATTAAATGCTTCATGATTCATTCCTCTGCTTCAAATTTGTATCCCATGCCCCAGATAGTATGGATATATTTACCACAGTCTCCAAGCTTGCTGCGAAGCTTCTTGACGTGAGTATCTATGGTTCTTGCATCTCCGAAATAGTCATAATCCCAGACGCTGTTCAGGATCTTCTCTCTGGATAGAGCGATTCCCTTATTGCGCATGAAATATGCCAAAAGCTCGAATTCCTTGACAGAAAGTGTGACGTCCCTGCCATTTGCCGTGACTGTATGTGCATTTTCATCAAGTATTATTTCTCCGACCTGAAGCGGCTTTGCGCCGGTATCCTTGCTCTTGTCACCGGTATCACGATTGATAAGCGCCTTGACCCTGGCCACAAGCACCTTTGGAGAAAATGGTTTGCTGACAAATTCATCTGCTCCGGCAGTAAAGCCCTCGAGCGCATCCTCCTCCTCTGACTTAGCTGTAAGAACTATCACCGGAACATGCGACTTCTCTCTTATCTTCTTCAGAACTCCGTATCCATCAAGCTTCGGCATCATCACATCCAGAATGATAAGTGACACATCCGGATTCAGATCAAACTGAGCCAGAGCCTCCATTCCGTCTGCCGCCTCCAGTACATCAAATCCATCTCTTCTGAGATAATCCTTGATGAGCTTTCTCATCCTGGATTCATCATCAGCTATCAGTATCTTATTCGCTGCCATCTGCATTACCCTCCTCGGTACTATCTGATCTGTTTTCTTTTTCCAATAGCTTTTCCTCTCTTTTTCTTACCTGTTCCTCACGTCTGGTCAGGCTCTCGTCCCACTCTGAATAATGATTTTCGAGCTTCTCCTTATAATCAAGAATATTCGGGCTGTCCTGGGTCGCTGTGAGTATGAACATGAATACTACACATGCTGCGAGCGCTATCGTGACAATGATAAGTGTAAAAAACCTTCTTTTCCACAGTGGTTCCTCGAGCTGGGTCTGTCTTCTCCTGACCTCTGACGGATCATATACCGGGATCGGTGGGATCTCTGCATTATCTACAGTATCATCATCTATAAGCCTGCGCTGTACATCCTTCAGAAAAGTATATCCCTCAGCTGTATCAAAGACCTCTTTATCGATAAGTCCCTTATACGCTCCAAGCAGGTGTGCGCCATCCATTTTTGATAACTCGTCTCTGAGATAGATTACCGCATTCAGTTCCTTTTTTGCCTTTTCTGCTAATACTTCATTTGAAAAAATGAATCCGGCCGCCGTCAGCTTTTCATCATCCACTTCTGACATACTTACTTCTCCTTCTGATGGCACTATCACTTATCATAACAATTTTCAGTTACTTTTACAAGTACAAAAAAAGGGATAAGTCCTCGTCCACATTTGTGAAACGAGAACTCATCCCATTATATAAGAGCTTATAACTATAATCCTTAAACAAAGAACTATAAACCTATTACAGCGGATAAGCCTTATTCTTCGTATCTGCCTTTGCAGGATCAACCTTTGTCTGCTGTGCCTCACGGTACTTGAAGAAATCAGTAGCTACCTGTGGGAACAGAGCATATGTAAGGACATCCTCATCCTGCTGCTTGTACTGTGCCATCTCTTTCTCAATGTCAGCAAGCTGTGGCTTGATGAGATCTGCAGGTCTGCAGGTAATGGCATCCTTTGCCCCATCCCCAAGGCACTTCTTTACAACTTCAGGATTGAACGGCTCCTCGGTCTTACCGTACTTTCCAAGAAGGAGATCCTTGGACTGCTGGGTCACAACCTTGTATCTCTCACCCATGAGTACGTTGAATACAGCCTGTGTACCAACTATCTGTGATGAAGGTGTAACAAGAGGTGGATTTCCGAAATCCTTACGAACTCTAGGTACTTCCTCGAGTACTTCCTGGAGCTTGTCTTCCTTATGCTGATCCTTGAGCTGTCCGATGAGGTTTGAAAGCATTCCGCCTGGAACCTGATACAGAAGAGTCTTGATATTGACACCAAGAACCTTTGTGCTCATGCGGCCATTGTCAAGGTACTTCTGTCTGATCGGAGCGAAGTAATCAGAGATCTGTGACAGAAGATTCATATCAAGGCCTGTGTCATAATCAGTATCCTTGAATGCCTCTACCATAACCTCTGTTGCTGGCTGTGATGTGCCAAGAGCGAATGGTGAAATTGCTGTATCAATGATATCTACACCAGCCTCAACTGCCTTCATGCATGTCATTGAAGCAACACCTGAAGTATAATGGTTATGAAGCTCGATTGGGATATTAACAGCCTGCTTAAGAGCTGGAATCAGCTCTGCTGCCTGCTTCGGTACAAGAAGTCCTGACATATCCTTGATGCAGATTGAATCAGCTCCGAGTGACTCAGCTTCCTTGGCCTTCTTTACCCAATACTCTGTGGTATACGGATCACCAAGTGTGAATGAAAGGGCGATCTGAGCATGTCCGCCTTCCTTCTTGGCCGCCTTGACAGCTGTCTCAAGGTTTCTCATATCATTTAAGCAGTCGAATATACGGATGATATCAATTCCGTTTGCGATAGACTTCTGAACGAAATACTCTACCACATCATCTGCATATGGCTTGTATCCGAGGATATTCTGTCCACGGAAAAGCATCTGCAGCTTTGTATTCTTGAATCCGGCTCTGAGCTTACGAAGACGCTCCCACGGATCCTCATGAAGGAAACGCAGGCAGGCATCGAATGTAGCTCCGCCCCAGCACTCTACTGCGTTGTATCCGACCTTGTCCATTACAGGAACGATCGGAAGCATTTCCTCAGTTGTCATTCTAGTAGCGATAAGAGACTGATGTGCATCACGAAGCACAGTCTCTGTTATCTTTAATGGTTTCTTAGCCATAGTTTACATTTCCTCCTTATACACCGAAGATAGCCATGAATACACCGGCTGCTACTGCTGTTCCGATAACACCTGCTACGTTAGGTCCCATAGCATGCATCAGAAGGAAGTTCGTAGGATCAGCCTCGGCACCGACCTTCTGGGATACTCGTGCCGACATAGGTACCGCAGATACACCTGCCGAACCAATGAGTGGGTTTATCTTTCCATGTGTCGCCTTACACATTATCTTCCCGACTATGATACCAGACGCTGTAGCTACTGCGAATGCTACAAGTCCGAGTACAACGATCTTTAAGGTAGATGCATTAAGGAAAGCCTCTGCTGATGTAGAAGCACCTACAGATGTACCAAGAAGAATAACTACGATATACATCATGGCGTTACTTGCTGTATCAGTCAGCTGTCTGACAACTCCGCATTCCTTGAACAGGTTTCCAAGCATCAGCATACCAACAAGAGGTGCTGTTGTAGGAAGGATCAGACATACGATAACGGTAACAACGATAGGGAAGAGAATCTTCTCCAGCTTACTAACCGGGCGAAGTGTCTTCATACGGATCTTACGCTCTTCTTCTGTGGTAAGGGCCTTCATGATAGGCGGCTGAATGATAGGTACAAGTGACATATACGAATATGCCGCGACTGCGATAGGTCCCATCAGTGCCGACTGTCCCAGCTTACCGGCCAGGAAGATTGACGTAGGTCCATCAGCTCCACCGATGATAGCGATGGCTGCGGCTGCCTTATCTGAGAATCCGAAGAGGATAGCCAGAAGGTAAGCCATATAAATACCGAACTGTGCTGTCGCTCCGAGAAGGAACGATATAGGGTTTGCGATAAGAGGCGAGAAGTCTGTCATTGCTCCAACTCCCATGAAGATAAGTGATGGAAGTATCGACCACTCATCGAGCTGGAAGAAATACCAGAGCAGTCCGCCAGTGCCATTGCTTGTCTCCTGCGGGCTTGCAATGATAGCAGGGTAAATATTAACGAGGAGCATTCCGAATGCGATAGGCACAAGGAGCAGCGGCTCGAAATCCCTGGCTATGGCCAGATAAAGGAAAACGCAGGCCACAAGTATCATTATGAAGTTTCCGACAGTAAGATTCGCAAATGCAGTCTGATGGAGCAGATTGCCCATCGTCTGTGCAATATAACTCATTTATGAATCCTCCTTAGTATCAGTCCTCGTTCATTGTAGCAAGAAGATCACCAGTATCTACGGCATCTCCTTCCTTACAATCTATTGTAGCAACTGTTCCTGCCTTCTGGGCAACAACAGGTGTCTCCATCTTCATTACCTCAAGGACTACTACAGGATCGCCAGGCTTTACATGAGTTCCTGGAGTAGCTGCGATCTTGAACACCTTACCCTGAGCTCCTGCCTCAATACGAAGGCTTCCTGCTGCTCCATTTGATGCAGGAGCTGCCTTTGGAGCCGGTGCTGCAGCTTTTGCAGCAACTGGAGCTGATGCAGAAGAGCCTGTCTCTTCTACGGTTACGTCATATGCCTTGCCATTTACTGTAATGGTATAATTTTTCATGATTTTTCCTCCAAAAAATTAATATCTTCTCTTGATGTTTCTCACCACGAAAGAATCCGTAGAAGCTCCCGTTGATGCTGCAATTGCTGCGCTTATCACTGCTACCAGATCTCCTGGATCTTCTTCATCGGCAGGTGAAGCCTGTGGTGCTTCTGCAACCGCAGCCTCTGTAGCAGCCTGCTGTGACTTGTCGAATTTCTTCTGGAGATATGGGATGATTCTGAATGCATAGATCACAAGGCAGATAAGGATAAGCACTGCAAATACTGTTACCATACCCATTACCACATTGAGCGCTGCCTTGCCCATTGTCTCGCCAAGAGAATAGATTTTCTCGAAGTTCATCGATGTGACCTTCATGTTGTAAGTCTGGTATACGAATATCAGTCTTGCATTTCTCTTGGAATAATTGAGAATCTGGGTCGTAGTGATAGTCTTACCAGACTTTGCTACTGTGAACTTGCCAAAACTCTTGAATTGGCCAAGTCCCTTAGTATTCTCTCTCCAGTTGGAGACAAGCTCCATATACATCTTTGCACTGTCGTCATCTTCATTAGCTTCAGACTGCTGCTTGTAATACGAATATGCCTGCTTCAGATCACTATTCGACATTGAAAGAAGCTGCTGTGCCAGGCTCTGCTGACTGGCCTGAAGTTCGTCTACCGAATGTCCGCCGTAGCTTGTGACCTTCTTGCCACATGATGCCATCAGGCACATGCAGAGAACAAGCGCAAGGATGAGTCCAATTTTTTTCTTCATCGAATATGCCTTTCTCGTTCTGTTACTTGGTTACATGCTTTCTGTAAGCTTCATCAACCTTCTTTGTGAAAAGGACTTCGAATGCATCTATGAGATACTTTCTGATATCGGCTGCATTAACGAATCTGTCTACATAGCCTCTTCTGGCTGCATTGTCTGCTCCGCCAAGCTTTGCCTGATAATCAGCTGCAGAAATACCTGCAATCTTTGATGCCTGATCTGCTGGAAGTGTTCCCATATCAGCATCTGTGAATGCATAAACGATATCTGCTCCTGTTGAGTGTGTTCCCATAAGGAGTGCTGCTGAAGTATATGCCTTAGCAATTACTGATACCTTTGGAACCGATGCGCCTGAATATGCATTGATGAACTCTGCTGCTGCAGAAGCCATTGAAGCCTCGGCATGAATTGTTGTCTTGAATCCCTCTACATTGACGAGAGAAAGAAGTGGGATATCAAAAGCGTCACAGAACTTCACAAAATCTGCTGCCTTCTTAAGTCCCATAGGACACAGACGGCCATCAAGCTTGTCATCATCCTTCTTTACATTATTTCCGAAGGCTCCGACTGTTATTCCGTCAAGTTTTATAAAGCCACACGCCATACAAGGTGCATATGCGGCCTTTACAGCTATGAACTGCTTATTATCTGAAATCTCTGTAAATACATCAGCTGCATTTTCATAAGCTGCGCCTGCAATATCCGCTGCTCTGTTCAGATCATCTGTGCAGTCATCTACACAGCCTTCCTCTATATTGCTTCCTGGAAGAACCGGAACGAGTGTCCTGATAGCGCCAAGTACATCTGCTTCTGAACCTGTGCCGTCAACTCCGCCGGCCTTTGTGCTCCTGAATTCATATGAAGATGTGTCAGTATCCTTATTGCCTGTGATGGCAGATGGTGAATTGAAGTATACCTTTGCATCATCAGTCATATAAGTGAAATCTGCAAGTGAAAGGAGAGCTGAAAGTCCGCCTCCGCAGTTTCCAAATACTGCCATGATCTGCGGGATCACACCGCTTGCCTCGGAAGCCTTTGCAAGAACGCTTCCCAATGCCTCGATCGCATCATATGACTCTAAGAGTCTGATTCCCGTGCTGTCTAAGAGTCCGATAACCGGTGCTCCTACTGCAAGGGCCTGCTCATAGATGCGAAGGATCTTCTTTGCATGCATCTCTCCGATAGATCCGCCAAGTACTGACGGTTCCTGGGCGAATACGAAAACGAGATTTCCATCAATCGTTCCGTGTCCTGTCACTACACCATCGGAAGGTGTTTCTTCTGCTCCTGTGTTGAAATCCGTATTACGGGCTGTAACTGATGCTCCCAGCTCTACAAAGCTGTTCTCATCAACTAATCCCTGGATTCTCGAGGCAGCAGTAAGTGCTTTTTCCTCACTCATGTCTTAATTCCTCCAACGTCTGTTTATATTGCCTTTGCGAAAAAATCGCAACTTCTCATATGATAACCTAAATTCAACATATATTCAAGGGTTTTTTTGCTTAAAAAATACGGGCTGGAAAGCATATGCAGCTGTCCCCTAAGTCCTGCTCCATCACACCTCAACTTCCTCATGCTCTGCTTCTTCGTTTGCTTCTTTCTTGAACTCGGCTATCTGTTCATCTGTTAATGCAGGTAACGATGAAAGGGAGTCGATTCCGAAGACCCGCAGGAATCCCTCCGTGGTGCCGAAGAGTATCGGGCGGCCCGGGGCCTCCATGCGGCCTACCTCTTCGATAAGATCGTATTCGATCAGCTTGTTCAGGGCTTTATCGGAATTTACTCCACGGATTTTTGCTATAGCCTGACGGGTGACTGGCTGACGATATGCTACTATGGATAGTGTCTCAAGAAGTGTATTCGTAAGAACGGCCTTCTTTGGCTGCTTTGCAATTTTTATCAGAGAAGGATAAATGTCTCTGGCTGTACACATCTGGAAGCTGTCCTCTAATCTGATAAGGCGTATTCCACGATCCTCCTTCTCATATTCTCCTGCAAGCTCCTCAGATGCCCAGATAACCTCTTCCTTGCCAACACCAAGAGCCTTTGCTGCCGTTTCTGCCGGAAGACTTCTTCCCAGTGCAAAATATATACCTTCGAGTTCCTTCTTTAATTCCTTCACATCCATTACGCTATCTGTGACTCCATTTCGATATCACCGAATATTTCTTCCTGTCTCGCCTTTATCTGACCGGTCTTCATTAGCTCAAGCACTGCAAGAAAGGTAACTATCACCTCTGTCTTCGTCTCTGATCTGGTGAGTATGCTCCTGAAGGAAAAGTGATGATGCTCCCTTGCAAATGACAGCAGTTCACCTGTCTTCTGTTCAAGTGATACTTTTTCTTTCTTTATCGAGCCAAAGCGGCTTCTGATCGGATCAACCCTGTTCTTCTGACGCCTTAATACGTCATTAAAAACTTCGTTTAATTTTTCCAGAGTGATTCCGTCAAGCAGTTCTGCAGGATTGACCTGCGGCTCATAATTTTTTACTTCATCAGGAATTGTAGGATCCTTATACAGGACCAGATCTGCCTGTCCCTGTCGCTCAGCCAGTTCGCCTGCCAGTTCATGATACATCTTGTATTCAAGAAGCTGTTCGACAAGCTCTGCACGAGGATCTTCTTCCTCTTCTTCGTCATCCTCCGTTTTCTTCTCAGGAAGAAGCATCTTTGCCTTTATAGAAAGAAGAGTCGATGCCATCACAAGAAATGCACTCATAGTGTCCAGATCAGTATCGCCCATTTTATCCAGATACTCCATATACTGGTCTGTAATCGTAGCAATCGGAATATCATAGATGCTGACCTTATTCTTGTCTATCAGATGCAGGAGCAGTTCAAGCGGACCGGAAAAGGCCGGCAGGCTCACATCAAGCGCAGCTTCCATTATGCTCTCCCTGTAGAGCCGAATCCGCCGCGGGATTCATCACTCAGGTGGTCACATTCCACGAATTCAATAGCCGGCTGATGCCTGAATATCCTGAACTGGCAGATCCTGTCATTCACAGAGATATGTACGTCACGAGTGGCATATACCGGCATCATGAGAATATCGTCATCACCACAGTAGCTCTCGTCTACAACGCCAATGCTGTTGGACTGAAGCAGTCCATAGTTCTTAAAAGTCGACGAGCGAGGAGCCGTGATCATCTCATATCCCTCAGGTAATTTCACCGAGATACCAAGGTCAATAAGAGCAAAATCACCCTTCTTTAAGTCATAGTCCTTAGCGACACGCAGATCGATCCAGTCGCTCTTGCCGTCAATATATCTGAGCTTTTCAATTTTATCTGTATGATATTTAATCTTGATTTCCATAATTGCTTTGTAAACTCTTACCCTTCCGCCTTTCTATCTCTGCACATCAGGTCGTGTATCCCTTCTTTTACATCCTTGCCATCGAAAAGTACCTTATTCACCTCAGTGATGATCGGCATCGAGACCTTGTACTTGCGTCCCAGCGCTAATGCAGCTTTGGCAGAGTATACACCTTCTACCACCATATGCACCTTGTCCATGGCTTCCTGATATGTAGCACCCTGACCAATGAGCAGGCCGGCCTGATGGTTACGCGAATGCACAGAGGAGCAGGTCACTATCAGATCACCGATGCCGGCAAGACCGTTGAGGGTCTCCTTTTTCCCGCCCATTGCAACAGCAATAGCCGTAATCTCACGGATACCTCTGGTGATAAGCGCAGCGCGTGCATTATCACCATTGCCTACGCCATCTGACATTCCGGCAGCAAGGGCAATAACATTCTTAAGCGAAGCTCCTACTTCGATTCCGATAATATCATTACTCGTATATACCCTGAAATTCTCATTCATGAAGGTATCCTGAACAGTTCTTGCAAGCTTCTCATCAGCAGAACCAGCAACAAGCACGGTCGGTAGATCTTTTATTACCTCTTCAGCATGCGACGGCCCTGAAAGTACAGCAGTTACCGCTCCCGGTACCTCATCCTCTATTATCTGCGTCTGGGTGAAAAGCGTATCCTCTTCAATACCTTTTGAAACAGACACAATACCGGTATCTTTTGTATAAAAATGAGCATATTTCCCGGCTGTTGATCTTGTTGCAACAGATGGAACCGCAAAGACTACCAGATCAGATCCTGATACAGCCTCTCCCATATCATTATAGAATTCTATTGAATCATCATAGAAAAATCCCGGCAGCTTCTCGATCTTTCTGCCCGAAGCCATGATCGAATCAATCTCTTTCTGTGAAAAAGACCAGATCCGGACCTTGTGCCCGTTTTCTGTCAGCACATGAGACAGGGCGCTTCCCCAGCTTCCTGCTCCAAGAATGGTAACCTGTGCCATTTATTTTCCCTCCTTGCTCTTGTGATGGAATGAAAATTTATTCTCAGTATGCGTCGCAAGACGCTTTATATTACTTCTATGACGGATGATTGCAAGAACCCCGACAACAAAAGATAAGGCTATTATCTCCGGCGCCTGCGCCATTGTAAAATCGGTATGACCTGTCACTATCGCAGCCCATGCCATGAATGGAAATGTAGCCGCGCACAGGACCGATCCCAGAGACACATATCTCGTGATGATGACAGCGATAAGAAATACTGCGATCTGTGGTGCGACAATGATTGGATACGCGATGATAAAAAGCCCGAGTGAAGTCGCGATTCCCTTACCTCCCCTGAACTTCATGGTGATCGGGAAATCATGTCCTATCACCGCGCCAAATGCCGTATAAAACATATACACGGCTCTCATATCGCTGCCTTTGAAAACAGCACCTATGATAAGAGCAGGAATCACACCCTTCAGGCAGTCAAAGACCAGGCATAATGCGCCGTCGAGATTGCCTAGCACTCGAAGGGTATTAGTCGTTCCGATATTTCCGCTGCCCTGCTTAGTGATATCCACATGCTTCGCCCTGCCCATCATGTAACCCGACGGTATATTGCCGAAAGCATATCCTATGATGAATGCCAGTAGTCTAAGCATTACTCTTCCTCTTTTCTCTGTCTTACAATAAAGTGTATAGCAGTTCCTTCGAAGCCGAATGCATCACGGATACGGTTCTCCAGGTATCTCAGATATGAGAAATGCATAAGCTTCTTGTCATTTACAAAGATCACGAACGTAGGAGGCTTGACCGATACCTGTGTCGTATAAAAAATCTTGAGCCTCCTGCCCTTGTCTGTAGGCGGCTGCTGCATTGCCACAGCCTCGGTGATTATCTCATTCAGCACGCCGGTCTGTATGCGCAGGTTCTGATTCTGTATTACCTGATCAATAAGCTCATAAAGCTTATTAACCCTCTGTCCGGTCTTTGCCGAAATATAGACAATCTTTGCATAAGGAATAAACGACAGGATCTGTCTGATCTTATTCTCATGCTCCTTTATAGTGTGATTGTCCTTCGTGATGGCATCCCACTTATTTACCGCAATGATAATACCCTTGCCTCTGTCATGAGCTATCCCGGCAATCTTTGCATCCTGCTCGGTCACTCCCTCAGTAGCATCTATCAAAAGTATCACGACATCTGCCTTCTCAACAGCTGCGACCGCGCGGATAATAGAATATCTCTCGAGGTCCTCCTTTATCTTACTCTTTCTTCTGAGACCAGCTGTATCGACAAAAATATACTGCTCGCCATTGTACTTCACGAGTGAATCCAGCGTGTCTCTCGTGGTTCCTGCAATATCAGAAACAATTGCTCGCTCCTCGCCTGTAAGTCTGTTGACCAGAGACGACTTTCCTACATTTGGCTTTCCGATGATCGCTATACGAGGAATATCGTCATCACCATCGCCATTCTTTCCTGCAGGAAAATCTGCACATACTGCATCCAGGAGATCTCCAAATCCGAGATTTCCCGCTGCAGAAACCGGATAAGGATCTCCGATTCCCAGATTGCAGAACTCATAGATATCATTTCCCTGCTTTTTGAAATCATCGATTTTATTCACGCAGAGGACTACAGGCTTTCTCGAACGGCGGAGCATATCGGCTACCTTGCCGTCAGAATCTGTAAGCCCCGTCTTTCCGTCTACCACGAAAATAATAACGTCAGCCGTATCAATTGCTATCTGTGCCTGGTCGAGCATTCTTGAAAGCAGGATATCATCTGTATCGGGCTCAATACCGCCTGTATCAACGAGTGTAAACTCATGGTCAAGCCATGAAGCATCCGCATAGATCCTGTCTCTGGTGACACCCGGAGTGTCCTTAACTATCGATATTCTCTCTCCTGCTATTGCATTAAACAGCGTCGACTTTCCTACATTAGGACGGCCGACAACTGCTACTATTGGTTTTGCCATAATTATTCTCTCTTGTCTTTTTTATCTAAAAGGGCATCAAGTAAATCCTGCCCGCTTGATTTTACAACAGTGACGGGAACTTGTAAAGTTTCTGAAAGTTCCTGTACAGTCACATCATCAAGAAATACCTCTTCATTGCTGCGCAGCATATTTATCGGGATAAGCAGTCTGTCATTTACTCCATGTTCTGAAAGCTGCTCCTTCAGATCAGTTCCCGTGATAAGGCCTGATACCGTAATCTGCTCGCCGAAGTAGTGATTTATTATCGTCACTACCTCTACCCTTATCCCAGGGTATTTCTTCATGAAAAGCTGTGACATCCTCGTAAGAAAAGGAGCCGCAAGAACTCCTGTAGCAATTGTCACGCTCTTATGCCTGAAAGGATGCATGCCTTCATTATCAAGAGCCTCCCTGAATTCATCGATCAGCAGACGCAGCATTCCTACACCATTTTCCAGCTGACCAAAGCCATCATAGATTTCTTCTCCCGGCAGATCGCGTCCGGCCATCAGATACCATTCGTCAGATGCAAATACGAAGTGTTCGCCATGCTCTGCGTATATCTTTTTCTGCCAGCCTTCGATCTGATCAATGACTTGCTCTGCATCTTCTTTTTCAAAATGATCCAGATGGTACAGACCTTTACGAAACTTCGTAAGGCCAACGGGCACTACTGAAAGAGAAGTCACCTGTGGGTAAAAAGCCACAAGGTCGCTTATCGTCCTGTCAAGCTCCTTACCATCATTTATACCCTTGCAGAGCACGATCTGGGTATTCATCGTCAGGCCTGCATCTGCAATCTTCTTAATGCGCGGCATGATGCGGGCAGCGTTCTTATTTGCAAGCATCCGGATTCTAAGTTCCGGATCAGTCGTATGTACGGAAATATTTATCGGGGAAAGACGGTACTCTATAACTCTGTCAAGCTCCTCGTCGCTCATATTCGTAAGAGTCACATAGTTTCCCTGAAGGAATGAAAGCCTCGTGTCGTCATCCTTGAAATAGAGCGTATCCCTCATCCCGGGCGGCATCTGATCGATAAAGCAGAACATACAGTGATTCGTGCATGACCTGTAATCATCAAGCAGACCGTTCTCAAAGGTCATACCAATGTCCGTATCATCGTCACTCTTTACAATATGATACTGCTGCTTCGTACCGTCCTCATGACCTATAAGCAGATCAAGCTCGGTATTCTCCTCATAATAATAGTAGTCAAATATATCATGAAGAGACCCTTCCCCGATCTGCAGCAGTACATCACCGGCCATTATTCCGGCCTTATCAGCAGGCGACCCTGGCCTCACATATGAAATTCTGTGGTTATCTGTATTCAAAGGCATTTCTTATATATCTTATCCTGTCATGTAGAATACTCACAACATCATATCTGACATTGCATTCAAGATGATGTGAATAAATATAGTAAAGAGAAGTCCTGCAGATTCTCTGCTGCTTTTTAGGAGTAACACTCTCCTCAGGATATCCGAAACGCAAAGAACTCCTGTACTTTACTTCAATAAAGCAGAGAGTGTCACCATCATAGGCAATGATATCAACCTCGCCCTGACGGCACCTGAAATTTCTCTCAACAATATCAAGCCCCTCTTTTTCTAAAAATTCCGCTGCAAGCTCTTCCTTCTGCGCCCCAAGGGCCCTTGTATTCGCAGTCATAATATAACCCCTCTGTTAAATATATGTCATCTCACCGTCAGTTACGAAGCTTTGACCGCAGCTTATCCATCTTGTCCACGAACACCAGGATCTCTGCCACGACCTCGTAGAGCTCCGGCGGAATAGCCTCTCCTATCTCAAGCTTCGACAGCGTCTGCGCAAGCGCCGAATCCTTGTAGAACGGTACATCAGCCTTCTTCGCCTCATCTATGATCCTGTCAGCGACCTCGCCGACACCAGTCGCCACGATCTTCGGAGCTTCATCACCGACATCGTATGACAGTGCAACCGCCGTTTTCTTTTCTTCATCCTTATCCGTCATATTCATGCCCTCACATCAAACGAATATCTCATGATCTGCTTGCCATTGATCTTCGTCTGCTTCACATCCTGCTTCAGGAAATCATCTACGAAATCCCGCTTCACATCAGCATCAGTCACAGTCACATTGCATGTAAACCCCATAGACTCGAGCTTCTCCTGAAGGAAATGAATATTATTCTGTATGAGATTATACGAAATATCATCAGAAAGAGCGAATTTCGTATCCAGATTCTTCTTCAGAAGCTTTATCGAAATATCTGTAGACCCGAGATTCTCCAGATCAAAATGCAGGAAAGCAGTAACCGGCTCATCCGGATTCCATTTCTTTTTCTTCCTGTCAGCATAGACATATAGCTGACCGGTCGCATTCTGATTCGACAGCTTGAGAGGGATCTGGATATAATTATATACGGTATTGACCTCTTTTACAAAATTCACATTAGCATTCACCGACTCAGCCGCCTGTGACAGCTTCTGCGAAACAGTCTCAGGAAGCTTCTCTGAAGCCTGCTTCTGGATGGCATCCATATCCTTCTCGATGCTGCTATATGAATCATTTACTGCTTCCTTATTCACAATCTGCTCAGGGGTAAGCGTGTACTTATCCTCCATTATTCCCTTCAGCAGATCACCGAATCCTCCTGACTTTATATGCTTTGCGGTAAATTCATTTCCACCTGCATCAAACAGCCATTTTGTAGCCTGAAATACATCAGAGGTCTTTGCATCAGGCTTAAGATTCCCCTTTGCATCAAAAAGCCCCGGAAAAGTATCCTTCATCGTCTGGTTCGACTCCAGAAAATCTGCAATCCTGCGGAATCCCTTTGCATCAAGGGTATTTCCGATAGTCCCTGCCGGAAGCTCTTCGCGGCTCCATTCTGTGACAGTCTGCACTGCTGCCGTTTGTGCATCCTCCCTGACATCGCTCATGGTAATGGGACTATCTAACCCATCATCTACATCCGCTTCCTGTTCGGGATTTAGCTGTGCAAGTATCCCCTCGGAGATCGAATCGTCGCCATCCATATAGACGTTGGTAAATATGTCCACCACATCATCGAGCATTTCAGGATTTGCTTCAATGATCCCTGAAGCCACATCAGACAGATTCTCAACATCATTAAAGATAGCGCCCTCACCCTCCTTGTAATTACTCACCTCAGCAAGCATCTCCGAATCCACCGGTAATCCCAGACTCTTCAGAACCACGGCAGCCTTGGGATCAGCTTGGGGATTCATGAGAACCAAACGACCCATCTCAGCAATACTCTTTGAGTCTATAGGCAGATGATTTTTTATCATCTCATCAACCATGGCAATAGTCTGGTCATTGACCGGAAGCGATGCACTCTTCAGAGCATCACTTATTATCGGGTTGCCGGATGATGCTCCGATCGATACAGGCTTTATCGTGATCTCCTGGCCGTCGTTATTTTTTACCTGAAAAAATACTGACTCACCCACTGTAAGTCCGACATCCGCAAGGAGCCTGGCCGTGATATTCTGACCGCTCGAAAGACCCAGAAGCACCTGATCACCCTTAATATTATTCACGGTACCCTCAAATACAGTACCGGCCTTCAGTGCATTAAGAGCCCGTGTCAGCTGCTCTATACCCTGTGGCTGGGTCGCCTGGGAGCTGTTGTTATTCACATTGCTGTAATACTGGTTTATGAGATTTTTTATTTCCATAAGATCACCTCACAACTGACAGACCATATCCCTTAAGAAATTCATCTGCCAGATCATAAGGATCCGGAAGATCAACCTTATTCTCTGTCACGACAAGCCTTCCAGCTTCAATCCTCTTCGTAAGAAATGACCTGCGGTATATCGGAAGCACTCCGTACTGCTCAAGGATCTCATAGTGAGCCCTCGTAGGATATCCCTTATGCCTTGAAAAATGGTATTTTGGAACCAGACTGTCATACTCACGCATTATATTGTCCCTTGTCACCTTTGCCACGACAGAAGCCGCAGAGATACAGGCAATCTTTGCATCGCCCTTGACCACCGACTCCTGTTCGATTCCCAGATCGGGTATATGTACAGCATCATTAAGCACATAAGCAGGCTTTATCTTCATGGCCTTTACGGCCCGTTTCATAGCCATATATGTCGCATTCAGGATATTTACATCATCAATCTCCTCAGGGGTGGCCAGACCTACCCCGACACTTACAGCGCCCTCGATGATCTGCGGAAACATTGCTTCACGCCGCTTCTCTGTCACCTTCTTTGAATCATTCAGATATGGGACAAAAAAATCCGGCGGTAGTATAACGCACGACGCGACCACCGGGCCTACCAGCGGCCCTCTGCCAGCCTCGTCTATTCCACCGACAAGAGTGATTCCTCTGGCATGAAGCTCATTTTCCCTGCCAAGAAGAGCCCCGACTTTTTTTTCTTCCTCAAGCATTTTCTCGTCAGTCATCTGATCCTCCCGATCCTGGTAAAAGGAAAAAAACGGAAAACTGCCTTTCCCATTATCTGCTCTCTTTTCACTATGCCCACATCTGCAAAGCGGCTGTCCTCACTGTGATTCCTGTTGTCTCCGAGAACGAAGTATTCACCACTGCCAAGCCTTATCTCATAGGACGCTAGTCCTGGATCAGTGATCACTGCATTGCCATAATGCTCATTGAGAACATGTCCATTTATAAGTATATCACCATCGTCCGTAATCTGTACAGTCTCTCCCGGAAGTCCGATCACCCGCTTGATATAATATGTACCCTGTGCGTTTCCGAAAGAAAAAACCACGATATCATACCGCTTCGGATCAAAAGAAGCGTATGACACGCGGTCTATTATCAGATTGTCTCCATCATACAGCGTAGGCTGCATTGATCCGCCATGAACTACGGTTCTCTGTACGATGAAATGTGCTGCGAAAAAGCCTGCAAACAGGATTATCAGTACAAAAACCGCATATCGTATAAGCTTCACAGCTGCGCCTTTATTCCTGCTCATCAGGGTCTCTCCAGTGACACCCTGCCGAGCTTTCCTGATCGCAGATCATCCAGGAAAAGATCTGCTGCTCTTCTCGTGTCTCCCCTGCCCTCAGAAAGAACCAGATTCTTTGAACCAGCAATTGATGGCAGCACCTCTGCATCATCCAGATCCTCGCTTATATTATACGCAGCCGTGATCCTGCCCGGATAATCCTTTACCATCGTATGATAGAGCACCAGTGCCAGTTCTTCCTTCTCAAATACATTATCGGCAATCGCACCGAATAGTGCCAGTGCTTCACCTGTGTGTGTATCCTCAAACTTAGGCCACAGAATCCCCGGCGTATCAAGCAGATCAAGTCCCTTATTTACATGGATCCACTGCTTTCCCTTGGTGACACCCGGCTTATCTCCGGTCCTTGTGCTCTTTTTCCCGGAGAGAGAATTCGTGAGAGTAGACTTTCCTACATTCGGAATACCTGCTATCAGTGCTCTTACAGGACGGTTCTTTATCCCGCGCCTCAGGTCTCTCTGACGCTTCTCTTCTGTCACCCTCATGATGGCATCATTTATCTTCTTTACATCCTTACGGCTTCGGCTGTCAATAGCAAGGGCTTCTGTACCATTTTCCCTGAAATATCTGATCCACTCATCCGTCACACTCTGCTCGGCAAGATCTGCCTTATTGAGGATGGCCAGATGCGCCTTACCGTTTGTGAGCTGTCTGATCTCAGGATTTCTGCTTGAAGAAACAATTCTGGCATCGCAGAGCTCTATCACGAGATCAATAAGCCTTATATCTTCTTTTATCTGGCGAAGGGCCTTTGTCATATGCCCCGGATACCACTGTATATTCATCAGTCTACCACTCCGAAATGCCTTGGTGTCGCGTCAAGCCATATCTTTCCCCTGATCTGTCTCTTCAGGATATTACCTACACTCGTATATCTGCTGTCCTCACTGACATCACGGTTGTCCCCAAGAAGGAAATATTCATCCTTTCCCAGGGTAATCTCTGAGGTTGCAAGTCCGGCATCCCTGATAGTAGTCGTCTGTGCGGGAGCTGTATATATCTTATCATCTACATAGATGACACCACCCTTTATCGACACCTTCTGACCTGGCGTTGCAACAACCCTCTTTACTGAATACCTGCCCGACAGATCACCCGGCGATGAAAAGGCTACCACATCACCCTGTTTCGGATCCTTCATACGATAGATAACCCTGTCGATAAGCAGTCTGTCCTGTGCCATGAGCTGTGGCTCCATTGATTCCTCCGTCATCACAACCTGCGTACAGAATGCCGATATGACAAGATATGCAGCAAATACGACTGCCGCTATCTCAAGTATCAGTATGAATACCCTTCGTATTTTTCTAATATCAGGCTTTGATCTACGTTTTCTGAAATCAAGCGTTCTGCTTGTCGGTACAGGCTCTGCGGCAGCTCTCTTATTTGGAATGACTCTCATTTTATTACACTATTCTAAAAAAAGGTGGTCAGAAGACCACCTTAGTAAATATACATATCCAAGGAAGCTCGTATCCCGAAGCTTTCGGTCAGATAGTCTCCTTAACCTTAGCGCTCTTACCAACACGGTCACGGAGATAATTAAGCTTTGCTCTGCGAACCTTACCCTTTCTTACTACCTCAACCTTCTCTACATTAGGGCTGTGGATCGGGAAAGTCTTCTCAACGCCGATACCGCTTGAAATCTTTCTTACTGTGAAGGTCTCTCTATTCGAGCCACCCTGCTTCTTGAGAACTGTTCCCTCGAAGATCTGGATACGCTCTTTATTTCCTTCTTTTATCTTATTTGATACACGGACAGTATCGCCTACGTTGAACTCAGGCACTTCTGTCTTCTTCTGTTCGTCTTCGATCTTTCCAATGATCTCTGTTGCGTTCATTATTTTTCCTCCTGCTGTATTAACAGCAACTATGATATTTTATCACAATTTTCTTCTGGTTTCAATAGCTTGCGTCTAAGCCTGTTCGACAGTGACCTCCGGAGTCCGGGTAATGCTCTCTCAAGCATATCAGGTCTTGATTCTCTTGTACGGCTGATGCTCTGCTCAAGTCTCCATTCATCTACAAGACGATGATCCCCCGACAGAAGTATCTCAGGAACCTTCCTGCCATTCCATTCCTCTGGTCTCGTATATTGTGGATATTCGAGAAGATCATTCTCAAAGCTCTCTGCAGATGCTGAATCATCATTTCCGAGCACTCCCGGAATGAGTCTTGATACACAGTCGATCACGACACAGGCAGCTAATTCTCCGCCTGTCAGTACATAATCACCTATAGAAATATAGTCTGTGACTATCGCATCGAGCACCCTCTGGTCTATTCCCTCGTAATGTCCACAGAGAAAGATCAGGTCTTCATTTACCGCCAGCTCCTTTGCTATAGGCTGGGTAAATGTCCTTCCCTTGGGTGAAAGCGCTATTACCGGACAGTCATGGCCTATCTCCTCACGGATATGCCGGTAGCAGTCATATACAGGCTGTGCCTCTATGACCATTCCTGCACCGCCTCCGAATGGATAGTCATCCACCCTCTTGTGCTTGTCCTGTGAGAACTCCCTGATATTTACACAATGGAGTTCTAACAGACCCTCGTCCATTGCCCGTCCCGTGATGCTGGTATGGAGAGTGCTCTCTACCATCTCGGGAAAGAGAGTCATCACATAAGCTCTCATTACAGATCCTCCAGCCCAGGTAACAGATGGACCTTCATCTTCCCTTCGTCAGGATCTACCGATAGGATGCACTGCTTTATTGCAGGAATGAGTATCCTCTTCCCATCGTCTCTGGTGACCTCATAGACGTCATTCGCTCCCGTAGGAATGATATCGGTACACTTCCCGATCAGCGAACCGTCTTCATCATACACCGAAATCCCAAGTATGTCTCCGATGAAAAATTCATTTTCACCGAGAGGCACTGCCTGGCTTCTGTCTATCATGATACGGGCATTCCGAAGGGTATAGGCTGTATCCATGTCGTCGATATCCTCGAATCCAAGGATCGCCTGATTCTTGAAGAATTTCACTGAACTGATCCTGTGCTTTTCTTCCTTTCCATTTGGAAAAGAAAGCGTCACCTCAGTCAGATCTCTGAATCTGTCTATATCATCCGTTGTCGGGCGAACCTTTACCTCGCCATGTACGCCATGCGTAGTCGTTATGACTCCGACCTGTAGGAAACCGTTCTTCACTTGTCTTCGATATCGACATAGACCTTCTTGTCAGTCTCTGTCGCAGCAGCCTTCACTACTGTTCTTATGGCCTTCGCGATCCTGCCCTGCTTTCCGATGACCTTACCCATATCGGAAGGTGCTACAGAAAGTACGAGTCGTATCACATTGTCATCCTCTGTCTCTTTTACTACGACAGCATCCGGATCATCAACCAAGGCCTTAGCTATTACTTCTACTAATTCCTTCATATAAGACCTCCCTTGAAGTCCGTCTTATTTCTCGATTCCGGCGTTCTTGAAAAGTCTTGCAACTGTGGCAGTCGGCTGTGCGCCATTAGCAAGCCACTTCCTGGCAAGGTCAGCATCGATATTTACTGCTGCCGGCTCCTGATTCGGATCATAGGTTCCGATCTGCTCGATGAAACGTCCGTCTCTAGGTGAAGATGATTCTGCAGCAATGATTCTGTAGAAAGGAGTCTTCTTCTTACCAATTCTTGTGAGTCTTAACTTTACCATTTTGTTCCTCCATTTTCTGTTGTGTATTGTATAGTTAAAAGTTATGAGTTCTGAGTTCGAAGAGAAAAAGCTTTGAACTTTGAACTTTAAACTTAGAACTTCATTAAATCTTAAACGGCATCTTGCCGAATCCGCCATGCCGCTTGCCCTTGATGAGTCCCGGCATCTTCTTCATCAGCTTTGCAGACTCATTGAACTGCTTGATAAAGCGGTTCACCTCTGCTATATCCAGCCCTGCCCCCTTCGCTATGCGGTTCTTTCTCTGAACCGAAAGGAGCTTCGGATTAGCCCTCTCCTCCGGAGTCATCGACATGATGATGGCCTCGGTGTGAGCTATCTTCTTGTCATCTACGGCATCCTTAACCTGATCCATCTGGCTTGATGAAAGACCCATGCCAGGCATCATACCGAGGATGCTTCCGATGCCGCCCATCTTCTTCATCTGGGACATTGATGTCAGGTAATCATTGAAATCGAAGGTACCACCCTTCCTGAAGGCCTTCTGGCTTATCTTCTTCGCTTCTTCCTGGTCGAATGAATCCTGAGCCTTCTCGATGAGAGAAAGCATGTCACCCATACCCAGGATTCTGCTTGCCATCCTGTCAGGATGGAATGGCTCAAGGTCCGAAAGTTTCTCTCCCATACCTACATACAGGATCGGCTTCCCGGTGACTGCTCTGATCGAAAGAGCTGCACCGCCTCGGGTGTCACCATCGAGCTTAGTGAGAATCACTCCGTCGATCCCTATCTGGTCATTGAATGAAGTCGCTACATTGACTGCATCCTGTCCTGTCATGGCATCCACAACCAGGATCGTCTGATGCACATCGACTGCCGCCTTGATATTCTGAAGCTCCTTCATCATATCGTCATCAACATGCAGCCGTCCTGCCGTATCAAGTATCACGACATTCTGATTGTTCGACTTCGCATGAGATATCGCAGCCCTGGCTATATCTACAGGAGAATTGTCTGTACCCATTGAAAATACCGGCACATCCTGCTTCTCACCATTGACCTTCAACTGGTCTATGGCAGCAGGCCTGTACACGTCGCAGGCTACCAGCAGTGGTCTCTTGCCCTTCTGCTTCATCCTGCCTGCAAGCTTCGCCGTCGTAGTCGTCTTACCTGCGCCCTGGAGTCCACACATCATGATGACTGTGATTGCCTGTCCCGGCTGGTACCCTATCTCTGTGATATCAGACCCCATCAGTGAGGTGAGCTCTTCATCTACAATCTTGATGACCGTCTGTGCGGGATTCAGGCCTCCGAGGACCTCATCACCTACGCATCGCTCTGTGACTGTATTGATAAAACCCTTGACTACCTTGAAATTGACATCTGCCTCAAGGAGTGCGAGCTTTACCTCTTTCATAGCGTCTTTGACATCCTTCTCTGAAAGGCGTCCCTTGCCGCGAAGCCCTTTGAACACGTTCTGAAGTTTTTCTGTCAGACTGTCAAATGCCATTTACTATCCTCAAACCTGCTTATAACAGCTCTAATATCTTCTTTGCCTTCGCATGACAGACCTTAGCATCATCACTTGCCTCTATATCCTCTGCAAGCGCCTTCACCTGTCTGTACTGGGCTTCAAGTCCCAGCCGCTCCTCGTACTCACGGAGGTTCTTGGTAGCTCTGTGTATCGTCTCGCTGATCCCCTGCCTCGTCATGCCGAATTCCTCGGCCATCTCAGACAGTGACAGGTCCTCGTATGCATAGGCTCTGTATATATTCCTCTGCTTCTCTGAAAGCAGGTCTCCGTAAAAATCAAAAAGCAGTCCGTCACGAACCTTTTCTTCCATAACGAACTGCATTATACTATTTATTTTCTATGGTGTCAAGCTTTTTTGTTGACGGCGTATTGAATTAGAACTGCAAATCGGCTACAATATATTGTGATTTTGGTGTTTACAGAACAGACAAAGAGGCAGACGAAGCGGATGAGTACCAGCATAAATACAAATACGATCATAGAGTATTCATCACTCCTCGACCGGATTCCATCGGACTTTACGATGGTATTCCTGCGTGAGGAGATACGGTATTATACTGCTCTTACCACGAAGCCACTGCTTACACTCGGTGAAAGCTACTTACTCACCTGCCTTGCAAAAAGGCTTCAGGACAACAGATCTGATAAGCTCTTTGACGAGATAAAAAGTGATCTGACAGATTCCGAGTGTCTTCTGATACAGGCTCTTTGGGTCCGTACATCAAGAGAGAGAATGGATGAGGCACTAGTCCCTATCTCAAAGGGTGAGATGCCTTCAGAGCTCTACTTCGATCTGAAGGACGACCTGGGGCTTGACTGCCTGCATTACGCAATCATTCTCGAACAGAAAGAACTGGCCACGTCACTCCTATCCATGAGAAACTGGGGCGAAGGGAAGCCGGTAAGCTCAGTCAGACTCATCAATCCCTTCTACAACTACTTCTTCCTGGCAGCGCTTCACTTCAATGATACGATGTTCCTGCGTGAAATATACCTGAGCACTTCGCCTGATGCTTCAGCGCTTGTGACAGTCAGACGTCGTATCAACAGCCTGATGGAAATCGCAGTATCAAGGATGACAGCTCTTAATAACCGCATTGCACATTTGTCTGACCGCAAGGA
Organism: uncultured Lachnospiraceae bacterium; assembly: GCA_900315505.1. GTDB lineage: Bacteria > Bacillota > Clostridia > Lachnospirales > Lachnospiraceae > Weimeria. The sequence continues at coordinate 39,170 of OMZG01000013.1, forward strand.
GACGGCCCTGCATACCGGAAATACGATTGCATTCCTCGACTACGAGCAGGAGATAAATGATCTTCTTGAAGAAAAGAATGATATAGCTCTTGAAATCGATTATCTGAAAAACTGGCAGGATCAGAATGATTCTGATATAGATGATCTATTTAATAAGGCTCTGGCAAAAGCCCGCGGGATGGCTGATATCCTGAAATCAACTCCACATCCGCTTGTGAAATTCTACCTTGATAATCTGGGAACCGCAAATGACTTCCTGTCATATCATGCTCTTCCTGCTGATATGTACTGTCTGCTCTCATACAGACGGTTCTGCTTCCTCGGAAATGAAATCCCTGACAAGACTGTATCCTGTCATGAGTATTCAGACATAGTACGAGGAGAAAAGAAGGATCGTTCCACTCTGTTCTCATCAGCAGTGCCACGATACAAGAATCCGTGGATGACCTTCACCCATGTAGAAGAGCCTCATAGTGATAGCAATAAGGAGAAGACTGCTGAGTCTGCTACTGAAGAATCCGGTGAAATCCGCTGGTTCTCTGCCGAAGCACTTCATGATATGTCACAGCTCAAGAAGGAATTCCATATTCTCATCAAGCGCTACCATCCTGATGAGACCGGATATGATGCGAGTGCGAATACACTCAGAGAAATCATAGAGGAGAAGGATATGATCCTAAGATATAGAAAAAGGGCATATAAATAAACTCTATGTGCCCATTCAATGTCACTTGTTGTCTGTCTTAGCTAAAAATACTATATTGCTGTTCTTATCATATCATAATCAAATCCGCGTCCAAGTAAGAATCGCGCCATCCTCGCCCTGTCCTTATCAGTGGCCGTCTCAGGGTCATAGTGCTTTTTCTCCAGCAGCTCCTGAATCTTGTCCTCTTCTGAGGTGAGTTCTGCCTCTTCAAGACATTTATCTATGATATCAGCTGAGATTCCCTTGCGCAGCAGATCCTGCTTCAGGCGGCGACGGCTCTTCTTCTCCTGGTGGAAATATATGAAATTCGATGCGTATCTGCGGTCATCTATATAACCATAAGAGGCCGCATAATCTGCTGCGGCCTCTGCTATTTCTGATGGATATCCTCCCTGTGTGAGCTTCATGATCACGTCTGCTCTGGTACGATCCTGCTTCTCAAGAAGATGCAGGGTGCGCTTCTTCGCACGAGGCAGGAGAATCTTCGTGAGAATCTCCTGATAATCCGCTTCGCTTAAGAACGCTCCCTCCTTCAGCTCTGAATGCTTCCTGATCTCACCTGTATAGAGGATAAATGATTCTCTGGTATCAAGTGTGATACGCTTTCGTTTCTTCGACGCAGGAAGCGGCTCTATACTTATTATCTGCATTACTTCTTATCTGAGTCAGCTGGTTCAGCCGCATCGGCAGCTGTACTGCTGTCAGTCTTGTCTGTATCCTCATCAAGCCCATAGTGCACTCTGATCTGATGCTCTACCGTGCTCATCACATCCTTATGCTCTGACAGATATATCTTCGCATTCTCTCGTCCCTGGCCGATCTTCTCGCCATTGTATGCATACCATGCACCGGACTTATTGATGATATCAAGATTCGCAGCGAGATCGAGGATGTCTCCCTCCTTAGAAATGCCCTTTCCGAACATGATATCAAACTCTGCTTCCTTGAACGGAGGAGCTACCTTATTCTTCACGACCTTGACCTTAGTCCTGTTCCCGATGACCTCACCCTGCTGCTTAAGCGACTCAATACGGCGTACATCAAGACGGACTGATGCATAGAACTTGAGTGCTCTACCGCCAGTAGTGGTCTCAGGATTGCCGAACATGACTCCGATCTTCTCACGGAGCTGATTGATGAAGATCACTATACAATTGCTTCTGCTGATAGCAGAGGTAAGCTTCCTCAGAGCCTGTGACATGAGTCTGGCCTGAAGGCCTACATGGGAATCTCCCATATCTCCCTCAATCTCTGCCTTAGGAACCAGTGCCGCTACAGAATCGACTACAATGATATCCACGGCCCCGCTACGAACCATCGTCTCTGTAATCTCAAGGGCCTGCTCACCACTGTCAGGCTGTGAGATATAGAGATTGTCTATATCTACTCCGATATTCTTCGCATACACAGGATCAAGAGCATGCTCTGCATCCACGAATCCGGCAATACCTCCACGCTTCTGCGTCTCTGCCACACAGTGAAGAGCAAGAGTCGTCTTACCTGAGGACTCAGGTCCGTAAATCTCTACTATCCTGCCCTTCGGGAGCCCGCCCTGTCCCAGGGCTATATCAAGACTGATCGAACCGGTAGGAATAGTCTCTACCTTCATCTGGTTCGAGCTGTCTCCGAGTCTCATGATCGATCCCCTGCCGTACTGCTTCTCAATCTGTGAGATCGCTGCGTCTAATGCCTTAAGCTTCTCGTCCTTCTTATCTTCCTTTGCCATTCGTACACTCCATTTCGAAAAAATGTTTGTTTCTGCGTTCAATAATAGAACATATTAGCGATATTGTCAAGTACTAAATAAAAAGAACTTATTCCACTACAGCTGCTTCGAGTATTTCCTTCAGCTTGTCTGACTCTTCGCCATTCAGTGTAATACCGCGGCTCATCCGTGTGTGGTCTGGCGACCAGTCCCTTATATCAAGCTTTGCAGGTCTGCCATTCCATGCTATCACATTGGCTTCTCTCGTCCATCCGGTCTTATTGACTGAAATTACTCCAAGCGACCTGATCACATCGTATTTAAACTCTTTCTTCTGCCCTTCTGCCATTTTATGTCTCCCTTCTTCCAGAAACCACAAGCGACTGCATCTGTTCCGGATAATATCATGAAAAAAAATCCGTGACAACAGTTTTGCCACGGATTTAATACTCATTTAAGAAAGTTTATAATCTGTATATCTTAATAAACAAATATAAACAGAATATAAAGAAATATTTCGCCTGATTATCCAGAAAAAATCAGTATTCCATCTTCTCCTGACCGAATTCTGCCAGTACAAGACCCTTGTTTCTCTCCTCTACCATGCCTATGGACCACTCATTAACAAAGAGAAGCAGCGGTCTTCCTTTAAGATCTTTAACCTTTTTCATGTCTGAAGTACCGTTAATTGTGTCCATATCTATGTCCTTGTTCTCGACCCAGCGGACATACTCATACGGCAGATTCTCCATGATTATATCGACCTTGTACTCATTCTCCAGGCGGAATTTCAGCACATCGAACTGAAGCACACCGACCACTCCGACGATAATCTCTTCCATTCCGGTATGATATTCCTGGAATATCTGGATAGCGCCTTCCTGAGCTATCTGCATGATACCCTTCGTGAACTGCTTTCTCTTCATCGTATCTACCTGACGGACACGGCAGAAATGCTCCGGAGCAAATGTCGGGATACCTTCGAACTTAAAATGTTCCTTAGCAGTAGTGATCGTATCGCCAATGGAATAGATACCCGGGTCAAAGATTCCTATAATATCGCCTGCATACGCCTCTTCTATCATCTTTCTTGAAGAAGCCATCATCTGCTGTGGCTGCGACAGACGTACGTCCTTGCCTTCCTGTACATGAAAGGCAGTCATCCCAGCAGTGAACTTGCCGGAGCAGATACGCATGAAGGCCACTCTGTCACGGTGAGCCTTATTCATATTTGCCTGGATCTTGAACACGAATGCAGAGAAATCCTCGCTATACGGATCTATAATCCCATGATCGCTCTTTCTCGGAAGCGGTGGGGTCGTCATCCTGAGGAAGTGCTTGAGAAATGTCTCCACACCGAAGTTCGTAAGGGCCGAGCCAAAGAATACGGGAGTAAGCTCTCCCTTATCCACCTTCTCCTGGTCGAACTGTGCACCGGCTCCGTCAAGAAGTTCCATCTCATCCATGAGATTATCTCTCATGTCCTCTCCAATGGCAGCTATGAGATCCGGATCATCGATAGGATAGTCGGTCTCCTCGCCCTCCTTCGTGCCCTTCATGGTATCTGAGAAGGTGAGTACCTTTCTGGTATTCCTGTCATAGACACCCTTGAATTCCTTACCGCTTCCAATAGGCCAGTTTATAGGACAGGTCGCAATGCCAAGCTCATTTTCAATATCATCCATGAGCTCAAATGTATCCATGGCATCACGGTCCATTTTATTTATAAAAGTAAAAATAGGGATATGGCGCATCACGCACACCTTGAACAGCTTACGTGTCTGCGGCTCTACGCCCTTAGCACCGTCGATTACCATTACAGCAGAATCGGCTGCCATCAGTGTACGGTATGTATCCTCTGAGAAGTCCTGATGTCCCGGAGTATCAAGGATATTGATGCACATCCCGCCATACTCGAACTGAAGCACCGAGCTGGTGACCGAAATACCACGCTGCTTCTCTATTTCCATCCAGTCTGATACGGCGTGCCTTGCGGTAGCCTTTCCCTTGACCGAACCCGCTTCATTTATCTGTCCGCCATACAGAAGAAACTTCTCTGTAAGCGTTGTCTTTCCTGCATCAGGGTGAGAGATTATAGCAAATGTACGTCTCTTTGTGATCTCATCCTTTAAAGTACCCAAAATAAAACCTCCAAGCTATGATTCCAAAACTATATTATTATATTGGAAATCATTAGCAAGGTCAAGTACCCGCCCGGTCTCAATCTCTACTACCTTCGGACGCATTGGATAGTCAGGATTATTGGCAACTACCTTTGCCAGCATGCCATTTGACAGCTTGACCACGCTGTCTACCGGATAGAGAATTACACTCTTTGAGAAGCATTCCAGGGCCTTGAAATCAAGGTCATTTCCCATAGCAAGGATCATCTCCATTGCCTCTCTCTGACCGAAGGGCTCCTTATACGGGCGCTTTGTCACCAGAGCATCATAAATATCTGCAACTGCTATTATCTTTGGATAGAGGCCTATCTTATCACCTGTGACACCCATCGGATAGCCCTTTCCTGATATTTTCTCATGATGCTGAAGTACACCAAGAAGAATATCCGGTGAAAATTCATTTTTTTCTTTTAAAATATTATACCCCAGCAGGGAGTGGGACTTCATTATCCTGAACTCATCATCAGTGAGCTTTCCAGGCTTGTTCAGGATTTCATTCGGAATCTGTGATTTCCCCATGTCATGAAGCAGTCCCGCAACAAGCAACTCATGCAGCTTATCCTTATTAAGACCGTATTTATGTCCGATGATCGCAGATATCGTAGCCACATCTACCGAATGCTTGAAGGTATATTCATCACTCGTCCTGATCGTACGGATGTCGACTGCAATCGAGCTATTGGAAAGAATACTTTTTGACAGGTCATCAGCTATATTATTCGTGGTCGTAGTGAAGTCCTTGCTCGAGGTATCATTGAACAGATAGGCGACTCCCTGTCCGACCCTTTTCTTTACATCCTCGGAAATGCTTACCTTGGCCGGATCATCCTTATGATACTTTTCTATGACCTTCTGGGTAGCCGCAGGGATATTTATATTTTCCTCTAACTCATCAGGCACTCCCTCGTAGATATAGATTCCCATAATACCCTTTTTCTGAAGGTATTCTATCTGGAAATCATCGAGATATGCCCCCTTCTTGATCATCTCTCTTCCAGTTCTGTCGGTGATAGTCTGGTCGATTTTGTCACCGGCATGAACCGTTCTTGTGCTTACAAATTTTCTCCTGCCCATTAGTAATAACTCCCTGCTGAAAATTTTTCGTTTAAAGTGCACTCGGATTCTGTCCGCCCTTTGAGAGAAGATCCATCTTCATCTCATAATACCTCGGACTCATATCCACATAATGTCTGTGAGGGTTCTCGAAACGCTGTTCCTCAGGCCATATCTCATTATCCAGCTGGCTTCTGACATACGACTGTATCTCACGGACATTCGGAAGCTCGCATATAAGGCTTCCATCGTGAATTATATGCTGCTGTAAGGATTTCTTCGTGCAGCCGGAGAATTCCCTTACCTTCCAGGGCTCGATCGGATCTACAAAGCGGTATGGCTCATCAACATTTACCTCTTCACCATGACCGGTGATCAGATCTGCAATAGCATGTCCCTGCTTATCATAAATACGATATACATCCTTGAGTCCGGGATTCGTGATCTTTTCTACTGAATCAGAAATCTTTATCCTTGGTGAGAATTCACCATTCTCCTCTACTGCACAGAGCTTGAATACAGCTCCGAACACAGGTTCAGAACGGCTCGTAATAAGTCTCTCACCTACACCGAATGAATCCACCTGACCACCCTGGTCGAGAATGGACTTGATAGTATATTCATCAAGACTGTTGCTGATCACAATCTTAGCATCAGTAAATCCTGCTTCATCAAGCATCTGACGCGACTTCTGGGTGAGATATCCCAGATCTCCTGAATCAATTCGGATTCCATAGTTACTGCTCCCTATCCCCTTTTCCCTCATTTCCTTAAATACCTGAATAGCATGAGGAACTCCCTGTTTCAGCACATCATAGGTATCAACTAGCAGAATGCAGTTATTCGGATAGATAGAGGCAAACTTTCTAAAGGCCGTGAGCTCATCCTGATAGAACATGATGAAGCTGTGCGCCATAGTACCGCCTAAGGGTATATCAAAATACTGTCCGGCAGACACAGTGGCCGTACCCTTCACGCCACCGATAAAAGCAGCCCTTGCTCCATAGATAGCTGCGTCATTATTGTGTGCCCTTCTGGCGCCGAAGTCTGAAACAGCCCGTCCCTTTGCGGAGCGCACTATCCTCTGTGCCTTCGTGGCTATAAGACTCTGGTGATTGACCTGCGCCAGAATCTCAGTCTCGACAAGCTGCGCCTGTACAAGAGGCGCAACAACTGTGACAATAGGCTGGCCCGGATACATGATCGTACCCTCAGGATATGCATATACATCACCGGTGAATCTGAAATCAGACAGATATTCGAGGAACTTATCATCAAACTGGTTCAGGCTTCTCAGATAATCTATGTCCTCCTTCTCGAAGTGCATTCCCTGCAGATATTCCACTATCTGCTCAAGTCCTGCAAAAATAGAGAATCCACCGCCATCAGGATTCTTCCTGTAAAAAACATCAAAGGCTACCCTCGTATCCTCATTCTCTGACAGAAAATATCCGTTGGCCATAGTCAGCTCATACAGATCCATCATCATTGAGATATTGCGCTTGTCATAGATATTCATTTATCTTCCTCGTTTCCAGCCAGAGCCAGCAAATGTGATACATTGATCTCGAGCTGCTCTCTTGTAACTGTTCCAAGTGAAAGCCCTGAAAGTATATCTTCATAATCATGTCTTCCGCCCGGCATGAACAGCGAGTTGCCTGCGGCAGCAACCTTTGCCGGCTCCGGATAATGATATGATGAATCCTTTTCGGCCATACCAGGAACTACCCAGTCAGTCATTACTGCACCCCTGAATCCGAACTCACTGCGGAGAATATCGGTGATCAGTCCATGCCTCTCCATTGAATGAATTCCGTTTATCAGGTTGTAGCTTGACATTACAGTTCCCGGATGGGATTCCCTGACAGCAATCTCAAAGCCCCGGAGATAAATCTCTCTCATTGCACGCTCTGAGACCACGGAATTATTTACCATCCTGTTTGTCTCCTGATTATTGGCGGCATAATGCTTGATGCAGGTATATCTGCCAGGATGCTTCTGCACCCCATTAGTGATCGCTGCCGCAAAATATCCGGCCACAACCGGGTCCTCTGAATAATATTCGAAATTTCTTCCACATCTGATATCACGCTGGATATTAAGTGCCGGGGCAAGCCATACATCGACACCGAAGGTCTCCATCTCGCTTCCGACTATGTCTCCGCACTCCTCAGCAAAAGGAATATCAAAGCTCTGTGCGATTGCTGTACCGATAGGGATTGCTGTCGCGAACTGATACTTTATCTGTCCGCCCTCTCTGGTACGCTTCTCTGCGTCCCTGAGCCTGATACCAGGAATCACCTGTGCAGCCTTTGGCAGGAAATCCATGAAGTCGTTAAGCATAGGATTGCCGTATGAATATGTACCCTTATCATCTACGCCGATCTTCCTGTCAAGCCTGAGTCCGGCTGGTCCATCGGAGAGCACCAGTGCTCTGATGCCCTTGTCAGCAAATTTTCCGCAGGTCTCTCCTGCACTTCCCGGAACCCTCTGACCTGCATCTCCTATCACGAAGCCCTTCTTATCGTCGTTGAAGGCTCCTACGGATAAAAGTGCAAGGTCCTCGTCTGACATTTCCTTTACGCGTGGATCTATTTCTTCCTTCGCATTATAATCAACCTCCACGCATGGTATATCATCCTGAGTCAGCTCAATTACAGGAAGAGAGGTATCATACGTCCTGTCTGATCTCTCAGGTCTGTAATCCTGGAAATCAGGGAAGTCGAGGAGATTGCGAACACCCTTTGTCACTATCTCCGATGCCGCATGAAGCACGCATACTTCCTTTGTATCCTCTACACTTTCACCCACAGATACCACATAGTCACCGGCAGGAAGCACATACCTGCCATTCTGTGTATCGTAGGTAGCTATATCTCTAAGATCTATTCTTATGTCAACCGACCTTTCACTGCCTGCATCAATAGTCTTCGACTTGGTGAATCCTCCCAGCACCCTTGCAGGCTCATCGAATTTATTATCAGGCACGGACACATAAGCCAGAACAGCCTCACGTCCGGCATAGTCACCTGTATTCTTTACCCTTGCATTTACGGTGAGAATTTCACCAGACAGTGACGCATCCTCAGGAGTCACAGCGAAATCTGTATAGCTTTTTCCATAGCCGAACGGGAAAAGCGGCTTTACTCCGGCTGTCTCATAATACCTGTAGCCGACATATACTCCCTCCTCATAATGAGTATCATTTAGATCTCCGAAATCGCCTATCTGCTCATGGTCCTTCCATGCTATCCATGAAGCAGTAAGCTTTCCCGATGGGTCAGCCCTTCCGAGAAGAATATCTGCGAGCACAACTCCAGTGACAGCCCCAATCTGTGACAGCAGAAGGATATTGTCGACTGCATCTGCTATCGGTGAAAGGTCGATAGGAGCACCCACATTGAGGACAAGCATGAATTTATTATAGTTCGCCCTTATCTGTAAGATATCGCTGATCTCTGTCTTCGTGAGAAGTATATCACCTCTTACCGGTCTTCTGTCATTTCCCTCACCGCAGGTACGTGACAGCACATATATGGCCACATCACCACTTCCAACAGGAATGTCATATTCCGGCTCCGGATCCACCTTTCCCATGGAATACATGGAAACGCTCATTCCTGAACCAGCTGCTTCCTGCTTTATCTGCTTGACAAATCTCTCGCGCTCGGTCTTTCTTACCTCATCATAGGCATCCATCCACCCGGGATTAGTGATCGTAAATCCGGCCTTTTCCAGCCCCTTCTCTGCTGTCACATAGAATCTGGAATTCACATTACCTGACCCGGTTCCGCCCTTCAGGGTACATCTTGCGCCATTGCCGTAAAGTGCAATCTCACACGGTGCCTCAAGCGGAAAGTCCTTATTTCTCTTGAGAAAAAGTGTACATCCTGCCGCATCTCGTCTCATCTGTCTCAGATGCTTCTTTTCATAGTCATAAAGCTTCATTATAACCTCCTTATACCGTTATTCCCCTGTATCTCTCCATCATGGTCGCAAACAGCTCCGCCGTACCTGGCGGAGTATAGGTGATGGCATTAGCCCCTGCAGCAACAGTCTCCCTGATATGCTCCGGAGTATTGCCTCCGCTTGCTATGATAGGCACATCCGGAAAGCTTTCTCTGATATGCGCCACTACCCTCGGCGTATCTGCTGCACATGCCACATTCAGTATTGATGCACCAGCCTCGAGACGTGCCTTGATATCTGTATTGATACTGGTCACCGTAATAACCACCGGTATATCAACTGTCTTTGATACAGCGAGCAGATTCACGTTCTTGATAGGCGAATTGAGCACTATCCCCATAGCGCCGCTTGACTCCATATCCTTTGCCAGTCCTATGGTTCTCACCCCATGCGTCGTCCCGCCGCCTACTCCGGCAAAAACCGGTATATACGAATACTTGATCACAGCATCGCCAATAGCTGTCTGTGGTGTAAAAGGATATACTGCAAAAACAGCGTCTGCATTGCAGTTCCTGATGATCGCAAGATCCGTGGTAAATACGAGCGTCTTTATCCTTCTGCCGAATATCACGATACCAGAAGCCGCCCTCGCTTCTTCCGGAATCGCTACTATATTATGTCTGAGCTTTGTCTCAATGACAGGCCTTTTCTTCTCTTTAACCACTAATTCTTCAGCCACCTTTTCTCCTAACTTCTTTTCAACGCCTCAAACACATTGATCTGAGCCGCTATCCTTTTCAGCTCATCAAGATTGGTCTTCATGTAGAAACGGAGCGCTGCAATCTCCTCATCACTGAATCCATCGTTTTTCGTGATCTCACATGACGGAATCATCCCCTCGGCACTTCTCTTCCCATCCGAGAATGTCACGTATGCGTATTTACTTTTGACTGACTTATCCGTGCATATAGCAGACACAGTCATCTTTATAGATTCATCCATATGCAGTCTCCTGAAAAGATGAAAAATGGACCTGTCCCCTTTTTCATCTAAAATATTTTACAACAAAATATGGCAAAAATAAAGACCGGCAGGAGCTTTTCCTGTCGGCCTGAAAAATTTAGTTTTCCCTACTATCGATTAGTACATTCCCTGCTGCTGTGCTGCAGCTGCTGCGGCTGCATCAGCCTTAGGATCCTTGATATCAGCTACTGCGCTCTCTGTTGTAAGGAGTGTGCTTGCTACTGAGCATGCCTGCTCAAGAGCTGTACGTGTAACCTTTACAGGATCAATGATGCCGTTGTCAACCATGTTGACATACTTCTCATTGTAAGCATCGAAGCCCTCACCATCTTTAGAATTCTTTACATTGTTGATGATGACTGAACCTTCAAGTCCTGCATTGTCAGCGATGTAGTAAAGAGGAGCATCAAGAGCCTTAAGTACTACATTAGCACCTGTCTTCTCATCACCATCAAGTGACTCAGCGAGTTTCTCAACATCCTTCTCAGCATGGATGTAAGCACTTCCGCCTCCTGCGATGATACCTTCCTCAACGGCTGCCTTTGTAGCGTTGACAGCATCTTCCATTCTGTACTTGGCTTCCTTCATCTCTGTCTCAGAAGCAGCGCCTACACGGATGACAGCTACGCCGCCAGCAAGCTTAGCGAGACGCTCCTGAAGCTTCTCTTTATCGAAGTCTGAAGTAGTCTCTTCAATCTGCTGTCTGATCTGGGCAACACGGGCCTCAATATCCTTCTTGTCACCTTCGCCATCAACGATTGTTGTATTCTCTTTTGTGACCTTGACACTCTTTGCACGTCCGAGCTGATCCATTGTAGCATCCTTGAGCTCAAGACCTACCTCAGATGAAATAACTGTACCGCCTGTCAGAGTAGCGATATCCTGAAGCATTTCTTTTCTTCTGTCGCCATATCCAGGGGCCTTGACAGCTACTACATTGAATGTTCCACGGAGCTTATTCAGGATAAGTGTTGTAAGAGCCTCACCATCAACATCCTCAGCAATGATCAGAAGCTTTGCGCCGTTCTGTACGATCTGCTCAAGAAGTGGAAGGATCTCCTGAATGTTAGAAATCTTCTTATCTGTAATGAGAATATATGGATCATCAAGAGTAGCTTCCATCTTCTCATTATCTGTTACCATGTATGATGAAATGTATCCTCTGTCGAACTGCATTCCTTCTACAAGGTCAAGCTCGGTCTGCATTGTCTTGGATTCCTCGATAGTGATTACACCATCATTTGAAACCTTCTCCATTGCATCTGCAACCATCTGTCCGACTTCTTCATTGCCGGCTGAAATAGCTGCAACCTTAGCGATCTGCTCTTTGCCTGATACCTTGTCAGACATCTTCTTCAGAGACTCAACAGCTGTATCACAGGCTTTCTTCATTCCTTTACGAAGGATGATTGGATTAGCACCTGCAGCGAGGTTCTTCATGCCTTCCTTGATCATTGCCTGAGCAAGAACTGTAGCTGTTGTAGTACCATCACCAGCTACATCATTTGTCTTCGTAGCAACTTCCTTAACGAGCTGTGCGCCCATGTTCTCGAACTCATTATCAAGCTCAATATCCTTGGCGATTGTAACACCATCGTTTGTGATTGTCGGAGCACCATAGCTCTTATCAAGAACTACGTTTCTTCCTTTTGGTCCAAGGGTTACACGAACTGTGTCAGCGAGCTTGTCAACGCCGGCCTGAAGTGCCTGTCTTGCGTCAGCACCGAATTTAATATTTTTTGCCATGACTATTAATCTTCCTTTCTATTATTACTCAACAATAGCAAGAATATCATCCTGCTTTACAATAATGTACTCTTCATCATCAAGCTTGACATTGGTTCCGGCATATTTGCTGTAAACAACCTTCTGTCCGGCCTTGACCTGCATTGTGACATCCTTTGTTCCAGGACCAACTGCAATGACCTCTGCCTCCTGTGGCTTCTCCTTAGCGCTGTCAGCAAGGATGATGCCTGACTTGGTCTTCTCCTCAGCCTCTAACTGCTTCAAAACTACCCGGTCTGATAACGGATTCAGTTTCATGATGAATACCTCCTTGTGTCTTAAATATTTATCTCTTTAATCTTGTTAGCACTCAATTTGGTGGAGTGCTAACTGACAAGATATATAATAGTTTTTTGTACGCGGGTAATCAAATTCAAAAATCTATATATATTCTGCAATAATCATCATTATTCTTATTTATTCGATGCATTACTCTTATTTTCATAAATTTGCAAAAAAAGTAAAAAATATGACAGTGAAATAATCTTCCACTGCCATACATATCAGCTACTGCAACGGCCACATCTGACGGAACAGTTTCTTTCCGGTCTCAGTCCGGAAAATTTTTTCAAAAGCATTCTCACGTGCCTTTTCATCAATATCATCCTCGTATATATTTACAAGGAAATCTGCCTCTACAAGAATCTGGTAATCAATCCCATCTATATTAGTATATGTATGATGATGTCCTACAAGATAAGACACACGGTTTACGACCTCATCAGGGAAACCCATATCACGAAGCAGCTTCACTGCCTCAGGCGCTCCAAGCTTCTCCTGCAGCCTGCCAGCTGTCGAATGGAAGCTCTTCTCAGCCTTGTGAATGCCGATATCATGAACCATTGCAGCAATTTCCGTGATCTGTCTCACCTTAAGCGGCAGATGCTCTCCAACAGCAATCAGATGTGCATAGTAATAGACCTTGGTGAAATGCTGAATCCTCTTCGGATCACCCTCGTCATAGTCAGCCATTGCCATATACACATCTTCTATTGATGGTTCTTTTTCCAGAGAGATCTCTTCAGCCTCAAAATCATAGACCTGTCTGTCAGGCACACAGAATCCTATATACGGTCTTTTCTGTCTTGCCCTGAGTGCCTCTCCGGTATCTATATCGCAGAGTATCAGATCTTCTTCGGCACCACCCCGAGCAAGTACCCTGCCATCAGGGTCCACAACAAGTGAATCTCCGGCAAATGTCAGCTCATTTTCCTCACCGACACGATTGGCCATGGCAATGAAAACATTATTCTGATATGCCTCGGCAATGATCTCAGCCTTGAATACATCAAGCGGCTCTGAAGTCAGATTGGCAGTCGGGATCAGTATCAGCTCAGCACCGGCAAGAGCGCAGGCCCTGATACTTTCCGGAATATGCCTGTCAAAGCAGATCACGACCCCGATATTGCCAAATGGCATTGGGAACACACGGAACGGCTCCTCTGACGGATGATAGTAATCACCTTCATAGAAATTCTCTGCTGTGAAGATATTGTGCATATCACTAGTCCCAACAAGTCTTCCGGTCTTTTCAAAGAAATATGACCTGTCGAATAATCTGCCTTCATCCTCTTTCACATAGAAATTCGGAACAAGATAGATGCCGTTTTCCCTGGCAGCATCTGAAAACTGAGTCAGAATCTGCGCATCTTTTTCAATAGAAAAAGCATCCGGCTTTATCCCCATCCCTTCAAGAAGTCTCGATGGATACTGAGGAAAGAACGGAGTCAGTGTCAGCTCTGGGTACAGCAGCAGATCAGCCCCGGCCTTAGCCGCCTGACCAGCGATTGCAAGTGATTTCTTTTCATTGACTCTCTTGTCGATGTCCATCTGCATCTGTGCAAGTGCTATCTTCATGCTTTTTTGCCTTCAGCTTTCTGTACAAACTTATCATCAGTAACTATGAATCTCTCATGAGTGCCTCTGCCGATAAGACCGGCATCATCATAGGCTTCCCATGAAAATGTGAGCTTTCTTCTGTCAACAGCAATAAGCGTCGTCTTCGCAGTCACCTTAAGTCCCTTCGGTGTGGCAGACTCATGTGACAGGGTCATAGCAGTCCCGACAGTCGACTGTCCGTCTTCCAGCTCAGGAGCCACAGAGCTCCATGCAGCCTTTTCCACAAGAGCTACCATCGCAGGCGTCGCAAACACCGGCAGCGTCCCGCTCCCCATATTTATAGCAGTATTTTCATCATTAACAACAGCACTGGCCTCACCAGTAATACCTTCTTTTAACATATCACAATTTCTCCTTTCGGTTTTAACATATAATAACCAAAAATCACAGTCATTTCAAGGAAGTACAGTAAACCGTCTGAACGGTTATAATGTTAAAAGTATGTAAAATAAAAATTAACTGTTGCAACTGACACCAAAATCATTTAAACTCTGTATGTAATTTCCGTGTGAAATCTATGTAAAGAGAGAAGAAAATGAACATTATTATCTTACTGAAACTCATTGGCGGCCTTGTCCTGTTCCTCTATGGAATAGAGTACTTAGGCGAAGCACTGAAGAAGGTATCCGGCGGCAAGCTGGAAAAGATCCTCGAGGGCCTGACCAACAATAAATGGAAGGCAGCGCTTCTCGGAATGCTCGTGACAGCAGTCATCCAGTCATCCGGCGCTACGATAGTCATGTGCGTAGGCTTTGTAAATTCAGGAATCATGAGCCTTGAACAGTCAGTCGGTGTCATCCTCGGAGCCAATATCGGAACCACAATCACAGCATGGCTCCTATCACTATCAGGAATACAGAGTGACGCACTGCTGCTCCAGCTGTTCAAGCCAGAGAACTTCGCACCGGTAATCGGACTCATCGGACTCATAATGCTGATGACCAGCAAGAAGGAGAGACATAAGAATGTCGGTGCCATCCTCCTCTCATTCGGAATCCTTCTTATAGGTATGAGTTCAATGTCAAGCGCCGTATCACCGCTCGCAGAAAACAAGACATTTACGAGCATTCTCATAATGTTCTCGAATCCCTTCCTCGGACTGCTCGTAGGACTTGGCATGACAGCTATTCTCCAGTCCTCATCCGCATCAATCGGAATCCTGCAGGCACTGTCTACATCCGGAACAGTAACTTTTGCTACTGCAATCCCAATCATCATGGGTGAGAATATCGGATCAGCTATCACAGGAATCATCTCATCTGTCGGAGCCGGAAGAAACGCAAAGCGTGCAGCCTGGATGCAGATGTTCTACTGTATTATCAAGACGACAGTATTCATGGTAGTCTTCTACTCTCTGAATGCCGCCATACATTTCGAATTCATGACAAAGCTTGCTACACCAGTTACGATAGCAATATTCCACAGTGTATTCAATATCGCAGCCGTGACGATCATGCTGCCGTTCTCAGATATCCTCGTCAGGATCGTCAAGAGGGTATTTCCTATCACAGAGGATGAAAAGAAGGAAGCTGAGAGCATGCATACCTTCACAATTCTTGATGACAGATTCCTTTCATCACCTGCCTTTGCCCTGAATCAGTCCAAGACAGTTCTCGTAGAGATGATGAGACACAGCAGTGACGCTATGAAGAATGCGATCAGTCTGCTATACGAATACGATGAGAAAACAGCTCATGAAGTCGTAAGGCTTGAGGATCTCGTTGATGAGTATGAGGATCATCTGAATACCTACCTGTCAAAGATTGCCACTGGTGATCTGTCAGACAGAGAAGGCCACACTCTTGCATCGCTCATTCATTCAACCAATGACTTCGAGCGAATCAGTGATCATGCCCTGAATATCAAGCAGTCAGTTGACAAGATGCATGAGAATAATACCATATTTTCAGAGAATGCTCTAAAAGAACTCAGGGTATTCACAGATGCAGTCGAAGAAATCCTTGATATTACAAGCAGATCTATCAGGGATGATGATATAGAAATGGCAAAGAGGATTGATCCTCTTGAAGATACGATTGACTCCATCAACCTGATGATGAACGAGCATCATGTACAGCGTCTCCAGTCTGGAGAATGTACCCTCGAGCAGGGACTCTACCTCTCAGATATCACGGTTGATCTCGAGCGTGTGGCTGACCACTGCTCCAATATAGCAGCCTATATCATTTCTGCTATAGACGGCACCTTCGATATGCATGAATATTCACAGAAGGAACGCGAGGCCAGAAATGACAGCTTCCAGCTCATGGAAGAAGGATATCATGCAAAGTACGAACTTCCTGAATATGATCCACAGAAGCCTGTGAAGAAGGAGGAGCCTGAACAAAAGAGGGATAAAGCTGATAAGTCAGGCAAGAAGGATAAGAAAAAGAAGAAAAAGAAGGATAAAAAATAAAAAAAGCCGCGGTCCTCAGGGCCGCGGTATTTTTTTGCGTAAAATTATTTTGCGATCCAGCTCTCCCAGTCACTAATGATCGAGTCATCATCGAAGTAATTGATACGCATTTTCTCCTGCATCTCGTGGAGAGTCTGGTTGGTCTCAGCAACTGCATGAGCAGTACCGGCCTTAAGAATATCATAGACATCAGGAATCCTCTTCTCCCATTCATGTCTGCTCTCACGGATAGGATCAAGCACACGGTTAAGTACCTTTATCAGGAACTTCTTGCAGTCCATATCTCCAAGGCCGCCCCTTGTGTAATGAGCCTTGAGCTCATCGAGATTCTCATATTCAGGCCAGAATGCCCTGAAATCATCATCGGTGCAGAATGCATCGAGATAGGTGAATACACAGTTGCCCTCCAGATGTCCAGGATCATCCTTTCTCATATGCTCGGGATCTGTGTACATGCTCTTTACCTTTTTCTCAAGAGTCGCTGCATCATCAGCCAGATAAATAGCATTTCCAAGGGACTTGCTCATCTTGGCCTTGCCATCAATGCCTGGAAGCCTCATGGCTGCCTTCGTATCAGGAAGCATTATCTCAGGTTCTACGAGAACGTCTCCATAAGCGGCATTAAATCTGCGGACGATTTCCCTCGCCTGCTCTATCATCGGCTCCTGATCCTCTCCTACAGGCACACAGTTGGCCTTGAACGCAGTGATATCAGAGGTCTGTGATACAGGATAGGTAAAGAATCCTGCCGGGATGCCTTCACTTCCCGGCTTGTCAAAGCCACGGAGCGTGATTTCATTCTTGATAGTCGGGTTCCTGGACAGACGCTCAGTCGTCACCATATTCATGAAATAGAAGGTCATGGCATGAAGTGCCGGAATCTGCGACTGAACACAGATAGTCGTCTTATCAGGGTCAATACCTACAGAGAGATAATCAAGAGCGACCTCTATCATATTGTCCCTGATCTTCTGCGGGTTCTTTGCATTATCTGTGAGAGCCTGGTCATCGGCGATCAGAATATTTATCTCATCGAATTTACCGCTGTTCTGAAGCTCTACTCTTCTGCGAAGAGAGCCTACATAGTGTCCCAGATGAAGCTTTCCTGTAGGTCTGTCTCCTGTAAGGATAATATTTTTTTTGCTTTCCAAAATTGCTTTCCTCCTGTCACATTTTCTTCAGGATCATTGCCGACATCGGCTCTGAAACTATCTTCTCATTCTCAATATGAGGCTTTGAATCCTGCCAGTATGTAGAGCAGTCCGTATCCGCAAGAAGCTGCCAATGTCCGTCAGGCAGAGAAAGCTTTCTGCTGTATTCTGAGCCATTGTACACGAAGAGCAGATGTCCCGTGGCATCCTTTGCCTGTACGAATACCAGACCCTCAGGAAGGCCGTCCTCACTGCCTCCTGTGATCATATAGTCATCGGCCAGATGATCATCCTTTCTGCATAGGATTGGCAGACTCTTTCTCAGAGAAATAAGTCCCTTATAATACCCTATCAGATCCTTATGAGCATACAGCTGGTCCCAGTGGACTGCATTTTCCTCTATAGGTGCATTATATGAATTCTCATCACCATTCTTCGTCCTGGCACCCTCTTCTCCTATGAAGAAAAACGGTCTGCCAGGAGTCATCAGATATATGGCAGCTGCAAGTCTGTTCTGTCTGAGTCTCCTGTCCTCTGTATCTCCAACAGGATGAAGCCCGTTTACCTTTGACAGCTTGTCCCAAAGCGTACGGTTGTCATGGCACGACAGGAAGGTGATGCTCTGTGAAGGATTGGAGATAATTCCATCCCCACCAAGACAGGAGGCAATCCCCTTCTTCAGTGCCTCAACATCCTTCGATCCGTCAGCAAATCCGGCATCATCCGGTATAAACGCGCATCCTGTCACAGAATCCCTGATGATGTCATTGAAGTATCCAATGGATGTATCAAGCCTTGTGAAGTGATCCTTATCAGACATGGCCACATCACCATACGGATGCGTCTGCATGTTCCAGGCCTCTCCATATACGAGCTTCTCACCCTTGCCATATTCATCATCGAGATGACGCTTTATGTCATTCATCAGATCGGTATCGAGAAGACTCATTATATCGAAGCGGAAGCCGTCGAAATGATATTCCTTCGCCCAGTACATCACACAGTCAAGGATGAACTTGTGCGTCATTGGCATCTCCGATGCAACATCATTACCGCAATGTGATCCTTCTGACAGGCTTCCATCCTCATTCAGACGGTAATGATACCACGGTGCAGTCTTCTGTAGCGGAGTATCAGTGCCATAGGTGTGATTGAATACGACATCCATTATCACCCGAAATCCTGCCTTATGCAGACCCATGACTGCTTCCTTCAGTTCCCTTACGCGAACCTCGCCACGATATGGATCACTGGAGAGACCGCCCTCCGGAGAAAAATAGTTTCTCGGGTCATATCCCCAGTTGTACGGCTCCCCGGCTTCAGTACCCTTGAGATTATTAGCAAAGGCTGCTGCCTCGTCAACCGTACAGTAGTCATACACTGGAAGCAGCTGGATATGTGTGACACCCAGATCCTTAAGGTATGCAAGGCCTGTAGGCTTCCCATTGTAGCTCGTATGCTGTTTTGTAAAAGCAAGGAAACGGCCTCTGACATCATCAGGAAATCCGCCAGACTTGTCCCATGAGAAGTCCTTCACATGAGTCTCACAGATCACTGTCTCTTCCGTCTCTGCCGGAGGTCCCTCCTCTACCCATCCGTCAGGATCAGTAGCAGGCAGATCAAGTATCTGACCCCTGAGTCCGTTCACTCCGCATGACACTGCATAAGGATCAACAGTCTGTACCGTCTCATCCTCATACTGTATCAGATAATCATAGTATTTGCCGGACAGATTCTTTCTGCTATTGATGGAGAAAACGCCATTCTTCCCATACTGCATGGTATAGTCGGATGTCGGAGCATCTCCCTTTGTACCGTCCTCTTCAGGTGAGCCATGATCAAAAAGCCTCAGATGCACTTCCTGCGCCATCGGACTCCACAGCCTGAAATGTGTACCCTCATCGTCAATCCAGGCACCAAGCCGGCCTGAATAATTGTATTTTGCTGAAAAAGAACTGCTTGTGTAAAATTCCTTCCATTCAAGTGGTGTACGACTCATAAAAAAATACCCAATACAATAAAACAGGGACGCATGGCGTCCCTCATAACCTCTTATAAATCAGTAAGCCTTGTCTTTATCCGGTCGAGGACTCCTGTAGGAACCGTACCATCACGATACAGATCAGAGAAACTGCTTTCTGAATCCAGCAGAGCCGTCACATCAAGCCATCCCCCGTTCCGGAATTCCTCATCAAATACCGCGAATACCTGTCTGTCCGACAGCAGCTTCTTCAGAGGAATATCATCATACTGCATCTAAACAATCTCCAATCAGACTCTCTTCAGATACTCTCCTGTACGGGTATCAATCTGAAGCTTATCTCCTGTATTTACGAAAAGAGGTACCTGAATCTCAGCCCCTGTCTCAAGTGTAGCAGGCTTTGTAGCACCTGTAGCCGTATTTCCCTTGAGTCCCGGCTCTGTATCTGTAACCTCAAGCTCTACAAAGAGAGGCGGTTCTACGGCGAAGACATCACCATTGTGAGAACAGATCTTTACCATTTCGTTCTCCTTAACGAACTTAAGGGAATCACCGATATCCTCCTTCGGCAGAGAAATCTGGTCATAGGTCTCTGTATCCATGAAGTAGTACAGATCACCATCGTTGTAAAGATACTGCATATCTCTTCTGTCGATGTGAGCCTGTGGGAACTTCTCTGTAGGACGGAATGTAGTCTCGACTACTCCGCCATTCTTTATATCCTTAAGCTTGGTACGAACGAATGCTGCACCCTTTCCTGGCTTTACATGCTGGAACTCGAGTATCTGATATACTCCATTGTCATACTCGATTGTGATGCCGTTTTTGAAATCGCCGGCTGTTACCATATCTGAACCTCCTTGATTCTTTTCAAAATTTACTAAAACATTTTACACGATTGCACCTCTAAATGCAAGCGCTTGTTATTTCTCTTTCATCATTTTCTTCAGTTCATTCATGAATGAATTCACGTCCTTGAACTCCCTGTACACTGACGCAAATCTGACATAAGCAACCGGATCCACATCCACCAGCTTGTCCATCACGATCTCTCCTATGACCGAGCTGGGTATCTCCCGCTCTTCCCTGGCAAAGATATCCTTCTCGACCTCATTTACGATCTTCGTGATCTCCATTGCAGACACCGGTCTCTTATGGCAGGCAACGAGAATTCCCTTTTCAATCTTCCTTCTGTCATACTGCTCACGGCCCATATCCTTCTTGATCACGATCAGGGGTATTGTCTCTACCTTCTCATATGTCGTAAACCTCTTATTGCAGTCGTCACAATGCCTGCGGCGTCTGATAGAGGTATTGTCATCTGCTGGTCTTGAATCAATGACTCTGGTGTTGTCTGATCCACAATACGGACATTTCATCTTCGTTTTCCTTCTTTCTTATCACACATTGAACCTGAACAGGATTACATCTCCATCCTGAACCACATACTCTTTTCCCTCTGTACGTACCAGTCCTTTTTCTCTGGCGGCCTGCATTGAACCGCAGTCCATCAGATCCTTGTATGCAACTGTCTCTGCACAGATGAATCCTCTCTCAAAATCTGAATGGATCTTTCCTGCAGCCTGCGGAGCCTTCGTGCCCTTGGTAATGGTCCATGCCCTTGTCTCGTCCTCACCTGTGGTAAGGAATGAGATGAGACCGAGAAGTGAATATGATGCCTTGATCAGCTTGTCAAGTCCTGACTCTTTGAGTCCGAGATCTGACAGGAACTCCTTCTTCTCCTCTGGATCATCAAGCTCTGAGATCTCCTGCTCGATCTCAGCACTTACTACAAATACCTCAGATCCGTCTTCCTTTGCGGCCTCTCTTACAGCCTGTACATGCGGATTGGATGCCCCGTCATCTGAGAGATCATCCTCTGCGACATTGGCAGCATAGATTGTAGGCTTTGCAGTGAGGAGATTGTATCCCTTAAGCAGAGCTTCTTCGTCCTCATTTTCACACTCGAATGCCTTGGCCATCTTTCCCTCTTCGAGGAATGGCCTTAGTCTCTCAAGAAGAGCCACCTCAGGCTTCAGAGTCTTATCCATATTGGACTGCTTCTTTATCTTCTGATATCTCCTGTCAAGAACTTCCATATCTGAGAAAAGAAGCTCAAGATTGATCGTCTCAATATCTCTCTTCGGATCTATATTGCCATCTACGTGAACGATATTTGAATCCTCAAAACATCTGACAACATGGATGATTGCATCACATTCCCTTATATTTGCCAGGAACTGATTCCCCAGTCCTTCTCCCTTGCTGGCTCCCTTTACGAGTCCTGCAATATCTACGAATTCAATAACAGCAGGAATAGTCTTCTTGCTGTGATTCATCTCTGTCAGCTTCTCAATACGCTCATCAGGTACATTTACGACTCCGACATTCGGATCGATCGTGGCGAACGGGTAGTTGGCTGCGAGAGCCCCCGCCTTTGTCAGTGAATTGAAAAGTGTACTCTTGCCTACATTTGGCAGGCCTACGATTCCTAGTTTCATTTCTTCTTATATCTCCTTAAAAATCCTTATATTTACGGGCTTTGCGCGGTGTGCCATTTTGACCGAGTGCCACGGCGAGTACCATGGATTTAAATTTCACATCAAGTTTTATATGACTTTCAGCGCATCAGCCACGAGATCAATCTCTCTAAAAGAAGCCCCGAAATTAGCTTTAATATTATACACTAATTGAGGGGCAATTGCAATGTTACTTCATTTTTCAGTAGGGCTGTTTCATAAAGGCATTATATAGGTGTGCTCTGCAAGTAGTATACAGTTCCAGACTATCGTATATATGTAGTGAAGCAATAAGCTGTGGTTT
>OMZG01000028.1 GCA_900315505.1 uncultured Lachnospiraceae bacterium
TTGATCCATATCCAATATTAAAAGGCTGTAAAAATACAGCTTGTTTACTATGCCCTTTTTTAGTTTTCCTTAAGCGCTACTTTGTTTCAAACTTTTCCTCCTTTCCTTACCTTTCTACTTCTTTAGATGCTGAGAACTTGAATACGATGAAGCTCAGAACACCTGTTACAATGAGCAGGATAACTGAAAGAGCACCACCCATACCATAGTTCTTACTGTACAGATGCTTGTTCAGCCACATGATGAGTGTCATTGAAGATCTCATCGGGTCACCCGCACCATTGGTCAGGATCTGTGGTACATCGAACATCTGGAGACCACCGATAAGTGATGTTATCATAACGTAAACAAGGATAGGGCGAAGCAGTGGAAGCGTAACTTTCCAGAAAATCTGGGTTGCTGTTGCTCCGTCAACCTCTGCAGCTTCGAAGAGGGAAGTATCGATTCCCATCATACCTGCCATCAGGAGAATAGTTGTATTACCGAACCACATCAGGCAGTTCATGAATGCTACCATTCCTCTGACGCTTCCTACGTGTGACATGAAGCTGTAAGGCTTTGACCAGAGTCCCATCTGCATAAACATGCTGTTGATAGGGCCTGTGTCCGCAAACAGTGTGAAGAACAGCATTGCGAATGCTGCTGCCATGATCAGGTTTGGCATGTAGATCACTGTCTTGAAAAATCTCTGACCCTTCAGACGAAGTGACGGGTCTGTGAACCAGTAAGCAAGAAGCAGGGAAATAACAATCTGCGGAACAAATCCAAGGATCCACATGATCATTGTATTTCCGAAATACTTCAGGAAATCGCCACCGGTAAGGAGTGCTCCATAGTTCTTCAGTCCGACAAAGTTCGGGCCAACCTGTGTAAGTCCTGATCTGTAGTTTTCAAAGAAACTGTTGTATATCGTGCTGACCAGCGGGATGAGCTGGAATATGACGAATATGATAAAAAATGGAAGAAGAAATATGTAACCCCACTTATTGTAGCCTGTTACCTTATTATTCTTTTGCGGCTTTACTGCCGCCTGAGCTGTCTTTTCCATTTATCCCTCCTATATCTCATTTGACAAACCGACCCCACAAAGCGTAACCACTTTGTGGGGCCGGCACTTTTCAGAAGAATTATGAAATTAACTTTCTGAACCGATTACCTATTGTGATTATCAGTCAGTTGTAAGATCAGGATACTTCTCTACGATTGCTTTATTGAACTGCTTGATCGCGTCATCATATGATGCATTGCCATCGAAGTAGTTCTTCATTGCTTTCTGGAACTCCTCGTTGCAGCCCTGGTCGTAAATTGAGATGTTGCTCATGTCAAGCTTTGCAGCGCCATCAGCAAGCTGCTGGTAAGGGTTCTGACCACCAAGGATCCATGTGATTGAACCACCATCGTCCTTACCATTGGTGTGAGGCTTTCTCTGCTCGATATCAGATGAAGCAAGGTCTGCAAGAACTGACTGGCTGTTTACGCAGTCTGAATCATCAGTAGCGATAGCCTTAAGGACATCCTTATCTGTTGTCATTGTCTTAATGATCTGAGCTACAAGGTTCGGGTTATCTGTTCCGGTAGCTGCTGCGATCCATGTGCCGCCCCAATAGAATGACTGAGGTCCTACACAGAATCCCCAACCACCCTGGTTAGCGATTGATCCGTCTGTAGCTGCTGCCATTGAGAAGTTGATGAGCCATGCTGGTCCGAAGTAAGCAAATACCTTGCCATCTGGATAGAAGCCCTTGCTCCAGTCATCTGACCAAAGCTCATTAGTGGTTGTCTCACCAGCATCTACAAGAGCCTTAGAGTTATCAACCCAGTTCTTGATGTTAGCGTCAACTGTTACCTTATTGTCTGTTACCCAAGGAGCTGATACATTGTTTGAATATACACGATATGTATCATTTACTGTTGAAGTAATCTTGTAACCCTTGTCCTTAGCCTTCTTAGCTACTTCATTGAACTTATCCCAGTCAGAAACTGCTTCCTGAACCTTGTCCGGATCGTCTGAACCAAGGACGTCCTTAGCAGCTGCTCTGTTGTAGATCATACCAGCTGAACAAGCCTGCCATGAAGAACCTTTGATGTTGCCGTCTTTATCAGTAACGATATCCTTTGTGTACTGGAACTGGTCTGCAAGATCATCATCTGTGATCCCAAGGTCTGAAAGCTTCATTGTGTAATCACTGTTGACATACTTCAGTGCGTAGTCAGCTTCCATAAGGAACATATCAACCTTGTCATCTGCTGATGCATTCTCGTTCTCTGGAAGAAGTGAATCAAGGTTGTTCTGATAAGCATTGTCATCTGAAGGTGTGATTGTCCACTTTACTGTAACATCACCGATCTTACCCTCGGTATCGCTTACCTTCTCGTAATCCTTGTAGTGATTCTCGATACGGCTCTTGAACTCTTCGTTCCATACCTGGATGTTGAGAACCTTTCCTGTGTCCTCTGCCGGCTTAGCTGCTGAGCTTGATGAAGCTGCTGAGCTAGATGAGCTCTTTGATGAGCTTGAGCTCTTTGATCCACCACAAGCTGCCATTGATACTACCATTGCACCAGCTAATGCGAGGCTGGTGAGCATTTTCATGCGTCTCTTCATAAGTGTCTCCTTCTCTTATGTAAAAGAAAAATATTGTGCGGCTCTCTGCCGCGTCTCAATTAGCGTTCCTTCTCCGCTAAATCTGAGCTACTGAATCTCCGACCAGTAGTCTGCCGGGAATCTCAATCTCTTCGGCCATGCTGGTCTTCTTGTTCTCAATCATATGAACAAGCTTTTTTACTGACGCTCTTCCTATTCTCGGAGCGTCCTGATAATAAGTCGTAAGTCGGGGCCTCAGCACCTGAGAGAGCCTTATCCCATCGAATCCGACCACGCTCACATCATCCGGTATGGATAGATGAAGCCTTTCCAGTTCCATCATTCCTCCCAGATATGAGTAATCATCCGGGTACATAATGGCTGTCGGCGGATCTTCAAGTGACATCAGCTGCCTCGTGGCTTCCCCACTGGACTTTGGATCATGGTAAAGTGCTTCTACCACATACTCCTTTGGTACTTCGATCCCGCTCTCCTCAAGGGCTGTATAAAAGCCTGCTAGGCGCTTCTTCGTGACCGATGTACCTTCGCCGTGTATGAAAGCTATCTTCTTGTGTCCCTTCTGTATCAGAAGCTTCGTCAGCTGATATTCGCCTTCGGCGTTCTTTGAAAGGACACATGAGTGACCATCATACACATAATCGATAGATACTGCAGGTATCTCACTATTGACCAGATCCTGTACCTGTTTACTTGAAAAATCTTCACTTACAATCAGGACTCCGTCACATTTCCGGTATCTACAATGCTCCAGATATGATCCGTATCCAAGAGCTGCGCTGATGAAAGTCACATCATAGCCTCTCTGTTCGGCCTCCTCCTTTGCGCTGTCTATCACACCGGAAAAGAACTCATGAGCAAGGCCGCTTCCTGTATTGTCCTTGTAAACAATGCCAAGATTGTGCGAGCTGTTTGTCTTCAGCTGTCTGGCGGCTGCATTAGGAAGATAGTGCATCTCTGATGCGGTCTTCCTGATAAGCTCTCTAGTGGCTTCACTGATATCTCCATAGCCATTCAGTGCTTTGCTCACGGTGGCGGGTGAAACTCCACATTTGCGGGAGATGTCCTTAATTGTCACCACTTGCATCACCACTCTTCCCGCTTTCCTGACCCGGGTCAGAACCCGAACCCTTCGGCTCTGATCCTCACCCGGATCAGGAAAGATGTGAATTTGCTTGAATCCTTCCGCACCCCGGTTCCTTAGGTGCTTCCGAATTCGTTTTCGTTGCTCTAATTCTAAATCGTTTTCGTATAAAGGTCAATATCCATTTTTCACAAAAAGTTCACATCCTAATTGTGCACTTTGCACAAAATGGATTTTTGGCTTTACAAATCTATTGTGAGGATTTATAATCTTATCAGATCGTTACGAAATCGTATTCGTAAATCTAAAGTTAATATTAATCATCTATATTAAAGGAGAAATGGCATGAAGTTCGGGCACTTTGACGATGACGCGAAGGAGTACGTCATCACCACTCCACGGACACCGCTTCCGTGGATCAACTACCTGGGTAGCCAGGATTTTTTCGGACTGTTTTCCAACACAGCCGGGGGTTATGATTTCTATAAGGATGCGAAGCTTCTTCGTATCACCCGCTACAGGTACAACAACAGCCCGATGGACGTCGGAGGACGTTATTACTATATTAAGGATGGCGACACGATCTGGAATCCGGGCTGGCAGCCTGTACAGACCGAGCTTGATTTCTATGAATGCCGTCACGGTCTTGGATATTCAGTCATCACCGGCAGGAAGAACGATGTAAAGGCAGAGCTTACCGCCTTCGTTCCTGTACATGATGCCTGCGAGGTCAACCGGGTAGTTCTTACTAATGAAGGTTCAAGCGAGAAGAAGCTTGATCTGTTCAGTTATGTTGAATTCTGTCTGTGGAATGCCGAGGATGACTCGACGAATTTCCAGAGGAATTTCTCTACCGGTGAGGTAGAGGTAGTCGGGAGCACGATTTATCATAAAACGGAGTATAGAGAGAGACGAAATCATTATGCCGTATATTCTGTTAATGTGCCTGTCGATGGTTTCGATACTTCAAGAGACGCGTTCGTTGGTCTCTACAATGGAGCAAGGAATCCGCAGGCCGTTACAGAGGGTAAATGTCACAATTCGATCGCTCATGGCTGGGCCCCTGTCGGCGCTCACCAGATCAAGGTCACACTTGCTCCGGGCGAGTCGAAGACATTTATCTATGTACTTGGCTTCTGTGAGAATCCAAGGGACAAGAAGTTCGTAGCTCCGAACGTGATCAATAAGGAGCCGGCCGATAAGCTTTTAGCTAAATACCAGACCGCTGAGCAGGCACAGGCCGCTCTTGACGAGCTGAAGACCTACTGGACGAAGCTTCTTTCTACATATACTGTTCATACTGATGATGAGAAGCTCAACCGTCTGGTTAATATCTGGAACCAGTACCAGTGCATGGTCACCTTCAATATGAGCCGTTCCGCAAGCTACTTTGAGAGTGGAATGGGACGTGGAATGGGCTTCCGCGATTCATGCCAGGATCTGCTCGGATTCGTTCATCTGATTCCTGAGAGAGCGCGTGAGCGTATCATCGATATTGCTAATACACAGTTTGCTGATGGCAGCACATATCATCAGTACCAGCCGCTTACCAAGAAGGGCAATGCCGCAATCGGCGGAGGATTCAACGACGACCCGCTGTGGCTTATCGCAGGAACTGCTGCATACCTCCGTGAGACCGGTGATTATTCGATCCTCGATGAAAAGTGCGCCTTTGATAGCGATTTCTCAGTCGCAGAACCACTGCTCAAGCATCTGGATCTGTCATTCAATTATACAGCTACTCATCTCGGTCCGCACAAGATCCCGCTTATCGGACGCGCTGACTGGAATGACTGCCTGAATCTGAACTGTTTCTCAGAGGAGCCGGGCGAGAGTTTCCAGACCACAGGACCTTCCGAGGGACCTGTCGCCGAGTCAGTATTCATCGGCGGAATGTTCGTCAAGTACGGCACAGAATACGCTGACATACTGCATCATGTAGGAAAAGATGACAGAGCAAAGGAAGTCGAGAAAGCCGTTATTGATATGAAGGCAGCTCTCGAGACTGCCGGATGGGACGGTGAATGGTTCATCCGTGCCTTCGATGCGAATTCAAACCCTGTCGGATCTCACGAGTGTGAGGAAGGCCGGATTTACATCGAGCCACAGGGCATGTGCGTAATGGCCGGTGTCGGCGTAGAGAGTGGCAAGGCTGAAAAGGCTCTCGAATCAGTAAAGGAAAAGCTGGATACTAAGTACGGTATCGTACTTCTGACTCCTGCATATACAAAATATCACGTAGAACTCGGTGAGATCTCTTCGTACCCGCCAGGATACAAGGAGAATGCCGGTATCTTCTGCCACAACAATCCGTGGATCGCATGTGCTGAGACTGTTCTCGGTCACGGAAACAGAGCCTTCGAGGTATTCAGAAAGACCTGCCCTATCTACCTGGAGGATATCAGCGAGATTCACCGCACAGAGCCATACGTTTACTGCCAGATGGTTGCCGGCAAGGACGCTCCGACCTTCGGAGAAGGCAAGAACAGCTGGCTGACAGGTACTGCTGCATGGACCTTCACAGCCATGAGCCAGTACATTCTCGGAATCAAGCCTCAGCTCGACGGACTCATGATCGATCCGTGCATCCCTTCGGATGTAAAGGGCTATACTCTTGACAGGAAGTTCAGAGGCGTTGATTATCACATCACTATTGATAATACCGCAGGCGTTGAAAAGGGTGTGAAACAGATCACAGTAGACGGAGCTCCAATCAAGGGGCAGATCATTCCGCCATCATCGGATGGGACCGATGTCACAGTTAAGGTTGTAATGGGCTAATTTCCTACATAGTAGGTCATCCCCTCCTTCATTAGCCTTTACAATAGAATTATTTCCTTTGATAAAGGACCGGCAGAGATCTGCCGGTCCTTTTATTTTACTGCATCGCACTTATCCAGCACGTACAGGTATTCATCATCATATTTTCCATCTATGCACACTCTCGACTTCAGCAGCGCTGTCCTGTGGAATCCCAGCCCTACAAGCAGGTTCTGCGATGGCTGGTTCCACGGCAGCACCTCTGCCTCTATTTTCCCTACATGGTAATCGTATCTGACCATAGGTATCAGGGTGCTTAACGCCTCTCTCGCGAATCCCCTTCGTCTGAAGCCCTGATCGACCTTGTAGCCCACTATGCAGGTGCCCTTGTTGTCCTTATTTATCTCGCGGAAGCTGACCGTGCCTATCGCGCGGAACGGGTCATACTTCTGAAACAGATAGTATCTGATCCTGCTGCCCTCTGCCCGATACTTATTCTCGCATTCGAGAACCTGCCTCTGATAATATATGGACAGTGACTGCTTCCTGATCAGCGGCTCATACTGTGCGAAATCCTCGAAATTGCGACTGTAAAAAGCGGCAACAAGTGCCGCTTCTGTGGGTTTCAGAACCTTCATCACGAGGTGCTCTGTCTCTATGCGGTTATCCATCAGTCCATCCTTATCGGAGGTTTTCCGACATCCTCCTCTGCGAGCTTCTTCTCCTCACGAAGCAGTCTGAAGAAGCCTGTGATCATCGCTGCACAGTCATCATGCAGCACATCGTAGGTGATATCGCACTGATGATTGAAGCCCGGCATCTTCAGCAGGTTGATGACTGAGCCTGCACAGCCTGCCTTGGAATTCTGCGTACCGATCACCACTCTCGGAATCCTCGCCTGTACTATGGCTCCGGCGCACATCGGGCACGGCTCGAGCGTCACATACAGGGTACATTCCTCTAACCGCCAGTCGCCCGTCTTCCTGCAGGCTTCCTTTATTGCGATAAGCTCGGCATGAGAAAGGACATTCTTGTCATTGTTCCTGCGGTTGTAGCCACGGGCTATGATCCGGCCATTGCGTACTATGACGCAGCCTATCGGCACCTCGCGGATGGCTGCTGCCCTGCGGGCCTCGTCGATTGCGGCCTGCATGAATCTCTCATCTGCGCGCTTCTGTCTGTCAGAATCCTTCTGGGCAATGCGGAGTGCCTTCTGGCGGTCCTTTTCAGCCTGTGCATCATCCTTAGCCTGCCGCTTTGCCGCTGCCTTATCTGCCTTCTTCTGCTCCAGCTCGTCTTCCGACATCTGAGCCTTTTCCCTTAGTTTGTCGAAGATTCCCATTTTCCTTCTCCACTAGCTTCAGTTTCTGTTGTCTGCTTAGCTTCTTTATCTGTATTTCACGCGACATTGCTTCATGCTTTGATGCGAA
Organism: uncultured Lachnospiraceae bacterium; assembly: GCA_900315505.1. GTDB lineage: Bacteria > Bacillota > Clostridia > Lachnospirales > Lachnospiraceae > Weimeria. The sequence continues at coordinate 7,877 of OMZG01000028.1, forward strand.
TTTCTCGTAATACACCAGCACCACCGGTCTGCGGCTCCGCGTGTACTTCGCCCCGGCCTTCCCCTCATTGTGCGCCTTCACACGATGCCAGAGATCTGTCGTGTATCCTGTATAAAGGCTGTCATCGGAGCATCTGACCATATATGTGTAAAAATCACTCATCTCTTCAGGCACTCCGTGAGTCTGATGAAATCATCAAGTGTCAGCGCCTCTGCCCGGACATTCGTATCAAAGCCTGCTTCCTGCACGGCTTCAGTAATCTCATCCTTCGTCCGTCCGAGAACTCCTGCATTCGACAGGGCATTCACCATTGACTTCCTTCTCTGGTTGAAAGCCGCCCTGACTACAGTGAATATATCCTTCGCGTCGGACCTCTGCTGCTCCGTCAGTTCCTTTTTCTTCAGGGAAATGACTGCAGATCCGACCTTCGGCTGCGGCATGAAGCTGTCCGGTGATACAAGGAAAAGTATCTGCGGGTCGGTATAATACCCGACCGCCAGCGTCAGCGCTCCGTAGTCCTTCGTCCCGGGCACAGCCTGCATTCTCTCGGCCACTTCCTTCTGCACCATCACCGTAATGCTCTCGAAATCAAGGTCCTTTTCCAGCAGACCAAGGATAATGGGTGTCGTGATATAATACGGCAGGTTTGCGACTACCTTTACCCTTCCCTGAGCAAAAATATCCGTGAGATCTGCCTTCAGCACATCCTCATTGATGATCGTGACATTATCATAGCCTGCCATCGTCTCATCAAGTATCGGGATCAGCTTCTCATCGACCTCTATCGCATATACCTGCTTCGCCCGGTCTGCAAGCACCCGCGTCAGTGAGCCTACTCCAGGACCTATCTCAACGACTGTGTCCTCATCTGTCACTTCTGCCCCGTCCACTATATCATGAAGCAGGTCAGGCTTTATCAGGAAATTCTGACCGTACTTCTTCTTGAAATGGAAATCATGCTTCCGCAGGACCTCCTGCATTTCTCTGTATTCCAGGTCAGCCATCAGTGCTTCCTCGGTGGCTTAATGCCATAGAATTCATAGCCGTTCTTCCTTGTGGTCTCCATGACTCTGTACTCTGTATAGCCCTTTAGCTCTGCTATCCGCTTCACGATATACGGCAGATAGCCAGAATCATTTCTCATGCCGCGGAACGGCTCCGGTGCCATATACGGACAGTCAGTCTCTACAAGTATCCTCTCGAGCGGGATATCGCTTACGACCTTATGGAGCTTCTTGGCATTCCTGAAGGTCACTACTCCTCCGACTCCTATATAGCAGCCCATATCTATATACATCTGTGCCTGCTCCAGCGAGTATGAATACGCGTGAATCACTGCCCTCGTGCCCTCCGCACAGGCCTCATGCATGATATTCATCGTGTCCTCAGCTGCATCCCGCGAATGGACTATGACCGGAAGGTCGAGCTCTCTCGCGAGCTCCAGCTGCTTTCTGAAGAAAAATCTCTGACAGGCCCTCGCCTTCGCATCCTTCACCCAGTAATAGTCGAGTCCTATCTCACCGATCGCTACTGTATTCGGATGGCCGGCAAGAGCTCTCAGCTCCATGAATACCTCTTCTGAATTGCCATCAGCAGCTTGTGGATACTCTGCCGGGTAAAAGCTCGTATACTCCCTGCCGTCAACCTCTTCTGTCACCAGCCTGCCGGGGATTCCGAAATCCTTTATCTCCTCGGGATGAATGCCCACAGCCGCATACATATAGTCATACGTATCAGCAAGCTCCACGCACTGCCTGCTCGATTCAAGGGTAGAGCCAACATCCACTATAGTCTCGATGAGACCCTCGTGCAGCTCCTTTAACAGCTTTTCCCTGTCATCATCAAATGCAGGATCCTCATAATGTGCATGCGACTCGAATATCATTCCACGGCTCCAGTCTTCTTGTCGCCCTGCATATTGGCAGCAGTCAGCTTTCCGGCCTTTGCCAGGTTCTCCTGAGCGATCCTCTGGTGTTCTGCGAACTCTTCCTTCTGCTTCTTCTCGATTGCCTCTGTCTGCTTCAGGATCTCCTTCAGATCCTTTCTTGCAAAAAGCATCTCCGGCTTCTCTACTACATTATTCCCTGATGGATAGAGGCCTGTCTGGTCAAGCACATCGAAGTCCCTGAGCTCTGTATTGAACTCCTCTGCTATCTTCTCTGCGGTATCCGGCAGGAAAGGGTACAGAAGTGATGCTCCTGTAATAATTCCGTCGCTCAGATTGTAAAGAACGGTAGCCAGACGGTCCTGCTTCGTCTCATCCTTCGCGAGAGCCCACGGCTCTGTCTCGTCTATATACTTATTCAGACGCTTAAATATTTTGAATATTTCTGTGAGGGCATCTGCGGCATGAAGGGTATCCATCTTCTCGATGCATACGTCTCTCGCGCTCTTCACTACTGCCTTCACATCATCATCCACAGGCTCTGATACCCCCTTGTCCTCGACCACTCCGCCGAAGTACTTATTGCTCATGGAAATGGTACGCTGTACGAGATTCCCCAGGGTATTCGCGAGGTCAGAATTATACCTCTCGACCATCAGCTCCCAGGTGATGACTCCGTCGTTCTCATACGGCATCTCATGGATACAGAAATAGCGGACTGCGTCTACTCCAAACAGGTCTATCATATCATCGGCATAGATCACATTTCCCTTGGACTTCGACATCTTCTCGCCGCCCTGAAGGAGCCACGGATGTCCGAATACCTGCTTCGGCAGCGGCTCGCCAAGTGCCATCAGGAAAATTGGCCAGTAGATGGTATGGAATCTGACTATATCCTTTCCGATCAGATGAAGGTCTGCCGGCCAGTACTTCTTATACTCGTCGCTGCTGCCATCCGGGTCATAGCCGATTCCGGTGATATAGTTCACGAGGGCATCAAGCCATACATATACCACATGTCCCGGATCGAAATCCACAGGGATTCCCCACTTGAATGAGGTACGTGATACGCAGAGATCCTGGAGTCCCGGAAGAAGGAAGTTGTTCATCATCTCATTCTTCCTCGATACCGGCTGGATAAACTCCGGATGGGTATTGATATAGTCTATCAGCTTCGGGGCATACTTGCTCATCCTGAAGAAATATGCCTCCTCACTCATCTGGTGCACTTCACTGCCGCATACAGGGCATCTGCCGTCCTCTGTGAGCTGTGACTCTGAGTAGTATGCCTCACACTCCGTGCAGTACAGGCCGTCATACGAGCCCTTGTAGATATCTCCCTGGTCATAGAGCTTTCTGAAGATCTTCTGGACCACCTTCACATGATCCTCATCTGTAGTCCTGATGAAGCGGTCATACGTGGTATTGCACATGTCCCAGAGCCTCCTGATCTCGGCTGCGGTCTTGTCCACGAATTCCTTCGGAGTGCAGCCGTCCTCTATGGCACGGGTCTCTATCTTCTGTCCGTGCTCATCGGATCCGGTCTGGAAATGTACATCGTATCCTTCTTTTCTCTTGAATCTGGCAATGGCATCTGCCAGGATGATCTCATAGGTATTGCCGATATGAGGCTTTCCTGAGGTGTATGCTATCGCTGTTGTGATATAGTATGGTCCCTTGTTCTTCAAAATATTGCTCCTTAATCTTCCTTCTTATCCTCTGTCTTCGTCTCCGGCTCCTCGACTGTCATATCATCCTCATCTACTGTCTCGACGAGTGACGCTCCACAGTGGCTGCAGAACTTCGCGCCCTTCTCTACGAACTCACCGCAGCTCGGGCATATACTCTCGCCACGGATATCTGCGAGCTGATCCTTCGTGGCTGCGATCTGTGCGAATATCTCCTTTATCTTTCTGTTCTCCGGGGTATCCTCGTCCGGATGATCCTTATAATATTTCTGTCCGATGGCCTCGTACTCCTTGTGGAGCTTGCCATCGAGATCCTTCAGTCTGACATTCAGCTGTGCGGTCTTCGCTGCGTCCTTTGCGGCTGCGCCTATTCCTCTCCCTGCTTCTTCTAATGTATTGAAAAATCCCATTGTGCTGCCTCCTTTTCAGAAACGCCTGTCTTCAGGGTCATATCACCTTCATTATACTACAAAAGGGTGGAAGTTTTCCACCCTTTCTTTGATGCACGCCTGACATTCAACGTACACATATATATACCAGATATACTGCATACATCACGATCATTACGATTCCCTTTGATTTTGTGAGCTTCTTGTCTCTGAAACAGAGCAGCCATACAATTGCGGAAAATACGATCAGAACGAATGTATCGATTATATTTTCTACAGCGACTGTTACCGGAGTGATGACGGCCGCTATGCCAAGGATTGCCAGAATGTTAAAAATATTTGAACCGACCGCATTCCCGACTGCCATGTCCAGCTCGTTCTTGTGAGCGGCTACTATTGATGTCGCGAGCTCCGGTAGCGATGTGCCGCAGGCTACTATCGTGAGTCCGATCAGGGTCTCACTGACTCCTATCGTCTTTGCGACCGTAACCGATGAATTCACGACGAAATCTCCGCCGAACTTGATTGCCACGACTCCACCTATGATATAGATAAGCGACTGCCAGAGCGGCAGTATCTTTATCTCCTCATCCTCCTCGGCCTCCTCCGCCTCTTCTGCCGGGGTCTTCCGGGATACCATCGTCCTGTGGACCATGGACCAGATGAAGTATGCAAAGAGCACCAGGAAGATGATTCCACAGATCCTGTTTACTTTTCCAAGCACCAGTGCCATTACTGCGAGGATTGCTGCTGCAAGGATTGAAAACGGCAGGTCTATTTTTATGACTGACTTCTGCACGTACAGTACTGAAAATAGTGCCGAACAGCCGAGGACTACCATCAGGTTGAAAATATTCGATCCTACGACATTACTCACGGCCAGCTGATTATGATGGGCGAGTGATGATGTCACCGATACCGACAGCTCCGGGAGTGAGGTGCCCATTGCCACTATCGTCATTCCGATGACGAGTCCCGGTATCTTAAACTGTCTCGCCACAGACGAGCTTCCATCCACGAAGAAATCTGCTCCCTTTATCAGCAGGACAAACCCAATAAGCAGGATCACTACTGTCCATGCCGAAAAGCCTGCTGCCACATTTGCATTCATCAGCAGTCCGATCACGAGCACTGCTATCAGTCCTATCAGTTTTTTCATAAAAAATGCTTCCTTTCCTTTATTCGAGGCCCATCAGATGTGTGATCAGTATCCTCGTGCCTATCGCTATGAGGATCAGTCCGCCAAGCAGCTGTGCTCTCTTTTCGGACTTCGATCCGAAGATATTTCCTATATACACGCCGCCGAACGATATAATGAATGTCGTGCAGCCAATGATCGATGACGCGCCCAGGATATTGAAATGCGGAGTAAATGAAAAGGTCACCCCAACCGCTAGTGCATCGATACTCGTCGCTACTGCCATCATCAGGAGCTCCTTCACATCGAGCGGCGGATCCATCTCATCTATCTGCGGCTTCTCGTTCCATTCCCTGATGGCTTCTATTGCCATCTTACCTCCTATATACAGTAGCAGGAAAAATGCGATCCAGTGGTCAATGCTTCTGATATATTTCGCAAATGTACTGCCGAGCAGGTACCCTATGACAGGCATAAGAAACTGGAATCCGCCAAATGCCAGTGCTGTCGCAAAGCACTGCTTCTTATCCACCTTCCGCATTGCGAGTCCCTTACAGACTGCTACTGCCAGGGCATCCATCGACAATCCGACTCCCAGCAGGATGATTTCTATTACTGACATAAGCTGCCTCCCTGGAGTAATTTATCCCGAAAAAAATGAGGCTCCTGCATAAAGCCTGCAGTATCCGGACTGCAACCTTTATGCACGAGTCTCATTCTTTAAGATCTGCCAGGAGCCGCCGTCAGCGTCTTCCGGGATTGTTGACAGATCACATCAGGGATGCGAACTACTCCCTCACACATACTTTCTTCAACTTTCGACTAGTATATAAAAAATTCAGAGTAGTGTCAAGTTTGAAACAAAGTAGCGCTTAAGGAAAACTAAAAAAGGGCATAGTAAACAAGCTGTATTTTTACAGCCTTTTAATATTGGATATGGATCAAGACTC
>OMZG01000008.1 GCA_900315505.1 uncultured Lachnospiraceae bacterium
GGTTTCGAGTTGCACTCGAATGATTATTTCTCTTAGAAATCTTTCAAGGTTGTTTCACTGTTCAGTTGTCAATGTTCTCTGTCCTTTTCAGCGACAGCTTCATAAGTATATCACTTGGAAGCTTCTTTGTCAAGGACTTTTTATTTCCTTTTGGAATTTTCATCCATCGCCCTCTTTCGGGCGACTTGATAATCTTACTACGGCGAAGCTCATTTGTCAAGTACTTTTTGCAACTTTTTCAAAAAAGCTTCCCGAAGCTTAACGGAGAAGGAGGGATTTGAACCCTCGCGCCGCTTTCACGACCTGCACCCTTTCCAGGGGTGTCCCTTCGGCCAGCTTGGGTACTTCTCCACAAAGTACGAGTCTGTCCTCGATCCGTTGTATATGTATCAGATATCTACGCCCGGCTCAGGTACATCAGAACCAACTGTGTCATCCTGAAAAAGCGCAAAATTCTGACCTGTCGCCATAGGCGACAGGTCATCTGAAGCGGAGAGGGTGGGATTCGAACCCACGCGCCCTTTCGGACAAACGGTTTTCAAGACCGCCTCGTTATGACCGCTTCGATACCTCTCCAAAACGCCCGCTCACGCGGAACGTTTAATATATTACCATTTAGATCTGGTCCTGTCAAGAACTTTTTTAAATTTTCTCAACAAGAACAAGGAAGTATGCTAAAGCAAAAGATGAAAAAGGGACCCGTCCCCTTTTTCATCTCAGACCTCGAAGATCATGTCGCCATAGGATGGCATTGGCCACATATCCTTGTCTACAAGCATCTCGAGCTTGTCGACCGGGGTACGGAGACGCTCCATGGCCGGGAGGACGGCATCACGGAAGTAGGTGGCCTTTTCCTTCTCGCCGGAGATGCCCCAAGCATTTACGATATAGGCCTCGAGGGTCTGAAGGGCCTCGCGGGCCGAACGGAGCTCGTCGCTTACATGGGTAAGAAGAGCCGACTGTGTGGAGACATCAGCCTCCGGGCAGGCATCCTTTACCTTCGTGATTGAATCAGCAAGGACGGTCGTGTACTTGATGACAGCAGGGATTATCTGCTTGCGGACGATATCTACCATTGTCTTCGCTTCGATATTTCTCTTCTTTGCATAGATCTCGTATTCGATCTCGGCACGGGACTCGAGCTCTGCCTTCGTGAATACATGGAAGCGCTCGTACATTCCGATTGTCTTGTCAGTAGTGAGTGCCGGAATGGCATCTACCATATTTGTGATGTTCGGCAGTCCACGCTTCTCAGCCTCGGCTATCCACTCATCTGAGTAGCCATTTCCATTGAATACGATCCTCTGGTGATCAGCAGCCATCTGATGGATCAGATCATGCAGTGCAGTATCGAAGTCATCAGCCTTCTCAAGCACGTCACAGGCATCAGCAAATGCCTCGGCCACTATTGTATTCAGCACTATATTCGGCTCGCCGATGGAATCCTCAGAGCCCACCATTCTGAACTCGAACTTATTGCCAGTGAAAGCAAAAGGAGAAGTACGGTTACGGTCTGTCGCATCCTTCATGAATTCAGGAAGGGTCCTGACTCCTGTCTCCATCCTCGCGCGTCCAGGGCTGTGGGTAGCCTCACCGGTGCTCACGAGCTGATCGAATACATCAGCCAGCTGGTCACCGAGATATACAGAGATAATGGCCGGTGGCGCCTCATTCGCGCCAAGACGGGAATCATTACCTACGTCGGCAGCCGACTCACGGAGCAGGTCTGCATGCTCATCTACTGCCTTCAGGATGCAGCAGAGTACAAGAAGGAACTGCATATTCTCATGAGGAGTCTTGCCAGGGTCGAGGAGATTCTGACCATCATCGGTCACAAGTGACCAGTTGTCATGCTTTCCTGAACCATTGACACCCTTGAACGGCTTCTCATGAAGCAGGCACTGGAGGCCGTGATCATAAGCAACTCTCTTCAGGGTCTCCATGATCAGCTGGTTGTGATCGACCTCGACATTGACCTCTTCATAGATAGGAGCGAGCTCATGCTGGGCCGGAGCTACTTCATTGTGCTGGGTCTTCGCAGTCACACCGAGCTTCCAGAGCTCGATATTCACGTCGTGCATGAATGCACCGATCCTCTCGCGGATAGCGCCGAAGTAATGGTCGTCCATCTCCTGCCCCTTAGGAGGCATGGCGCCGATCAGGGTACGGCCTGAATATACCAGATCCTTTCTCTCGAGGAACTTCTGCCTGTCTATGATGAAATATTCCTGCTCAGCACCAACAGATGGTGTGACCTTGTGGGCAGTCGTATTGCCAAAGAGCCTCAGGAGTCTGAGAGCCTGCTCATTGATGGCTTCCATCGAACGGAGCAGAGGCGTCTTCTGGTCGAGAGCTTCGCCTGTGTATGAACAGAAGGCTGTCGGGATCACAAGAGTAGCTCCGCAGGCATCCTCTCTCACGAATGCAGGTGAAGTGCAGTCCCATGACGTATATCCTCTCGCCTCGAAGGTGGCACGCAGGCCACCTGACGGAAATGAAGACGCATCCGGCTCGCCCTTTATCAGCTCTTTTCCCGAAAAGCTCATCAGAGCCTTTCCTGATGGAAGCGGACTTGAAATAAAGGAATCATGCTTCTCGGCAGTAGCGCCCGTGAGCGGCTGGAACCAGTGTGTGTAGTGCGTAGCACCTTTCTCTATGGCCCATTCCTTCATCTCATGAGCGATGACATCAGCAGTCTCGAGATCGAGGTCACCACCACTGCTGATGATCTCCTTCAGCTTCTGATATACCTTTTTCGGAAGCCTCTCCTGCATGGTCCTGTCATCGAAGACATTCTCGCCGAAGATCTCAGTAACGTTTATCTTATCTTCTTCTTTCACTTTTCTTTCCTTTCACAAGACAAGAGGACGGTTCCTATGTCTTTTTAGTTAAATCCTTTTAGTTAAAAAGACAGGAGAACCGTCCCCTTGTCTGAAAAAAGGCACGTCAGACCATCTGGCCCGACGTGCCCACTTACTTTATAATAATTCAGGCCTTTCCAACAGAACCGAAGAGTTCCATCTTTTCCTTAACCTTTGCCTTGATAGCCTCAGCACCTGGAGCAAGAAGCTTACGAGGATCGAATCCCTTGCCTTCCTTGTCCTTGCCAGCCTCGATGTACTCACGTGTAGCCTGTGCAAATACGATCTGGCACTCGGTATTGACATTTACCTTTGATACGCCAAGGGTGATAGCCTTCTTGACCATATCATCAGGAATTCCTGTGCCGCCGTGAAGTACGAGTGGCATATCTCCTACCTTTGCCTTGATATTCTCGAGAACGTCGAAACGGAGTCCTGGCCATCCTTCTGGATATACACCATGGATATTGCCGATTCCGGCAGCAAGCATATCTACTCCAAGGCTTGCGACTCTCTCACACTCATCTGGATCTGCGCACTCACCCATAGATACGACACCGTCTTCCTCGCCGCCGATTCCGCCGACCTCAGCCTCGATTGACATTCCGAGGTGATGAGCTACTGATACGAGCTCCTTGGTATTATTGACATTGGTCTCGATGTCATCATGAGATCCATCATACATGATAGACGTGAATCCTGCATCAATACACTTGTAGCAGCCTTCGAATGTACCATGATCGAGGTGAAGAGCTACAGGAACTGTGATTCCAAGGCTCTTGTCCATAGCCTTTACCATGGCAGCGACTGTTGAGAATCCAGTCATATACTTTCCTGCACCCTCAGATACACCAAGGATTACAGGGCTCTTGAGCTCTTCTGCTGTGAGAAGGATGGACTTGGTCCACTCAAGATTGTTGATATTGAAGTGACCTACTGCGTAATGGCCTTTTCTGGCCTCTTTTAACATATCAGCAGCATTAACTAACATTGGCTTTTCCTCCGTTTCGTTTACTGGTTGTTATTCACCGCTCACATTATAAGCTTTTTTCTCATCCGATTCAACTATAATGTTCATTTTCTTGTGCAGATTTGTGATTTCGATCCTCTGTGGATTGCCGCCGTACTCTCCGTCGAGAGTCCACGGAATGAAATCAGCCGCCGTGAGCACGAGATGATTCGTCTGAAAGGAGCTTACCATATCGGTCTCGCCATCCTTCAGCACGCCGGTGAGCGCTCCGACTATCTCATTAAGCTCGATAGGATTCTTCGGTGTGCGCACGAGGCTCACCTCGAATACTCCATCGTCAAGCTTCTTGTCACCAGGAATGATCCCTTTGATGCCGCCGACAGAGAGGGTATTCGTGATCATACCGAAGATGAACTCGTCATAGAGCACATTTCCATCGTACTCAGCCTGCATCCTGTATGACGGGATGTCGCGAAGCTGCTTGAAGGCCGACAGGATGTATGCTGCATGCCCGAGCACATTCTTCAGCTGCTGGCTCGTCTCGTATGCTGTCTGCGTAAAGATACCAAAGGCTGCGACATACACGAAATAGTCCGAGCCGAACTTCCCTACATCGAATGCCTTTGGTTCGCCCTCGGCCGCAATGTGTGCCGCCTCCACCATGTCCTTGGGTATCCCGAGTGAAGCGCCGAAATCATTCGTGCTCCCGGCAGGGATATACCCTATCGGCGTAGGAGCGCCGGAATCCATGACCCCTGTGACCACCTCATCAAGAGTTCCGTCGCCGCCGCTTACTACTATGCGGTCATATTCTTTTGCGTGCGCCTTCGCCACCTCCGTAGCATCCCTTGGCTTCTGGGTCGGATAGACAGTCACATCATACCCGGCACGGACCATGATCTCTATAATATCGGACAGATTCAGCTTGATCATGCCTCTTCCGGAATGTGGGTTGTATATAAACAGAAGTCTTTTCCCCATGAAAAATAACCCGTCCCTTATTCTGTGAGAAAATTCTCGATAGCTGTAACTGCTTTTTCTTCGTCCTCACCCTGTGCGTCGATTGTCACCACAGAGCCCCTGGTAAGTGCGAGGCTCATCATCCCCATTATGCTCTTCGCATTTACCTTTTTCGAATCCATCTCGAGATAGATCCTGCTCTGATACTGGTTCGCAAGCTGCACGAGGTGTGCGATCGGAGTAGCCTCTAGGGACTCCTTCATCTGGATAGTAACGTTCTTTTTCATGAAATAATATCCTCCATTCAACTCTCTCTGATACTATCTGCTATCTGTCCGATCTTCCTGAGTCTGTGATTGATTCCAGACTTTCCAACGGGCGGCACACACTTTCTGCCCAGTTCGTTGAGCGGCATATCAGGATACTTCAGTCTCAGCTCCGCTGCTTCCCTGAGATTGTCATTCAGCAGGGAAAAATTGCCCGTCCTCCGCAGATACTCTATATCCTCGATCTGACGCACGGCGGCGCTTACGGACTTCCTGATATTTGATGTCTCACAATTCACCTTGCGGTTCACGCTCTCACGCATTTCCTTCAGGATCCTGGTATTCTCAAAATCCATGAATGCCTTCGATGCACCGAGAACTCCGAGTATCGTCTCTATCTGATCTCCTTCCTTCAGATAGACCACCTCGTGTCCCTTCCGCTCGACGATATGCGGATGCAGTCCGAACCCGGCTATCAGGCCCTTCAACTGATCTGCCTGCTCATGGCTTCTGCATACCATTTCGAAATGATATGACTTTTCAGGATTGCTGACCGATCCTGCACACAGGAAAAATCCACGCAGGAATGATCTCCTGCAGCAGTCCTGCTGGATGACAACAGGGTCCGCCGTCAGCAGATCTGCTCCATCACTTTTCAGCAATTCGAAAAGCCTTTTATCATCAGGCTTTCTTATGAAATCTTTTTCGTCAACTCTTTCTATCTTAATCGTTTCATCTAATAAAGTAAAGTATTTTTCGAGAACTGCACTATTATCAGTATCTATCCGTACTCCGTCGGCTCCAGGTCTCGCTATGCATGCCGAGATGCCTGCGAGCTCTGCTATCTGGCAGTGTCTGGCCGATGGTTCCACGGCGAGCAGTTCCCTTTTCACTTCTGATGCGAATGACATTTCATCATCCCTTATCTATATCTCTGTGCTCGATTCTGAGTCCGTAATCGCCCTCATGCTTTGAGAGCTTCTGATACATCTGTCTCGCGATGGTGACTGACCTGTGGCGGCCGCCCGTGCATCCGAAGCAGATCACAAGCTCGGTCTTGCCTTCGCTGATGTACTGCGGTATGAGAAAGGTCACCAGGTCATCAAGCTTCTTCAAGAAGTCATGCGCAACGTCCGTCGACATCACATAGTCCACTATCTCCTGATCATTGCCTGTCATCGGGCGCAGCCTGTCGACATAGTATGGATTCGGCAGGAATCTCACATCGAATACCAGGTCTGCGTCCGACGGTATTCCGTACTTGAAGCCGAATGACAGAATCGTGATATTCAGGCTCTTGTAGTCTGCTCCCTGCGAAAAAATCTCCGTGAGCTCTGTCTTCAGGTCGCGGACCAGCAGATGCGTCGTATCTATGATATAGTCGGCTCTTTTTCTAAGAAAAGCCATCGCGTCACGCTCTGCATGGATCGCATCTATCGTCCTGCGTCCCGCTGCGAGCGGAGGCGTGCGTCTGGTCTCCTTGAATCTCTTGACGAGGACCTCATCCTCTGCATCGAGAAACAGTATACGCACCTTCTTGCCGTCGCTGTCGAGCTCATCGAGAATACCTTCGAGATTTGAGATTGGCGTACGACTCCTTATATCTATTCCGACTGCGACCTTTTCACTATTCAGATTGTTGGCTGCAAGGTCTGCGAAGCTCCTGAGCAGGGCTATTGGGAGGTTGTCGACGCAGTTGTAGCCCATGTCTTCAAGGATCTTGAAAGCTGTGTGCTTGCCTGCGCCGGACATGCCTGTTATTATAACTAAATCCATGTATCTTTTCCTCACGGTCCGAGACAGCTATATCAGTTGTTCGAGACGCGCTCTCGCTCTGTTTTCGACCTTAATCAAACTCTCCGATCATTTTTACTTCAGGTTCTAATGTCACCCCTGTTTTCGTCTTCACCTTCTCAGCTATTTCCTGGATCAGGTTGTAGATGTCCATGGCGCTGGCTGTGCCCTCATTGATCACAAAGCCTGAATGCTTCTCCGATACTCTGGCACCGCCGATATGCGCATCCTTCATGCCTGCCTGCTGTATCAGCTTCCAGGCCGGGGTGAGATCATCGACTGCATTGCCTGTTCCAACCTTGCGGAAAGTTGAGCCGGCGCTGCGCTTATCTATCGGCTGGCTCTGTGCCCGTTTCTCCTTTATCTCTGCAATCCGTGCTTTTATCTTAGCCGGATCATCTGTCGGCATGGCGAGTGTCGCCCCCGTGATGATCTCTTTTTTCTTTGAAAAAATACTGCTCCGGTAGCCGAATCCAATCTCCGCCTTTGAGTAATGCCTGGCCTCCCCATCCTCTGTCATGGCCGTGACTGCTGTCACGACCCCGCTCATGTCTCCGCCGAAGGCTCCTGCATTCATATACACGGCCCCGCCTATCGTCCCGGGTATTCCTGTCGCGAACTCGAGTCCGGTAAGCGATGCCTCTGCTGCCTTCCGAGCGACCGATGGTAGAAGAGCGCCTGCTGCACATGATATGGATCCGCCGACCTCCTTCACATCAAAGGCGACTTCATTCATGCGCTTTCCGATGCATATCACGGCTCCACGGATGCCCTTGTCTGACACCAGAAGATTGCTACCGTTGCCTATCACGGTAAGCGGCACTCCATGATCTCTCAGACATCTGATCACAAGCCTCAGCTCGGATGATGCCACATCTATAAAGAAATCTGCCTCTCCGCCGACTCCGAATGTCGTATGCTGCGACATCGGCTCATCGAGACGGAGTGCATTTTCATCGTGCATTATTTTTCTCAGATCTGCTATTACAGATTCCATGCTCACCTCATGCCTGAAGGAAGGCGATATATCCCTTGTATGCCTCGTACAGATCCACCTTCGAGATGATCTCCCATGGTGAATGCATCGAAAGCACTGCTACTCCGCTGTCTATCACATCCATATCATAATTGCCGAGGATGTATGCTATGGTTCCGCCGCCGCCTGCATCTACCTTTCCGAGCTCTGCTGTCTGGAAGGTCACATCTGCATCATCGAAGATCCTTCTGATCTCTGCCATGTATTCTGCTGACGCATCATTGCTCCCTGACTTTCCTCTGGCTCCTGTGTACTTATTTATCACGAGTCCATGACCGAAATAGCAGCTGTTCTTCTTCTCGAATACATCCGGATAGTTCGGGTCGAAGGCTGCCGATACGTCTGATGAAAGCGCTCTTGAATACTGCATTGCACGCATCACCGATATCGGCGAATCATCTCCCATCGCATGAAGTATCTCTGCGACTGTATTCTCGAAGAACTTCGACTCCATGCCTGTAGCGCCAACCGAGCCTATCTCCTCCTTATCTACGAGCAGGCAGGCGTATGTCCTCTTTCCTGCCGGTGTATCTGCTATCGCACGGAATGACGGATATGCGCAGACCTTGTCATCATGACCGTAGCCCATGATACAGCTCCTGTCGAGTCCGTAGTCCCTGGCCTCTCCTGCCGGGAGCACCACGATCTCTGCTGACAGGAAGTCATCTTCATCAATATCGTATTTATCCTTCAGGATGTTCAGGATATTTTTCTTGACGAGATCCTTCTTCTCCTTGTCATCACTTGCCTTCTCAAGAGGGATGGTTCCTATCATGACATTCAGGTCTTCACCCTCGACTACCTTCGTGCCGCTCTTCTTCATCTGCTCGCCTGCGAGATGTATGAGCAGGTCACTGACTCCGACTACAGGATCAGTAGGATCTTCACCGATGCGAACCTCTACCACGCTTCCATCCTTCTTCGCTACAACACCGTGGAGCGCGAGCGGGAGCGTCACCCACTGGTACTTCTTGATGCCACCATAGTAGTGCGTATCGAGCATTGCCATCTCTGTATCCTCATACAGCGGCACCTGCTTCAGATCCATTCTCGGGGAATCGATATGCGCGCCGAGAATATTCATGCCACTGCTGAGCGGCTCCTCTCCTATCACGAAAAGCGCGATATTCTTGCCGCGATTTGTGCGATATAGCCTGTCCCCTGGCCTTATCTTCTCATCATTCTCAATGACCTTTTCGAGATCCCTGAATCCCGCTTTCTCTGCCTCTTCTGCAAAAAAGGACGTGCACTCCCTCTCGGTCTTACAATTGCTCAGGAACTCGCGGTACTCCTCACCGAAGTCCATGACCTGCTTTCTGTCCTTCTTCTTCGTGTACTTAAGCCATGCATTTTTCTTATCCATTTCCTGGTCCTTTCAGATGAAAAAAGGGACAGGTCCCTTTTTCATCAGATTCAAATAATTTAACTTTCCTGACTGCCCCTCTTTATGTTGTCGTTTACCCTTCGGTACAATTCTGCTGCCGCATTATATCCCATCTTCTTCTGCCTGTGGTTCACGGCTGCTGTCTCGCAGATGATTGCCAGATTACGGCCCGGGCGGATCGGTAGTGAATGGCAGACCACCTTCTGTCCAAGAATTTCCATATATTCATCATCGAGTCCGAGTCTGTCGTATTCTGTGCCCTGATGCCAGTCCTCCAGCTTGATCACGAGATCGATATTCTGCGAATCCTTGACACATTCTACTCCGTAGAGTGACTTGACATCGATGATTCCGATTCCGCGCAGCTCGATCAGGTGCTTCGTGATCGCAGGCGATGTACCGATCAGGCTGTCGTCATTTACCTTTCTTATCTCGACCACATCATCTGCTACCAGTCTGTGTCCTCTTCTGACGAGCTCGAGGGCTGCCTCAGACTTTCCGATGCCGCTCTCTCCTGTGATCAGCAGTCCCTCGCCATATACATCCACGAGCACTCCATGAATCGTGGTCGTCGGTGCGAGCTCGTAGCTCAGCACATATATAAGTCTCGCCTCGAACTGGGATGTAGCCCTGCTCGTTCCGAGGATCGGAGTCCCTGCCTTCTCTGCTGCCTTTATGAAATTCTCTTCCGGCTCGAGTCCGCGGCAGATTATTATCGCAGGAATATTATATGAGAACAGGTTCTCATATATTTTCTTCCGCTCCTCCTCCGTATTCTCGCCATGCAGATATGCATACTCAACCATTCCGATGAGCTGGATTCTGTTATTATCAAAATGCTCATAGAACCCGGCGAGCTGCAGCGCCGGTCTATTGATATCCGGCACCTTGATATAGCAGTCATCGAGATTGATATTTGTCGTGTAATTCACGAGCTCCAGCTTGTCAGCTATCTTTTTGATGCTCGCGCCTTCCTGTTGTATAGCCATTTTCACCCTTTCTCTATCAGAACCTTCCTGCCACAGAAGGCAAACCCATACTGTTCTATATCGCTAACCCCCGCCTTTATATGATAGTTTGACGGACAGGTTTTGTCAACTTTTGTGCAGATAGTCATACACCTCCTGCGCGGCCTTCTCATTCATGGAGTCCGTGCCTGCGAGATCCTCCACCGATGCAGCCCTTATGGCCTCTGCAGTCACATACTTCTTCATCAGAGCCTTGCGTCTTGTCGGACCGATGCCAGGGATATCATCGAGGAAACTCTTCACCTGATTCTTGCCGCGGAGCGACCTGTGGTACTCGATTGCGAATCTATGAGCCTCATCCTGAAGCCTCGTGATCAGCTTGAAGCACTCAGACGATCTGTCAATCGGAAGTTCCCTGTTATTGAAAAAAAGTCCACGCGTCCTGTGGTGGTCATCCTTTACCATTCCACAGACCGGGATGTCAAGTCCGAGCTCATCGAGCACCTCAAGTGCTATATTTACCTGACCTCTGCCACCATCCATCATGATGACATCCGGGAACCTCGTGAAGCTGCCTGTATCCTCTGACTCACCCTCGGCCTTCTCTTCAAGTCCATGAGTGAAGCGACGTGTCAGGACCTCCTTCATTGAGGCATAGTCATTCGGTCCCTCAACAGTCTTTATCCTGAACTTACGATAATCATTTCTGAGTGGCTTGCCATGATCGAATACGACCATTGAACCGACCGACTGATATCCCATTGTATTTGAAATATCGTAGGCCTCCATTCGCTGGATTCCCGGCAGTCCCAGAATATCAGAAAGTTCTTTCATGGCACCGATTGTGCGGCCCTCTTCACGCTTTATTCTTTCCCTGTCCTTAGTTAAAATCATGGAAGCATTTTTCCATGCCAGCTCCACAAGCTTTTCCTTCTGACCTCGCTTCGGGGTCACAATATGTACTGCGGAGCCCTTTTTCTCTGAAAGGAAATCTTCAAGTACCTTCTGATCTGGAAGCTCAGACTGCACGAAAAGCTCCTTCGGCACGAATGGAGTCCCCGAGTAGAACTGCTGAATGAATGTGCTGATAAGCTCTGCCTTGTCCTGATCATCCCTTATCGACAGGAAAAAGTGATCTCGCCCGATCATTCTTCCACCACGAATGAAGAACACTACTGCACAGGCATCTTCTCTGTCCATTGCAATTGCAAGGATATCTCTGTCTTCGCCGCCCGTATCGGTAATCTTCTGCTTCTGAACGCACATCTTTACCGCTTCGATCTCATCCCGGTAGCCGGCTGCTTTTTCAAATTCGAGATTTTCAGAGGCAGCGTTCATTTTTGCAGTGAGATCGTCGACTACGGCTGTATCATCACCATCGAGGAATTTCATCGCCGCATTGACGCTCTTCATGTATTCATCTTCTGTGATGTATCCCTGACACACTCCCGGACACTGCTTGATATGGTAATTGAGGCAGGGCCGCTCTTTTTTGATATCTCTCGGAAATACACGATTGCAGGTGCGCAGATGAAAGAGCTTGTTCGTAAGCTCTATTGTCTCACGCACGTCTCCGGCTGACGTGAATGGTCCAAAGTACCTGGCCTTGTCCTTATACACTTTTCTCGAAAAAAGAACTCTGGGAAAATGCTCTCCCAAAGTCACCTTGATGTACGGATAGGTCTTGTCATCACGAAGCATGGTATTGTACTTCGGTCGATGTTCTTTGATCAGATTGTTCTCAAGGACAAGCGCCTCTAGCTCCGAGTCAGTGACTATATATTCGAAATGATCGATGTGCTCGACCATCTGCTTTTTCTTGATTCCTTCATCATGTGACGGCTGGAAATACTGATGCACCCGCTTCGTGAGACTCTTTGCCTTACCGATGTAGATGATCGCATCACTCGAGTCGTGCATTATATATACGCCCGGCGAATCCGGGACTTTTTTCAATTCTTCCTGTATATCAAACATGTTTTTATTTTACACTATAAGTCGTGATTTTCAAGCTTTGCCATGCTTGATTCATAGCATTGTGAAAAAAGTCAAGCTAGCATGATCTACCTGACATCTCTTCATCGTAAAAAGGCGCAACCCCTTACGGAGCTGCGCCTGAAGCAGTGTCTTGCACTTATTATTCATCAAAAATATCTTCGTTGCTGGAAACCTCAGGGCCATGATTGTCAGTCCCGGAACCAGAGCTTTCAGATGTGCCTGAAGCTTCTGAGCTTTCAGATGAACCGCCATTTCCAGTGGAGTCTGAGTCATCTGAGTCCTTCTTCGCCTTCGATGCCTCATAGGAATCCATTTCCTTCTGAAGCCTCTCTGCGACCTTGTGATCCTCATCTGTCTTCTTGTCGCCTGTCTCTTCTTCAGGATCTGCCTGAATGCCGGTGATCTCACGGAACATATCCATGAATTCCTTACCGGTGATGGTCTCCTTATGATACAGATACTCAGATATCTGGTCAAGTGCATCACGATACTCAGTCAGCAGATCAATTGCCTTCTTGTAAGCACGCTCAATGATAGCATGAACCTCGCTGTCAACTTCGCTCGCAGTCTGCTCGCCGCATGTCATCTGCGCACCGCCATCGAGATACTGGCTCTCAACAGTCGCAAGCCCCATCATACCGAACTTCTCGCTCATTCCGAAACGGGTGACCATATTTCTCGCAATATTGGTAGCCTTCTCGATATCATTTGCAGCACCGCTCGTGATCGAGTGGAAAACGATCTCCTCAGCTGCCCGGCCACCCATGAACGTAGCAATATCTTCTTCAAGCTCTTCCTTACTCTGAAGGAACTTCTCCTCCTCAGGTGTCTGAAGAGTATATCCGAGAGCACCCATTGTACGAGGTACAATTGTGATCTTCTGTACAGGATCAGTATTCTTCTGAAGTGCTGATACAAGTGCATGTCCGACCTCATGATAGGAAACGATATGACGCTCCTTGTCGCTCATCGGACGATCCTTTTTCTCCTTACCACCGACAGCCACTCGCTCAAATGCCTCAAACAGGTCAGGCTGTGAAACGTATTCCCTGCCATTCTCAACTGCGAGAATTGCAGCCTCATTGATGATATTTGCGAGATCAGATCCCACAAGTCCGGCGGATGCCAGAGCGATAGCCTCGAGATCGCAGGTCGAATCCATTCTGACATCCTTCGCATGAACACGAAGAGTCTCGAGACGTCCCTTCATATCAGGACGATCAACTATGATACGTCTGTCGAAACGACCAGGTCTCAGAAGCGCCTTATCAAGAACTTCCGGTCTGTTAGTAGCCGCAAGAATAAGCAGTCCCTTCGATGTATCAAAACCATCCATCTCCGCAAGGAGCTGATTCAGGGTCTGCTCACGCTCATCATTGCCACCGCCGTATCTCGAATCACGGGACTTACCAATTGCATCTATCTCATCGATGAATATGATACACGGAGCCTGTCTCTTGGCCTCATTGAACAGATCACGCACACGCGAAGCACCTACACCGACGAACATTTCCACGAAGTCAGAACCCGCAAGCGAGAAGAACGGAACTCCGGCTTCTCCTGCTACTGCCTTCGCAAGAAGAGTCTTACCTGTACCAGGAGGGCCTACAAGTAGAGCACCCTTAGGCAGCTTCGCACCGATCTTCGTATATTTATCAGGGTTCTTCAGGAAATCAACAACCTCCTGCAGAGATTCCTTGGCCTCATCCTGACCTGCGACATCATCGAAGGTAACTCCGGTAGACTTCTGTACATATACCTTGGCATTGCTCTTGCCCACTCCGCCAAGCATACCGCCTGAGCTTCCCATCCGTCTCATGATCACTGCGAAGATGATCCAGATTATGATCAGCGGAACTATAAAGGATATGATATTGTAGATAAGAGCCGACGTAGATGATGAATCCTCACGATTGATCGTCACATTATTCTGCTTCAGAAGAGGGAGCAACTGGTCATCCTCCAGATAGCCTGTCGAGTAATTCACATCAAGCTTCTGACCTGTGCTCTGTCTGTACAGCTCCTGCTGGGCCTTGTCCTCGGAGTTCGCATAGAAAGTGGATGATTCCCTGACCTTGAAATTGATCTTCGACCCGTCAAAGGTCACCGATCTCAGCTCATTCTTCTCAGCCAGCTTGTAGAATTTATCATAGCTGACTGCCTGATTCGCACTGCTTCCGACTCCTCTATATAGAAGCGTCACTATGAATAGCGCTATCAGAGAAAAAAGAACGAATGCGATTATCGGATTGAATCTAGGGTTCTGATTCCCATTCGGTCCGCCATTGCCGCCATTCGGTCCGCCGTTATTCTGGCCGTTGCCTCCATTATTATTATTATAAAAATTATTGTCGTCCAACTAATCACCTGCTTTCCCTTGTGATATTTATCATAGCATCTCTGTCAAGTATAAAGTCACTCACATATTATAGGAAAAAAGTATTATAAAAGCAAGGAAACGACATTTATTTCATAAAACTTTCACACACGTATAATAGAACGATGCATTCGCAGACGCACCCGCGCTATAAATAAAAACAGCCCATGCCTCATGTGCAGGCAAGCCTGCACCGGCATGAGCTGTTTTATCTGCATCGTTCTATTAATACGCGAGAATTACTCGATGATAGTAGCAACACGGCCTGATCCTACTGTACGGCCACCCTCACGGATAGCGAATGTAAGACCCTGCTCCATAGCGATAGGA
The DNA here is from genome assembly GCA_900315505.1 of uncultured Lachnospiraceae bacterium. GTDB lineage: Bacteria > Bacillota > Clostridia > Lachnospirales > Lachnospiraceae > Weimeria. The sequence goes on from OMZG01000008.1 coordinate 14,945, forward strand.
TGGATGAGCTCGATTGTCATCTCTACGTTATCACCAGGCATGCACATCTCTGTTCCTTCTGGAAGAGTGATGACACCAGTTACGTCTGTTGTTCTGAAGTAGAACTGAGGACGATAATCATTGAAGAAAGGTGTATGACGACCACCCTCGTCCTTTGTAAGAACGTATACCTGAGCTGTAAACTTCTTGTGGCAGGTAACTGTTCCAGGAGCAGCTACTACCTGTCCACGCTCGATCTGGTCACGGTCAATACCACGGAGAAGAGCTCCGATATTGTCACCAGCCTCTGCGTAATCAAGAGTCTTACGGAACATCTCGATTCCAGTTACTGTTGAAGTCTCAACATCCTCACGGATTCCAAGGATCTCAACAGGATCATTAAGCTTAAGAGTACCACGCTCTACACGGCCTGTAGCAACGGTTCCACGTCCTGTGATAGTGAATACATCCTCGACAGGCATAAGGAAAGGCTTATCTGTATCACGCTCTGGATCAGGGATATAAGAATCAACAGTATCCATAAGCTCCATGATGCAGTCTCCCCAGTTCTTGTCCGGGTTATCAGGATCAAGAGGATCTCCGTTAGCAAGCTTAGCAGGAGCCTTATCGTCCTGAAGTGCCTGATAAGCAGAACCCTTGATGATAGGGCATCCCTCGAAGCCATACTCCTCGAGCTGCTCAGTAACTTCCATCTCAACGAGCTCAAGAAGCTCAGGGTCATCGATCATATCGCACTTGTTAAGGAATACTACGATATAAGGAACGCCGACCTGACGAGCAAGAAGGATATGCTCCTTAGTCTGAGCCATAACACCGTCTGTAGCTGCAACAACGAGGATGGAACCATCCATCTGAGCTGCTCCAGTGATCATGTTCTTAACGTAGTCAGCATGTCCCGGGCAGTCAACGTGAGCGTAATGACGCTTAGCAGTCTGATACTCAACGTGTGCAGTAGAGATTGTGATTCCTCTTTCTCTCTCTTCCGGTGCCTTATCGATCTGATCGAAGGCCTCTGCCTTATTTCCCTCTACTCTCTCAGAAAGAACCTTTGTGATAGCAGCGGTAAGTGTTGTCTTACCATGGTCTACGTGACCGATGGTACCAATGTTACAGTGTGGCTTTGTACGCTCAAAATGCTCTTTTGCCATTGTTAATTTCCTCCTATGGAAAAATGTTTACGCTATTTGTTTATTATAGCAAGTTTATCTTTATTTTGCAATAGGTGATAGGGGTTAGGGGTTAGGGGTTAGGGATCATAACCAATTCCCTATACCCTATACCCTATATCCTTATTTCTTGTCGTTAAGAAGCTTCTCCTGTACGTTCTTTGGAACCGGATCATAGTGATCGAAGAACATGGAGTAATTTCCACGACCCTGTGTCATTGAACGAAGTGCTGTAGAATATCCGAACATCTCAGCAAGCGGAACATAGGCCTTGACCATCTTTCCGTTTCCACCGACGTCATCCATTCCCTCGACACGTCCACGACGTGAGTTTACATCTCCGATTACATCACCCATGTATTCCTCAGGCATCGTGATCTCAACCTTCATGATAGGCTCGAGGATTACAGGAGATGACTTCTTCATGGCTTCCTTGAAGCACATGCTACCAGCGATATGGAAGGCCATCTCTGAAGAATCGACTTCGTGATATGAACCATCATATACTGTAGCCTTGACACCTACTACAGGATATCCTGCAAGGATGCCGGCCTTCTCTGCTTCAGCAACACCATCGCCGATAGCCGGAATATATTCCTTCGGAATTGCTCCACCGACAACGGCATTCTCGAATACGAGATTCTCTTCTGCGTTTGCATCGAGTGGCTCGAACTTGATCTTACAGTGACCATACTGTCCACGACCACCTGACTGCTTTGCATATTTGTATTCCTGATCGACAGGCTTTGTAAATGTCTCCTTGTAAGCAACCTGAGGCTCACCTACGTTAGCCTCTACGTTGAACTCTCTCTGAAGACGATCAACGATGATCTCAAGGTGAAGCTCACCCATACCAGCGATGATAGTCTGTCCGGTCTCCTCATTTGTATGAGCACGGAATGTAGGGTCCTCTTCAGCAAGCTTTGCAAGAGCATCGCCAAGCTTCTGCTGACCTTCCTTTGTCTTCGGCTCGATAGCGAGCTCGATAACAGGATCCGGGAATTCCATTGACTCGAGGATTACAGGATGCTGCTCGTCGCAGATCGTATCACCTGTTCCGGTCTCCTTGAGGCCTACAGCTGCTGCGATATCTCCCGAGAAGACCTCATCGATCTCTTTTCTCTTATCAGCATGCATCTGAAGAAGACGACCAACACGCTCCTTCTTGTCCTTGGTAGCATTCAGTACGTAAGAGCCTGCCTTACATGTTCCTGAATATACACGGATGAATGCAAGCTTTCCGACGAACGGATCTGTCATGATCTTGAATGCGAGTGCTGAGAACGGCTCGTCATCAGATGACTTTCTTGTAACCTCATTGCCATCAAGGTCTGTTCCCTTGATATCTGGTACATCTACAGGTGATGGCATGTACTCGATGACACCATCGAGAAGCTTCTGGATTCCCTTATTCTGATGGGCTGAACCACAGAATACAGGTACTGCGTCATTTGAGATAGTCGCACGGCGAAGAACCTTCTTCATGTCGTCAACTGATGGCTCTGTACCATCAAGATACTGCTCCATGAGGTCATCATCAAGATCGCAGATCTGCTCTACGAGCTTGGTGTGCCACTCAGCAGCTTCATCCTTCATATCATCAGGGATCTCACCAACGGTGATATCCTTTCCGAGCTTATCATTGTAGATGTATGAATCCATCTCGAAAAGATCGATGATTCCCTGGAAATTGTCTTCCTTACCGATAGGAAGCTCAACTACTACAGGGTTCTTTCCGAGCTTGGTATGGATCTCTGATACTGTATTGTAGAAATCAGCACCAAGGATATCCATCTTATTAACGAAAGCCATACGAGGTACATTGTATGTATCAGCCTGACGCCATACGTTCTCTGACTGAGGCTCAACACCACCCTTTGCATCGAATACGCCGACTGATCCGTCGAGTACTCGAAGAGAACGCTCAACCTCTACTGTGAAGTCTACGTGTCCCGGGGTATCGATGATATTGATACGATGCTCAAGCGCACCCTTCTTTGGCTTTGTGTGGTCTTCTTCTGTCCAGTGACATGTAGTCGCTGCAGAAGTAATGGTGATACCTCTTTCCTGCTCCTGCTCCATCCAGTCCATTGTGGATGTGCCTTCGTAGGTCTCACCGATCTTATAATTGACACCGGTATAATACAGGATACGCTCTGTAAGTGTAGTCTTTCCTGCATCGATATGAGCCATGATACCGATGTTCCTGGTTCTCTCCAGTGGGTATTCTCTTTCGGCCATTGTTCCTCCAAATTAGAATCTGTAATGAGCAAATGCCTTGTTGGCGTCTGCCATTCTGTGCATCTCTTCCTTACGCTTTACTGCTGCGCCTGTATTGTTAGCAGCATCCATGATCTCGCCTGCAAGGCGGTCTACCATGGTCTTCTCGCTTCTCTTGCGTGAGAAAAAGGTCAGCCATCTGAGCCCAAGGGTCTGTCTACGATCCGGACGGACCTCGATAGGTACCTGATATGTGGCACCACCGACACGTCTTGCCTTGACCTCAAGAACTGGCATTACATTGTTCATGGCCTCTTCAAAAACTTCGAGAGCCGGCTTGCCGGTCTTCTCTGCTACTTTGTCGAATGCTCCGTAAACGATCTTCTGGGCAACACCCTTCTTGCCGTCGAGCATTACATTGTTGATGAGCTTTGTCACTACCTTTGAATTGTAGATAGGATCAGCAAGCACATCTCTCTTTACTGTATGTCCTTTACGTGGCACGTCTGCTTCCCTCCTTAATAATGGGATTATTAGATCATAGGTACTCACATATGAAAATGTGTGTGCGCGCTATATATCATTGAGATAAATGCTAACACTAACTTTCAGATGTAAAATACTTCCGAGTGTCTGCTGGTTACAAAATACTTTTCAAAGAAATATTATTTCTTTGGACGCTTTGCGCCATACTTTGAACGAGCCTGCTTTCTGTCAGCAACACCGGCAGTATCGAGTGTTCCACGGATAATATGGTATCTGGTACCTGGAAGGTCCTTGACACGTCCGCCACGAACTAATACAACAGAGTGCTCCTGAAGGTTGTGTCCCTCACCTGGAATGTACGAGGTAACCTCGATTCCGTTTGAAAGACGAACTCTGGCAATCTTTCTCATTGCTGAGTTAGGCTTCTTAGGAGTGGCAGTCTTAACGGCTGTGCACACACCACGCTTCTGCGGTGAAGCATCATCTGTAGGACGCTTCTTCAGAGAATTGAATCCGTGCTGGAGTGCAGGTGCTGTTGACTTCTTCTCAGATGTCTGTCTGCCCTTTCTCACTAACTGGTTAAATGTTGGCATTTATTTCACCTCCTGTGAATAATACTTTGCGTAACTTTACGCAAGCTTTCATATCTTAGCACGTTAGGGGAGTGATGTCAAGAGGGAAGGTAGGGGCTAGAGGCTAGGGTATCCCTAACCCCTAAACCCTAACCCCTAAACCCTATCTCAATCGTCACTATCGCCCGTTGTCTCCTGCTCTTCCTCGGATGGGAAGGTGGCGTTGCGGTCGATGGCGGCTTCTTCGGCGGCAGCCTGCTTCATGGCCTGTTCCTTCGTGAGGACGCCTTCGCTGTCCTCGATTTCCTTGACTACGTCAAGATAGATCTGGTATTTCGATTCTGGTATATCAAGTGCTGCCATGGCCTGCTCATCTGTGAGATTCAGGTTGTTGGTCATGCGGATAATGTCACGCGCCTTTGTCTTTCTGGCGGCGCGAAGCTTCTTCACACGGTTCTCATGGGCTATCTTTTCACGCTTTGCAATCTCCTCCGGATCCTCCTGCGTCATCTGCTCATAGATCGGCGCTATATCATTGATATCTCCGAACGCCTTCAGATGGCCGTGATCAAGGATCATTGCCTTATTGCAGATTCGGCGTACCTGATCGAGTGAATGCGATACGAAGAGCACCGTTACATTGCCGTCGAACATGCTCATTATCTTGTCCTCAGACTTGCGGCGGAACTTCTTGTCACCGACCGAGAGAACCTCATCAAGGATCAGGATATCAGGATTCACCGCCGTACAGATTGCGAATCCAAGACGGCTCTTCATACCGGATGAATAGTTCTTGATCGGCACTTCTATGAAATCCTCGAGCTCAGCGAACCTGATGATCTCGTCAAACTTCGTGTCTATGAAGTCCTTCTTGTATCCGAGAATGGCGCCGTACAGATAAATATTTTCCCTGGCCGAATACTGGGGCTCGAATCCGGCCCCCAGCTCCAGCAGCGGTGCCAGCTTGCCCTTTCTCTTCACGGTACCGGTCGTCGGGTGATATACACCGGCAATGGCCTTCAGGATCGTAGACTTGCCTGCGCCGTTCAAGCCCAGGATACCAAGTCTGTCACCCGGATACAGCTTGAAGCTCACATCCGTCAGGGCCCAGAACTCATCCTTTTTCATCTTGTCATGATGTCTGAACAGGTTTATGAAATAATCTTTTAATGTGTCGTGCATCTCCTGGCTCAGATTGAACTTCATGCCAAGATGACTTACTTCTACTGTAGGTTTCATATGTGCTTCCTTGTTATGTCAGGAGTTATGAGTTATGAGTTAAAAGTCTGAAGTTAAAAGTTATGATTTGATCCACCTTTTGAGGCTTAACTGGTCATCCATCAGCTTTTATCTTATAACTAATAACTTATAACTTATAACTTATAACTTATAAGTGTAAAATAAACTGATCCTGCGTCTTCTTCATTGCCACGAATCCGATGATACAGCATACCACTCCGAAGATCAGCGGATAGCTGCATACCTTCCATCCTACCCAGTGTCCTATCATGGCGCCACGGAACATCTCAATGATGCAGTACACCGGATTCAGATGCAGAAGCCACATCAGATGGTGCTTCTGGATTCTCTCAATAGGATAGAAAATAGCCGATAAGTACATGATGATCATCAGCAGTACGTTCCAGAGATATTCGATATCACGGAAAAATACATCGAGCACCGACAGGATCATTCCTACGCCGATCGTCAGGATCAGAAGCCAGAGGATTGATGGGATTACATTTATCATGTGTCCCGTCGGAAGCAGACGTGAATATATCATTACCGGAACCAGCACTACAAGCGATATCAGATAAATGATAAAATTGTACAGCACATTCGACAGTGGATAAAGATATTTCGGTACATACACCTTCTTGATCATGCCCGCATTGCCACGGATGGCCTTACTCGCGCCTTTTGTGCCATTCTGGAAAAATGTAAACGTCAGACGACCACACATGATATAGGTCGCGAATGTCGGATCAGAGAGCCTGTCGAAAAGGGCTCCGAATACTACTACGAGTACCACAGTCGTCATCAGCGGCTCGATCAGTGACCACACGATTCCAAGGTAACTTTTTCTGTACTTGAGCCTGATTCCACGCTTTACCAGCTCACTTAACAGGAAACGGTAATCGTAGAAACCCTTGATATACTTTTTCATTTTGCTGTTTTTTCTCCTTCTTCAACGCCCTCGGTGCTTTCCTTCTGGAAAACGACCCTTAAGGTCAGAAGTATCAGTTGCAGATCCAGAATGATCGATGCCTTCTGGACATATATCATATCAAATTTCAGCTTGTCATAGGTAGTCGTATTGTACTTGCCGTAGACCTGCGCATATCCGGTGAGTCCGGCCTTGACGCTGAGTCTGAAATCGAATTCCGGAACCTTCTCGCAGTACTCCTCGTGGATCTGGGGCCTTTCAGGACGCGGGCCCACAAAGGACATATCACCCTTCAGTATATTGAAGAACTGCGGGATCTCATCGATTCGCGTAGCCCTGATGAAATGTCCTATCGGAGTGATACGGTCATCATTCTCGCTTGCAAGCCTTGCTCCGCTCTTTTTCTCAGCGTCCACTATCATGCTGCGGAACTTGATGACCTTAAACCTCTTCTTGTGGATCGTGTACCTCTCCTGCTTATAAAACACAGGCCCCTTATCATACGAGTGGATCATGATGGCCACAATAAGCATTACGGGCGAGGTAATAGCGATTCCCAGAAGCGAGAGAATGATATCTCCGGTCCTTTTCACTATCCTCTGTCCAAGCGAGAAACCAATATTTCTCGAAAGATACAACGGCGAATCAAAAAGATTCAGCTCTTCGGATTCCTTTACTATGATATCCGAAATCTTCGGGGTGAAGTATACTCTTTTCTGTCTGTCAAAGCAATACTTCAGAATCTTGTTTTTTAATTCGGACGGAACATCATTGATGAGCACCGCCTCATACTTATCGATTTTTGCTGTGATCACATCGAACGGAGCCGTATCCATCACAGTCTCGGCGATCACGTATTTGTCACGCCGGAGTCCCATCTTGTGATCGAGATTATTTACATGCTCCCCGTGGATCTGCAGCATCTGGTACGGTGGGAAAATCCTCCTGTACAGCCATGTCAGCACATAGGTAATGATGAAAAGTATGATCACATCCGCAAGGAACAGCTCTACATACGCGACGATGATTCCCGGGATCAGGCTTTTGTAGCCGACCATCATGACCGTGAAGACCATCATCAGGAAATTCACGATTAGCGAAGCCAGCGCGCACCCGATCGAAGCATGCGATATCCTGCTGACGCCTATATCATATCCACCGAAGCCATGGATGAAGAAAATAGCGAGGATCATGTAGATCACGATCATCGTCGTACCGCCGAGGGTCAGGAACGGCCTGTCAAGAAGGATATTGAGCCATTCCTCCCATACATAGGAAAAAAGCACCGTGACCACGAGGGTGATGACGATATTCGAAATCCCCCGGTACAGATGCTTCATGGATTCCATTTTCTTACTCATACAGCCAGTCCACTATTCCTTTTTGAAAACAAATATCTTTGAAAAAACATAGTTCAGCGTGATCACGACAATCTGTGCAAGAACCTTGATCAGCATATTCGGCAGATGCATTACACCGATCAGAATGCCGAGCATCAGCTCCTCTATCCCAAGCGTCAGGACACGGCCTACACAGAAGGCTCCGAGCTGATAGAAAAAGGCGAAGACTCCGGATGTGTGATTGTAAAATACGAAGTGCCTGTTCGTGATAAAGGCAAATGCCGTCGCAAATATCCATGACAGGGCATTGCCCACAAGGACATTCATGTGCATCGGCTCCGTGAACAGCCAGTATGTAAACAGCGCTATGATAAAGGTCCCCAGGCCGAACATTCCATACAGCATGAGTTCCTTATATTTGTGGTATAAAGGTTCTACCTTGCGGCTCTTCGGATGCCTCGTGAAAATACGGTCGAAGATCCGGTCAAGCCAGTCTGCCGGTTTTAGCATTTTCTACCTCACAGTATCTCTTCAGAGAGCGAAAGTGCCTCTGCGATCACCTGATCCATGTTGTAATACTTATACTGCCCCAGCCTTCCCCCGAAGTAAACGTCCTTCTTCTTTTCCTTCCCTGCGAGATCAGCATACCTCTGATACAGTTCATTATTCTTCTCATCATTGATCGGATAGTACGGCTCGACACCAGGCTTCCATTCAGATGAATATTCACGTGAAATAATGGTCGTAGGCTGCTTTCCGAAATTGAAATGCTTGTGCTCGATGATACGGGTATACGGCACATCTGCTGATGTATAGTTCACAACTGCATTGCCCTGATAATTGTCTGTATCGAGCTCTTCAGTCTCGAAACGCACTGATCTGTACTCGAGCGGACCATACTGATAGTCGAAATACTGATCGATCTGACCTGTAAAGATCAGCCTGTCATACTCGATCCCGGCGCCGTCCTTCAGCGTATTATTTTTCCTGAAATCGAAGAAGTCCTCTCCGGTAAAAATATCCGCGCCCTTCAGAAGCTTCTCAACCAGCGCCGTATATCCATCAACCGGGATTCCCTGATACCTGTCGGTAAAATAATTATTATCATAGACGAATCTGAGCGGCAGTCTCCTGATGATAAATGCTGGGAGCTCGTTGCACGGTCTGCCCCACTGCTTCTCGGTGTAGCCCTTGATCAGCTTCTCATAGACATCGCGGCCCACAAGCGAAAGTGCCTGCTCCTCGAGATTCTTTGGCTCTTTTATATCAAGATCCCTGATCTGCTCTGCAATCTTTGCCTTGGCCTCAGCCGGAGTCTTAATGCCCCACATCTTGCTGAAGGTATTCATATTGAACGGCAGATTGTACAACTCATCTCCGTATATGGCTACCGGTGAATTGATGTAGTTATTGAATTCAGCGAAACGATTGACATATTCCCACACCTCTCTGTCCGATGTATGAAAAATATGGGCTCCGTAAACATGCACATCAATATCAGACACCCTCTTCGTATAAACATTGCCGCCAATATGGTCACGCCTCTCGATCACGGCCACACTTCTGCCGCTGTCAAGTGCTTCTCTCGCATATACGGCACCGAACAGTCCGCTGCCTACTATCAGATCATTGTATTTCATTGTTATCCTTTAATATCCCTGTCTTTGCATATTCCTTCATGGCTTCAAGCTGTTCAGCCTCCCAGTCGTCAAGCGGATAGTAGTCGATGGAGTCGACCTCCTTCGCAAGCTTCCTGAAATAGCTGTCCTTAAAGCATGCCTTATCCTCTACGACTCTCATCCGGTAGAATATCTCAAGTGCATAGAATACGTACTCCTGCTCGAGATACCACTGCGGGTCCTCATGCTTTCTCAGCAGATGTCTCATCTCTGAAAAAGCTCTACACATCGTCATCTCGCGCTCAAGCACATCGAGACTCAGCACACCGTCATCAGGATTCAGGAGATCTGTCGCCGAACCCTTTCTCTGCACGTAATGATACATCCTTGCAGGATTGTACCGTATCGCGTCGCAGTGAAGCGCATACTCACAGACAAACTGCTGATCCTCTCTATAGTAACAGTCCTCGTTGAAACGCAGACTGTATTTGTCGATTATACTCTTTTTGAAGATTTTATTCCATACATACCCCTGATAATTTTCCTGGAAAAAGAGTCTGCACAGGAAATCCTCCTGATCCATGACCCTGATGCCGCTCTCCTCAGTCTCGTCGATGACATCGTCACCATTTACGATATCATATCCCACGATGCCGAGCTGTGCGGAAATACGCGGAAACCACTTTGACATCACAGGCTTCCTCGGATCTGCTATAGTTCCAAGCAGCGTGCCAAGATACCCTTTTGTGATTCTGTCATCTCCGTCCGGAAATACCAGATATTCTCCTTCGGCCGCCTCTATTCCGGCATTCCTGCCAGCAGAGACTCCCGGATCATCACGGTATACGATTCTGATCCTCTGGTCTGTGGCAGCCATTTTCTCAGCTGTCTCTATAGTCGAAGGATCATCACGACGGAGTACGATTATTATTTCAAAAAATTTAAATGGCTGTCCGAGGAGATCATTGACCATCCCGGGCAGCTCATCTGCTATATCATAAGCCGGTATAATAACACTGATAAGCGGTTTCATTCAGAACTCCTGAAGCTTCTAACTTTTAACTTACACCTCATCACTTATATACTCTTTCAATGCATCCTGCCAGGTCTTCATCTCAAATCCCTCACCATCCTCTGGCGATATAAGGGTGAGCATCTGGTCTTCAAGTACGGAATAATGCGGTCTCCTGGCAGACTGCGGGTTCATCTTCTCATATTCATCTGATGATATATGATTGACCTTTGTCGTCTTCCCTGACAGTCTGAATATCTCTTCTGCAAAATCAGCCCAGCTCGTCTGTCCACGGCAGACACCGTGATAAAGGCCGTACTGCTCTGTCTGTTCGAGATAGTGGATCATCCTGGCCAGCTCTGCAGTGCTTGTCGGGCATCCCACCTGATCATCAACCACACTGACCTCATCATGAGTCTCAGCGAGACGCAGCATCGTCCTGACGAAATTGTGTCCGTCACCATAGAGCCATGCAGTACGGATGATGAAGTATTTCTGCGAGAGCTCCCTCACATACTTTTCTCCCATGAGCTTGGAACGTCCATATGCACTCACAGGCTGTGTAGGATCACTCTCTACATATGGCCTCGTGCCGCATCCGTCGAATACATAGTCAGTAGAAATATGAACAATCTTCGCACCACACTTCTGCGCAGCGATTGCCAGATTCCTCGGGCCTACAGCATTGATCCTGCCAGCCAGATGTGTATTCTCCTCACAGCCATCTACATTCGTATAGGCGGCACAGTTGATGATCACATCAGGCTTCTCAGCAGCTATCCTGGTAAGAACAGCATCGAGATCCTCGATCGCCATCTCCTCATGGGAGACAGGAATGATATGAGCGTACTGATCCTTTTTGTATTCTTCTGTAACCGCTCTCCCAAGCTGTCCATTCGGACCGGTCAATAATATTTTACGCATCATCATTTCCTTTTTAGTCCTGAGTCCTAAGTTCTAAGTTCAGAGCTAAGAACTCAGGACTAAACACTACTAACTTATAAATCCTTCTCTTTCTCAATCATCCTGTTGAGTGCTGAGAAAATACCACGGATAGATGCTCTCGTGATGTTCGATGAGAGTCCTACACCGAAGCTGATATTCTCTGTACGCGGATTCTGCAGTTCGATGTATGCAGCTGCCTTCGCATGTGATCCGACACCGAGTGCATGCTCTGAATAATCGATCAGAACGAAGTCAACCTCCGGAACGCACTGCTTGATGGCGGTCTTTACTGCGTCGACCGGTCCGTTTCCATCGGCCTCTGAATGGAAGGCCTCTCCATTGTACTTGAAGTCGAGTGACACATGCGTATCCTCATCCTCTGTATTATCATCGATATCTACGAAGTCGAGCCTGAACGGATCCTTCTTGTCGAGATATTCCTTCTTGAACTCCTTCATGATACGCTCCGGCTTTACCTCGCCGCCTTCCTTCTCACTGATCTCCTGGATGACATCAGCGAACTCACGCTGCATGACCTTCGGAAGCTTGTAGCCATATACCTTGTCCATGACGAAGGCGACTCCGCCACGGCCTGACTGGCTGTTGATACGGACAACAGGCTCGTACTCTCTTCCGATATCCGAAGGGTTGATCGGCAGATACGGAACCTGCCAGATGGAAGAATTTCTCTCCTTCATGGCCTGCTCGCCCTTGTTGATGGCGTCCTGATGTGAGCCTGAGAATGCAGTAAATACAAGGCTTCCGGCATACGGATGTCTCGGATCCACTGTCATCTTCGTGCATCTCTCGCAGACCTCTGTGATCTCCTTGATATCTGAGATCTCAAGGCCCGGATCAATGCCCTGTGAAAACATATTGTATGCGATATTTAAAATATCTACATTACCGGTTCTCTCACCGTTTCCAAGGAGTGTTCCCTCGATACGGTCAGCTCCTGCGAGGAGTCCGAGCTCTGCACAGGCAATGCCGGTACCACGGTCATTGTGTGGGTGGAGTGAAAGGATCACATTGTCCCTGTTGTCGAGATGATTGTTCATCCACTCGATCTGGTCAGCATAGACATTCGGTGTATTCATCTCAACCGTTGCAGGAAGATTGATGATCACCGGGTTGCCTGTTGCATTGTCCCATTCCTTCATCACGGCATTACATACTTCAGCAGCATAGTCTACTTCAGTTCCTGTAAAGCTCTCCGGTGAATACTCGAGCCACAGATTGCCGTCATATTTCCTGAGGCCTTCCTTCACCATTCTCGTACCGTCGATGGCGATCTGCTTTACGCCCTCCTTATCCTTGTGGAATACGACATCTCTCTGGAGAGTAGATGTGGAATTGTAGATATGGAAGATGACATTCGGGATGCCCTGAATGGCTTCGAATGTCCTGTCTATCAGGTTCTGTCTGCACTGACAGAGTACCTGCACCTTGACATCATCGGGGATTCTGTGCTCCTTTACAAGCTTGCGAAGAAAATCGTACTCGATCTGTGATGCTGCCGGAAATCCGATCTCGATCTCCTTGAAGCCAAGCTTCAGAAGGAGCTCGAACATTTCCATCTTCTCATCGACATCCATCGGTTCCACGAGGGCCTGATTGCCGTCACGGAGGTCAACCGAGCACCAGACAGGATGTTTTGTGATCTCCTTGTCCGGCCATGTCCTTTCAGGGAAATTCAGTACAGGGTTCTTTACATAGTGCTTGTAATTCATCATGATATCTTTTTCTCCTTCCTACAGTCTGTCGCCCAGACCGTCCATGATCATCGGTACGAGTTTGTGCATTGCTTCGGCCTCATCCTCCCCGTCGCAGATCAGCGTGATCTCATCTCCCTTTCGGATACACGCTCCCAATACTGACAGGATGCTTTTCGCATTCGCCTCGCCTCTGTCCTCAGGTCCGTATCGGAACGTGACCTTACACCTGAATTTCATTGCTTCCTGACACAGCACCCCTGCGGGTCTCAGGTGCAGACCCGTGGGATTCTGTATAGTCAGTCTGTGACTCAGCATTTCTTAATCTCCTTCATCTGTCTCCTTTTTCTTCAGAATGATGGAAACGGTCGCTTTGTCCGCCTTCACACCATCCGGCAGATCCAGCTTCACCTGGACCGTATGCTTTCCCTCTGTCAGTCCTGATGCATCCACAGAACCGGTGAGCTCTGATGCATTCACCTCTGACAGATCATTTTCATACCCGGATAATACAACTGATACGGTATCCTCGTCAAATGAAGCCTCATAATCATCTGACAGATCCTTTATCTTGAGATTCGATGTCGATACTGAGAATGTCTCGTCCGTCATCGAATATATGTCTACAGTCACCTTTACCTTGCCCTGTGAAGAATCCTCAAGCTTCACATTATCCGGCAGATAGCTTGAAATATCAACCGTCGTCTCGAAGTTCTCATTTGTCTCGGTGAAGCCCAGATCAGCAAATGGAATCGTGATCTTGCTGATCGTATTCAGATCCTCTGCCGAGCCCTGTACGTCTACCTGTGACGGATCAGCTGTGATCTCATTGATCGATACACCGGATGGCACCTCCGAGCTGGTCGGCTTCGATACCTCTATCGGGACACTCTTCACCGAATCCATCGTCACATTGACCTTCACCGTAGATACAGACAGGGTGAGACGGGTGGTATTTATCTCCTTATTGTCACTGTCGAAAAAGGTAGGAACTACATTCTCCGATATATCAGTGCTCACGCCGTCAACATCTGCTATTGCCTCCACGTGATCTATCTTCTTCACAATGCTTGCAGGACCCTCGACCGTCACTACATTCGGAGATACATCTATATCCTTCACTGCATAGCCGTCGGCAGGATCACCACCGGACGAACCTTCTATCACGAATTTCTTCGACTGCTTCTCGCCGACCTCTACCTGCAGGTAATGCGTCTCTCCAATGATAGATACTGCTCTCGGATATGTCACGCAGGAGATCTGTATCGGAACCCTGCCCTTGTCATCGAGATAATTCATATCTGCTGTAGCGACGAAATCGCTGTTTGACAGGCGGTCCATGATCGTACGCTTCGCACTCACGCGGAAGGTCACGGACATATTCGAATCAGCAACGGACATGTATTTTCCCTGCTCGCTTACCACATTCTGGTTCTCGATTGATATCTTTGCGGTGAAATTCCGTTTCTCGGTAGGATCATCTACATTCACTATCGCTATCCACAGGATGAAGGATAGGATGATGGCGAGGATCTTCAGGCCCCAGTTCTTCGTCAAGAAGTCATGAATTTTCTGACTCATCTGATGACCTCCTTTCGTCACTCTTCGCTACATCCTCGAGCGTCCTTCTCTTCTGGATGCTGTGCAGGAGCTTCGTGAGCTGTTCTGCCGTGATATCATGTCTCAGCTTTCCTCCCTGGGTCACCGACACCTTCCCTGTCTCCTCGGATACGACTATGGTGACAGCATCAGACACCTCTGAAATACCGAGTGCTGCCCTGTGACGAGTACCCAGATCCTTTGATATAGACATATTGTCCGACAGCGGCAGATAGCAGGTAGCTGATACCACCCTGTCTCCGCGGACGAGCACTGCACCATCATGAAGAGGTGTATTTTTTTCGAATATATTGATAAGCAGCTGCCTCGACAGAATGGCGTCTACCGGAATGCCGGTCCTCTCGTACTCCTGAAGCCCTGTTTCCATCTCTATCACGATGAGTGCACCGGTCTTCACCGCTCCCATATCATAGCAGGCCTTCACAAGGTCTGTGAGAGTATGATCCGAGAATCTCAGATTTGAATTCTTTGAAAAGCCGTTTGCGAGAACACGGAACAGATTGTTCCGGCCCAGCTGCTCCAGTGCCTGCCTCAGCTCCGGCTGGAACACGACTACTATCGCTATTATCGCGACATTCAGCAGCTTCTCACCCAGCCACAGGATGGTATTCATCTGCAGCAGTGCTGCGAGAGCGAAGAAGGCCGCGATCACCAGGATTCCGCGGATCAGCATGAACGCACGGGTATTCTTCAGCCATACGAGTATCTCATATATGAAAAAGGCTATGATGATGATCTCGACTATGTCTATCACATGCACGGTCGGGAATGTCAGGTCAAAATTGGCCAGCCAGCCATTCATTCTGTCAGCAAATGCCGTCATGCGTTCACCTCCTTTTCATCACTTTTCTCTTCCGTACCGGAAGTAATCTTCTTTATCTCCTTATCCTCTTCTGCTATGTGTATCTTCGGAACTGCCGTCACATAATAATAGTAATCATCGTCCTCGAACTGCACCCTCTCAACCCTTGAGAAATCAAGATTCCTGAAAAGAAGTGCACACAGTATGCCAACCAGAAGACTCACTATATTACCGCCGATCAGCACCCAGATCTCCGGCCCCTGTCCGAAGAACATGACACCGCCGAACATGATCAGCATTTCTGCTATTGTACCACCTATGACCGCAATAATCCACGAATATGATACCCGCAGGTTCTTGATCGTACATACTGCAAGGAAAAGCACTATCATGGATGCTATGAAAAAATAGAATCCGCTTCCCGAAACCATTGTAGAAAGCAGGTCCAGCGCACCCGTGCCGTCAGAGCCCTCTGATATAGACGGGATCGCATCATGAACTGTCTTCAGATAGTATGCGATCACACTTCCGCCTATAACAGATGTCACCTCATGGTATCCACCGAAAAGTCCGGCCACCATCGGCCCCACATACGGGATAGATGCACGGTAGAATATGGCGATACCCGGAAGCATATTGTAGAATCTGGCCTTATACGAATAGCAGAATATATAGAATACAGCAAACATGAAAAACACGAGAATACCGATGGACTGCGAGAGCGAGAGCACCTGCAGTACCATATAGATGACGAGCATCACTGCTATTCCCGATGATGGAAGAAAGAATCCCGCTACCGTCAGAAGCAGCCTGACTGCCACCGACGAAAGGAGATCTGAAAAGCCGAATGCGCCTGATACGACCGATACACCTAACAGGGTCCAGGCTGCACCGAGTATCCTTCTGAGCACATTCTCATGCCTTGATATGAAATTGCTTACATGGCTTCTGACCGCCAGATCTAGCTTCATTGTGATTCCTTGTGGCTTTCCTTGTCCTCTGCCTCATATAGGGCAGCCAGTTCTTCCATATCCTCCTGCTGTTCTCTTATTGTGCGACGGTACTCCTCGTATCTCGCGATATTCCTGTGCCTCTCGTACCTGAGATACCCCAGCAGAAAAAACAGATATCCGAGAATACCTCCGAATACCAGCACTGCTACGGTAAGCCTCGTGACCGGAATGACAAATACTGAAAAAGCCGCTGCCGCCAGTATGGCGAAGACTATGAAATACAGTATCGTCCCGAAGAAAAAGCTTCTGACTCCGTAATACGACACGAAATGCTTCTGATCAAGCCCGTCTGCCGTTTGTATCCTGTACCCGGCTCTCTCCTCCCTGATCGCGATACGGGTCATTTTCCTGACCCTGTCCTCATTTATCAAATCAGATATCCTGCTTTCCCATAAATCTCATGGCATCACGCTCGCTCTTCCTCTTCGGCTTTGTAAGCGCTGACTGCGGCTTGTGGTACATGCCCTCGAGATCCTGTGCCATGCTGGACTTGCAGTTGTTGCAGTATCTGCCTGTCCTGATCGGCGCTCCGCACTTCTCGCAGTAGAATGTCACACCTGAATCCCTCGAGAACTCGAGCCTCTCCTCACGCACCCACTGCTGTATCTGATTGATCGACACATCATTCTCCTCAGATACCTGATTCATACTAGCACCAGGATTGTCCCTTATGTAATCCCTGACCTTCTCAAAGACCTTCTCCTGCTCTCTCTTGCAGTTCTCGCAGATAACCGGCCCCGTGCCGCTGTACTGGAATATCCTTCCACACTTCCTGCAGTTCCTGATGTCCATTTTACCACCCTTCCTACTATGAGTCTTCCGCCTCTATTCTCCTGTACATATAAACATTCCGCAGACATCCGATACTCCGGCCTCTAAAAGCCTCTCAGCTGCTGCATCCATAGTGGACCCCGTGGTGTAAATATCATCACAGAGAAGCACTCTCTTTGATTTTACATCAAAATCCCTTACTTGAAAAGCGTTTTTGAGATTCTTTCGTCTTTCCTCGGGAGAAAGTCCTTTCATCGGCGGAGTCGCCATCACCCGGTCGAGCAGATGGACGCAGGGAATCCCCGTTTCCTCAGCGAGTGCGCGCGCAAAGACCTCGGCCTGATCGAAGCCACGGGTTTTCCTTTTCCCGGAATACATGGGCACTGGCACTATCATATCAAAGTCCATTCCCTGAATCCAGTCTCCCCACAGGTCTACTGCATCTCTTGCGAAGCTGTCCGCATACGAGCGCCTCCCGGCATACTTGAACCGGTACATCGCCTCTCGCATGGGTCCGTCATATACATAAAGAGATCTGCCCTCGGAAAACATATGCGTCTTCCGGGAGCAGTCCTCACACATCACTTCTAGTTCTTTTGTCAGCTGTCTGCCGCAGCGCACACAGTAATTCCCGCTCACCCTGTGGACGAGCTTCATGCAGTCCGCGCAGAATGTCCTCTCATCCGGAGCCAGTACCTCATCACATGACGGACATCTCGGTGGAAAAATCACCCTCCTAAAATCTGACCTCTTCATTCTCCTCTGCCTCCCTGATCCTCTCTTCAAGACCGCTCAGACGCTTCTGCTGGCGGTCATTTCGTTCCATATTGTAGAAAACTTTTTCATCCCCGACTATGATCACGCACTTCTTCGCCCTTGTGACTGCGGTGTACAGGAGATTCCTGTTGTATAGCACTTCCGGGCCCGCCAGCAGTGGTATGATGACCGCCGGATACTCGCTTCCCTGCGACTTGTGGATCGTCATCGCATACGCCAGTGACAGATTCTCGAGATTCGCATAAGGGTAGTCAACTATATGTCCGTCGTCGAACTCAATTCTCGCGCTGTTGGAAAAATCGTTGATCTCGAGTATTTTTCCAAGGTCGCCATTGAAGATGCCACTTCCCTGATCTACCGGAATGCCGCGCGGACTCACGACTTCCCAGCTGATATCATAGTCATTCTTCGTCTGCATGACCTTGTCGCCCTCACGGAAAACTATATCGCCGAACTGCTTCTCATACTTGCTCTCAGATGGCGGATTCATGTATTCCTGCAGGATCCTGTTGAGATTCGCGACGCCGCAGAGCCCCTTTCTCGTAGGCGAGAGCACCTGTATGTCAAATGCCTCCGACTGCACATAATCCTTGAGCTTCCCCTTCAGCAGCTGGATCACCACTGATATGATATGATTGGCGTCGTATCTCTTCAGGAAGAAAAAATCACGGCTCCTGTTGTCGAGCGTGACCTCCTCACCGTTCCTGATCTTGTGGGCATTCAGGACTATGTCCCCGGTATCCTTCTGGCGGAAAATATTCGTCAGTCTCACGACCGGAAATGCCTCTGACGCTATCAGATCTTTCAGCACATTTCCCGGGCCGACCGATGGCAGCTGGTCCACATCACCGACGAGCACGAGTCTCATTCCTTCATCAAGCGCCCGTAGCAGCGAGTA
Organism: uncultured Lachnospiraceae bacterium; assembly: GCA_900315505.1. Lineage (GTDB taxonomy): Bacteria > Bacillota > Clostridia > Lachnospirales > Lachnospiraceae > Weimeria. The sequence goes on from OMZG01000008.1 coordinate 34,065, forward strand.
AAAAATAGTGATGTCTACCATCGACATCTCATCTATGATCACGACATCGGCTTCTATCGGATTCTCTTCATTGCGGCCGAAGATGCCCGGATTGGAGCCCGGTTCACTGTCATCCGTGGTCCCACCCTTCTGCACTTCGAGAAGTCTGTGTATAGTCTGGGCATCCTGCCCGCAGGCTTCGCTCATCCTCTTTGCAGCTCTTCCTGTCGGTGCCGCGAGACAGACTTCAAGTCCTTCGTTTCTGAAATATCTGATGATCGATCTGATGGTAGTTGTCTTTCCTGTACCAGGGCCTCCAGTGAGTATCAGGATGCCATTCTCAGCCGCTTCCTGTACCGCTTTTCGCTGGTTCTCATCGAGAGTCATCTGCTCCTCAGTCTCGATCTGGGAGATTGCATCATCAATGCCCTTCTCCTCAACTGCAAAGCGGTTCTTCAGTGTGAGAAGCTTTGCCGCACTCCTCTGCTCCATGCGAAACAGCGGGTATTCATAGACCTCGTCTCCGACCACCTTGATCCTGCGGTTCATAGTCAGGTCAAAGATCAGATTTTCAATCATCTCTGATGTCACGTTGAGAAGCCTTACAGACCTGTCTATCAGGTCATCACGCAGCATATAGGTATTGCCTTGCGCCCTGGTCTGTGACAGCACATACATGATCCCCGCCCTGGCTCTCTCTTCGCTGCGCATCGAGAAACCTGCTGCAAGCGCTATGTCATCGGCCGTGCGGAATCCAATGCCGTCAATATCTTCGGCGAGCCGGTATGGATTCTTTTTGATCACGCTCATGGCGGCCTGACCATATTTATTAAAAATCTTTAATGACATACCTGCAGTAATCCCGAGTTTCGAGAGTTCGAGCATTACCATCCGCTGGTTGCTCTTTTTTCTCAGATCCTCGGCTATCTGCATGGCTTTGTTGCGGCTGATGCCCTTGACCTCAGCGAGTCGTTCAGGCTCTACTTCAAGAATCTCGAATGTCTTGTCGCCAAATTTTTTTAAAATACGGGAAGCGAGTGCTGGGCCGATGCCCTTCACGGCTCCTGATGCGAGATACCTCTCCAGCGACTGCGTATCTGTCGGTGCCACTTCTTCATAGGTCTTCACCTTCAGCTGCATGCCAAAGCTCTCGTGCATGGCAAAATCGCCGGTGACCTTCAGATTTTCTCCTGCTGTCACTGACGCAAAAATACCTACACAGGTTATCTCGTCCGGATCATCCAGATCCTCCTCCAACACCGGTTCCTTCGGTATCAGAACGAGCACCGTGTAGGCATTCTCTTCATTTCTGAATATGATGTGGTCTACGTATCCTTCAATTGTTGTCATCGTCCGTGATTCCATACTCCAGCTTCATGTGATCTACCATCTCATCCGTGAAATTGTCTCCATACTTGTCTACGATCTCGCTCGCAAGCGTTGAAATCGTGGAATCCATATACATATCCGACATCTGGCCTGCCCAGCCATCTGTATCGTCATCCGGCTTCAGGGCATCATTTGTCTTCTTGACTTCCTTGATCATCTGCTCCACGAAATACGACTCGAATGACTTCATGGCACTCTTCAGATCCTCTGTGGATGAGCCCTTCCCCAGGCTCTCTGCCTGTCTCGTGATATCCCCTGTCTTCTTCGAATCAGTGAGGTTCTGCGCCTGCTGATTCATGACACTGAGGTATGAAGACGAATAATCTGTACTAACTGCCATAATTATCTCCTGAGATTATTTGCTGTCTCGAGCATCGAATCCGAGGTCGTGATAGACTTTGAATTCATCTCGTATGCACGCTGCGCAATGATCAGATTGACCATCTCATCTGCCAGCTGGACATTGCTGCCCTCGATATATCCCTGCTTGATCGAGCTCCTGATGATATTCAGGTTCGTCGTCCGCTCATTGATCGCATTTCCGCTGGCTGCCGTAGCGCCCCAGAGATTGCCGCCCTCCTCTGAGAGTCCGTTCGGATTCGAAAACTGCCAGATACCTATGCTCTGTCCTGTCGCACGGTATGTGCCGTCTGCCTGCTTGTAGCTTATGGCGCCGCTGTCCGGATCTACTACTATATGCTCCGTGGATGCGTTATTAGGGACTGTGATCCTGCGGCCATTGGTATCAAGAATTCTCAAGCCGTTATTATTCGTGAGCACTCTCGCTCCGTCATTATCTATTGTCCAGTTGAAATCTCCGTCACGGGTGTAGTAGGTCTGTCCATTGGAGCCCTGCACTCCGAAGAAACCTGTGCCGTCTATAAAGCAGGCTGCCGGGTTGTCGCTTGCCTGCTGGATGCCTGTTGCGAAGCTTGACTTCGTGGCCGCTACCCTTGTGCCGAGTCCTACCTGTGCCTGAGTAGGCTTCGGATCGCCATTCGCTGATGTGGTCGGGCTCTGCAGATCCTGATACAGGAGTGACTTGAACTCTGTGCTCTTGGCCTTGTATCCTACTGTATTTACATTTGCCAGATTGTTTGAAATCGTATCTACCGAAGTCTGCTGGGCTCTCATGCCACTGGCTCCGGTCCAAAGTGCTCTCATCATATTAATCTTCGCTCCTAACTATTTGCGCTGACAGATATTTCTATTCGTCAGCTTCGCTCAAATTCATTTATAAGCTCAGCTTACAGAACCCACCTGAGATACTGCGGATTCAAGCGTCTCGTCCTCGGCCTGGATCATTTTGGCTCCGGCCTCATAAGCTCTCTGAATCGTGATCATGGAAACCATCTCGTCTACCACATTGACATTGCTGGTCTCGAGGGCTCCCTGCTCTATCTGGTAGTTGGCTCCCTGAGTGACGGAACCGCCATTCACGAGATCGTAGAGATTCTCGCCATAGTGTGCCAGATAGTCTGTGTCATTCACATCCACTACTCCGACCTGATCAACCGCTGTGTTGTTCTGCCAGATACGGCCTTCCGGATCTACTGTGTAGCTCTGGAGCGGATCTACACGCACGAAATTGGCCTCTGATATCTGTCCTGATGTAGCACCGTTCATATCCAGCAGATAATCACCATTTCCTGTACGGAAATATCCCTGGCTGTCTACTGTGAACTCACCATCTCTTGTGTACTTGACTGAGGAATTGCCCTGCTTGTCGGTATAGGCGATTGCGAAGAATCCGTCACCGCCTATTGCAAGATTTGACTTCTCATCTGTCACCTTGAAGCTGCCCTGACTGTAATCAGTATATGTCTCTCCGACCTTGTCACCCTGCTGGATATCGCCTATGCCACGTGCAAACATGAAATTGCCTGAATCCCTGATCCGGAGGGCCAGCTGCCTGCGGAAGGCTGCATTAGTCGTGCCTTCCTTCTTGTATCCGGCTGTCGTGGCATTTGCCAGATTATTACTCATGACATCGAGCCTTCTCTGTTCCTCGACCATGCCGGTGTATGCTGTATATAATCCCTTTACCATTGAGTCTCCATATCCGCTGCTTCAGGAAATCCATCTCCTGTCACATCGTATTCTCACGGAGAAATCCGTTTCTCCTTATAGTCATCCATATTTCTATATCGGATGCAATCAGGAATATATTAGCACAAATCAGGATATTTTTCATCTTTTCTTTTATTGCCCGTCGATTCTAACTGTGCTATAATCGCGCATTATGAGGTACAGAAATATTTTCTTTGATATGGACGGCACGATCACTGATTCGGGTGCTGTCATCATGGGCACGGCACAGTATGCTCTTGACCACTTCGGGTATCACGATGAGCCTGTGGAGAAGCTGCGAAGGTTCGTAGGCCCTTCGCTTATGGACTCGTTCCGGAATCTGTATGGCTTCAGCGAGGAAAAGGCCGCCGAGGCTACGCGTATCTACCGCGAGAAGTATGAGGCCGGCGCTATGTATGATGTCACTATATATCCGGGTATTGTGAAGCTGCTTCAGAGGTGCAATGATGCAGGAGAAGACTGCTTCGTAGTGACCTCCAAGGTCTGGGATTCCGCATGTCTCATTCTGGAGAAGCTCGGAATCATGAATCTTTTCCGCGGCGTCATCGGACCCGCGCGTGATGATCCTTCATCTGATAAGGACAGACTTATAAACCGGGCTGTCGACAATTTTTCTCTTAATAAAAGTGAGTGCATCATGATCGGAGATACACACTTCGACATAGACGGTGCACATAGATCAGGCATCGACTCAATCGCGGTCACCTATGGATACGGCGATTCTGAAAGCATCAAAAAAGCAGGCCCGACATATTTCGCGTCAGACCCGCATGAAATCCTGAATATTCTGCTGAACTCATAAAATGAAGCTAAAATATGCCCGCTTCGAAGCTATCACTGCCGGCGATGCTTCATTTTTCGATAATATCCGATATTCTGATTGTGCAGGTTTTGTCCGTGAAAAATATTTATTTCATAAGCAGCAGCTTCTTACACAGCTCTATCTTCGCATCCCTGTCCTTGGCTGAGTTCTCGAACTTCACTCGTGACAGAATCTGGTCATCTGACAGAGGGCCCGGGTGGCGCTCTTCTGGCAGGAGAAGATCTGCCGCGAACAGGCGGCGACGCATCTCACGGGCTGTGCCATTGGCTCCATCGAAAACACGGGTTCCACCGCCGAGAGCAATCTCTATCTGATCCGCGACAAATGGATAGTGAGTACAGCCTGTGACGACTGCATCCATCGGACCATATTTCCCGCCAGGCGCATAGTCTGCAAGAAGATCATTTAAAAAATCCTGAACTTCCTTTGAACCGGTCCTGCCTGCCTCGACATATTCCATGAGCCCAGGACATGCAAGCGGATAGACCTCAGCCTCCTCGCCATACTTCTTCATCAGATCCTGGAACTTCTCCTCGCGGATAGTCATAGGAGTCGCCATCACGAGCACCTTCGGATGATCCATGAATGATACCGCAGGCTTCAGAGCCGGCTCAATGCCAACTATCGGAAGCTCAGGATACTCGAGCCTCAGCTGCCTCACAGCCGCCGAGGTCGCTGTATTGCAGGCGATGCAGACTCCCTTGGCTCCCTTGTCAATAAAGCTCTCCACATGATCCCTGGTCAGCTGCAGCACCTCGTACTTCGACTTCGTACCATATGGAGCGTTTGCTGAGTCACCATAGAAGTAAAATTTTTCCTTCGGCATCACTCGCACCAGCTCGCGGAGAACTGAGATACCCCCAACCCCCGAGTCAAATACTGCTATCGGATGCTTCTTCTTGTCAGGCTCATTTATCGCTTCAAATATTTCTGCCATATTTTCTTTCCCTTATCAATAAAAATAAATCAACTCTGCATGAAAATTATACCCCATTGCATATTAAATTTCTATAAAAAAATTAGTGCATGAATCTGACATTTTTATCTGAAAAAAGATATATTTAGTTCCCGCTCTCTGATATAAATTTTATAAAATTCCCAAAGAAAATATGAAAGGAGAACGTCATGGGGAAAAATAGCAGATTTACAAGGGCATGCGCTGCTGCACTCACATTTTCACTTGCAGCAGGCAGTATCGGAATCGCACCGGCAGTTTATGCGGGTGCCGCAGAAACAGAGGAGGCTCAGATTGCTGACAAATACAGCAAGGAAGGATATCACCTGGCATGGCATGATGAATTCAACGGAAGCAGCCTGAATACAAAGGACTGGAACGTCGAGGCTCATGAACCAGGATGGGTCAACAGCGAGCTTCAGTCGTATGTAGATGAGGCTCATGTGAGTGATGCAGTCACACTTTCAGACGGCATACTGAAGATTCAGCCTACGGCAAAAGCGAAGGACGCCTCAAAGACAGATGACGTAAGTGACTACGATTTCACATCCGGCCGTATCAACACACAGGGCAAGCACGACTTCACCTATGGTCGTTTCGAGGCCCGTGTCAAGGTTCCTACGGGTAAGGGATATCTTCCGGCATTCTGGCTCATGGCCAGCAATGAGGGGCTGTACGGACAGTGGCCTAAGTGCGGAGAGATCGACATCGCAGAGGTCATGGGACAGGAGACGAATAAGTCGTACCACACCGTCCACTACGGATATGATAATGGCTCAGGGCACAAGCAGAACCAGGGTACAGATGTACTCACAGACAAAAGCTTTGCAGACAGCTATCATGTATTCGCACTCGACTGGGAGCCGGGAAAGCTCACCTGGTATGTAGATGACAAGCCTGTATATACCACCTCCGACTGGTACACCGGAACCGACGACAATAACCAGATCACATATCCGGCTCCTTTTGATCAGAATTTCTATGTGATCCTGAACCTCGCTGTCGGTGGAAGCTGGGTCACAAATCCTGACATGGCCGCAGTAAAGGATATGTCAAACCAGTCCTATGATATCGACTATGTACGCGTATATCAGAAGGATAAGAAGACCTATGCCAAAGAAGAAGCAAAGGCAAAAAAGCCCGTAAAGGAAGTTACCTTCAGAAAAGCCGATGCAAATGGAAGCTATGTACTGAACGGCGACTTTTCAAAGGATATCGCAACTGACGAGAGTGCCACAGACAACTGGGTATTCCACACAGAGTCAGATGCAGCAGGCTCAAAGGCTGAGGTCAGTGGCAATTCAGTAAAAATCACACCTGCCGCTGAAGGAAGTGTCGCATACAGCACACAGCTGAAGCAGAGCGGTGTCCCGATGTACCGCGGATGGAAATATCAGCTGTCGTTCGATGCTGTGGCTGATGAGAAGAGAAATATCATCGTAGATATCGAGGGTCCTGACAACGGCTGGACCAGATACCTCGCAGATACCACCCAGGAGATCGGCACAGAGAAAAAGACATATACCCTTGACTTCACAATGGATTCCAAGACAGATGCAAACGGCTGCCTCGAATTCAATCTCGGAAACCAGGGCTCTACAGCACCAGTCATGATTTCAAATGTAAAGCTCACCCATGTATCAGGTGATGAGATCCCTGAAAAGACAGAGAAAACTGTCCGTCCTGATGGCAACTACGTCTACAACGGCTCATTCGACCAGGGCTCGAAGAGACTTGGTTACTGGACCGTTTCCAACAAGGGCAAAGCAAAGGTGAGTGTCACCAACGACAACCTCGTAAGACGCCTGAAGATCGTGGTACCTAAGGGATCAAAGAAGCCTGTTACTGTGAAGCAGACCGGGCTTTCTCCAATAGCAAAAGGAAACTATGCTGTAAGCTTCGATGCTTCCGCAGCAAAGAATACGAAGAAGGCTCTGACCGTAAATGTTGCAGGTAAAAAGATAAACGTAAACCTGAAGAAAGCAAAGAACCTGAAGAAGTACTCTTACACGGTGAAGATTTCGAAGAACAAGAACCGCAAGAATTCCTCCATCAGCTTCCAGTTCAAAAAGCCAGGCACATATTATCTAGATAATGTATCGATCGTTGAAGATGCACTCATTAAGAACTCATCCTTCAATGGTGGATTGGCCGGATACACAACCGGGTCATACGCATCCAGCGACGCTACATTCGGAGTAGATTCCATCCAGGCAGGCAATGACAACGCCCTCGACTGTGATATCAGAAATACCGGCGATGCTGACTGGAACGTCCAGGTGAAGCAGTACGGAGTAAAGCTCGTCAAGGGAAAGAAGTACAAGCTGACCTTCGATGCAAGAAGCACCAGGGACAGACAGATCAGCGTGGTAATGCAGCGTGATGGAACCAGCGATAATAACTGGGATGTATATTCCGGTGATAATAATATCGATGTAACCTCTGAGTGGAAGACATACGAGAAGACCTTCACCATGAACAGTGATACAGATTCCAATGCAATGCTCAGCATAAGCCTTGGAGCAATCGCCGGCAATCAGATCACTGACGAGCATCATGTATATCTCGACAACTTCTCTCTCGCAGAAGTGAAATAACTCAGCTTACCCCTCTTATCAAAATGCAAAAGGCCCCTGATCCTTGATAATTGGATCAGGGGCCCGGTTTTATTTTTTCTTATTTCACACCCTTTGCTCCGCCAAATGACGCGGAATCGAGGATATTCGTATCAAAGGTAAAGGTCAGGTTCTGGTACTTTCTCGCGCGCTTTAAGGCCATCTGAATCAGCTGGTCGAGAAGATCCTTGTACTTAAGACCTGTTGGCTCCCAGAGATAGAATGACAGCGAGCCGGGAATCGTATTGATCTCGTTGAAATACAGCTTGCCTGTCTCCTCGTCGATCATGAAGTCGATACGTGCTACACCGTTGCAGCCGAAGGCCTTGAACGCACGGACTGCATACTCCTGGATCTGCTTAGTGGTCTCCTCTGGCAGGTCTGCAGGGATTTTTCGCTGGACAGAAGCCATGCCCTTCGAGCCGGTCTTTCCGCCGCCGCTCTCATACTTATCCTTGTATGAGAGGATGTCCTTCGTATGGAACGGCTCCTCGAGAACTGATGCCTTAGCACCAGAATCATCTCCGAGCACGGAGCAGTTGATCTCCTTCAGCTTCTCGATTCCATGCTCCACGAGCACGATCGAGGCATAGGTAAATGCATCATCGATCGACTTCGTGAGCTCCTCTCTGGTGCGGGCCATTGAGATTCCGACTGATGAACCGGAGTTTACCGGCTTCACGATTGCAGGATAGCCGACTTTTGCCTCGGCCGTATCGAGCAGCTTTTCCATATCAGCATAATCATCCTCGTGGAAGCATACGCAGTCAAGAACCGGAATGTCCACATCCTTCAGCACGCATTTCGATATATACTTGTCCATGCCAATAGCTGATGCTGTCACATCGCAGCCAACGAACGGTACGCCAAGAGTCTTCAGGAAGCCCATCAGTGTTCCGTCCTCCTCATTCGTTCCGTGAACCACCGGGAAGGCAACATCCACCTCGATATCTTTCATCCCGCCGAACATCTTCTTCGGATATGGTGACAGGACTACCTTGTCACCTTCATTGACCCAGACGACCTTCTGTGATCTCTCGAGAAGGCCCTTGATATCCTTGTATGCCTCGATCTTCCCGATGTCATCACCCACATAGAATTCGTTCTGCTTCGTGATGTAAACAGGGATGGTCTCGTACTTCTCCGTGTCAATATTCATCAGTGCCTGGATCCCCGAAATGACCGACACCTCATGCTCCACGCTTTTGCCACCATACATGACTGCGACTCTGGTTTTCATATATTTCCTTTCTATAAAAAATTATTGGTTGCCTGTCTTCATTGTGGAATCATCATCCACAAGCCCGTCCTGCTTCATCATCGTCTTCATGACATTGATATCGGACGTTATGTCCCAGTTCTCATCCTCGAACATCTCGTCAAAAATCCTCGTGCAGGCCTGATTGATCACATCGAGCGAATTCTCGATCTCCTTCTTCGATGAAGCAATATTCTCTGTCTCCGGCTGCGTATCCATATCCGCATACGCCTCGACCAGCTTCAGCGTGGTCGGGAGATAGTAGTCCATCAGCCTGCGCAGGCCTCCGCTCTTCTCAGGGTTCTTCCTGACCTCTGCGAAAATCTTCTTCATGATATTCTCAAGGTCATCGAGCTTGTCTGACATTGCCTCTCCCGGGATCAGATCATTCGCCATGTGAATACGCGCGATATACTCGTCACCCTTTTGCAGGATGTCGATTGCCTCCTGGGGCAGACCCTTGTCAGCCTCCTGCCTGTTCTGCTCGTTCCGAAGCAGGTTCTTGTATTCTATTCTGGCATAATCCGAAAGGATCAGCGTAGTCTTGCCCGAATCGATAGATGCACCCGGAAGCATTCCCGCAGACATCAGTCTCTTGAAATCTGCTACCACCTCGTCCTTCGCCTGTCCGGTCTTCACACACAGATCATCTATGGAAAAATATTCGCTGTTTCCGATGATGTGCTGATACTTAATGAAAATGGAATTAAGCTCCTGTTCCTTCTTCGTGCCGTTCAGAAAATGCGCAAAAATAGCAGCCAGCATGCCGAACACGCACGCTCCGACTATCATCAGAATGCTCACACTCCTGCTGCCGGTAAGTCCTGTGATCAGTGCGATCACTGCAAATACCACCACTATCACTATATTCGTAGTGACGAAGCCCCTGAACATTCTCTTCGATGCAGCGAGACTGTTGACATTGAGCACCTGTCTCATGAACGGCGTATGGTGCATTTTCATATCCTGCGCCTGCTGCATCGTATTATGTGCTGATGCCCCGGCCGCATACGGATTGTAATTCGTACCGTTCTGTCTCTGCGTACCCTGCTGCGGGTGTGCCACATGAGGCCTGCCGGATGACCTGATGCTTTCGGATATGATCTGCTGGTTCTTCTTCACAGTCTGTCCCAGGTCCTGGCTCAGGTGCTTGTAATTCCCGTTCATTACTGCGTCCGTGACTCTGTCTATAATCTCATCGGCCGCTCTGCCGATGTCTTCATTAACACCCATTACTGTATCCTCCAATGAGGCTATTATACATTAGACTCATACAATTCGCAATTGACTTTTCACCTTTTGAGCTTCCTCCTCACCCTGTTGATATGCCGCTCGAACTCGCCTGAATTCAGAAGCTCACGTAGCACCGCTTGGTCGAGGACGGGGACCGTGCAGGAATAGAAATCGACCTTTGACAGCATGTCGGCAGCCAGGGCCGCCGGCAGCACCATGTAGCCGATCCTCGTCGCATGTGAGATCGTGCGGCTGAAGGTATTAATGTAGATGATGTGCTCCATCGGTTCCATTGAAAAAAGGGTATCCTCACGCCTGCTCTTCACCGTAAATTCAGAATCATAATCATCCTCTACGATATAGCCGTTCCGGTGCTTCGCCCAGTTCACGTACTCTGTGCGCTTTGTCGCATCCGCCGTGACTCCTGACGGATAGCTGTGAAATGGTGTCACATGGAGCACTCCTGCTTCCGCCCTCTGCAGCTCGCTGCTCAGTATTCCGTCAGGGCCCATTCTGAGCCTTTCGACCTCTGCGCCGTTCTGCCGGTATATTTTCTCAATCATCTCATACGACGGATCCTCGACAGCATACGTCCTGTCACGTCCGATCATAGCGACCACGATTCCGTACAGATACTCAGCTCCACTCCCGACAAGGATCTGCCCCGGGCTCACATTCATCCCGCGGTTACGCATGAGATATGATGCTATCGCCTGCCTGAGATCATACCGTCCCTGGTTCTCTGACTTCACAAAAAGCCTCTCACCCTCGTCATTTAATACCTTTCTCACGGCCTTCGCATACGAATTAAAGGAAAAGTCAGGCACCGGCGGCATGACGAAATTCTCATGATATTCCTCCCGGCCGGTTTCTTCATCTGATGATGGTTTCTGAGCGAGAAAGGGATCAGCATCATTGTAGCTGACATAGTATCCGCTCCGCTCCCTGGCCTCCGCATAGCCCTCATCCACAAGCAGCTCATACGAGTGTCCGACAGTGATCACGGACACATGCATCTGATCTGCAAGCACCCGCTTTGATGGAAGCTTCTGTCCGTATCTGTATGCCTTCTGTACGATGGCATCACGCAGCTTGTAATATATGTCGAGATATGCCGGTTCATTTTTCATATAAATCTCCTATGGATTCTGGTCATATAAAATAAATCGAAACTGGATATTTCAATAATATCATAAACTGATTATAATTCAAGAAAAACGTCAGGAGGAAAAAGAAATATGGTTACACACATTGACCCAGAAAAGACACAGGAGACTGTGTCATCATCAAGGCTGAGACTTGCCGTGACATCGGCACTTTTTGCAGCACTAACATTCGTAGGAACCTTCATCATCAAGGTTCCGACAGTCACAAACGGATACATCCATCCGGGTGACGGATTCGTAATACTCTCTGGAGTCTTCCTCGGGCCTCTCTGGGGCGGACTTGCAGCAGGCTTCGGTTCGATGCTCTCAGATCTGATTGCAGGCTACATCACCTATGTACCGGCGACCTTTATCATCAAGGCACTAGTAGCCGTCATTGCCTCCGGACTCACGGCACTTGTCCAGAAGTTCATGCAGAATAAGAAGAATGTCGTTCCGGTAATCACGGGAGGAGTCGTTGGCGAGATATTCATGGTGATCGCCTACTTCGTATTCGAGACCTTCCTTGCAGTATTTACAGCTACAGGAGGATTTACCGCTTCATCATTCAACGCAGCTCTTGCAGCCAGCGCAGCAGGCATCCCTGCAAATATCATCCAGGGCGTGTTCGGAGTCATCATCGCAGCAGTGCTCTATCCGATACTCCGCCAGCTTGTAAATAAGCAGTTCAACTGAATATCAGTTGAACTGCTTATTTATATCTTATCAGTGATCTGATCTCGCATACTGATTTCTCATGTCATTGCTTCTGAAGAAAAGTGCCTTGCTCAGAGCCTTATCTGCTTCCTTCTTCAGCATGTCTGCGATCTCATCATTTGCTTCCTCGCAGATTGCCTGCTTATCCTCATCTGCTGCTTCTGCAAGCTGCGCATCGAACTTGTTGATGAGGGCATGGGCCTTTGACATCACCGAATCATTGTAGATCTCGATCACATTCTGGCACTTGCCGTATGAAGCATCAGAGAGCGCAGCTATGAGTCTTGAGGTCCAGTAGAAATTATCAGTCGATACCCTGCCTGTAGTATTCGACAGATACTCCGGTATCTGTGACACATTCGTATAGAAGGGAGCCATCACATTGAATGCATTGCTTCCGAAAGCCACCCACTCTATCGGCTCTGCATCCGGGCGAAGCTCTGCGAAGCCCAGGAAATCATTCCTGTTGATACCGATTGAACGGTATGCTCCGGCATAGGATCTGTCACCATAGCTTAAATACGGATCGTACTTAGTACCCTGATAGTGAGATGACAGAAGGTACTTCACATCCTCAGGAGTGACCCTGTTTACAGGCAGAATCTGCCACGGCAGATCATCATCCTCAGGGCCATATACAGGCTCATTTCCATCGTAATCATCCCTGCCCTCGAGATAGCGGAGCATATACCACGCTCTCGGGGTATTGTAAACATGGTCTGCATCATCATGACTTCCAAATACTATACGGGGATTGATGACATAATGATCATCCTCTTCAAAATCATCGTGATCCTCAAGATCCAGATGATATCTGTCTATGAACTGAAGCAGGTCGGCTGAGCACATATTGCTTACCTGCTCTCCCAGCGCATCATCCATGTCGAGGCTGTCGATTCCCAGCTGATTCGGCATCACGACCACCCCGTCATCATCGACCTTCCTTGCGATCCAGTGATGACCGCCTACAGACTCGAACCACCATACCTCATCCCTGTCAGAAATACCGATCCCGTTCTCCTCATAGGTGCCGTATTTCTCATGCAGTTCTCCGAGACGCTTCACTCCCTCACGGGCAGTCCTCACATACGGAAGCGTGATGACTACCAGGTCCTCTTCTCCGATTCCACCTGCCTTCTCCTCATCAGTTCCTTCCTCTTCTATCACCGAATCAGTTCCGAAATACAGATTTTCTGATTCCCACTTCTTCTGGTATTCCACCAGCGGATCAGCACCGAGCACACGAGGATTCGATGTGATAGTCTCTGTTGCTGTCATTGCGACACCAGACTCATTGATACCGCAGGCTGCCCAGATTCCCTCGCCCTTCAGGGCATTCGGCATTGCCGTATATCTCTGCGGATTATCCGGCAGAGTGATCTTCACATGACTGATCTGTGACTCATATACACGCGGCTGGTCCAAAGGCTCCACCACAGTGAATTTCTTCGGGGTAAATTTCCCTGAGCCCGAATCATCATTTCTCGCGATCATCGTGGAACCGTTCCAGGATGCATTTTTTCCTACAAGTAAAGTTGTGCAAGCCATAATTATTTCCTCCTGTTCTTCTATAGATGAAAAAGGGGACGGGTCCCTTTTTCATCTCAGACTCCTTCACATTTATCAAAATCAGGGATGAAGCTTTCCTCTGCCACATCTCCCTCCTGCATGAATGCATTCTCTACACCGAGGTCCAGCGCATAGTCGAGCACATCATTGTATTCCTCATCAGTCACCCTGCGTGAGAGCTGTGGATTCTCCGCGGTCTGCGGCATAGGAGTGTACTGGTTCATTATGCTCATAAAAATATCATTTCCGTATGTCGTATAAAGATACCTGATAATATCTTTCGAATCCTCTGTACACCCGGGCAGGAGCAGATGCCTCACTATCGTGCCACGCCTCATCAGGACCTCCCTGCCATCCGCCATCAGGTCATCCGCGCACTCATTATATTCCTCCGCATCCATCAGATTCTCTGATTCCCAGAGAGAAAGCTGCTGATCGAGCGATGCCCGCTTTTTTACATAAAATTCAGGTTCTCCGGTCTGTCTCACCATCTCCGCAATCGCCTGTGATGCCACCTCGAAATAATCGTAAGCTTTTGTGAATTCACCGGAAATCTCACTGCTCAGGAACTTCATGTCCGGCAGATAAATGTCCACAAGTCCATCAAACTTCCTGATCGTCTCAAGGCTCTCATACGAAGAAGTATTGTAAACTACCGGTATCACGAGTCCTTCCGACTTCGCATTCTCCAGCGCCTCAACGACCTGATCCGCGAAATGTCCTGCAGTCACGAGGTTTATATTATTCGCGCCCTTGTCCTGAAGCTCAAGAAAAATATCCGACAGGCGTTGAGTTGTGATATTCTTCCCGACACATCCACGGCTGATTTTCTCATTCTGACAGAAGACGCACTGGAGATTGCAGCCACAGAAAAAGACTGCGCCCGAGCCCGCTGTACCTGAGATGCATGGTTCCTCCCAGTAGTGGAGAGCTGCACGAGCGACCCTAATCAGCATGGATCTCTGCCGGCTCACCGAAGATGGATGAGAGCTTTTCCTTTCCCAGGCGCTCGCCTATCACGATCACTATGTCCTGGCCGTTCTCTATCGGCTCTTCCGTGAAATTCTCTTTCGTGACATTGAGCTCCTGCCAGCCATCTGCTCCATCTTTACAGAAGCCCTTGATACGGATTATCCCGCCACACTCAGGATCCTTTATAGCAGCCAGGGCCTTTTCCTTCAGCTCAGCCGGTGCGAAATTTTTCTCCATGAAATACAGCGATTCATACTTATGCTCATCCATGACCTGCTGCTTCTCGAAGGAATAGTCCTTATAACCCGAGTTCTCAAGAGCCTTGAAATCATCGTCCGTCAGGGTGCTCCAGTCCTTTGCCATAATCTCATCAGATGTGATCTGTCTTTTGCAGTTAATCTTTGTTAGCGATTCATTAAGATATGAGAGAATCTTCGTCGGTGCATCCGGTGGATTCAGCTGCGTCTTGCTGAATAATATCTTACCTGCATTTGCTGCCTCTGATGCGAATACATACTGTGAGGTATCAGAAAGTGGTGTATCAAGTCCTGCATCCACTATCGTGATCTGTGCCCCTGCACGATACCAGCGGTTCAGCGGATCCTCATGCAGCGAATCATAGAACTCATCCACATCGAATACGCCCGACGGCTCGACGAGCACATGGGTATATCCGATCATTCCCATCTCTATAAGCTTGCTCTTGAATCTCCGCCTGTGGCAGTCAGCATCGCAGCCTCCGGCTACCATCTCCATGTCGCATCGGTCTCCCATCAGATCCGACAGAAGCATCATATCCACATTTACGGCTCCGTAATCATTCTCGAGAATGCAGATATTTTCTCCCTGCGAGAGCAGGTATTTCACATATTTCCTTAAAAAGGTGGTCTTCCCGGAGCCCAGGAATCCCGTTATCAGATCTATCGTAATCATAGCTACATCATAACGCAAAATATGGTAAAATGGAAGTCGAAAAGGAGGTATATATTATGGCTACACCACACAACAGAGCAGAAAAGGGAGACTTCGCACCGACAGTCCTGATGCCGGGAGATCCGCTTCGTGCGAAATTCATCGCAGAAAATTTTCTTGAGAGTCCGAGACTAGTAACAGACGTGAGAAATATGCTGGGCTACACCGGGACATATCATGGTACTCCGGTATCAGTAATGGGAGCCGGCATGGGAATGCCATCCATTGGCATCTACAGTCATGAGCTCTACAGCTTCTATGGGGTGGAAAAAATAATCAGAGTCGGCTCCGCAGGCTCTATCAGCGAGGACTGTAAGGTGCATGACATCGTACTCGCGGAGGGCGCATGCACGAATTCCGCCTTTGCATCCCAGTTCAGGCTCGGCGGAACCTTTGCCCCGATAGCAGACTTCGGTCTGCTGCATGATGCATACGACAATGCCCAGACTGCAGGCCTTCAGGTAAAGGTAGGAAATGTGCTCTCATCCGACACCTTCTACAGTGATGATGAACACGCCAATAACGGATGGATCAGGATGGGCGTGCTGTGCGTGGAAATGGAGGCAGCAGCGCTTTACATGGAAGCTGCCCGCCTTCGAAAAAAAGCTCTTGCGATACTCACCATCTCTGATGAGATCCTGACCGGAGTGGAGCTCGATTCCAAGGCAAGGGAGACTTCCTTTACCGATATGATGGAGCTGGCACTAAGTCTTGTGTGATTGCAGGCAGTACAACAAAAAGCAGTACAGGCTATTTACTGCCTGTACTGCTTTATTCTGCTCTTATATAAGATACGTCGCTTATGCGCTCAGATCCAGATTCGCTCCGACTATGCCTGCTGCCTGATCATACGACTTCGCATTCTGCTGATATGGATTCGACTCATTCGGATATGCGATCTTAGTCGTCGTATCACCGCCGGACACATACACGCGTCCGCACTCCGGGCATACTGCCGTATGAATGGCCACCGATGCCTGAAGCACCTTACCGCCACCCTGCTTCGCCTTATTATAAGCATTGGTGACGTGCTCACCCTCATGGGCTCTGACTGCTGCTCCCGCTGCCTCAGGACTCACATGGGCTGCTGACTTGAAGGAGACATTGCCCTCATCAGAACCGTCCTGATACTTACGGTTCCTGCATGTCTCGCACTCTGCCGGGCTGGACTTCTTACCCGGCTTGACCTCTTCTGACTCACCGGGATTCAGTACCGGCTTGTCCGTATTCTGTGCACTTCCTGCACCACCTATTGAAAAATTCTGATACGCGCCGTATCCTCCGGCGCCGTATCCTGAAATACCACCTACTGCCATACCGGTACCTCCTCGTCTTTATTATGTTCTATTTTAACATGAAAACTGATATAATTCCATATCGTGAGGTTAATTTTTATGAAAAAATATAAGAAAATTCCTGAAATAATGGTATAGAAAAAGGAGCGTCCTCATCGGGCGCTCCCTTTTATTATGTGATGCTTACCGCATCATTATTTCTTGTCTGTCTTGAAAGCCTTGGCTGTTGTTGCCTTTGGTCCCCATGTTACCTTGCCGGTAACAGGATCCTTGACGTATGCCTTAACCTTAACTGTAATCTTAGCACCCTTCTTTACTGAAAAAGTAGTATTTGCCTTGACTACATCCTTGCTGGTCCACTTCTTTGAGCTGCCAACCTTCTTGTAAACACGATAGATGATGTTTCCACCCTGATCAGCCCATGTGACCTTGACCTTGGCGCCCTTGGCGTTCTTTACCTTGAGGTTCTTAACTGTACCAGGCTTTACAGCAGGTACTATCTGAGGATCAACGATTACGGTTACGTTCTCAACACCCTCTTCACAATCAGCTGTTGCAGCAGACTTTACAGTGATTGTAGCGATTCCTGCGCTCTTTGCAGTGACAATACCAGTTGCGTCAACAGATGCTACATCATTGTTGTCAGAAGTGTATGTGATAGCAGCTCCTGTTGCAGATGTTGTGGCGCCAAGTGCTGAAGTAGAACCAACAGTCAGACGTACATTCGGCTTTACAGTGATTACAGGTACAGCCTTTGTGATCTCATTTACTACTGTTACTGTAACTTCCTTTGTAGTCTCACGGGTATCTGTTCCATCAGGTACTGTAATTACAAGTGTTGCCTCACCGATCTGGTTGGCTGCGAGTTCATTACCTGTAAGGGTAACTGCCTTATCATTCTGCTTGTCGTAAGCCTTTATACTGTACTTAGGTGTTGCGTTCTTTGCATTTGTAGATATGATCTTGCTGAGATCTACCTTGCTGTTGTTCTTGAAATCAAGCTTGATAACAGATGGTGCTGTGATTTCAGCCTCGGCATTTGCTTTAACGTCGATCTCAACCCACTTTGTGTCACCCTTGATATTCCTGCCATTTGATGTGGTGGTATATACCTTTACATATACAGTACCAGGAGTCTTACCTGCTGTAACGGTACCATCTGCAGCAACAGAAGCTGTTGAATTAGAATTTCCGTTAATTGCCTTTCCATCAGCTGCCTCCGAATAGAGATCATAGGTTACAGGAAGACTGCTCTGTGATACTCCTGTAATCTTTACTGACTTAATGGCATTTCTTGCAGTAGATGAAGATACATCAAGAGTAACCCTGGTGACATCCTTGCCATTGACCTGAGCCTTTACGATATCAGAACCCTGATCTTCAACTTCTACCGGAATAGTGTAGCTCGTGCTTCCGACCTTTACCTGGACATTTGTGCTGCCCTTCTTCAGTGCAGTAACAGTAGTTGAGGTACCTGAAGCAGGATTTACGCTTACTACTGATGAATCAGCAGGCATGTAATAGATTGCTGCTGATGTATTTGCAACTGAGATCTGTGAGGTCTTGTTGATTACAGTATCAAGAGTAACTGTCTTATTTGCCTGGTTCTTCTCAAGCTTGTCATCACTTGTTGCAACGGTCTTGACGCCCTTCACATCATAGCTGACCTCTGTAGTATCCTTTACATCGTCTGCTGCCTGTGCTACTGCCGGTGCGGCGATATCTGCAACCGGTGCGAAGGTGAATGCTGTTGCTGCGGCAAGAACTACCGCAAGTCCTCTTTTGAAATTATTCATTACTTATCTTCCTCCTTTGTATTGAAAGATCAATTTCATATCAGCAGTTCATTTCTGCTGACAATGGCTATTATATCAGTTCAGGCTGAAATGTGAAGTGGTTTATATTTTTTTCATGAAAAAATGCTCCACCAGGGTCACTTTTCATCATAAATTCCAATAGTGTATTCAATCATTCATTAAAAAACCATCAACAGATTTTCAATCTTCATCAAAATAGTATTTATACACCAGATGGAAAAGCAGCCGAAGGCCCTTTGCCACCGAATCCTTCCAGATCCACTCCTCAGTCGTATGAAGAAGCGCACCGTCGCATAGGCCTATGCATATAGCCGGAACCCCCATTGACAGCGGGATGTTGCAGTCGGTCGATGCCGTGGATTCCTCCGGATCAATACCTATGATGGAGCGGATGCTCTCACGGGCACGGCCAATCATTTTTTCTACGGATTCCTCAGGAACGCCCTGTGCGCATGGACGCTTACCGAGAAGCTCCATTGACAGGCCGGTCGTCATAGGCCTGTATCTCTTCACAATATCATGAATTGCCTGGTCACACCTGCGCATGACCTGTGGATCGCCGGTACGGAATTCCATTGTAAAGGAGGCCTGCTCCGCAATGCTGTTTACCGAATTGCCGCCGGCTATAGTACCGACATTGTAAGTGTAGCTTTCTTCGTCCGAGGGCTTCATCCGATACAGGTCATTTATGATCTGCGAGGCCACATATATTGCATTCGGATTGCCGAAATTGAGGTAGGAATGGCCGCCCACTGTATTTATACTGATGCGGTAGCGAATCGAGCCCACGACATCGGTATATATTTTCCTATAGTAAAGGTCGAAGGCCCAGAAATGCGATACCTTGTCTGCATGCTCCTCCATGAATCTCCTGCTGCCCTTCAGATTCCCGAGTCCCTCCTCTCCGACTCCGAATACAAAAAAGATTCCGCATCTGATGGACGGCTTCTCCTTCGCGGCAAAGACTGCAAGCAGAAGCAGACAGACCAGATTGGCTGTATCATCGCCGATTCCGGGGCATAGTAGCTTTCCACTGTTCTCTGTCACCTCAAGCGGCGTCTCCAGCCTGAATACGGTATCCATGTGGGCGATCATCACGGCATTATGCCTGCCTGGTCTGATGTCATACGGATATACGACATTCCCGGCCTTGTCCCGATAGACCCCGACAGCTCCTGCGTTCTCGAGATAATTCTCAATGAACTCAGACCGCCTGCACTCGTCACCGGTCGGCGCGGGAATCTCCGTGATGGTCTTCAGCAGCTTAAGGCATTTATCCTTATTATCATCAATGTATCTGAGTGCCAAGTCTCTTAGCATAGGCCTGTCTCCATATCATAAAGCAAGTGATGGTTCTGCATTCAGGTCGAGTCCGCTCCGTACCCCCTTCTGATATTCGTAGTAGCCTGCTGCCCCGATCATCGCGCCATTGTCTGTACACAGGATAGGTGCCGGACAGTAGAATGATACGCCATGCCTCTCACACTCCTGCCGTACTGATTCACGGAGAGCGCCATTCGATGCCACCCCGCCTGCGAGTGCGAACCTCTTTTCACCGAACTCCTCGAGAGCCATTGACACATGATCCGTCAGAGCGCCGACCACTGCCTTCTGGAATGAAGCGGCTACATTGTCTCTAATGATTTCGTGTCCAGCCATTTTCTCATGATTCAGATAATTGAGCACTGCAGACTTCAGTCCCGAGAAGGAAAAGTCATACGGATGATCTGCCACCTTTGCCCTCGGAAATTCTATCGAATCAGGATCACCGTTCCTCGCAGCCTTCTCGATCTTCGGGCCGCCAGGGTAGCCAAGCCCTATCGCACGGGCCACCTTATCGAAGGCTTCGCCAGCCGCATCATCCACAGTGCGTCCGAGCACCTCGTACTCGCCGTAGCCCGTGACACGCACGAGATGAGTATGACCGCCCGATACCACGAGGCACAGGAAGGGAGGTTCAAGCTCAGGCGCTTCTATATAGTTCGCGCTGATATGTCCTGATATATGATTGATGCCGATGAGTGGCTTATTTTTCGCATAGGCAAAGGCCTTCGCAAACGACACTCCTACGAGAAGCGGGCCCACAAGCCCCGGACCATAGGTGACTGCTACTGCATCCAGCTCTTCAGCCGTAGTCTCTGCTTTCTTCAGAGCCAGGTCCACGACCTGGGTGATCCTCTCCACATGCTTTCTCGAGGCGATCTCCGGAACCACTCCGCCATACAGCGTGTGTATCGGGATCTGTGTCGAAATCTCATTTGACAGCACTGTCCTGCCATCCACGACCACTGACGCTGCCGTCTCATCGCAGGAGCTCTCTATTCCTAATATTTTCACTTTGTCTTTTCTCCAGCCTTGATTGTATGTCCGCCGCTGATCGTATTGCCATCGGCATCCGTCAGATGGAAGCCGACTATCTTCCAGTGGCTATTGCTGTCCATTCGGAGGACGAATTTCTGATACGTCTTCGAATAGCTGGACGCTTCCTTTATTGAATACCCGGCCTGCACGTATGCCACGTCCTTCCCGTCGAGCTTCCCGTAGATGACATCTGAGGTATCACAGACCTGCGTGCTTATGATCTTTGCCTTGCGGCTCTTGTAGTCATTGATCTCCGAAGCCAGCCTGTCTGCATATTCATCGGGAGGATTCTCATTTGCAAGCTCTGAATCCATCATCTCACGGATCTTTCCGGAAAGGGTCTTCACGTCATTCTTAGACAGCTTCGTATCACCGATGCACAGACTCAGATAGCGGTTGTAGGTCTTGATGACCTCTCTCGGTGTCGGCGGATAATTTTTTCCGAAATCCATATCGAGAAGTCTGTCCTTCTCTGTCACCTGGACGTTATCGGAATTTGCCACATT
This sequence comes from uncultured Lachnospiraceae bacterium, assembly GCA_900315505.1. Lineage (GTDB taxonomy): Bacteria > Bacillota > Clostridia > Lachnospirales > Lachnospiraceae > Weimeria. The sequence continues at coordinate 55,762 of OMZG01000008.1, forward strand.
CTTCGACGCGCTCCTGTCCAGATAAATGTAGTAGGCTACGATGATACAGGCGCATATCGCAACCACGACCACTGTTCTTGCTGCTCTTCTCGCCTTCATAAGGATTCCTCCTTTCAGTCTGTGAAGTCCAGTTCCTTCTTCCTTCCATCCCTGCAGATATAGGTCTCAGGGAAAATCTTCCTTACTTCCTTTATATATATTTTCGGATCGATGACCGACGGTGAATAGTGGGTCAGCCACATCTCTGCCACTCCGGCCTTTCTCGCGAGATGCGCGGCCTCCTGCATGGTCATGTGCTTCTTGTCCCTGGCGCTCTTCGCCTTCTCTGGATCTCCGTACATTCCCTCGCAGATGAAAAGGTCGCTGCCGGCGGCATTTTCCTCAATAGACCTCGTCGGGCGGGTGTCCGTAGTATATGTGACCTTGAGGCCCTTTCTCTCGGGACCCATGACCTGGTCCGGTGTGAATCCTCCGACTGCCTCGCCGTTCTGCAGCACATGCCAGTACTCGAGCGGTATTCCGAGCTCCTTTGCTGCATCGGCATTGAATCGGCCCTTCCTGTCGAGCTCCATCGTGTACCCGTAGCAGGTCACATTATGATACACATGAAAGACCTTTATCCGCAGGCCCTCTACCTCGAAGCTTTCCTCATCATTCTGGTATTCATGAAAAATTATCTCAAACGGCAGCTGCGGCGTGATCACCGTAAGTGCCGTGACTATTTTCCTGAGTCCCTTCGGGCCATACATATGCACCGGCTCCGTGCGCTCGCTATTACCCATATCGAGGAGCAGTCCCGGTAGTCCGCTGATATGATCAGCATGATAATGCGTGAAGCAGATCGCATCGATCGGATACGGCGAGACGCCTGCCTTCTTCATCGCGACCTGGGTTCCCTCGCCGCAGTCGATGAGCACCGTATGCCCGTTGACCCGCACCGCGAGCGATGTCAGATGGCGTCTCGGCAGCGGCATCATGCCTCCCGTTCCGAGCAGACAGACATCAAGCATGATTACCTCCTGCCTCTCTCTCAGCCTGCGACTTGCGCAGGTAAACCGGTCGGAATTCCTCGGCCGAGGTATAGAACTCCTTATCGAAATAATGCCTGCCGAGACACGCTACCGTTCCTGCTCTCTGACGGTTGCAGAAGGCCGGTGCGAAATCGAAGTCGACCCTTGCATTTTCCTCAATGAATTCCTTAAACACCGGCACTCCGTCACCTAAGAACGTCACCGGCTCATCCTCGCTATTGATCCGCTCGATGATATCTGCTATTGCCTCCGGTTCCTGCTCCTTTTTCACGATAAACTTATTCGTCTCGGAAAAACGGTACAGCCCCGAATATGCCTGCTGCCTTCTCGCATCCATCAACGGGCAGATGAGGCGCTTCGTGCCATAGAGATTGTACGCGATAGCATCGACCGTCGGCACTGCTATGACCGGCACGCCGAGCGCGTACGCGAGTCCCTTGACCGTTGCTGCTCCGATACGCAGTCCCGTAAAGCTTCCCGGGCCTGCTGCCGTCGCTATCGCATCGATTGATGACATTTCGATCCCGAGCATCTGTATCAGCTCGTCAAGCATCGGCATCAGTGTGGTGCTGTGCGTCTTCTTATAATCAGTTGTGAATTCTCCAAGCAGTACATCGTCGTCTACCACGGCGACCGATGCCACGAGGCCTGAAGAATCAATTCCAAGTATTCTCATGTATTTATCCTTGTGTAGTTGTAAGTTGTAAGTTATGAGTTATAAGTTATGAGTCTGATATATTTCAACTTTGAACTTTGAACTCTGAACTCTGAACTCTGAACTCTGAACTCTGAACTTTGAACTATTAACCACGAACTTCTATCAACCTGTAATCATCATCCCCCGCGAGATCCTTCGATATCGTGATCTCCGTGCGGTTCTCAGGCAGCACATCCTCTATCAGCTCTGCCCACTCGATCAGCACTACTCCGCCCCTGTCTATATAGTCATAGAACCCGGTCTCCTCCATCTCATCCGGGTCCCCGATCCTGTAAACATCGAAATGATACAGCGGAAGTCTCCCGCTCAGATACTCCTGCACTATGGTAAAGGTCGGGCTCGTCACCGGCTCCATGATCCCGAGGCCCTTTGCAAATCCTTTTGCAAAAACTGTCTTCCCGACTCCCAGATCACCGGTCAGCGTGTAAACGTCACCCGGCAGAGCCTTCGCCGCAAGGTCGGCCGCGAACTGTTCAGTCTCTTTAGCACTGTGGCTTTCAAATTTTTCCATAACTATTATTATAAATAAAAAGGGCTTTTATCTCAACCCGAAATTTTGTATAATGGGGGTCGGTCGTGAAATAATCTTTGGCACGGCCTCTGATAAAACCACAACGAAAGTAATTTATAAGGAATATAGATCATGGATATCAACTCTTTAATTGCACAGGAACTGAATGTTAAGAAATCGCAGGTTGATGCGGCGGTCGGCCTGCTAGACGAGGGAAATACTATTCCATTTATCGCGAGATACAGAAAGGAAGTCACCGGCGGTCTCGATGATGACCAGCTGCGTGTGCTCGGTGAAAGGCTTACATATCTCCGCGGTCTCGAGGAGAGAAAGCAGACCGTCCTGAAGACTATCGAGGAGGCCGGCGCTCTGACTGATGAGATTCAGAGAAAAATCGATCTTGCCCGGACTCTTGCTGAGGTTGAGGATATTTACAGACCGTACAAGCCGAAGAGGCGTACCCGTGCGACAATCGCAAAGGAAAAGGGCTTAGGACCACTTGCCGCTACCATCAGGGAGCAGGCTCTTACCGTATCTCTCACGGATGAGGCTGAGAAGTACGTTGACCCTGAGAACGATGTCCATGTCCCGCAGGACGCTATAAATGGAGCCTGCGACATCATCGCTGAGGAAATCTCAGACAATGCTGATTACAGAAGCTGGATTCGTGACATCACCAGGAAGCAGGGCATGATCTCATCCTCACAGAAGAAGGAGGATACTCCATCCGTCTACGAGATGTACTACGACTATTCGGAGAAGCTGTCCACTATTCCAGGCCACCGCATCCTCGCCATGAACCGTGGCGAAAAGGAGGACTGCCTGACTGTAAAGATTACTGCGCCTGAAGAGGATATCATCAGATACCTGGATAAGCAGGTCATCACTAAGGATAATCCGAATACTACCCCTGCCCTTCAGAATGCTGCGCAGGATGCATATACGAGGCTCATCGCTCCTTCTATCGAGCGCGAGATCAGAAGCGATCTGACAGAAATGGCTGAGGATGGCGCTATCAAGGTATTTGCCGCCAATCTCCGTCAGCTGCTCCTCGCACCTCCTATCGCCGGCAAGACCGTCCTCGGCTGGGATCCGGGATATGTACACGGCTGCAAGCTTGCAGTCTGCGACCCTACAGGAAAAATCCTGACCACAGATATGGTCTTCCCGTTTAAGCCGAAGAATGATATCAATGGCACGAAGAAAAAGGTTCTTGGTCTCATCGATAAATACAGCATCGATCTGATCGCCCTTGGTAATGGAACTGCTTCCCGTGAATCAGAAATACTCGTAGCAGATATTATAAAAGAGGCCTCTCGTCCTGTGCAGTATGTGATAGTAAATGAGGCTGGTGCATCAGTATATTCTGCAAGTGAGCTTGCTGCAAAGGAGCTTCCTGACCTCGATGTAGAGGGACGTGGAGCCGCTTCGATGGCCCGCCGCCTTATCGACCCGCTTTCAGAGCTTGTAAAGATCGATCCTAAGGCCATTGGTGTCGGTCAATACCAGCATGACATGAACCAGAAGAAGCTGTCCGAGGCACTGTCTGGTGTAGTAGAATCCGTGGTAAACTCAGTAGGTGTAGATGTGAATACTGCATCTGCTCCGCTTCTCTCATACGTCGCCGGCATCACGAAAACAACCTCGAATAATATTCTCACCTACCGTGAGGAAAACGGCAGATTCACCGAGAGGAAGGAACTGCTGAAGGTCAAAGGACTAGGTCCTAAGGCTTATGAGCAGTGCGCCGGATTCCTCCGTATCAGAAATGGTAAGGAGCCTCTCGATAATACAGGAGTCCATCCTGAAAGCTACGACAAGACCCGTGAGCTGCTCGGCCTTCTCGGCTACACCGAGGATGATCTGCGTGCCGGTGCTCTCTCCGATATAGATAAAAAGGCCGGTTCTATCAATGATCTCGCGAAGAAGCTTGACATCGGTGTGCCGACCCTTACTGATATTATTAAGGAACTGAAGAAGCCTGGCCGCGACCCTCGTGAAGAGATGCCTTTGCCGGTTCTCAGAAGTGATGTGCTCTCAATGGATGACCTGAAGCCAGGCATGAAGCTCAGGGGCACAGTCAGAAATATAGTAGATTTCGGTGCATTCGTAGACATCGGAGTCCATGAGGACGGTCTCGTACATATCTCCCAGATCTCAGACCGCCACATCAATCATCCACTCGATGTGCTGAGTGTCGGCGATATCGTGGATGTCACCGTACTTGATGTGGATAAGGAAAAGGGCCGCATCTCCCTCACCATGAGAGAGGACGGTGCTTCCTCAGAACATCATGACAAAAAGTCCTCTGGCAACAACCAGCGCAAGACCGGACACCCGTCAAATAAGAACAATGATCATAAAGATAAAAAGCTACAGAACAGGAAGGGCTTCGGCACTGACCTCGGCAGCCTCCTCTCCGGCCTGAAGCTCGACTAAACGCAAAAAGATGAAAAAGGGGACAGGTCCCTTTTTCATCTTTTCATGGCAGCGGGTCGATATGACCTGCCAGCAGGATTATATTCTTCAATGCAAAATTAGCCGCTATCACGATGAGTGCTCCCCAGAGGGGCCAGGTCTTAAGGCCGGGCACGCTCCCAGCCGATGCAGAGTATTTTCTCAATAACACTGCTTTCCTTACGCCTGTGCAGATATAGTACACGAGTGCAAATACCATGTAGAGCACAAACGGGTGATACCACAGCGAGAGCAGCGGATGCCCGTGGATCAGATAGACAAACGCACGGGTTCCGCCACAGCCGGGGCAGTACAGGCCTGTCACCTTATGAAAGAGGCAGGCCGGAAACAAAAGTCTCATGCCTCCTCAGGCTCCGGATAATTTTCTCCAAAGGTCTCAACAGTCACTTCTTCCATAACCTGCGGGGTGGTCGGCTTATCAGACCAGTCGGTCTCGGTCTCGGCGATCTTGTTGACTACGTCCATGCCTTCGATAATTTTTCCAAAAGCAGCGTACTGGCCGTCGAGATGCGGTGCATCCTTGTGCATGATGAAGAACTGGCTTCCTGCCGAATCCGGGTCCATCGTGCGGGCCATTGACAGCACACCGGCCGTATGCTTCAGGTCATTCTGGAAACCATTCGATGAAAATTCACCCCTGATCGAATATCCTGGGCCGCCGGTGCCATTACCGTCCGGGTCTCCGCCCTGGATCATGAAGCCATTGATCACTCTGTGGAAGCCGACTCCATCGTAGAAGCCATGATTTATGAGGCTGATGAAATTATTAACTGTATTCGGCGCGATGTCAGGATACAGCTCTGCCTTCATCACACTGCCATCCTGCATCTTGATTGTAACTATAGGATTTTTCTTTGCCATAATATGTCCTTTCTGAAAAGATGAAAAAGGGACCTGTCCCCTTTTTCATCTAAAAAATCACCCGACACCGCCGTGGTGCCGGGCTTATGTTAATTCGCAAAGCGGTTGAGATCAGAAGTCTGTGAAGTTCTTGTCTGTCTTGCCGTCGATCTTTAAGAATGCGCCCATGCCTTCCTTCTTGTCGTGAGTATCGTTTACTACGCCGAAGAGGTTAGCCTCGAGCTCCACGCCGTTCTTGATGTCCATGTCATAGCCGTTGTTGATGGCAGCCTTTGCAACAGATACTGCATAAGAAGCATTAGCCTTGATCGTCTCTGCCATCTTCTTGCAGGTAGGCATCAGCTCTTCCTTTGGAACTACGTGGTTTACAAGACCGATCCTGTAAGCCTCGTCAGCCTTGATATTCTGTGCTGTAAAAATAAGCTCCTTGGCTCTTCCCATTCCTACAAGTCTTGCAAGTCTCTGTGTTCCTCCGAATCCAGGAATGATTCCGAGTCCGCACTCAGGCTGACCAAAGGTAGCGTTCTCTGAAGCGATCCTGATATCACAGGCCATAGCGATCTCACAGCCGCCGCCGAGTGCAAAGCCGTTTATAGCAGCGATGGTAACCTGACGCATATTCATAAGCTTGAAGAACGGAACCGAAGCGTTCATTCCGAACTTTCTGGCAGCCGGAGCGTCAAATCCATACATCTCAGCGATATCAGCGCCTGCAACGAATGAACGGTAAGGATCATCTCCGCCGAGCTTCTTATTAAAGCAAGGACCGCCTGTCAGGATAAGTACCTTAATGTCATCATTTGCCTCGATCTCTGTCAGAGCATCATTTAACTCATTGATAGTCTCTGTGTTTAAGGCGTTGAGAGCCTTAGGTCTGCAGATGGAAAGCACTGCTGTAGCGCCATCCTGCTCGATTTTCAGATTCTTGTAATCAGCCATTTTTTCCTCCGAAGACAGGAGGACGGTTCTCCTGTCTTAACTTCATTCAGTTTCCACAAAAGACACGGGAACCGTCCCTCTTGTCTTCATCTGCGGCAATAGAACGGGCACTTGCCTGTCCCGTCTTTCTTTGTCCATAATACAAGTCTGTTAAAACTTTGTCAATCCCCTTAGTTGAATCCGATGAATCTCTGTGCGATATGATAGAAGAATACACCGATCTTCTTTCCGAAGGTGCCCTTGAAGCGCATCGCAAAGCCAAGTACTCCGTATCTCAGCTGGTGATAGGTACGCTTATCATGATTGTAGATGTACTTCCAGAGATCATCTATCTTCTTATAATTGACAGAATCATTGGACAGATATCCGATCGAGGTCGAGACCACAGTCACCGATTCGAGATATGACAGCAGATATTTACGCAAATGCGGCTCATCGACCTGCCACGGATCGACGGCATCCACCATCATGTAGTTCACGCGGAGCTGCTGGTCGATACGCTTTATCATGGTCTGCTCAGCAACCGACTGTCCCTCACGCCCGATATAGTACCGGTAGAAGCTGACATTCTGATAGTACAGCGTCTTCACATGGATGAGCGGAATGTAAACATACAGATTGTCCACATAGAAAGTGTGCTTCGGAAGCTCCAGTCCGCAGTCACGGAGCAGCTGCGTCCGGTAGATCACTGAATGCATCAGGATCGAGAAGCCCTTGATATTTCTCTTCATTCCATCCCAGCCGATGATCTCATCCTCTGGGAAAAGTGGTGACAGAAGCATCCTTCTCTCGTGACCGGTCGACAGCTTCTCATAGACAAAATTCGACAGATGCATGTCCACCGGATGCTCCATTTCTGCAAAGGAACGGAGCACATCGAGGATCTGCATATATGCCTCGCGGTCCACCCAGTCGTCAGAATCCACGACCTTGAAATAAAGGCCCTTTGCCTCGCGGATGCCGGTATTCACAGCGGCTCCGTGTCCGCCGTTTTCCTGATGAACAGCCCTGACTATAGACGGGTAAGCCTGCTGGTAAGCATCAGCGAGTTCACCTGTCCTGTCAGTCGAACCATCATCTACTATGATTATCTCCACGTCCTCACCACCAGGAAGCAGCGAGTCGACGCATTTTCTCATGAAGGTGTACGAGTTATAGCAGGGTACACAGAAACTTAAAATTTTCATACTATTTTCCTTACAGCATCTTTCTCTTATGCAACACTATTGCCGTGAGCACGCTTATGATCAGCGTCGCGACACAGAGTATCGCAAACCCGAACGGCGTATGCGACAGCGGCATCCATCTGGAATCCACATTCATGCCCCAGAGGCCGCCGATAATCGTCGGAACTGAGAGCACGATCGTGACAGCCGCGAGATACTTCATTGCATTATTCAGTCTGTTATTGATGAGAGTGCTCATCAGATCGCGGGTTCCGTTGATGATATCACGGTAGATGGATGTCATCTCGATAGCCTGCTTCGTCTCGACTATTACATCCTCGAGGATCTCTGCGTCATCATCGTAATGCCTGATCCTCGAATACCTCGTCAGCCTCTCGACTACCAGATTGTTCGCTCGAAGCGACGTAGCGAAGTACACGAGGTTCGACTCGAGCTCATGCAGATCGATAAGATCCGAATCCTCGGTATTCTTTTCATTTATCCTCTCCTCAATCTCGGTACGCTGTCTGTCTATCGTACGCAGAAGCGACTGGTAGACCATACTCGAATTGTAGAGGATCTGATAGGTAAATCTCATCTGCTTCTTCGTGGAAAACTCCTTTACCCTGTGATCGATAAAGGACCTGAGCACGGAGGTCTCCTCGTTGCAGACTGTAATGATCACATCATCCCGGAGCAGGATTCCCAGCGGGATAGTCGTGTATGTGTGACGGTTGTTTCTTTCCTCAGCCGTCGGGATATCGATGAGGATCAGCGTGTAGTCGTCCTCCACACTGATTCGCGAGCTCTCCTCTTCATCGAGAGCTGCACGAACATCGGTGATATCCATATTGTAGTCGTCTGCTACCTGCTCGCACTCGTCAGCGGACGGCGCGGTGAGCTTTATCCAGCAGCCCGGCTCATATTCTGATGTCTCATGTATTACAGAGTCATCTGTCCTGTAAATATCCAGCATGGTGACATTCCCTCCATGTCATGCTTTCGTGTAAAAGTTGCCGCTCGATAATGATTATCTGATTCCATGAAGTAGTCACCTCGCTTTCCTATTAGTTCAGAGTTTCCGGTTCAGAGTTCTTAGCAAAAAACTCAGGACCCGGAACTACGAACTTGTCTCAAAATCTTTGCAAATTTCTTTCTGTCAAAAATAACCGGCACCGGATACAGTGGATTGACTTCCCTGTATGCCCAGGCCGCCAGCTTCGGGATATCCTTCTCATCGAAATCGAGATGCTTCGGGATTCCCATGTCCTCATTCATATTCTCTATGGCCTTTATGAAGCCGGCTGCTCTCTCCTGCCTCGTGCCATCCTTCTCAATGTCGCAGACCGAGGCCAGCTTGGCCAGATCAGGCACTACGACCGAGCCATACTCACGGAGCACATACGGCATCACTACTGCATTGATCATGCCGTGAGGCAGATGCAGCGCACCGCCGAGCGCATGGGCTATGGCATGTACATTTCCTACTCCGCTCGCATTGAGTGCCGTACCCGCTGTATATGAAGCGATCAGCATCTCCTCACGCGCCTGCAGATCCTCTCCATCCTCGTATGCCTTCGGAAGGGCATCCATGATTCCCTCAACTGCATCCTCGCAGTCCTCTGCTGTATCATCGAGATGAAAGGGCGTATTCATATATGCCTCAACCGCGTGTGTCAGGGCATCCATCCCTGTGTAAGCAGTCTCCTCCTTCGGGAGGCTGATGAGAAGCGACGGATCAAGCACCGCCACATCCGGCATCAGATGAGGGTCATTTATCGCAAACTTCTGTCCCGTGGCATTGTCGCTGAGCACTGCTATACTCGTGGTCTCAGAGCCCGTGCCGGCCGTAGTAGGTACCGCTATGAAAAATGGTGTCTCACGCTTTACCCTCATCAGGCCTCTCATATTCATCAGAACCTTCCCCGGTCTGGCGATGCACGCTGCCGCACCCTTTGCCGCATCTATCGCGCTTCCGCCTCCGATAGCTATGAAGGAATCGCATTCATTCTTCCTGTAGAACTCTGCTATCTCCTCGGCCTGCTGCACCGTCGGGTCGCTCTTGACCCAGTGATACACCACGTATCCGGTCTCACGGTCATTGATGAAGCTCTCGAAAAATGTGCTCTTCGAGACCTTCGGATCTGTGACTATGAGTGGCCTCTCCACCTCATTGCGGTCGAGTACATCCGGTATTGAAAAAAGAGAATCTACACCCTCTATCTTCTCCGCCAGCTCGTCATTCGCATGATGCATCCGCCGTCCGGCAATCTTCTGATATAGTCTGCTTGTACATTCTAACGGAACGTCCATAAAAACCTTTCTTTGTCTGTCATTCGCGTTTTGCACGCTGTTTCTACTATACAGTAAAAACACGTAAAAGTAAAGTATACACCAACAAAAAAGCACCACTTGTACCTGATCATTTCATGATTCATGAAATCACATAGTACAAATGGTGCTAAATGTTATTTTGACAGATCTGTATTTCTGATTGCGTTTCTTACTGCCAGTACACGTGATGGTGAGACGGACAACTCGTCAACTCCCATCCGTAGGAAGGTCTCGGTGAGGGAGGTATCGGCTCCGAGCTCGCCGCAGATGCCTACCCAGGCGCCGCCCTTATGACCGTTCCTGATGGTATATTCGATCTCACGAAGTACTGCCGGATGGTGGGTATCGGCGAAATCTTCGAGATTCGGATTCTGTCTGTCACAGGCCAGGGTGTACTGTGTCAGGTCATTGGTTCCTATTGAGAAGAAATCCACTTCCTTGGCGAGTTCCTCTGACATCCATACTGCTGCCGGTGTCTCTACCATGATTCCGAGCTCGCAGTCCTTATATGGGAGATTCTGCTCGTCAAGCTCTTTCTTGACCTCTGCTATGATCTCCTTGATCTTCTTCACTTCATCTACTGAGATGATCATTGGGAACATGATCGAGATATTGCCGTAGTAGCTTGCCCTGTACAGCGCGCGGAGCTGTGTCTTGAAAATTTCCGGGCGCTTCAGGCAGATACGGATTGCACGGAAGCCCATTGCAGGATTGTCCTCATGGTCGAGATGGAAATAGTCCACCTGCTTGTCTGCTCCGATATCGAGTGTCCTGATCACGACCTTCTTGCCGGCCATATTCTCTGCTACTGTCTTGTATGCCTTGAACTGGTCCTCTTCTGACGGATAGTCATCGCATCCAAGATACAGGAATTCACTTCTGAAGAGCCCGATTCCGCCGGCATCATTTGCGAGCACATCGGCTACATCCTTGACTGAACCGATATTGGCAAATACATTGATCTCATGGCCGTCCTTCGTGACATTCGGCTTGCCCTTGAGTTCCTGAAGCAGTCTCTGCTGCTCCTCTTCTTTTTCTTTTTTCTTCTTGTATTCTGCGAGAACGTCGTCGTCAGGATCTACTATGAATCTGCCTTCATAGCCATCGACGATTCCCATATGGCCTTCCATGTCATCCTCTGAGAAATCCACTCCGATGAGTGCCGGAATGTTCATGGTTCTTGCGAGGATTGCTGTATGAGAATTCGTGGAGCCATGCCTCGTCACGAATGAGAGCACAAGTGACTTGTCAAGCTGCACTGTCTCTGAAGGAGCCAGGTCATCTGCCAGGAGGATTGACGGCTCTGTGGCTGTGAATCCGCCTGCTCCTGCACCTGACAGGATTCCTACCACGCGGTTCGAAATATCCTTGACATCTGCTGCCCTGCCACGCATGTAGTCGTCGTCCATATTTGCAAACATCTCAGAGAAATTGTCCCCGGTGGTCGCTACTGCGAACTCTGCGTTGACATTCTGTGTGCGGATGATATTCTCTACCGACTCCTGATAGTCGAGGTCATCGAGCATCATCTGATGCACCTCGAAAACTGCTGCATTGGCCTCGCCGACCTCCTTCAGAGCCTTGTCATGGAGCTCTGCAAGCTGCTTCTTGGCCTCCTCGGATGCGTCGTGATATCTCTTCACCTCGGCCTCTACGTCGTCTACCTTTTCACGCTTTACGACTGAATCCTTCTTGTGATATATGGTCACCTTTCCAATGGCTATGCCAGTGAAAACGGGCTTTCCTGTATATTCTTTCTGCAATTTATACACCTCATTAGTAAAAAAAATCCGGTGCAGCAGACAGCGTCCACTGCCCGGATTCGGGTTGCTATTAAAGGTTATCCTTCAGGAACTGCTCGAGCTCTGTTGCGGCCTCATCTTCCTGGTCGCCATCGCAGGCTACTGTGATCTCCTGATCCTTCTTCACTCCAAGGCTCATTACTCCGAGGATTCTCTTGGCATCTGCCTCCTTGCCATCCTTAGCGATAGTCACCTTGCATGGGTACTTGGCTGCTGCCTTGACGAAAAGGCCGGCCGGTCTTGCATGGATTCCCAGTGGATCTGTGATTGTGTACTTGAATTCCTTCATGATGATTTCCTCCTATTACCTGTTCACGTGGTCATCCGGCATATGCAGCCGCTCAAGGCACGCTCTCGCTGTTCGGCACGCTAATGCCTTTCGCGACTCATATGCTGTCTTCCCGCTCAGTTTTATCTACTAGCAACAATATTATATCAAAATTATCTTAGTTAAGATACTACTTTTTACATGTAACTTATAACTCTTAACTCATAACTCATAACTCTTAACTCACAACTTATAACTCTTAACTCACAACTCACAACTCTTACCTGTCCTCTGCCGGTACTTCCTTACGCAGCGCTCCGAGCATGATTGCGGTCACGAATGAGCCGATGAGCCATGCAAGGAGATAGAGTGGCCAGTGGCCGACTGTTGCGATTACGAAGACGCCGCCGTGCGGTGCCATCAGTGTGCATCCGAAGAGGGCTGACAGAAGTCCTGCTACTGCTGAGCCGCAGAATGTAGCCGGGATTACGTGTGCAGGATCTGCTGCTGCGAATGGGATTGCGGCCTCTGTGATGAAGCTTGCGCCCATTACTATATTTGAAATGAAGCCTTCCTTCTCGGTCTTGTTGAACTTCTTCGGGAACAGCTTCGATGCGATGGCGATTCCAACTGGCGGGCACATTCCACCGATCATAACTGCTGCCATTGACATGTAGCAGAGCTGAACCTTCGGGTCTGACTGTGAAGCGCCCTGATTCAGATATTCAGAAGCATTTGTCAGCATGAATGTACCGAATACATATGCAGCCTTGTTGATCGGGCCGCCCATATCGATAGCCATCATTCCTGCGAGAATCAGGCCAAGGAGCCATACAAGTCCCGAATTACCGATGGCTGTAAGCATTGCTGAGAGTCCGGTGTTGATGAGTCCAATGATCGGGTTGAAAATGAAGCACATGATCACCGATACGAGGAACATGCCGACTACAGGATAGATAAGCATTGGTCTGATACCCTGTACTGACTTCGGCAGCTTCTCTGTCGCTCTCTCAAGCCAGAGAACTATATATCCTGCAAGGAAACCTACTGCGATACCGCCGAGGAATCCTGATACTGTATTACCGCTCTGCTGGAAGGCGAAGGTATCGATGAACTTCTGGAAGCCGCTCATCTGCTTAGGCCAGATGTCTGCGAAGTTCGCTGCGATCGCATTACCATTGGCTGCAAGGAGTCCGCCAAGGAAACCTACTGCAAGTCCCGGCTTGTCAGCTATTGAGTATGCGATGAATCCTGCAAGCACCGGAACCATGAGTCCCATTGAGAGTCCACCTGCATATTTGAAAAATGCTGACAGCGGAACCATTGATCCGAAGTTGCTGCCACCCGTGGTTCCATATCCGAGAATCGTATCAATAAGGAATGCGATTGCTGTAAGGATACCGCCACCGATGACGAATGGAAGCATTGCTGATACACCGGCCATCAGGCTCGTATAGATCTTGTGTCCTGCACCGCCCTTGCCATCATCTGATGATGATTTCTTTGCTCCGGCAGATGCATGATAGATAGGTGCATCACCTTTTTCAGCCCTGGTGATAAGCTCTTCAGGCTTGTGAATACCATCGGCAACTCTTGCCTGGATGAGCGGCTTGCCATCGAATCTGTCCATAGGGACATTAGCATCGGCTGCGATGACGATGCCCTTCGCATTAGCGATCTCGTCATCAGTGACTACATTCTTCGCTCCGCCTGAACCGCATGTCTCGACCTTGATCTTGATGCCGAGCTTCGATCCAGCCTTTTCAAGCGCCTCTGCAGCCATATATGTATGAGCTACACCATTCGGGCAGCTGGTGACAGCGAGCACTTCGTACCCGGTCTCTGTCCTGGCAGCCAGAGCCTTCTGCTCATCTGCCTCTACCTTGCCGCTCTCTGCCTTGTCGATGACTGAGAGGAACTCATCCTTTGTCTTCGCATTCTCAAGTGATGTCACGAAATCCGGATCCATCAGAAGCTCTGAAAGTCTTGCGAGAACATCGAGATGTACATTGTCCTCTGTATTTGGTGCTGCTATGAGAAAAATGATATGTACCGGCTCACCGTCGAGTGCATCGTACTCTACACCATCAGGCAGTACCATTGCTGCAAGTCCAGGGGCTGATACAGCATCTGACTTGCAATGTGGAATAGCGATTCCGTCACCGATTCCTGTTGTCGATTCTTCCTCTCTTGCGAAAACACCCTTCTCGTATGTCTCACGATCATTGATATTGCCGCGCCTCACCATCAGATCTACCATCTGCCTGATGACGTCTGACTTGTCTGTAGCTGAGCCGTTCAGCTCGATACTCTCCGGTGATAACAGATCACGTACCCTCATGCAATTATTCCTCCTTTTCCTAATTGCTTAAGTAATGAATCAACCTCCGGCTTCGTGGCCAGATTATCTGAAAATGCCGAAGCACTTCCTGTACAAAGTCCCGTATAGAATGCTTTTTCATAATCTCCATTGCCTGTCAGGTATCCATAGATGAAGCCTGCAACCATCGAATCTCCGGCACCGACTGAATTCTTCACCTGACCCTTAGGAGGCATTGACTCGGTCACCCTTCCATTCTCATCCACGAGAAGAGCTCCTTCGCCTGCCATGGAAATAAGGACATTCACCGCTCCCATATCCTGCATCTTCTTCGCATACGGGATGACCTCGTCCTTCGTATTCAGCTCCACTCCGAAGATCTCTCCGAGCTCGTGATTATTCGGCTTCACGAGGAATGGATGGTAAGGGAGTACATTCTTCAGAAGGTCCTTTGTCGCATCAACTATGATGCGAACTCCTCTGCCATCGAGATACTTCATGATATCCATATACATTGATTCCGGCATGACTGCCGGGATGCTGCCTGCGAGTACGAGAATGTCACCCTGCTTCAGGGAATCAAGCTTCGTGTACAGCTGCTGGATATTCTCCTGCGAAATGGCAGGGCCCATGCCATTGATCTCTGACTCCTCGTTGCTTCTCAGCTTCACATTGATCCTCGAGATGCCATTCTCTACCTCGATGAAGCTGGTATCTACTCCGCGCTCCCGGAGCAGATCCTCGATGGCTCTGCCTGTGAACCCTGCCATAAATCCGACTGCTACGGAATCCAGTCCCAGATTCTTCAGGACCATTGATACATTGAGCCCCTTGCCTCCTGGGAAAAGGAGTTCCTTCGTGGTCCTGTTCACCTGACCGAGCGTGAAATCATCCACACTTACTATATAGTCGAGTGACGGATTGAAGGTGACTGTCATTATCATCTGTTCTCTACCTCCGTGATATTGCTATATCTGCTAAAACCTCTGCCCGGCGACCTGTCCGTGATGATTTCTGCATCATCGAAGTCTCCGAAGCTGACTGCCGATATGACTCCGAACTTCGAATCATCTGCAAGCACATACCGCGTCCTGCATGACTCGAAGGCCCTGCGCTTCACCATAGCTTCCTTTATCTCAGGAGTGGTAAAGCCTTCCTTCTTCGTGATGCCATTGGCTCCGAAGAAGCCCTTGGTGAAATTGTACTTCGCGAGAAGTTCCACCGCCTCTTCTCCGACGATAGCCTCCGTCGTATGCTTGAACTCACCGCCGAGAATAAAAACCCTGCATCCCATCGCGGACAGTGCCATCGCATGGTTCACTGCATTCGTGACGTATGTGGCTTCCTTCACCCTGATGTGTGGGAGCATCTGCTCCGTGGTGGTGCCGGCATCGATATAAACGAAATCATCCGGCTCGATAAGTCCTGCTGCGTAGCTGCCGATGGATTCCTTCTCTGTCACCATCCGGCTCTTGCGCCTGCTGACCTCATCATCACGCATCGACCGGCGGTTCTCCTTCGCGATAGCACCGCCTCTGACTCTTGTAAGCATGCCCTCGCTGTCCAGCTGGTCCAGATCACGTCTGACCGTCGATTCGCTCGCATCCAGCTCGTCGACCAGATCCGCGAGTGTGACCGACCCTCTTGCCTCGACAAGCGAGAGTATCTTTGCAAATCTCTCCTCTGTCAGCATTGCTACTTACCTTTCATAAATTCCAGTCAATCTTTCAAAATCTCTCATAATCCTTCAGGACAATTCAGATAATACCACCATTTTCTTCCTTTTTCAATCATTTTCTTTCAAAAAAGTTCACAAAAATAAAGGCCCGGAATTGTGCACCCTGCACAATTCCAGACCTCCTGTCATTCATTTATCTGACTTTTTGATTATCCATTCCTGTTTTCGCCTTGAACCTTTTTCACTTTACAATAAGTCTGAATTAAAGTATTATATCATTATAAACTATTTCACCGTCCGAGAGGAGAATGCGAATGAAAGACAAGGTCAAGAGAAACCCCGGCAGGACTACCACCATCAGATCCGGCATCACCCGCACTGTGATAATCTTAAATGCGATCATTCTGCTGCTTCTTGCATCAGTTCTTACGACGATCGCGAATTTTTCCAAGGCATCGATTTTCAAGAAAGAAGTGAGACTTCAGGCTGAGTACAGCGGTTCCAGGCTGGAGGCTCTTATAGACAGCCAGAAGACCTTTGTAAAGGGTATCGCCAGGAGTGCCGAAGCCTATGGTCTGATAAATGACAAGGATATTATGAAGACCGTCATCCGTGACTACAACGGAGAGCTTGATGACGTTATCACCGATCTCTACATTGCCTATTCTGATAATACTGTCTTCATGATGACCGGAAACGAATCAAAGCTCCCGTCCGATTTCAAGGTCGTGGACAGGCCGTGGTATCAGGATGCCGTTAAGAGCAAGACCGATGTTGCTGTCTCTGATCCCTATGTGGACGCTGCGACCGGAGCGCTTCTGATCACCATTTCCTCTCCTGTCAATGATAAGTCCGGAAATACCGTCGGGGTCATCGCTGAAGACTTCGACTTAAGCCATCAGGAGAATGTGCTTGAGAGCATCAATTTCAAGGACGGGCAGGATGCCTTCCTGCTTGACAAGGGCAATCATTACATGTGCCGTTATGAGGACGGACGCATCAGCGTCCCGAAGGAGCTTACCGAAAAGGTACCGGCTGACGTCGCAAAGCTCATCGGGCAAAAAAGCGTTTCATCCTGCAGAACCGATTCCGGCAACAGCTTCCTTTACTCTTATCCTTTGAAGGATGAGGGATTCATCTTCTGTATCACCCAGTCTAAAAGGACTCTGTTCATCTCTGTTATGGAGCTCATCATAATCGCTGTACTCATCCTGCTTATCTCGATCATCATTACTGTCGTTGTGATGAACATCGTGATCAGGAAGAATCTGCAGCCGGTCAGCGAATTCAAGGCCTTCGTCAAGGACTCGATCATCGGAGGCCGCAGCATGCCTCATATGAACACCGAGACCGAGGAGATCAGCTATCTCACCAATGAGATGAAGACCAGGTTCATAGGAACTATCCGCGAGACCTCTTCGATCGCAAAGGATATCGGCGGAAGCGTCGCTGATACCACAAGCCAGATCAGCCGGATGAATGACAGCATCACCGAGATCTCCGCCACTATGGAAGAGACTGCCGCAAGCGTGGACGAGCAGACCGCAAAGATCCAGGCTATCGACTCCGCCTGCCGCGAGGTGGAGTCCGGCGTTGACGACCTGGCACAGAAGGCGAGCGATATGGCAGCGAACTCTGCGAAAGTCATCGACAAGGTGGACAAGGTCGTCGCCGAGCTCATGAAGAGCCGTGACAACACCATCTCCATTACCGAGACCAGCCGCAGGGAGCTCTCTGATGCGATAGAAGGCGCTAAGAGCATCAATGATATCGTTGCCATCAGTGAAAGCATCAGCGACATTTCAGATCAGACCAGCCTCCTGTCGCTTAACGCGTCCATCGAGGCAGCCCGGGCTGGCGAGGCCGGACTCGGATTCGCCGTCGTGGCAGAGCAGATTCAGCGTCTCGCTTCGAATACCAGTACACAGATCGATCACATAAACGAGATCATAGACCGTGTGCTCTCCGGCGTGAATACCCTCTCCGAGAAGAGTCAGTCGATCATTGATTTCATCAATGACATTGTCCTGCCTGACTACAGCAAGTTCTCTGATCTCGCGGATTCATACACCAGTGACGCCCATTACTACAGTGACGTTTCCGGAACTCTCGGAGCCACAAGCGAAGAGCTCTCAGCCAGCATCACGAATATCACGAATTCGATCGGAACTATATCTGAGATTCAGACTCAGCTGTCAAAGGGCATCGAGAATATCAATGAGAATCTCCAGTCCATGTCTGCCGGCAGTGCCACTGTTGTATCCGCTGCCAACAGCATGAAGGATCAGACCGGACACCTGAGCCGGACTGTTGACAGCTTCAATATCTGATGATAATACTAAGCCCTGCAGGTGCATTTCTTCTGCTGGGTGTTGATCTCGTCCTCCATGACGAGGAGAGCGCCGTCGAAGCGGAGCTTGTCCACCTCACCGGAGAGGATGCAGTATGAAGTATAGATGCTTATACCCTCGGCGAGACAGCCGTTTGTGATGTCGCTTATCACGGCTCTGATGCCGGCATCGTCCATATCTTCCTCGATGATGAGGAAAGAATCTCCGTCGATACGGGATACGTGATCAGGGTCTGTGACGCGCTTTAAGACAGCAGCCACACGGACCAGAGTCTTGTCTCCCGCTTCATAGCCGCTCGTATTGTTGATATTCTTAAGCCCCTTGATGTCACAGGTGATGAGACCGACCTTCCCGACGGAAGTTCTTTGCTCGAAGTAATAGGTGAGACCGGTTCTGTTCAGGGTGCCGGTGAGCTGATCTCTCCTTGACCTGTCCGTCTCGGCGACCATTATATTCTTGTGACTTATCAGGGCGGCGAGGAAATTAGTGAGGGTCGAGAGCATATAGCCGTTGGCATTAAGCCTCTCCTTAGCGGAGTTTATCACCATGGTAAACCCGATCGGCTCTCCGTTCACAGAGAGTCTGCCTGAAATGATATTGGTGATGCCGGCCACAGGAAGCTTCATCTGCGGGTGCTCTTCGATGAAAGAAGCAAAATCCCTTATGACGGCGACCTTATGATCCGCGAACATCTCGTAGAGAGGCGAGAGATCCTTCCTCGGGATGCAGGAAAGCTCTTCCTTGAGCGGAGGCACGCCTCTGGCGTTCCACTCATAGGTGCAGGAGACAGTCCCGTCGTCTCTTTCCTCAAAGATGAAGAATCTCTGTGCCATCAGGTTCTCGGAGATGCTTGCGATCGCTGTCTTAATACCCTCATCAGGATTCTTCTCCGCAAGACCCATCGTGATCGCGTCATCGCACCACGCTTCGATACCGAGCAGTGCCTCATTCGACTCCGAAAGGGCGATGTCAGAGGCTCTCCTGTACGATACCCTCCGGTCCGGAGTCACTCCCTCCTTGTATGGTATCTTCTCGCTCTCCTTCTTCACATCAGAGACATCGGTTCGTACTGATACGGAGAAAGATGAGGCGAAGACAGGCAGGAGTCCCGCTCTCTCCTTCTTGTGCTCCCAGAGATCCTCGTGCTCACAGATCAGAATGAAGTCATTACCCTTGGATTCCCTGATCACGACAGCCGACATCACCACCCAGTGATACTTGCCGGATGAGGTCTTTATGCGGAAAATATCGACTGCCCTGCCGTTTCCTGACTCACGGGCAGTCTTCATGATACCGTCAGGTCTGATGAAGCTTATGAATCTCTCCCTGTCGTCAGGATGAACCCATTCATTCGCGAAGCGGGTATTGAACTGCCCGATGCCCTTTATCGTCTCGCCGATGCTCATGTTGACATGCATCGGTTCGATCACCTCGATCTGATCATTCGCGAGATCGAGATAGTAATAACCGTCAAAGAAATCACTGATGTGCCTCGTCAGTTCCTCGAGCCTGCTGCTGGCTCTCTTCTGTCTGTCAGTCGAAAGAGCGAAAAGAGAAGCCTCGCCGACCCAGCCGTCCTCATCACCCGCGATACGGCTGGCGTGAAGGCTCATATAGATGTCATTCTTCAGATAGACGTAGGTGTCCGGGGCATTGTAAACCCTCTGCATGAAGGTCCTGATATGAGCCACCTGCATATTGCAGTCGTCACTGAGATACTCATTCTCCGCGTCAACGCTGTCCATGCCTTCCTTCTGCAGCTCTGATCTGTAGACATCATTGGCCGCAAGGATCTGCATGTACTTCCCGTCGAAATAGAAGATGGCCGTAGGCGCCTTGTCCGCGAGATTGACCATACCGGCTTCCTCCATGATCCTGCCGGATCGTTCTGTCTCGAACGTAAGACCCTTCCTGTCGAACTCCATCAGATCGTTCTCAAACTTCTCCGGCTTGCCGTAGTAGTACCCCTGGATCCTTTCGCAGCCGATCTTCTTCAGAAACTCCATCTGCTCCCTGGTCTCCACTCCCTCTGCAAGGGTATGGATGCCAAGCTGCTTTGCCATATATACTACGCTTGTGATGATGTTCTTCCCCTTCTCATTGAAATTCCTGAAGAAGCCCATGTCAATCTTCAGCATATCGAAATCGAAGTTATGCAGCGCATTGAGAGAAGAATACTCCGAGCCGAAGTCATCGAGCCAGACCTCGTAGCCTGCCTCCCTGAAGCCCACTATCGCTTTCTCCAGCTCGCCGCTGCTCTTCGCTACGGCAGTCTCGGTGATCTCGACATGGATGTATCTCTTCGGGATATCATACTTCCTGACCGCCTCTTCGACTCTCTCGAGAGGATTCATAAGCGAGAAATCGAGCCTTGAGAGATTGACCGAGACAGGCAGCATCTCACAGCCGTTTGATATCCTGTCGTGAATCAGGCGGGCTGCATTCTCTATGATATAGGCATCGAGCCTTCCGATCATCCTGGCTTCCTCAAGCACCGGGATGAAAAGCCCCGGAGAGAGCATCCCCTCGACCGGATCCTCCCAGCGGGCAAGAGCCTCAAAGCTGCATACCTTTTCGGTCAGTGTACGCACCACAGGCTGATAATAAACCTTGATATAGCCGTTCTTCAAAGCCTCATCGAAGCTGTCTAAGATATAGTATTTCTTGGCGAGGGCCTTGTCCATCTCCTCTGTGTAGACGGCATAGCAATCTCCGGAGCCGGTCATTGCCGCCCTGCAGGCGGTCTCGGCCCTGTCAAAGGTATGGATGAGCTCTCCCGGATTCATCGTTTCGTCGAAGATCACTATTCCGGCCTTAAGCCTTATAAGCCCGTTTGCGAAATAGGAATCAACCTTATCTGCCACTTCCCTGATCTTATCGAAAAGGTCTTCCCTTGGCAGGATGCCTGCGAAGTGATCGGCAGTGAAATGTCCTATCAAGGCCCCCGGAAACTCCTCATTCAGAGTTTTTGCTATATAAACAAGAGCTCTGTCTCCGCCCTCTATCCCGCAGTTTCTGTTGTAAGCTCTGAAATTAGTGACGTTAAAAAAGCATGGACAAAATGCCGTGAAATCTCCGCCCTCCGACTTTTCCCTAGCCTCCTTCAATGCAGACTGATAGAACTCCTTCTTTCCCGGGAGCCCCGTTATATCAGTTGTTGCTGACTGCAATACGCTGTCATCACGTTCAACAATACCCGCCATAAATCCTCCAAAACTTGCAAAGAGAATCCTGCCGTTTCCCGTCTGCCGCACCATTGCGACATCTCTTTTCCGGCTATGCTTTTCATAATAATTATACTATATCCCTTTGCCGGCAAAAAGTAAACGGTGTTAAAATCCTGTGGCAAACCCATCCTTTTTCCTGATGAACACGAAGAATACATCTCCGTAATTCTCTGTATGTATGAGTCTTCCGATATCAATGACCGGAATGACTGTCCCATCCTTTGCCGTGACACGGTACTCCACATAGTCCTCGTGGTGTGTCGATCTGTCGCGGTTCCTGTCTATCTGCTCCCAGATCGAGCTTTCCACCCGGTCTATGTCATCCGGATGGACGAAGGAACGGAAATTGTCCCCGACATGTTTGATGAAATCATCGAAGCTGCTGCAGCCCATCATCATGATCAGATCAGTGTTTGCAAAGAGTATCTCCCCTGAGCCGCTTGCACAGTAGATGAGAAAGGCTCCAGGTATCCCTTCGGCAAGCGCCCTGAATGAAAATCCGAGCTGCGTGCGTTTTACATCTGACATTTCCGGCTCGAAGCAGACGCACTTGTTCTTGCCCGTCATCTTCGCTGAATAGAGAGCCTGATCGGCATAGTTTATCAGCTTGTTCATATTGTCCGCCTGCGACGGATAGTAGGCATAGCCCGCCGAGATGGTATAAGTGTATCTGCGTTTCTCCAGTTCAAATGACTGATCCCTCGCCGTTGCCTGCACGATCAGCTCCCTGATCTTATCGGGCGTCCTGCCTTTTATAATGACACAGAACTCATCTCCGCCGGTCCGTCCCACTATCGAGTCATCCGGGAAGGAGCTCAGAAGATTCCCTGCGAGATTCTTCAGTGCACAGTCACCCACATAGTGTCCGTAGAGATCGTTGATCTGTTTGAAATCATCGAGATCTATAAAGATCGCCGTCATCGGTTCATCAGGCTTATCCTTGATATCTGACTCAACCTTTTCTGTGAAGCCTCTGCGGTTCAGAATCCCTGTCAGCTCATCTGTCGTCGCCTTCCTGATAAGCTCCCTGTGCTGCTTTCTGGTACGGATCAGAAGGCAGATAATGATCATCGCAAAGATCATATACAGCAGGCCTGTCAGAAGCACCATGGCAAGTCGTGGGGAGCTCCATCCGCCTTTTTTCTCCACGCTTAATGTCCAGGTGCAGCCGCCCGCCTTGAATTTCGCTCTTACCGGATTGCTCAGAGTCTTCCCTGATCCAAGTGAGCATACCACCTGCTGACTCTCCGAAGAAAGGGGTGAGCTCGTGGTATCGAGACAGTAGTCATATCCGAATGATTCAAGCGCGTCAAGTGTCTTCTGGTAGATCGCCGGAGTCTTTATTATCACTATAGTAAAGCCCCAGAACTCCTCCTTTCCATCATTTCCGATCAGATACACAGGGTTTCTTATGGCTATTCCCCTGCCTCCCTGCTTCAGATCGAACGGTCCCTGCATGGTAGTCTCTCCGGTTCTTTTGCCGTAGCTTATGATCTCTCCTCTTTCCCTGTCCTTACTGAGATCGATGAGACCTGCCCTGTTTCCGGCAATTGGGTAGATATACTTTACCACCGAATCGGGCGCGAGCTGGATGCTTGAGATATAGTCTCTCATATCACGCGACGCAGCCTCATCGAATCGGTTCACCTTTCCATTCGCGGAAATGATCATTGTCTCCAGGGCATCCGTGATATACTCTCCCTTCTCGAGATCACTCTGCAGCTCCTCGGCATAGACCTTTGCGTTAAGCCTTGCCCTCTCCTTTTGCTGGGTGATATCTGCATGGTATGCCGTATATGCCTGCACGGCAACTATCAGAAGCATTATCACAAAAGAAATAATTATGATACTCTTTTCCCTGAAGCTCAGTCTGATCTTATTGATGCTGTCACATATCTTTTTCATGTCCTGTTCACCAGTCCTAAAGTATTTTTACTTACGCACTCTTACTAATGTATTTCACTACATTTCAATTATCGGCAGCTTATCCCTTTTTTCTGACACCTGATTTCTTCTTTCTTACCGAGAATCCGAATTTTCCAAGCCTCTTCCCAAGTGAGAAATAGGTTCCGTGTGAATACACGACAGGGTGCGCGGCTTCAAGCATGAATCTTCCATTCTCATCCATGAACGCCGTATCCGCGTGGACCGAAAGCACCTGCGCAAGCATCATCACATGGCTTCCGAGATCCTTTTCCTCCGTGATACGGCACTCGATATTCACGGGGCTTTCCGATACGAGAGAAACCGGTATTTTCCCGGCTTCCTCCTTCGTAAGAGCGCAGTCCTTCCACTTGTCATGATCCCTTCCGCTTTTCACTCCGCAGTAGTCCGCGGCTCTCGCCAGCTTCTCCGTCGTCAGATTGATCGCGAAGACACCCGTCTCATGGAGAGCCTTATACGAATAGCGGCTCTTCCTGACCGATATATAGACCATTGCGGGATCCGTGCATACCGTCCCGGTCCAGGCCACCGTGAACAGATTGTCCTTCCCGTCTCTTCCCCTCGTGGATACCAGAACCGCAGGTATAGGATAGAGCATATTACCCGGTTTCCATATCTCTTTCATATAGATTCCTCGCTTTCTGCTTATTTCTACTATCATATACATTCCTGGGGAATTTTACAATCGGAAAATAATTTTACAGAAGCCTCTGATACGATTTCATTTGTGCAGTCGTACTGAAGAAAACAGCTGCGTCATAATACCGTGACTTTTCCATATATAATAAATAAGGCCTGTCTGCAATCAAAGCAGACAGGCCTTATTTCATATCAATATAACATTGCAAAGAAGCTGGCTCCGATCACCGTGATGATGATCTGTCTTATTCTCTGCCTCCACCGTCAGATTGACTCTGCGCCTGTAAAAGTAAAGCCATTCTTTTCCAATGCGTCAAGAATCGTCTCAAGAGGTATGCTATGCCTCCTGGCAGCGTCCGGAATCGTTACAAGAGTTCCCATAAACTTCCTGTGTTCAGGATCCGCGAGAGGGGTAAATCCCAGTCCCACAAGTACATCAACCACCTCAGGGTACGCGTCACAGATTGATGCGACATTTTCTCTTAAATCTATTACCTTTGCCATCTTGAATATTCCTCCTGTCATCTTGCTATATGTTTGTT
>OMZG01000014.1 GCA_900315505.1 uncultured Lachnospiraceae bacterium
CTCTATTATACCAAAGACAAAGGGCTTATGCCTTTTTTATCGGCTAAATTATTGAGTTTTCAAGGTTCAACTGACCTTCCTCATGTGGGAAGTTTCAGTTATTTAATAAATAATCAGGAGGATCTGTCCGTGATAAGGTCAAATGCGTTTGATTATATAAGTCTGATGGATAAGGCTGCAGATGCCAGCTGGCTCCGTGAGACCGCTATTTCTAATAATATAGCAAATGTCGACACACCCGGATACAAGCGGCAGGATGTAAGGTTCCAGGATATACTTGAGGATCAGCTCGACAATACTAAGTATAAGAACCTGGATCAGGCAGTGAATTCACTTGACTATACTGACAGCAGCAGTCTGAAGGGTGAGGTATATACCGATTATCCTTCGTTTGACTACAGACTCGATACGAATAATGTCGATGTTGATAATGAAAATGTCGAGTATGCAGGCGAACAGCTCCGCTATCAGGCACTCACCACTGCTATTAGCGGTGATTTCCAGTGCTTCAACGCAGTAACGAGATCATAAGACCGGAGGTAGTTTATGGCACTTTTTCAGTCTTTTAATATAGCAGGAAGCGGTATGACGGCTGAGAGATTCCGTATGGATACGATTGCCGAGAATATCGCAAATGTAAATACCACACATTCAGAGGACGGCTCAGGTCCTTACAGAAGAAAGATTGTGACTTTTGAAGAGAGAAGTCTTAATCCTTCTTTTTCATCTACCCTTGAGCAGTACAGGGATTCATTCAAGGGAAACGGAGTCCGTGTAGCATCGGTATCTGATGATACATCGACTGACTTCATCATGGATTATGACCCGTCGAATCCGGATGCAGACCAGAATGGATATGTCAGCTATCCCAATGTGAATACCGTTACAGAGATGACGAACCTGATTGATGCCACGAGAGCATATCAGGCCAATGTGACAGTATTCAATGGACTCAAGAGCTCGGCACAGCAGGGGATTGCTATCGGCAATTCATAAGCGATTGAAGGAAGGAAAAGCAGGATAGTATGGATGCAATGACATCGATCGAGGCAGCAAATGCCGGAT
The DNA here is from genome assembly GCA_900315505.1 of uncultured Lachnospiraceae bacterium. GTDB lineage: Bacteria > Bacillota > Clostridia > Lachnospirales > Lachnospiraceae > Weimeria. The sequence continues at coordinate 1,066 of OMZG01000014.1, forward strand.
ACAAGACAGCGCCACAGAGGTCAGGTATCGATCCGGATAAGAAATCAGATTTCGGTTCCGTGTTTGATGCAGCTGTCAATCTTGTAGATGAGACGAATACACTGCAGAACAAGGCCAATGCCGAGCAGGTAAAGTTCGCACTGGGCCTTTCAGATAATACTCATGATATGATGATAGCCCTGCAGAAGGCACGTATCGCGCTCCAGTACACGAATGCGATCAGGACGACCTGTGTACAGGCTTACCAGAGTATAATGAACATGCAGATTTAATAAGGGGTTCGGTAAAAGATGCCTGAAAGAATTCAGAATATACTTAACAGAATAGCGGCATGGTGGAAGAAGTTTACTGCCAGACAGAAGGCACTTATGATAAGCTCAGTCTCTGTAGTGGTAGTTGCTCTTATCATCTTAGGAGTCGTAGCTACAAGACCCGAGAAGATGGATCTCGTGACAGCTTCAGATGCTACTGAGGCGAGTACGATCAAGGATCTGCTCGATGGTCAGAGCATAGCATACACCCAGTCACAGGACGGTATGACATTTACCATTGACAAGAAGGATGAGGCATCAGCAACCATTCTTCTCGGACAGAATGGCATCTATTCCAATGGATATACCGGCAAGGACGCCAATGAGTCATATAAATATACAGACATTTCAAGCGGATCCTTTACCCAGACCGAAGCTGATAAGCAGCGTAATATGCAGCATTATCTGCAGACACAGATGGATACCTATCTTGCGACTCTGTCCAATGTCAAGAGCGCAAAGGTCAATTTCAATATACCTTCGGATGACGGAACACTCGCAGCAAAGCAGGAGGAGGCTTCAGCCTCATGTCTTCTCGAGCTGTCAGGCTCAATGTCAGATGATCAGGCTGCTGCAATAGCGAAGTTCATAGCGACCGGCCTTGGAAATAAGACTACAGAGAATATCACGATCATCGATACAGATGACAATATCCTTTTCTCAGGCGGTGATGAAGCAACCACAGGCGGAATTGCCTCCACTAATCTCACTGCCAAGCAGAAGAGAGAAAGATATACCGAGAATCAGGTAAAGAAGGTTCTGGCAAAGAATGCCACAGGCAAGGCAATCTATGACAATGTCCAGGTAGCAGCCAATCTCGATATGGACTTCTCTGATACGAAGAAAACCAGCTGGGAATATACTGTGGCAGAAGGACAGACACAGGGCTATCTCGACAGCAAGACTACAAAGAGCACTTCATCTGATGGTGCCAATGCAGGAGTACCGGGAACTGATTCCAATGATGATACCAACAGCTATGTGACACAGAATGGCGCTACAAATCACAGCGAGTCAAATGAAGAGACAGACGACTACCTGCCTAATGAGACAAAGACTGAGACACAACAGGAAGCAGGAGATGTGAATTACGATAATTCCTCGATCACAGTCACAGCATACAATGACGTGATCTATGATGAGGATCAGATGAAGGCCAGCGGACAGCTGAAGAATCAGACCTTTGATGAGTTTGTTGCCAAGAATAGCGGTATGACTGCTACACGGGCGAGCAATCAGGTGATCCAGGCAATCTCAAATGCTACTGGTATTCCAACAAGCAATATCACTATCAATGCCTATGACGTACCACAATTCCATTATTCTACAGGTGGACGTACCTGGCTTGACTGGCTGGAGATCATTCTCGCACTGCTTATCTTCGTACTGCTCGGATTCGTGGCATTCAGGAGCCTGCGTGGAAAGAAGGAGGAGCAGGAGGCAGAAGAGGTCACTGTTGATACACTCCTTCATGATCAGGAGCAGCAGGAGGAGCTCGAGGATATCGGATACAATGAGAAGTCCGAGGCCAGACAGCTCATTGAGAAGTTTGTTGAAGAAAAGCCGGAGGCAGCAGCAAACCTGCTGCGTAACTGGCTGAATGAGGACTGGGGTGAATAAAGATGGCTAATACAACAAATCCACCATCCCAGGCTGTACAGAATGCCATAGCCAATTCCAAGAACTCTGCTCCTGCTAAGGGAGATACTACAGGTACAGAGGGACTTACCGGAGTACAGAAGGCAGCAATCCTCCTCATTACCTTAGGACCCGAGAGATCAGCTGATATCTTCAAGCATCTGAAGGAGGATGAGATAGAGGAGCTGACTCTTGAGATAGCAAATACGAGAAGCGTATCCCCTCAGGTAAAGGATGCCGTAATAAATGAGTTCTATCAGATCTGCCTGGCTCAGCAGTACATAGCTGAGGGTGGTATCGGATATGCGAAGGAGCTTCTTGAGACTGCACTCGGGGCAGATAAGGCTCATGAGGTTATCAATAAGCTTACTGCATCTCTTCAGGTTCGTCCGTTCGAATTTATCAGGAAGACGGAGCCTCAGCAGGTGCTGAACTTCATTCAGGACGAGCATCCTCAGACCATAGCAATGATACTTTCATATCTGCCACCTTCGCAGGCTGCTATGATCCTGAGTGCGCTATCTCCTGAGAAGCAGGCTGATGTAGCGAAGCGTATTGCGCTGATGGATCGTACTTCTCCTGAAGTCATCAAAGAGGTAGAAAGAGTGCTTGAAAGAAAGCTGTCAAGCCTTATCAATCAGGATTACACCTCTGCAGGCGGCGTCGATGCTACCGTATCAATTCTCAATGCAGTAGACCGTGGTACCGAGAAGCGTATCATGGAGTCTCTCGAGATTGAAGAGCCGGAGCTTGCAGAAGAGATCCGAAAGAAGATGTTCGTATTCGAGGATATCCTTCTTCTCGACGACCGTTCTATCCAGAGAGTCCTCAGAGAGGTGGACAATCAGGATCTCGAATATGCCCTCAAGGGAACAAACGAGGATGTACAGAATGCAATCTTCAAGAACCTGTCAAGCCGTCTGGCATCCATGATCAAGGAAGATATGGAATACATGGGTCCTATCAGGATGAAGGACGTAGAGGAGGCGCAGCAGAAGATCGTTGGTATCATCAGACGTCTCGAGGATTCAGGAGAGATCATTATCTCCAGAGGTGGAGGTGACGACCTGGTTGTATAATATATATCACGGAAGCGTGTTATCAGAAGACAAGGTAGTCATTGACTCGAACGCCAAGGCAAAAAGCCGCATAGAAGCAGCCAGAAGAAAGGCAGAGGAAGAGAGACGCAGGGAAGATAAGGAAGTAATTGATTCCTTTATTGCATCCCTGTCAAAGGATGATTCCGGTCTCCCGGTGCTTGAAAAGGATTCTGATGGCAATTACGTCATTCCTTTTGGCGATGACGGTAAGCCGCTTTTTGAGGCTGATGATAATGGACATCCGGTTATTTCCGAGCCTGAGGAACAGGATGAAGAGGCATTTGAAGAGCAGCCCTCTGCTAAGGAGTCTGATGAGGAAAGAGAGCAGATCCTCTCTGAGGCAAGAGCTGATGCAGATGCCATCATAGCAAAGGCAAAGGAAGAGGCAGACGGAATTTTTGAGCATACAGCTGATGAGGCTTCTAAGAAGGGCTACAGTGACGGGCTCCTGAAGGGTCAGGAGGAGTATCAGGCAAAGCTTTATGCTCTTGACACAAGGCAGGCCTCACTCGAGGATAATTATAAGCAGAAGGAAGCATCTCTTGAAAAGGAGGTCCTTGATGCGGTGCTTGAAGTAGTATCTAAGGCCTTTGATATAGAGTATTCTGATGACGGCGATCTGCTTCTTACACAGGTAGATAACTGCCTTAATCATATAGAGAATTCAAAGGATATCCTTGTAAGAGTCAGTGATAAGAATTACTCCCTGCTTCAGTCCAGAAAGGACGAGATCACCGAGAAGCTGGGTGAAGGTGTAAATGTGGAGTTTGCCAGAGATCCGCTTCTTACAGACGGACAGGGGATGATAGAGACTGATGGCGGAGTATATGATGTCTCAATTGATACAGAGTTTAAGAACCTGATCAAGAGGATCAGGCTGTTATCGATATAGGGAAGAAGCGATTCTTCCCATTTTTTGTAGTTGAGGAAATAATGGACGTTTCTAAGTTCATGCAGGCTCTTGATGAGCCTCTGTACGACCAGCTCGGGAGAGTGACGAAGGTCGTAGGACTTACAATTGAATCCGTGGGGCCTGAGGCAAAGCTTAACGATCTGTGCAGGATAGAGACTGCCTTCGGAACCCAGATAATGGCAGAGGTGGTCGGCTTTAATGATAAGAAGCTGATTCTGATGCCTTATGAAGCGACAGAGGGCATAAGTGTAGGCTCGGTTGTGACAAACACAGGTAAGCCTCTTTCCATACCTGTAGGAGAAGGTCTCCTGGGACATACTGTCGACGGTATCGGACGTATTGATGACCTGAAGGAGGGAGAAGAATATCCGACCTTTACCGAGGAATATCCGGTAGAGGCCGATCCACCTGATCCTATGAGCCGTGTCATCATTAAGGATGTACTTCCACTTGGTGTGAAGGCTGTAGACGGCCTGATCACGGTAGGTAAAGGTCAGCGTATCGGGATCTTTGCCGGTTCCGGCGTAGGAAAGTCCACCCTGATGGGTATGTTTGCCCGTAATACACAGGCAGAGATAAATGTCATAGCCCTTATCGGAGAGCGTGGACGTGAGGTGCGTGAGTTCGTAGAGCATGACCTGGGGCCAGAGGGCATGAAGAGGTCAGTAGTAGTGGTAGCTACCTCGGATAAGCCTGCCCTTATCAGACAGAAGGCAGCGAAGACCGCTACAGCTATTGCAGAATATTTCCGTGATCAGGGAAAGGATGTCCTTCTGATGATGGATTCGCTTACACGATTCTGTATGGCCCAGCGTGAGATAGGACTGGCTAGTGGAGAGCCTCCAGTGACGAGAGGTTATCCGCCATCTATATATTCACAGCTGCCACGGCTTCTTGAAAGAGCCGGAAACGCTGAGCGAGGTTCTATCACAGGACTATATACAGTCCTCGTAGATGGAGATGATTTCAATGAGCCTATCACGGATACAGCGAGAAGTATTCTCGATGGACATATAGTGCTGAACCGAAAGCTGGCCCAGAGGAATCATTATCCGGCCATTGATGTACTGGCATCCATTTCCAGGGTCATGAGTGCGGTCGCATCGAAGACGCACAAGAAGGCGGCCGGACAGTTCAAGAATGTAATGGCAACATATTCAGAGGCTGAGGATCTGATAAATATCGGTGCTTACAAGCAGGGCTCGAATCCGAATATTGACTTCGCGATATCGAAGATCGGTGAGGTAAATGATTTCCTGCTCCAGGCAACAGATGAGAAGTTCACGTTCGATGAGATAGTTGATATGCTGCTTGAGATTTTTCCTCAGGCTGACAGCTCTGAGACACTTCCTTAATTTTGGAGACTAAAATGGCGAAGTTCATTTACCGCATGCAGAATATCCTGAATCTGAAGCAGATGCTTGAGACTCAGGAAAAGGCTGAATTTGCACTTGCTGCCGCAAAAGAGGCAGATGAGAGAAAAAAGCTTGCAGACCTTTTCGCAAGAAAGGGTGATTATGATAAGCGTCTGTCTGAGTCACTTGACAGTGACAGGATCGATCTGAAGGAGGTTAATTTTTACCGCAATGCCCAGAGGACGATCAAGTCGATGATCAGGGATCAGATGTTTGAGGTGAAGAAGGCCCAGCAGGCATTGGAGCTTGAGAGACAGAAGCTTGATGAAGTGATGAAGGACAGAAAGACTCATGAGAAGCTGAAGGAAAAGGCCTTTGATGAGTTCAGACTGGAGCTTATTGCAGAGGACAACAAGGCAAATGACGAGCTGACCAGCTACAGATATACCAGCAGATAGTCAAGGAGTGAAAATATATGGCAGATTCGCAGGCACAGAAGGCGAACAGACCGCAGACCCGTGAGAATACACGGCCTGCAGATACCAGTTCAAAGAAAAAAGGAAAAAAGGGCAAGGGCGATGACGACGAGACCGAATCAAAGGGCCAAGGCGCAGTCGTATTTTTCGCCGGACTCATTATACTGCTTGTATGGCTTGCTATCATAGCTATCCTTATACACATGGATGTAGGTGGTATAGGCACTATGCTATCACCATATCTCAAGAATGTACCGGGAGTAAATAAGATCCTACCTGCCCAAGAGACAACGAAGACATCCGAGAAAGAGGATCCGTATGCCTTTTCATCAATGCAGGAAGCGGTCGCAAGGGTGAAGCAGCTTGAGAAGCAGAATGCATCGCTTAAGAAGCAGGTTCAGGCAGCCGGGAATTCATCAGCTGATCTCGCACAGGCGAAGAAGCAGCTGAAGAAATACCAGAATAATGAGAAGAAATTCGAACAGGAGAAGGAGGATTTCTACGAAAAGGTCGTATATGCGGACAAGGCGCCTGATATCAGCAATTACAAGACCTATTACGAGGAAATAGAGCCGGAGAATGCTGAGAAGATATACAGGCAGGTGATCCAGGATATGCAGGATGACACCAATATGTCGAACTATGCGAAGACCTATGCTGCTATGAAGCCACAGGAGGCAGCGGATATTTTTGATAAGATGACCAATAACCTGAAGCTTGTAGCAAAGATACTCAATGCGATGGATACAGAGTCACGCGGAGCCATCCTTGGCAAGATGGATGCTGATACTGCAGCGGCAGTTACAAAGATCATGAATCCGTCATGATTTTTCCAAAAAAGGTATTATCAACTCCACGGAGTTGTCGATATAAGATATAGAGTAGGTTTACCTGCTCAGAAAGGAAGGTGCAGATGAAGACACAGGGAGTGGTAACGGTCCCTGTACAGAACGGAAAGGTCGTGAAAAGCGGCAAGGCAAAGCAGAAGGCACAGAATGTTTCTGATACCGATTTCATGACCTTCATGAATGATCTGTCAGTTTTCCAGAAGGGTTCAGATAACAGCGTACCCCCGAAGGAGGACAGGGCTTCAGATGTGAGGAAGGAGAGTGTATCTTTTCAGAAGAAGGATATACAGTTCAAGTCCTCATACAGACAGGACAGCGACTCACATCTGATAAAGCAGTCAGACAGCAGTTCTACGAAGAGTACAAAGACCACTACCAGCAAGAACACACAGAAGCCAGATGTCACCAGGAGTGACAGCAGTACGGTAGACAGAAAGGAGACGCAGCAGACAAGGAAGAATACAGGTAGCACAGATACTAAGGACATTAAGAATAGGGACACGGGTGTATCCGGACCGGAAACGGAAGATAATACAGTGGATGAAGCTGGAGCCATGGAGGACTTCACTTCGAATATTCTTGATACAATAAAGGAAGATCTCGGAGTCGACGATGATACGATTAATGCAGCGATGCAGTCATTAGGTCTTACCTTTACAGATCTCAGTATCCCATCAAATGCAGCACAATTATATATGACGATCACCGGAGACAGCCAGTCTGATCTGCTCACATCTGACAATTTCATCGAATTACTTGATGATCTGCAGGAAATTTTCTCACAGGCACCTGATGATATTATGGATCAGATGACTCCTGTCACAGATGATGAGGCAGCCGGTCTGCAGGATATGCTTTCTGATCTGAATACACAGCAGAATGTCACGGACGACACTACTGTTACTGTACAGAATACAGATGATCAGATGGATGTCAGGGTGGTAAATGTAGTTACTGAGGAAGTGGTGCAGGAGGATGCCAAGGCACAGCCTGTAGCAGATACTGCCATTAGTACAGACAGTAATACAGATACCCGGACCACTACTACATTAGTCAATCCACAGCAGCAGTCACAGCAGAATACCGATACATCTGATATGACTGGTCAGGAGAATCTCTTCGGAAGACAGCAGAACAGTCAGCAGACCTCTGATGTCAATACGAATATGACACAGACTACTGTGGCGATGACCGAGACCGAGCTATCATTTACTGAGACAATCACCCAGGTGACAAAGTACACTGATATCAATACTGATAATATCATCCAGCAGATCGCAGAAAAGGCAAAGCAGACCATCGGAACTACTGTGAAGAGCCTTGAGATGGAGCTCAATCCGCAGAGCCTCGGTAAGATATTCCTTCAGGTTGCTGAGAAGAGTGGAGATGTCACGGCACATCTGTATGCACAGAATGAAGCGGTGAAGCACGCTCTCGAGAACAGGCTTGCAGATCTGCAGGAGAATCTGAACAGACAGGGTGTCAGGGTCAATGAGGTCACTATTTCAGTTGAGCCTCATGCATTTGAGAGAAATCTCGAACAGAATACAAATGGAAATCTCATGAATGAGAGCAATGCAGGCGCTTTTTCTGAGAGAGAGGGCAATGCAGGGGCTTCTCACAGGACAACAGGAAGCATTGATGTAAGAGAGGGCTTCGACGGTAAACAGACCGAGGAGGACGAGCTCGAGGCTTCGATCATGAGAGACAATGGAAATACAGTTAGCTATTTAGCTTAAAGCTTTTGGAGGTAAATGCGCTATGATGCGTTCACTTTTTTCCGGCGTTGCCGGACTCAAGACCCATCAGCAGAGGATGGATGTAATTGGTAATAATATAGCCAATGTAAATACAACAGCATTCAAGTCGTCATCAACGACTTTCCAGGATATCATGTACCAGACAATGTCTGATGCATCTGGCGGCACGGCTACCCGTGGTGGTGTAAACCCTCGTCAGATCGGACTTGGCGTCACTACAGCTGCCACCAAGGTATCTATTACTACCTCAGGATCAGCAGAGACTACCAATGATGGTTTCGATCTGCGTCTGTCAGATACCAATTCTACGAATTTCTTCATCGTAAATAACGGCGCACAGAATGTATTCACTCGTTCAGGAAGCTTCTATGTAGATGGTAATGGCTATCTGTCAATGACCTCTACCGGCTATCATGTAATGGGATGGCAGTCGAATAAGGAGGCCGGCACTATCACAAAGGATACCGTAAGCGCACTCCGTATAATGGATCCTGCTAATCAGACCTCAGAGCCTGAATATACATCACAGGCACATCTCACCGGCATCGTGGATGAGAATGATTCAAATGTAGAGAGCACAGACGGACTACCAATCAGCCTGACCTTCTATGACAATCTTGGATATGCATATACAGCAAAGTTTGCGGTAAAGAAGGGACAGGATAAGGGAACTGATGGATCAGTAATGGAGAATGGTTCTACGGCCACAAAGGATGCCAACGGATATACTATTGAGCTGACATCCATCACATCTGATTCAAATGTAGATTCTGAAGGCAATCCAATAGATCTTCTTCAGAATTATATAGATACACAGAAGGCTAAATATTCTTCTGGTGGTACACTTAATATTCCAGAGAAGACTTTTGGAAATACCCAGGCTATCACTAATGAGCAGATTGCAGAGAAGTATATTAAGGCCAGCCTGTTTGGTGATCCGGATGGATATAATGTAGATTCATTCAAGGTTGATGCTTCATCTGACTTCAGGTATGATGCAGCATCACAGAAGATTGTAAAAGGTAATGGTGCAAATCAGGTATCGGCAAGCTATACGGAAATTATAAAAGCAATGAATACTTCCGGTACAACGGGAGGTCTGAATGCTAAAATAGATTTCACTGGTAATAACACAACCCAGACCTTCCAGGTGACAAGGATCTTCTCCGGCCTTCAGAGTGCCATGAGCAATTACTATACGACATCGGGTGGTACCTCAGTAGTTATTGACGGTAAGAATCCTTCATATAGCTTTGATGATAAATCACAGACTTTAAAGGTAAAGACAGATGCTGCCAATTACGATGTGTTCTTCAAGACTTCGGACGGTTCATTTGATAGTATAAGTGGAAGAGAATCAGATAATGGTCCACAGCAGGGAAATGGAACTAAACCATCAAGATTGTTTGGAACAGGCAGTAACGCTGTTACATTCAATGTAAATCTTCTTGGAACCCAGTTCAATTCTGATGGAATTAATATAGATTTCTCAAATCTACTGAATTATAACAATGGAGGCTCTTCGACGGCATCCATCGACAGAGGTACGATTTCTGACGGTTCCAGCGGAGCAGGAAGAAAACTTGGTACTCTGAATGGTCTGTCGGTATCAAATGATGGTAAGATTTACGGATCATACACCAATGGTAATACAGAGCTCTTAGGTCAGATTGCTACGACACAGTTTGCAAATGCGAGCGGTCTTGAAAGCCTTGGTAATAACTGCTATGGAGAGACACTGAACTCCGGATCATTCGATGGAATCGGACAGGAAATCTCCGCAGACGGAAGCTCTATGAACTCAGGCCAGCTGGAGATGAGTAATGTAGACCTGGCACAGGAGTTCACAGAGATGATCACCACTCAGCGTGGATTCCAGGCCAATTCAAGGATCATCACTGTATCAGATACCCTTCTTGAGGAACTTACGAATCTGAAGAGATAATAGGAGGTAGCATATGGCATTTACAGTAAATGTATCTGACGGTAAGGTAACAGGAAACAAGGCTACCGACGTAGTAGAGAATAAAAATAAGAAGGCAGAGACCTCTAAGTCAAAGACCCAGGAGACCAAGGATATGTTCATGAAGCTGCTGGTAGCTGAGATGAAATATCAGAATCCCCTTGAGCCAACTGATAATACCGAGTATGTCAAGGAGATGGCGAGCTTCTCACAGGTAGAGGCACTTGAGAATGTATCCGGTGATATGGAGCAGATGCATGGCACTTCTCTTGTAGGGCAGATAGTCACTGCTACTGATGATGAGGGTAATGCCACTACCGGCAAGGTGGAGTACACCTATCAGAAGGATGGAGAGACATATCTGCATCTGATGGATAAGGACTTCACGCTGTCGCAGGTGACAGGAAGCCAGGACAGTGATTACTACACTGCAAATACACTGCTTCAGACAATCAATGAAGAGCTGGCCAATCTGCCTGCAGCAAATAAGCTTACAAAGGCAGATACGACAAAGGTTTACAATCTCGCGAATATCTACAACGCAATGACCTCGTATGAGCAGTCGTTTATCCCGAATTCTACGGTCAAGACTATAGAAGAGCTCGTAGCAGCAGCAAATAAGATCACGGGCAAGGATAAGGCTGTAGACGAGAAGACAGATACTGACAGCACAAAGAAGACGGATGATGCAAAGACTGCTGAAACCGGCAAGTCAGACGCAGCTGAGGCACAGAAGGCTTCTGATAATACAGCAGCCCAGGCTGCTCAGGCATCAGAGTCAGCTGATAATACTAAGGTTTCTGAGGAAACGTCCGATAATAATGATGAGACCTCTGATACAGTAGCGGAAGTCAACGCCGTAGATACAGATTCAGAGAAGTGATTTACACCATAGGAAAGGAGGTGTGCAAATGAGCGGAATACAGAAATATTCTTCCATCGAGCAGGTGATGAACACCTATCAGACAGGCAGGAAGAAGGATACTCAGAAGAGTTCACAGGGAAGTGACTTCCAGTCAGTTCTGGAAGGGGTCTATGGTGAGACCAGCGATGTCCGCTTCTCAAAGCACGCCTCTGAACGCCTTGAGCAGAGAGACATCAGTCTCTCAGATGAACAGACCGAGAGGCTTTCAGATGGCGTAAAGAAGGCAGGAGAGAAGGGAATCAGGGAATCACTGGTACTTATGGATTCCCTGGCTTTTATCGTCAATGTGCCCAGCCACACAGTGATCACCGCACTCGATAGTGATGAATCAAAGGAAAAGGCATTTACCAATATAGATGGTGCAGTAATAGTTTAAAATATAATGCATTGAATTTGTAAGGGACAGGTTCTATAATGAATCTGTCCCGTTTTATTATGTAAGAAAGAGAGCAGATTAATGGAAAATAAAGTGCATAAACCGGTTCTTTCAATCTCGCTGCTATGTGCCGGTAAGAAGCCGGAGGAGACAAGGAAGTGTCTGGATTCGCTACTTACAATAAAAGAAAAAATTGATACAGAAATTATCATAGTTGATACCGGCTGTGATGACAGTATGAAAGAGATGATAGGCCGTTATGCAGACCAGATAATCCCATTCAGCTGGTGTGATGATTTTGCAAAAGCCAGAAATGCCGGACTAAGTGAATGCTCCGGCGAATGGTTTATGTACATAGATGATGACGAGTGGTTAGATGATACTAAGGCTATTGCCAGCTTTTTCAATTCAGGAGAATACAGAGACTATGATTATGCCGGCTACTATATAAGAAATTATTATGATTCGGAAGGCAGTGATTATGATAATTTCTTTGGAGCAAGACTTTCAAAACTTAACAGTGATACCAGATTTGAAGGTAAGATACATGAATATCTTACGACCTGCACCGGGAAGTTCAAAAGGCTTGACTGTTTTGCGCATCATTATGGATATGTGTTCAGATCACCAGAAGAACATTTCGCAAAGGCAATGCGGAATATAAAGCCTCTGCGTGAAATGATAAAAGAGGATCCCGGAAATCTGCACTGGTATCAGCAGCTTGAGCAGGAGCTTATTTCAATTAAGGAGATTTTAGGGCTTCAGGAGCTGTGTGAGGATATGATACAGAGGCTTGATAAATATGATGAACCTGAGATCAATAAAATCAGGGGAGATTTCTATTATGGAAAGCTTCAGGCTGAAATTCAGTCATATCAGTATGATGTAACAATCACTGACTATAATAAATACAGGAAAGACCGGCGCAATAATGATCTGTGCCGTGCTGCAATGGATTTTATTGTGTCGGTAGCCTTTTATGAGAAAAAGGATTATGAGAGGAGCCTTAATTATTCGCAGAAGTATGCTGATATTTACCTGAAACTCAAGGGCTGTGATGATTCTGACTCAGTGATTGCCGATATGTCGACACTTAATACCAGGGATGTTTTTGACAGGCGGCATCTGTATGTTCTGCTGAGCGCCCTTATTGTATCAGGAATAAAGCTGAACAGAATGGAAGTAGTTCATAAATTTTTTCCAATGCTGGATAAAGTGAAGACTGATGGCTCCCAGTTTGATCTGATATTCCAGGATCTGGTGAGCGCTTTTGCAGAAAAGGAATCTGATGAAGGCTTCATAGAATATGCGGAAACGATGCTGTCGTATAAAAGCACCGCAGAAAAATGTACGCATCTGTTTATGTCTATAGAGGAACAGGATAAAAAAGAGCACAAGGGTCATTTCGACAAGCTCATCAGAGTCCTCGGTCAGACGAAAAACGGCAGCAACTACTACCTCCACTACATCAGGATGAGGTATGAGGCCCGCTATGGGAGTGACAGGAACAGATTTCTGAAGCTGTATGAGTCGCTTATCCTGCTGACGAATGACTTTTTCAATCTCGATGAGAGCGTGTGGCAGATTGCTGATGAAAAGGAAATTGGCCTGGGGAGGATTTTCAAAGAAATCCCTGTTTATAAATGGAAGACGGCTGTTGACGGGTATGTGGAGAAGCATTGGGGTAAAGACAGCGCCAATGTGAGAAAAATGATGTCTCGCTTCGATGGCGATGATGATATCAGATTCAGATATTACAGGCTGAAGGCTCTTGAGGCAGACATCCTGCATGATGATCCATCGGCTGCCGCGGTTAAGCTTGCTGATTATAGCAGAGAGTGTGAGAGCTTTTACAGGAGGATATACAGGTCCGGTCAGTTTAAGGAAAAGTCGGAATCGTCCGTGCTTCCACCGGAGTGTCAGTTTGCGATGCAGTTTAATGCTGCGTCGGAGTCTGGGAAGTTTGATGAATGCGAGGGCCTATATCCGCCATTTGATAAGGCTCTTGATGAATATATCAGACAGGCGTGGGAGAATTATCAGTACAGACTCCGGGCTGATAAGAGAAGGGTTCTTGTATATTCGGCCGATATGAAAAGAAGTCCGGATGCCATAATCGAAAAGATAAAGAGCATACTTTTCTATTTCAGCCATTTCAGCGACAGAATACTGTTTATCTGGCATTCTGAGCCGTTTTCTGACAGATGGAATGAGGAGCAGAGGAAGGAATACGAAAGCATCAGGGATAGCTTCATAAAGGAAGGCTGGGGCATATATGACACTTCAGAGGATACAGGAAGCCTGTTCAGCCGTGCAGATGCCTTTTATGGCAGCGATGAATCCATGCTCGAATATGCTGATAAGCATGAAAAGGCGGCTATGAAGGAAAAGACCAGCACACCGGTTACCAGCGAGAATGTGGTTTTTGGTCTGGATTCGATTCCGTACGGACTTCCGGAACACATGACGATCATACAGGAGAATCGTCCAACGGATATTGCCTTGTTCAGACAGATGCTCGAGTTGGGCAGACTGAAAAGCATTTGATTCTGGTAAAAACAGCAAATTTTTATAATTTTTTGAAATAAAGTCTTTATTTTTAAGGCGAAAAAGGGTAAAATAGTCATGAAATGTGTTTTTTGGGAGTTGGATGGGCCAACCACAACTGCTAGATTTTTTTTGAAAAAGTTCACAAAAAGTTGTGAATTACTTGTAGACAAAAGCCGCCTGTTTTAGTAATATATATGGTGGCAAAAGTAAAGCTGAAATATTTACGGGGGCAAAACAGTGGATATAGCTTCGTTAGTCGGGTTAGTTCTTGGCTTCATAATGTTGATCTACGGTATCGTATCAACCGGTGCCCAGATTTCTACATATATTGATGTTCCGTCGATCATCATCACCATCGGTGGATCAATGGCAACGATTATGACTAGTAATAAGATGCCTGACTTTATCAATGCACTGAAGGTAGGTCTTCAGAAGACTCTGAAGGAGCCGGAGAATGGTGATCCGAAGGCTATCATCAGTACGATACTGGATATGGCAAATGTCGCTCGAAAGGAAGGGCTTCTTGCACTTGAGGGTGTAGCTGCTGATATTCAGGACGAGTTCCTGAAGAAGGGTGTCATGCTCGTCGTTGATGGTACTGATGCAGATCTGGTACGTGCCATACTTGAGAATGACATGGCATCCATGACTGACCGACACAATAAGGTCAGTGGATTCTTCGATACCTGGGGTACACAGGGTCCTGCATGGGGTATGATCGGTACCCTGATCGGACTTATCAATATGCTTAATGATCTGAGTGATCCTTCATCTATCGGACCGAATATGGCCGTTGCCCTGATCACCACGTTCTATGGCTCGGTACTCGCGAACTGGCTGTGCGTGCCTGTGGTAAATAAGCTCAAGGCTAATAACGATGCCGAGATCATGGTGAAGACACTTACAGTAGAGGGACTTCTTTCAATCCAGGCAGGTGAGAACCCGCGTATCATTGAAGAGAAGCTCAAGACCTTCCTTGCTCCTGCAGAGCGTGACTCAGTAGGCATTGATGCAATGAACGGAAAAGCAGGGGAAGGCGGTGAAGCTTAATGGCTTTCAAGAAGAAGCCTGACCCGCCCAAGAGCTTTCCTCTCTGGCAGTCGACCTTCTCCGATCTGATGAATCTGCTTCTATGTTTCTTCGTGCTTCTGTTCTCAATGTCTACAATTGAGCAGGACAAGCTCGAGCAGGTTGCAGCCTCCATCAATAACGCCTTTTCTATTATGTCAAATGGTGGCTCTACCGTGTCTGATGGCAAGCTTGTATCAGCCGGTATCAACCAGCTGCCTGATGTGGCAGATTACTTCGGTGATTCGCTAAGCAGGGCAGCCAATGACAATGGTGATAATCCCAGGGGAGCTGATTCTGCCTCAGGTGATGCAGCAAAGAAGAATGACAACTCAGAGGATGCTGAGAAGGAAGTAGAGCAGAAGGAGCTTGAAGAGTCAGAGAAGATGGCTGAGCAGGTGACTGAATCTGCAAAGAGATATGGCATCCAGGACAGAGTCCAGGTGGACTTCAATGGTCAGTATGTGAGGCTCACGCTGAACGGAGCATTCCTCTTTGATACAGGCCAGAGTGAAGTAAAGAAGGCAGCAAGACCTATCATCAGGAAAGTCGCAAATATACTGAATTCGTACAAGGACAGCCTGATAGAGGTCGAAGGATATACAGACAATGTACCTATACATTCTTCGAAGTACGAGGACAATAATGTCCTGTCAATGTATCGAGCGCTGAATGTGGCAAATGACATCAGGAAGTATTCAAAGCTTGACCCGTCGAATATCTACAGCTCGGGTCGTGGAGAATACAATCCGGTAGCCAGTAACAAGACTCCGGAGGGAAGAGCAAGGAACCGAAGGGTTGAAATCAAGATCTATAATTCTTATAATTCAAAGAGATGAGAATAGATAGGTAGAAAAGAGAGAACAGATGAAAAAGAGTTTAATAACCATGATCACACTGGCACTGGTTCTTGTGAACCTGCTCCTTACGGCAATCCTTGCTGTAGCTGTACTGCCGGAGGTAAAGAGTGCCAATGCCCTTATATCAAAGGTGGCTGCGGCTATTGATCTTGACAGTGCTTCAGCTGATGGAAACGGAAGCTCAGGCTCCAATAAGGTAGCGCTTTCTGATCAGGAGTCAATAGCTATAACCGGAGATGACGGCATTACAGTAAATCTCAAGACCGGTGATGACGGACAGGAGCACTATGCTGTAGTTAAGTTCTCACTGACCGTGAATAAGAAGGCTGACAGCTACAAGGATAACGCTGCCGCCTTCAAGGAGGACAGCACCTCACCGGCGAAGAGCCTCGTGATTCAGGCCGTTCAGCAGACGCTTTCACAGCATACCGTTGATGAAGTGAGAAACGACCAGCAGACCATTACGGATGAATGTACGGCTGCTGTCCAGAAGGTTCTCGATAAGAGTTATGTGGTTGGAGTTGTATTTACAAGCCTGACCACACAGTAAGCAGACAGGGGTGATACGATGAGTGATGTCCTGTCTCAGTCAGAAATCGATAATCTTCTCAATGCCTTGAGTAAGGGTGAGGTGGATGTCGATGAGATGACAAAGGAGAAGGAAGTACAGGTCAGGGACTATGATTTCTCCCGCCCGTCGAAGTTCTCCAAAGAGCACTTAAGGACGCTCGAGATTATTTTCGAACATTACGGAAGACTTCTGTCTACGAATTTGCCGGTCTACCTGAGGAAGAATGTTCAGGTAGAGGTGATGAATTCAGAGGCAGTCACCTTTCATGAATTTACAAATGCCTTATCCAATCCGGTTCTCCTCGGCGTGATCGATGTTGAACCACTCAAAGGCAATATCATTATGGAAATGGCCACGAAGCTGGGGTTTGCTATAGTAGACCGTATGCTTGGCGGAGAGGGACTTCCTCTCGAGAAGGTCAGGGACTTTTCAGAGATTGAGCTTCTCATCATCAAGAGAGTCATGACCAGCTGTGTGGAGCTGCTCCGTGAGCCGTGGGAGAATGTATGTGATATACATCCGAAGCTCAACAGGATCGAGACAAATCCACAGTTCGCCCAGATCATTTCTCCTTCGGAGATGATCGCCATAGTGACACTGAATATCAAGATCGGAGATGTGGAAGGTCTGATGAATTTCTGTCTTCCATATTTGACACTTGAGCCCGTAATGGATAAACTAAATACCAAGTTCTGGTACTCGAACATGCAGGATCATGATGAGGAGCTTTCCACGGATGATATGGAGGCGCTCATCAATAAAGCACAGATTCCGATTACAGCGGTTCTTGGCAATTCAACCATCAGCGTGAGTGACTTCATGTCCCTGCAGAATGGTGATATCATCAGGCTTGACAGAAAGGCAGATGATGAGCTCGACGTGTATGTCGGCTCGATAAAGAAGTTTACTGCCTTGCCAGGCTCTTCTGATAAGAAATATGCAGTCCAGATAACATCAGTTATACGAGAGGAAGAAGGTTAAATGGGGGATACAATGCTATCCCAGGACGAGATCAACGCCCTTCTGAATAAGGCACAGAGTGATCAGGGTTCATCTGACACTCAGGCCCCGGCGGACAGTAGTCCTGCAGATAATACAAATACCCTGACAGAGGAAGAGATCGATACGATCGGCGAAGTCGGCAATATAAGCATGGGCACGGCTGCCACGACTCTTTTTTCTCTGGTCAATAAAAAGGTAGAGATTTCCACCCCTGTGGTCTCGATGGCCACCTGGGACGACATAGTAGCTATGTATGAGCGTCCCTGTGTCATGGTGAAGATCAGCTATACAAAAGGACTTCATGGATCTAACATCCTGATCCTCAAGGAGAATGATGTCAAGATCATTACAGATCTCATGATGGGTGGCGATGGAACCAATACAGATGGTGAGATTACCGAGCTTCATCTGTCGGCTATCTCAGAGGCAATGAACCAGATGATGGGTTCAGCTTCTACATCACTTTCATCGATGCTCAATATGACGGTGGATATCAGTCCGCCACAGTCAGATCTCATTGACCTGACCCAGCAGATAAATGGCGGGGACATCGATGATTTCCTGAATGGAACCTTTGTAAAGATTGAGTTCAAGATGCTCATTGGAGATCTGGTGGACTCAAAGATAATGCAGCTGTATCCGGTAAGTCTGGCAAAGGATATGTGCAATCTGGTGACAAGCAATATGGAACAGGATTCGTCCTCTACGGTCGAGGATACCACGTTTGATGAGCCTGCACCTCAGAACGCTTCACAGGCAGCATCTGCACAGCCGCAGCAAGCACAGAATAATGGAGTTTCGTACATGGCTCAGAATATGGGTAGTACACCTCTTCCGCAACAGCCGGTACAGAATCCGGTGAATGTGCAGGGAGCGCAGTTTACACCGTTTGTACAGGGCATCACACCTGCGATGTCTAATGAAAATATCGATCTGATAATGGATGTTCCTCTCGAGGTGACAGTCGAGCTCGGGCGGACACACAAGTCAATTCATGATATACTTGAGTTTGCACCGGGTACTATCATTGAGCTGAATAAGATTGCAGGTGAACCTGTAGATATTCTCGTAAACGGGAAATACGTCGCCAAGGGCGAGGTAGTAGTCATTGAGGAATCATTCGGTGTAAGGATCACCGAGATAATTAAGTAAGCAACAAGGAGATAGAAGAATGGGAAAAAACATACTTATCTGTGATGATGCTGCATTCATGAGGATGATGATCAAGGATATTCTCACAAAGAATGGTTATAATGTAGTCGGAGAGGCAGAGAACGGCGTAAAGGCTATTGAGATGTACAAGGAGACCAAGCCTGATCTCGTGCTGATGGATATTACCATGCCGGAGATGGATGGTATCGGAGCTCTCAAGGGAATCAGATCAGAGGATCCTAATGCCAATGTCATCATGTGTTCAGCAATGGGACAGCAGGCAATGGTTATTGAGGCTATACAATCGGGAGCCAAGGACTTCATCGTGAAGCCTTTCCAGGCGGAGCGAGTTCTCGAGGCAGTAAAAAAGGTAGTAGGATGATCTTTTTATCAGCAAGCAGTCTGGCTAGTGTCGGACAGTTACTGGTTGCAATAATAATGTTTGTGGTGGTAGTAGCTTTATGCTATTTTACCACCCATTTTATTGCCGGCTATCAGAAGAGAAAAATTTCAGCAGGCAATTTCGCTATTATTGATTCGATGAAGATAGCCAACAACAAGTTCATAGCTATCATCAAGGCCGGTTCCGATGATTATTACATCATAGGTGTAGGCAAGGATGAGATCACATTTATCGATAAGATAGACAAAGAAAAGATAAACTTTAAGAATGATACAAAAATCAATGGTCAGCAGCCTGATTTCAAGAGATTCAAGGAAATGTTCAGGCAATATGCAGGGCGCGGTGGAAAGGACGATCCAGAGTCATGAGCAGATTTAAGAAGATTATTGTCATGATACTTCTGTGCGTGGGTCTGGGTTCTTTCTGCGGCGCTGTTTTTCTTATGACGACGCAGCCCGCGTTTGCGACCTCATCTACGACGAACAGCAATAATGCCAGAGAGGGTACGACGAATGAACGTGCCGAGGCTGATGGAAGAGCGCCGGCAAACAGGGAATATGGCGGCACGGGTGATTCACCGAATACCTCTAATGAGGTAACGGGTCCGTCTACCGGTGGATTCTCACTGAATTTCGACGGAGATTCAGGCACACTTTCATCAACAGTCAGAATACTTCTCGTGCTTACGGTTCTGGCACTTGCGCCATCCATACTTGTGATGCTTACGAGCTTCACCCGTATCATCATAGTGCTTCATTTCGTTCGTATCGCAATAGGAACGCAGACGTCTCCGCCGAACCAGGTTATTATAGGGCTTGCTCTTTTCCTGACGCTGTTTATCATGTGGCCGACCTTTTCTACTATCAACGAAAGGGCTATCCAGCCGCTGGACAAGGGCGAAATAACCCAGCAGGAGGCATACAACAGAGCGAAGGAGCCTCTCAGGGAGTTCATGTATGGACAGACCCAGTCCAAGGATCTGAATCTTTTCTGCGATATTGCAGGCATCACATACGATGATTATGATGATGTGCCTATGCATGTTCTGATCCCGAGCTTCATACTGAGTGAGCTGCGAAGTGCATTTATAATGGGATTTCTTATTTACATCCCATTCATAGTAATAGATATGGTGGTAGCATCGGTGCTTATGTCGATGGGTATGATGATGCTGCCGCCGACCACGATCTCACTTCCGTTCAAGATACTGCTGTTTATCATGGCAGACGGATGGAATCTTGTGATAGGAAGTCTGGTAAAGACTTTCCAGTAGTTAAGGAGACTTATAAATGACTGAGGGACAGGTTCTTGACATAATGCGTGACGCATTCTACAACGTCATTGTCAATTCAGCGCCAATGCTTCTGATATCTATGGTTGTAGGACTGGTAATAAGTATTTTCCAGACCGTTACATCCATTCAGGAGCAGACGCTTACATTCGTGCCGAAGATCATATCGATTTTCATTGCTCTGATGATTTTCGGTTCGTTTATAATGAATAATCTCGTAAACTATATTACCACGCTGTGGTCGAACTTTAACGTGTATATTAAGTAGCAATGGTTAATTACACCTTTGACCTTGATGTAATAGAATATTTTCTGCTTATCCTTGTTCGTATCAGCTGCTTTATTTTTACAGCACCCTTTTTCTCGATGAGAGGAGTGCCGAACCAGACCAAGATAGGCCTGGCAGGTATTCTGTCATTCATGATGATAAGCACTCTGGGAGTGGATTCATATCAGGCCACCTACACGAGTGTCATCGGATATGCGGTGATAGTATTCAAGGAAGCGATCACAGGAATGCTTCTGGGATTCTCGGCATATATCTGCAGCGCAATAGTGCAGTTTGCAGGAAATATCATCGATATGGACATCGGATTTTCGATGGTGACAGAATTCGATCCGTCGATGAATACGCAGATTACAATCACGGCCAATATGTACTATTATTTTACCTTGCTGTTTCTGCTTGTTGGAGGAATGCACAGGTATCTGATCAGGGCATTGTGTGATTCGTTTACACTGATACCTGTGGGTATGTCAGAATTCAGAAGCGATGTGCTGCTGGAGGCTATGCTTCGGTACATGAGAAATCTGTTCGTGCTGGGATTTCGGATCATACTGCCGGTTTTTGCAGTGATGCTCATCATGAATGTGATCCTTGGAATCATGGCAAAGGTTGCACCACAGATGAATATGTTTACTATCGGAGTCCAGCTGAAGATCCTTGCAGGATTTGCCATCATGTACATGCTTGTATTCCTTTTCCCTGAGGTGATGGACATGGTTTCGGAGCAGATCCGGGTAAATATGCGTAATTTTGCGGAGGGACTGCATTCTTGATTTCTGAAGAAAAAACACTCCTTCCTCTTGATCTTACCTTCTTCTCGGACAAGACCGAGGAACCGACAGCCAAGAAGATTTCAGATACAAGAAAAAAGGGATCAGTAGCGAAGAGCCAGGAACTTGGAATGGCTGTAGAGCTGCTGGTTCTCTTTATAATGCTTCGTGTCTTCTCAAGCTGGATGGCAGAAAAGTTCATAGGAGTATATCGCTTTACCTTTTCCGGTCTGATACCGACATATATGGCATCTGAGAAGGGGCTTCCGACAATTGCATCGATGCACTGGGTCATGCAGGAGGTTTACAAGCAGATGCTTGTCATCATGCTGCCTTTCATGCTTGCAGGATTCCTTAGCGCGCTGTTGGGAAATGGTCTGCAGTTTTCCTTCAAGATCTCTACAGAGCCACTAAAGCCGAAGGCTGACAAATTCAATCCTGTAAATGGATTCAAGAGGATGTTTTCAAAGCAGGCTCTTGTGAATCTGCTCCTGTCTATCGCAAAGATCGCAATCATTTTTTTTGTGGCATATTCTGTCATCAAGGGTCATCTGAATGATATTTTCATCCTGTATGAGCTCGATCTGAATCAGGCAATCGCTCTTATCGGAAATCTTGTCATTGATACAGGACTGCGTATCAGTGCAGTGTATCTGGGGCTGGGCTTTCTGGACTATATTTACCAGAGACGTAAGTTCCGTAATGAGATCAAGATGACGAAGCAGGAGATAAAGGATGAGTACAAGGACTCCGAGGGAGATCCTGAGATCAAGGGCCGTCAGAAGCAGAAGATGCGTGAGGTGTCACAGCGGCGTATGATGCAGGATGTACCGAAGGCAGATGTAGTCATCACGAACCCTACGCATATTGCAGTTGCCATCAGATATGATGAGAGCTCCTTACAGGCACCGGTGGTACTTGCAAAGGGCGAGGAAATCGTGGCTCAGAGGATAAAGGATACTGCCAGGGAAAATAATATTGATATAGTAGAAAACAAGCCGCTTGCGAGAGCACTATACACAACGGTAGATGTCGGGGCAGAAATACCGCCGGAGCTCTATCAGGCAGTTGCAGAAGTGCTTGCTGTAATTTATAATAAAAAGAGGAAGAGATGATAGTTGAAAGTTATGACTTGTGAGTTGAAAGTTGATAGCAAAACGTTTAGAATATAGTATATATCTATCTGTTAACTTTATACTTTTAACTAACCAGGAACATACAAAGGAGTCAGGCATTGGATAACGTCCTTGCGAAGAAAACAGGCATAAAATCTACGGATTTTGCGGTGACAGCATACCTTCTTGCAGCTGTCATTTTTCTTATTGTGCCTATCCCTTCATGGCTTCTTGATATCTGTCTGGCGCTTAATATTGCAGTAGCCCTGACAGTCCTCGTCAATTCACTGTTCGTAATAGAGCCTCTGGATATGTCCTTTTATCCTACACTGCTGCTCCTCACCACCATATTTCGAATTTCACTTAATGTAGCATCGACCCGTCTTATCCTTACTACGGGACAGCCGGGTAATGTCATTGAGACCTTCGGTTCTTTCGTAGGCGGCGGTAATATTATAATCGGTGCTATCGTATATATCATCATCCTTATCATCATGTTCGTGGTCATCAACAAAGGTACCGAGCGAGTGGCAGAGGTTACTGCACGATTCACCCTTGATGCCATGCCTGGTAAGCAGATGGCTATTGAGGCCGATGTATCAGCCGGCGCCATAGATGAGAAGGAAGCCAAGAGACAGAGAGATAAGCTTCAGGAAGAGTCATCATTCTTCGGTTCAATGGATGGTGCTACGAAGTTCGTAAAAGGAGATGCTACCGCAGGTCTTATCATCACAGTGATAAACCTGGCAGGCGGTACTATAATGGGCATAGTAAATAACGGTATGTCAGCCCAGGATGCCCTGAACAGATACGGACTTCTGACGATCGGTGATGGTATTTCTTCATCAATACCATCTATCCTTATTTCCCTGGCGACAGGTCTTCTCGTCACCAAGGGCGCGAAGGAGGCTGATTTCTCAGGACAGCTGATGCATCAGCTCTTCGGACTACCGAGAGTTCTCTATGTGGTCAGTGTCGTTATGATGCTTCTTGGATTATTCACACCGCTGAATAAGGTGCTTTTCCTTGGATTTGGTGTCATTTTCCTGATTATCGCAAACAGAATGTCAAAGACGATCGGCAAGGAGGATATCAAGAACCAGGTAGAGGAGGAAGAGACGCAGGCTGAGGAGATAAGGAAGCCTGAGAATGTTGTCTCGCTTCTGAATGTGGACCCTATCGAACTTGAGTTCGGATATGGGATAATCCCTCTTGCTGATGTGAACCAGGGCGGAGATCTGCTTGACCGTGTGGTAATGATCAGGCGTCAGATTGCTCTGGAGCTTGGTACTGTAGTTCCCATCATCAGACTCCGTGATAATATCCAGCTGAATCCGAATCAGTATATCATCAAGATAAAGGGAGTACAGGTCGCAGAGGGTGAGATCCTTTTCGACCATTATATGGCCATGAATCCCGGCTATGTAGAAGAGGAGATCACAGGTATTCCTACTACGGAGCCGTCGTTTCATCTGCCTGCGCTCTGGATCACAGAGGGACAGCGTGAGAGAGCAGAGTCACTCGGTTATACGGTTGTAGATCCGCCTTCCATCATAGCCACTCACCTTACTGAGGTTATCAGAAGCCATATTGCAGAGCTTCTTACCAGACAGGATGTACAGAATCTCGTTAATAACCTCAAGGAGACGAATCCGGCCCTTGTCGACGAGCTCACTCCGGCAGAGCTTTCTCTCGGAGATATCGAGAAGGTTCTCAAGAATCTCCTGTCAGAGGGTATTTCTATCAGGGATCTGCTATCTATTTTCGAAATACTTGCAGATCATGCACCGAATACCAAGGATACAGATGTGCTTACTGAGTATGTGCGTCAGGGGCTGAAGCCTGCTATTTCAGCGAAGTTCTTCGATCCTGGTGAGCCGAACCAGGTGATCACTGTAGATCCGAAGGTCGAGCAGGAGATCATGAGCTCCGTGAAGCAGACGGAGCAGGGAGCATACATCACGCTTGATCCGGAGAAGGTGAAGGCGATCATGGATTCTCTCGGTGCCGAGATCAAGAAGATGGAGGATACAGGCAAGACTCCTATAGTAGTTCTTTCTCCGATAGTCCGTATGTATTTCAAGAAGATTTCCGAGGATTATTACAGCGATCTCATAGTAGTATCATATAATGAGATCGAGTCGAATATCGAACTCCAGTCAGTAGGTATGGTGACAGATTCATGACGATAAACAGGTACACAGGCAAGACAAAAGAAGAGGCGATAAATCAAGCAAAGGAGGACCTGGGTCCTTCTACAGTCATAATGAACGTCCGGGAGATCCGTCCCGGGGGTATTTTTGGCATATTCAGGAAAAGCACCTATGAGGTGACAGCAGCCATAGAGGATGATTACAAGAATGAGGATACTGCTGAGAAAAAGCCTCCCTTCACTGTAGAGAAAAAGTCAAAGGAGGCCGGAGAGACTAATTTTTCTGCGGTTGCAGATGAAAAGATCGATCTTGCGACTCCGCTTCCTCCTGTAGCATCACATACATCTGCTATCGACCAGTACAGAAAACAGGAGAAATCAGCAGAGAAGCAGTCTGCCGGTTCTGATATTGATGCAGACGAGCTGAAGAGCGTATTCGATGAGGTATCAAAGGTGATAAAGGCTCCCTCAGAGAGAAAAGAGGATGAGCCTAAGAAGCCGGAGCAGAAGGAATTCATACCGCTCAGTGCCCAGGCTGCCCTAGCTCATAATGAAGAGAAGAGGCCTGCTCCTGCACCGAAGCCAGCACAGCCTGAGAAAAAGCTAAAGACTCAGGAAAATGAGTTTTCAGGAAAAGGTGCCGGAGATTATCTCGGCTTTACCAGAATGCTTTATAATACTCTCGTCGATCATGAGGTGGACGAGATATATATCAATGCGCTTCTCAGTGATATAGATACGATGATTGAAGCAGGCAACAGCATAGATTATCTGATATCCAACGTATATCAGAAGATGGTCCTGAAGACCGGTCAGCCGCAGCAGATTTCTCTCAATGAGGATACAGGATATCCGGCAGTTGTCTTTCTTGTAGGGCCTACCGGAGTTGGAAAGACGACAACGCTTGCCAAGCTTGCAAGCTCATATAAGGTCAATCAGAAGAAGAAGGTAGCCTTTCTTACCGCAGATACCTACAGGATTGCTGCTACTAAGCAGCTGGCTGTATATGCGGATATTCTTGATGTGTCATCGACGGTCCTTATGACACCTGATGATATCGTGCCGGCCTTAGGCAAGAGCAGGGAAAATGATGTCGTATTTGTGGACACTGTCGGCTTTTCACATACGAATGACAAGCAGAGACAGACTCTCGCGAAGCTTCTGTCGCTGGTGCCTGAGAAGTACAAGGCACAGATATACCTGGTGCTTTCGGCTACCACCAAGTATAATGATCTGAAGAAAATAGTTGATGCATATAGTGAGTTTACCGATTTCTCACTGCTTTTTACAAAGCTTGACGAGACAGCTGATTATGGAAATCTGTACAACATCCGTCAGTACTGCGGCAAGAGCCTTTCATATATTACGAACGGTCAGAATGTCCCTGAGGATTTTGCGGTACTGGATCCACAGAAGCTGGTAAAAAATCTTCTTGGAGGTAGTGACTAATGGATCAGGCAGAAGGGTTAAGAAATGTAATAAAATCCCAGAACCAGCGGGATATTTCGTCTGCCAGAGTCATCACTGTCACAAGCGGAAAGGGTGGCGTCGGCAAATCGAATCTGGCTGTCAATCTGGCAGTTAATTTTACAAAAATGGGAAAAAAGGTCATCATTTTCGATGCAGACTTCGGTCTGGCAAATGTCGAGGTGATGTTCAATACCCTGCCAAAACATAATCTGAGTGATGTGGTATTCAAGGGACATCAGCTCTCGGACGTGATCACGGAGGGGCCGATGGATATAGGCTTCATATCAGCGGGAAGCGGGATAATGTCGCTTAACGATCTGAGTGAGGATCAGGTTCATCTGCTTGTTCGTTCACTGCGACAGCTGTCAGGATTATGCGATATCATTATAGTAGATACAGGCGCCGGGATTTCGAAGCATGTAATGGATTTTGTGGTTTCGTCTCCGGAGATCCTGCTGGTAGCAACACCGGATCCGAGCTCCATTACGGATTCTTATTCCATACTCAAGGCACTTTTCCTGAATCCCTTATACAATAAGGAGTTCAGCAAGGTAGGGATAGTTGCGAACCGTATAAAGAGCGAGAGTGATGGCGACAAGGTATATGAGAGACTCGATTCTGTAGTGAGCCAGTTTCTCGGGACACATGTGGATTTTGCAGGTACGGTTCCTCAGGACTCAGCGCTTGAGAAAGCGGTCAGGGCCCAGAAGATAGTGAGCATAGCTTATCCACAGTCGAAGAGCGCAAAGAGCTTTGCTGATATAGCACACAGGCTCATGGATGATGAACCATCGATCAACAGGAGCTTTTCAATCAGGACGATTTTTGAAAGCTTCATGCGGAAGTAGGGACGAACATGACTTCTAAGGATTTAAAGGCCGGGTGCAAGGTAACGATCGCCATTACACAGCAGGCTGCAAGACAACAGAATTACGGAACTGAGAAGGCTACAAGATATCTTTCTGAAATCTTTGATATAAAAAATGATGGTACGCTTGTCATGCCGGCGCCTATTCTTCATACGCGGCTTGTGATGCTAAGCACGAAGCTTCGTTATGATTTTATGTTTTCGACAGATGACGGATTTCTGATCGCTCATGGCAGTATTCTCAGTCATTACAGGCGGGGCAATTTTTACCTGATGGATGTAGTGCTCACTTCACCGCTGGAGAGATTCCAGAGAAGGGAATACTTCCGTCTGGACTGTTCTCTGCCGGCTACATGCATGGCCCTTGGCGATGAGAGCTTTGACCCTTTGCAGATAACTGATATCCGGAAATATCTTCTTGAGAATGTGCCTGACTATGTCAGGATGACAGAAGGCACCATACTTAATATAAGCGGTGGCGGAGCACTGTATATGACGGGGCGTGATTTCAGCGGGACAGAATTCATTCTGCTGAGGATCGTGCTTCACGAGGGCGATGGAAATACAAGACAGGATTCTATTGATATAATCGGACGGATACTGGAGCAGACAAGGAATAATGACACGGGAAACTACCGTTACAGGATCATGTTTGTATTCAGGAATCCGAGATTCAGAGAAAAGATTGTACAGTATGTATTTGAGGAACAGAGAAGACTTCGAAAGAAGGAGCAGGGAATCTAAATGTTAAATGTTCTTGTAGTAGATGACTCTGCACTCATGAGAAAAAGAATGTGTGATATAATCGATTTAGTACCGCAGTTTACCGTTGCAGATACAGCCCGCGACGGTAAAAGCGCACTTGAACTATTATCACACAACAGCTACGACTGCATGGTGATGAATGTTTACCTGTGTGACGGAAGCGGGATTGATGTCCTGAAGAAGCTGAAGGATCAGGGTAGGCATATACCGGTGATAGCCATTTCATCAGCAGTCAGAGAAGACCGTGAGATGACGATCTATGCTCTGGAGGCCGGTGCGGTCGAGGTAGTCGTGAGACCATACAGGTTTTCAGATTCCGCTGAGACCGAGAAGTTCCGAAGGAGCCTTGTGAATGCGCTTCGCGCAGTTGCAGACGGCAGCAGGAATACGAGGAATCACCTCTCGGGTACAGGAAGTGGTATGGATGAAGACAGAAGGAAGGTATCGAACAGATACAGTCTTGTGGCTATTGCCTGCTCTACAGGCGGGCCTCAGGCTCTGAACCGGATGATACCTATGCTTCCGGCTCATCTCGGAGTACCAGTGGTAATAGTACAGCACATGCCGGAAGGCTTTACGGCATCTCTTGCGGACCGTATCGATTCAGAGTCGAGAGTGGCCGTAAGGGAAGCAATGAATGATGAGGTGCTTCTTCCTGACTGCGTATATATCGCACCGGGAGGCAGGCATTTTACCATCAGGGAAGACAGGACAGGCAGGATGCAGGCTCATGTATATGATGCTCCGCCGGTCCACAATCTACGGCCGTGCGCGGATGTGATGTATGAGTCACTGTGTAGTATCTCGCATGACAATATCTTATGTGTGGTACTTACAGGCATGGGCGCTGACGGTACAGATGGCATTTCAAAGCTTAAGAAATGCAAGCACATTTACACGATCACTCAGGATGAAGGCTCCTGTGTGGTATATGGCATGCCCAGATCCGTTAAGGAAAAGGGCCTGTCAGATGAAACAGTACCTATTACGGAGATAGCAAGAGCTATCAGCAAGGAACTGGGGGTTTAAACCAATGGATGTAGGACAGTATCTTGACATTTTTATTGATGAGGCTAATGAGCATATTCAGGCTTTGTCAGACAACATCATGATCCTTGAGAAGGAGCCTGAGAACAAGGATGTCATCAATGAGATCTTCCGTGCAGCCCACTCACTGAAGGGTATGGCCGGCACGATGGGTTTCAAGAAGATGCAGCATCTGACTCATGACATGGAGAATGTGTTCTCAGAGATCAGAAATGATACGATCAAGGTGAATTCGAACCTGATCGATATCCTTTTTGACTGTCTCGATGCGATCGAGGCTTATGTCGACACGATTAAGCAGACCTCTAATGAGGGCGACGAGGACAATGCCGCTCTTATCAAGCGTCTGAATGATTTCCTTGCAGATGGCAAGGATGCAGGCGATGGAAGCGGAGAGCCGGCACCTTCAGAGGATGCAAAGGCCGAGGAGCAGGCAAAGGAAGAGGCTGCCGATGCCAAGGATGCATACAGGCAGATCAGACTCGAGGAGAACGATATCAAGACTCTCGAGGAGAATCAGTCCTCAGGAATGAATCTGTATGGGTTCACTGTTCATGTACAGAAGGAATGTATGCTGAAGGCAGCAAGAGCTTTCCTTGTATATAAGGCAGTAGAGGATTTCGGTGAGATCCTTATCTATTCACCGAGCTCACAGGATATCGAGGATGAAAAGTTTGATCTCGCATTTTCATTTATCCTCGCTTCTCCACAGGAGCTCGACCCGATAAAGAAGGCAGTTGAGATTGTATCAGAGATAGAGTCTGTAGACTGCGATAAGGTAACTCCTGATATGTTCAGGATTCCTGATGCTTCAGCTGAGACAGAAGCTGCTCCGGCAGAGGCTCCTAAGGAAGAGGCCAAGGCTCCTGCATCAGCGCCGGCAGCAAAGGCTCCGGCAAAGAAGGATGCCAAGAAGAAGCAGACGGTCAATAAGCCTGTTACGGCCCGTACGGTCCGTGTAGATATAGAGAAGCTTGATGCACTGATGAATCAGGTATCAGAGCTTATCATAGCAAAGAATTCACTGGTAGCCCTCAGTGCCCAGGAGACAGCCAGCAACGGTCAGGATCAGGGTACGAGACAGACCTTCCAGGAACAGATAGAATATCTCGAGCGTATCACGACAACTCTTCATGAATCAGTCATGAAGGTACGAATGGTACCTATTGAGAACACAGTCAACAAGTTCCCTCGTATGATCAGAGATCTCTCCAGAAGACTCAAGAAGCCTATGGAGCTCGTGATGACAGGTGAAGATACAGAGCTTGACCGTACAGTAGTAGACCAGATCGGTGATCCTCTCCAGCATCTGCTGCGTAATTCAGCAGATCACGGTATTGAGGCTCCTGAGGTCAGAAAGGCTGCAGGAAAGCCTGAGACAGGCCAGATCTTCCTCAATGCATATCAGGAAGGAAACAACGTCATCATCCAGGTCGGTGATGATGGTGCCGGTATCGATACAGAGGCAGTAAAGCAGAAGGCTATTGAGAGAGGTCTTGTATCCGAGGAGGATGCAGAGAATCTGACAAAGAAGGATATCATTGATTTCCTGTTCATGCCAAGCTTCTCAATGTCAAAGGTTGTTACCGATATCTCAGGACGTGGTGTAGGACTCGATGTAGTAAAGAGTAATATCGAGGCACTTGGCGGAGATGTAGAAGTAAAGTCAGAGCTTGGCAAGGGTTCTACCTTTACCATCAGGCTTCCTCTTACACTCGCTATCATTCAGGCCCTTATGGTTCAGGTAAGAGACGAGAAGTATGCAATAGCCCTCGCAAGCATCATGAATATCGAGAATATTGCAGTTTCAGATATCAAGTACGTTCAGGCGAAGGAGGTAATTTATCTCAGAGGACTGGTAATACCTCTTGTTCACCTTGATGAGGTACTTGATTGCAAGCCTAGAGAGGACAAGCCGGACAATCTGATAGTTGTCATTGTCAAGAAGGGCGAAAGCTATGCCGGCCTTGTGGTTGACAGCCTGATAGGACAGCAGGAAATCGTTATCAAGTCTCTCGGCAAGGTAATGGATAATAACAAGATGATAAGCGGAGCTACAATCCTGGGTGATGGTGATGTAGCTATGATCCTTGATTCAAATGCAATGTTCTAAGGGGGTGACAACTCATGGAAAATAATAAGAATGAGATCAGGCACAAAGATACAGGCAATGTAGTTGATGAAGAGAAGAAGCAGTACATTGTAATAAAGATAGGCGATGAGAAGTACGGTATCGATATTTCATACGTAGATAATATCGTCCGTATGCAGAAGATCACAAGAGTTCCGAAGGTTCAGTACCATTATGTGGGCGTGATCAATCTTCGTGGTGAAGTCGTTCCGGTGATGTCCGTCAGAAGAAAGATGGGACTCGGAGATGATGTGATCACGAACAAGACGAGAATAGTCATCCTGAAGCTTGAGGACCTGGGATTTGTAGGAATCCTTGTCGATGAGGTGAAGGAAGTAATTGCACTTGGCGAATCCGAGATCAACCGCAATATCAAGACGACCCACAAGCCTGATTCCATGTTCATCAATGGTATCGGAACCACAGGTGATGATCTGATATCTATTTTTGATATTTCTGCGATCATGGATGATCCTAAGTCATGATTTTTCAGGAAGTGATAATAAATGAATAAAATGTCATTAGAGCAGATCAACAAGATGTACCCTGATGTACTTACAGAGATAGGTAATATCGGTGCAGGCAACGCGACTACTGCCGTTGCCAATATGCTCAATGTCAAGATAAATATGAGCGTTCCCCATGTGGAGCTGACTCCAGTAGAGAAGATCGTAAGTGCCATAGGCTCTGAGGATGAGGTCGTTGTAGGGATCATGCTTGGGGTAGAGAACGATATCACCGGTAGCATGATGTTCCTTATGGATCTGCCATCTGCACATCATCTTGTCAACAGGCTCATGATGAGAGACCCGGATTACAACGGTGATTTCGATGAGATGGATCTGTCGGCTATCAAGGAGATAGGAAATATCATAGCAGGTGCATATCTGTCGGCTCTGTCAGGACTCACGAATCTAAAGATTACTCCTACAGTGCCGTATGTAGCAATAGATATGGCAGGAGCCATACTTTCCGTTCCGGCAATACAGTTCGGAATGGTTGGTGACAATGCTCTTATGATAAAGACAGAGATGGGCGATGATTTGGACATTTCCGGATATTATATCCTGATGCCGGAGGGAGATTCATACCAGAAGATTCTGAAGGCCCTGGGACTTCCGGTATAAGGAGTGGTACAGAGTTGGGTGAAATGATAAAAGTGGGGATGGCCGACCTGAAGGTCTGTCATGCACCAGACAATCTTACAACTATAGGTCTTGGCTCCTGTATCGGAATAGCACTGTATGATCCACTCACCAAGGTGACCGGGCTTGCACATATCATGCTTCCTGACAGTACACAGATCAGGAATAATTCAAATATCGCAAAGTTTGCAGATACAGGTATTCAGAAGCTTGTGGATGATATGATAAAGGCCGGAGCATCAAAGTCAAGGCTTCGTGCCAAGATTGCTGGCGGAGCAAAGATGTTTGAAATTTCCGGTGCTTCAAATGCAATCAATGTCGGCGAAAGGAATGCCATAGCCAGCAGAGAAAAATTAAAGCAGCTTGGCATACCGCTGATTGCCGAGGACTGTGGCAAGAACTATGGTCGTACGGTTGAATTATACAGCGAAAACGGTGATTTTCTGATAAAGGCAGTTGGAAAGACGCCATACAAGATATGAAGTACAACAAACCCAATACAAGACCTGTTCCTATTCTGATCACACTGGCAGCAGCAGGTATTTCATGCATAATAAGCATTCTTCAGGGTGCCTCTCTCAGAGAATATGTGATCAGACTGCTTCTGACCGTGATCATATTCGGAATATTCGGAAGTCTGGTCCGTGTATTTCTTGATATGGGCTTCAGGGCAGATCAGAAGGAAGAAGAAAAAAAGTCTGAAGAGGCTGAGAAGGAATCTGAGGATGCAGATGATGAGGCCTCAGAGGATCAGGACGGAGACGAGAAAGAAAAGAAAGAATGAGGTGAAGGAGATTGGCAGTAAGGTTCAATTCTTCACTCTGGGATGAATATGCCAAGCATCCATCACAGGCACTCAGAGAGAAGCTCATAATTGAATATTCACCTCTGGTAAAGATAGTTGCCGGAAAGATGAGCATGTATCTGGGCAAGAATGTCGAATACGACGATCTGGTAGGATATGGAGTATTCGGACTAATTGATGCCATAGACAAGTTTGATGTCAACAAGGATGTCAAGTTTGAGACATACGCATCTCTCCGTATCAAGGGCGCGATCCTCGATCAGATCAGAAAGATGGACTGGATTCCGCGCACAATCAGACAGAAGCAGCGCATGTATGATGACGCTGTGAAGAATCTCTGGCAGAAGAATGGCAGGGAACCGGATGATGCAGAGATAGCTGAAGAGATGGGGCTTTCAGAGGAAGAGTATATAAGCTTCATGTCAGGACTCAAGATGACGAATCTGGTGTCGCTGAATGAATTCATGGAGGCAGGTGGCAATGAACCTGCAATGGATACGAAGCGTAATACCTTCTTTGAGGAGCCTGAGCAGAAGATATCAAGGGATGAGCTTAAGGAAAAGCTCCAGGAGTCGCTTTTGCTTCTTACAGAGAAGGAGCAGAAGGTCATTCTGATGTATTATTATGAGGATATGACACTGAAGGAGATCAGTGAGGTGCTCGATGTCTCTGAATCCAGGGTATCCCAGCTTCATACCCGTGCCCTGCTCAAGATGCGCAAGACTATGGGAAGTTACATGGATTTATTATAAATTCAATGCAATTTTTACAAATGTATGATATAATATCAAAAGTTTAACAATTCCATTGTAAAGGAGGCGGTAGTTGATGAGTGGCTCAAATGGCTATATCCAGATATTGATCAAAGACGAAAAAGCTTACTCCAAGTATTTCCCGCCTTCAGACGGTGGGAAGAGCATGAATCTGACTGATGCATCTTCCTATCTCAATGACCACGGAGTAAAGGGCTTCGATCCAGAGGCACTTGCCAGACAGCTGACAGCTGATACCGAATCCGTTATACCGCTGTCTGATTATTATGGCCCCGAATTCGGGGAGCTCATGTCAATAAAGATTTCCCTTGACAAAATGAAAGCAACGGTACGGTTTTTCCCGCCTTCCTCGGGTGGAGATTTATTAGGCCCGAAGGAAATAATAGAAGAACTCACGAATAAGGGCGTTGTTTACGGAGTAGACCAGGATGCCATTCTTTCGTTTATCTCTGACAGGCATTACAATACAGAATATGTGCTTGCACATGGTGATATGCCTGTGATCGGACATGATGCCAGGATCATATACAATTTCAATACAAATCCCTCTCTTCGTCCCAAGCGTCTTGAGGATGGTTCTGTAGATTACAAGAACCTGAATACAATATGTCCGGTAAGAGCCGGTGATCTGCTGGCAAAGCTGATCCCGTCAGAACCCGGGAAGGCAGGCAAGGATGTCTATGGCAATGTCATTCCTGTCCGTGATGTCAAGTCATTAGGGCTTAAGTATGGTAAGAATATAAGCATCAATGCAGATGGTACGGAGATACATTCTGATATCGACGGGCACGTTACTCTTGAGAAGGATGGTACAGTAAATGTATCAGACGAGCTGGTTGTCAGAAGTGACGTGGACAACAGTACAGGGAATGTCGAGTACGATGGCAATGTACATATTACAGGTGCTGTCAGAAGCGGTTTCTCAGTACGTGCGACAGGCGATATTATAATAGACGGAGTCGTAGAGGGAGCCTTTATAGACGCAGGTGGGCAGATAGTAGTGCAGCGTGGCGTTCACGGAATGAATAAGGGCCTGCTCCAGTCAAAGGGAAATGTAATAGCTTCCTTCATAGAAAGTGCCAGAGTGATCGCCGGCGGATTCGTAGAGACCGGCTCCATCCTTTATAGTGATGTGAGTGCATCGACCGATGTAATGGTAATGAACAAGAAGGGCTTTATAGCAGGCTCTACAGTCAGAGCCGGCGGCAAGGTCGAGTCTGTCACAATTGGTTCTGAAATGGGTGCAGCAGCGAGGATTGAGGTCGGGATCGATCCCGAGAAGAAGAGACAGTATTCACTTCTGCAGAGGCAGATCCTCGATGAGACGAAGCAGCTTGAGAAGGTCAATCCGATTATAGACAGCTATGAGAAGTTCATCAAGACCGGGAAGACACTCGATGAGAAGAACCGCAAGTACCTGGCTGATATAATATCAAAGGTCGAGCAGATAAAAAAGGATCTGAAGGATCACAGAAAAGCGTTCAATGAGCTCCATCAGGAGCTTCTTACGAGTCAGCACTCCAAGGTAGCTGTACACAGAGAGATATTTCCGGGAGTCACGATCACTATTTCAGATCTGTCAATTACGACAAAGGACAAATATTCATGTGTCCAGTTTGAGAAGAAGAATGGAGAGATACAGAGGAATCCTGTCATCTCCTGAGGTGATATATGTCTATCAGACCAGTAGAATTCAATGGAATGATACAGAATACGCAGGGTGCGAGCATACAGAAGGCTGCTGATGACAGCCGTCCTGCGATCAACCAGCAGAATATGGCTGTCACAGTGACAAAGGAGGCCGAGCAGGCCCAGCGTTCTGTGACGAAGAAGAGCCAATCAGCAAAGGAAAGCGCTCTTGATCCGAATGGTTCGAATGGAGGAGCGCTTCTGTCCGATGAGAAAAGGGAGAGAAAGCAGAAGAAAAAGGATGAGGATTCTGACGGCCGCGTGATTAGAAAGGGCGAGGCTGTTTCCTTCGATATAAAGATATAAGGTAAATGGAGTTGTGATATGACCGGATTAGAGATAGGGCTGTTGATAATTGGTGCAGTCTTTTTTATTGGGAGTTTCTTTGTTTCAGAAAAGCTTTCATCGTCTGATATGAGCGAGATTGAGGGCATCAGCGAGGACCAGATAAAGGTCCTCATCGAGAAGAAGCTGCAGGATGCCTCATCAAGGATAGATGATACGCTGTCGGAAAAGCTTACCGAGAAGACCGAGGAATTCGAGGCCGGTGCCGACAAGGAGACAAACGAAAGGATCATGTCGATTGGCGAGTACGCTGATTCTGTATTCAAGTCAATGGACAAGACCCATGAGGAAATACTTTTTCTCTATCAGATGCTGAATGACAAGCAGGAATCACTGACGAAGATGACAAAGACCTTAGGTGAGGCGGAGTCACATGTGAGGGAGCTCCTTCAGGAATCCAGCCGCCAGCTTGACGCAGCTTCATCAGTCCGAGAGGTGGCTCATAA
The DNA here is from genome assembly GCA_900315505.1 of uncultured Lachnospiraceae bacterium. Lineage (GTDB taxonomy): Bacteria > Bacillota > Clostridia > Lachnospirales > Lachnospiraceae > Weimeria. The sequence goes on from OMZG01000014.1 coordinate 37,435, forward strand.
AAAAAAGGAAGAGCCTGCTGTACCCTTTCAGGAAGAGGCCTTACATGCTGAGCCTGCTAAGGAATCATCAGATACCTCAGAAGAAGCTTGCGAGGCTTCTCAGGAAGAAGACGATGATAAGGCGGTCACAGACGTTCCGCAGCCGGATCAGGAGGATGAACCGGAAGAGGACCTCGCAGGAGTAAAGGACAAGGTAATATCCATGTATCATCAGGGATATACCGAGCTGGAAATAGCAAAGGAGACCGGCAAGGGAATGGGTGAGATCCAGATGATCCTTGACCTCTTTGATGACAAGGAGGATCAGTGATCATGAAACGCAAGTATTATATGAGAGGCCTGGGTCTCGGAATCATTTTTACAAGCATCCTCTTCATGATAGGAATAGCACTCGGGAATCCGATGTCAGACGCAGCGGTGAGGCGCAGAGCCAGGCAGCTTGGAATGGTAGAGGCTGATACTGCATCAGGTGATGCGGACAGCCGTACACTGAAGGAAATTCAGGATGAAGAAGATAAGAAGAAATCTTCACAAGCCTCATCCACAAGCTCATCATCTACTACGGTCACCACTGATCCAAAGACAGGTCAGAAGACTACTACCACGACTACCACAAAGCAGCACGCCTCAGGTGATAAGCCGGACGATGGCAAGGCCGAGGATGACCAGCAGAAGCAGGATGACAAGAAGGAAAAGACCGATGGCACGAAAAAGGTATCAAAGACTACTACGAAGCCATCGAATTCAAAGGTTTCCGTCAGTATTTCAAGCGGAGACACCTCAGACGATGTAGGTAAGAAGCTTCAGAGCGCCGGAATAGTTGATTCGGGCTCGGACTTCAATCATTATCTTGAACAGCACGGCTATGACAGGACCATTCATTCCGGTACATATACCTTTGAGAAGGGCTCATCATATTCGTCGATAGCAGGTAAGATTTCAGGTTAAATTTCTGCTTGCAATGTATATAGGCTTGTGGTAAAATACCATAGGCTCAAAAAGAGGCCATAGTGGTCTCTTTTTTATTTAACACAGTCGATAATGCAGAGAGTGGTGCCCTTTAGCAGGGGTTCTTAATGCAGGAGATTCGGCTGCAAGCTTTAACCATAGGAGGTTTACAAATGAGCGTTATTTCAATGAAACAGTTACTCGAGGCCGGAGTTCATTTCGGACACCAGACACGTCGCTGGAATCCTAAGATGGCTCCTTACATCTACACAGAGAGAAATGGTATCCATATCATCGATCTCCAGAAGACAGTTGGTCTCGTAGATGAAGCTTACAATGCAGTATTCGACATTGTACAGCAGGGAGGCACAATCCTTTTCGTAGGCACGAAGAAGCAGGCTTCAGAGACAGTCGCTGAGGAAGCTGCCCGTTGCGGCATGTACTATGTCAATGAGAGATGGCTCGGCGGTATGCTTACCAACTTCCGCACCATCCGTTCAAGAATCGACCGTCTGAAGAAGATCGAGAAGATGGCAGAGGATGGCACCTTTGATGTTCTTCCTAAGAAGGAGGTTGCCAACCTGAAGAAGGAGCAGGAGAAGCTCACAAAGAACCTTGGCGGAATCAAGGATATGGATCGCATCCCGGATGCCATCTTCGTAGTAGATCCGAAGAAGGAATCTCTCTGCGTCAATGAGGCCAATAAGCTCGGTCTTACTATCATCGGAATCGCTGATACGAACTGTGATCCTGATGAGCTTGATTATGTGATCCCGGGCAATGATGATGCAATCCGCGCCATCAAGCTTATCGTATCAAAAATGGCAGATGCCGTTATCGAGGCAAAGCAGGGTGCTGAGGCTGAGACTCCTGATAAGGACGCGCAGGCCTCGACTGAAAATAAGACAGAAGAGTAATTAGTTATAAGTTCTAAGTTAAAAGCTCAGAACTTCGAACTTCGAACTTAATAAGGAGAAAAAAATGGCTGTTACAGCAAAAATGGTAAAGGACCTTCGTGAGCAGACCGGCGCAGGAATGATGGACTGCAAGAAGGCTCTTAATGAGACAAATGGAGATATGGACGCTGCCGTTGAGTACCTTCGCAAGAACGGTCAGGCAAAGGCAGAGAAAAAGGCTGACAGAATCGCAGCTGAGGGTCTGGTTGATATTGTTACTGAAGGAAATACAGCAGCAATTGTTGAGGTCAATTCAGAGACAGATTTCGTAGCCAATAATGATAAGTTCAAGGCTTATGTAAAGGAAGTTGCCAATGCAGCACTTGCCACAAAGGCTTGTGATATTGATGGATTCCTTGCAGACAAGTGGATCTCAGATTCATCCAAGACTGTAAAGGAAGCTCTTGATGAAGAGATCGCAGTCATCGGAGAGAAGCTTTCCATCAGACGTTTCGAGAAGGTTACAGCTGATAAGGGAATCGTTGTTTCATACATTCATGGCGGCGGAAGAATCGGCGTTGTGATCAATGCAGACTGCCCGGCTCCGAATGATGATATCAAGGAAGCTCTTCATAATGTAGCAATGCAGATTGCTGCTCTGAATCCTAAGTATATCCGTGATTCAGATGTAGATCAGGAGTATCTTGATCACGAGACTGAGATCATCAAGGCTCAGATCGAGAACGATCCTAAGGAGGCAGCAAAGCCGGATAAGGTAAAGGCAGGCATCGTTAAGGGCCGTCTCAATAAGGAACTCAAGGAAGTATGCCTGATGGATCAGGTATATGTAAAGGCTGAGGATGGAAAGCAGTCAGTTGCCAAGTACCTCGACCAGGTAGCAAAGGCCGCTGGAACAGATCTTACTATCAAGAAGTTCGTACGTTTCGAGACTGGTGAAGGTCTTGAGAAGAGAAATGAGAACTTTGCAGAAGAAGTAGCAAAGCAGATGCAGTAATTTTTCACAGAATTGATTTTTTAAGACACCATATTTTTGCGGAAGTATGGTGTCTTTTACTGTTTTACGGTGGGTTTTGCGATGGATGATCAGGATGCTATCGAGAAGAAAAGGAAGCAGATAAGCAGGGTACACAGAACCAGAAATTTAATAATATTCTTTCTTGTGGTCTGGATCATTTTTTCAATCTGTGCCATAGCCTTTCTTGGGTACAGTGTACACCATCTGAATGGAGAGATTGAAAAGCTGAACGAGACTATCAGATATATGTCATCACACGGTACGGCGACATCCAGCGGAGATGCGCTCACCTACGATTATGATCTGAAGCTGAATTCATATCAGACAGATGAGGACAATCTGGCCGGAGAGGATGATGTCAGAAAGGTTTATCTGACCTTTGATGACGGGCCGAGCAAGAATACGGACAAGATTCTCGATATACTCGACGATTACAGTGTGAAGGCGACTTTTTTTGTGAACGGTCGTACAGACAAGCATTCGCTTAAGATGTACAAGAGAATTGTCAATGAGGGGCACACTATCGGGATGCATTCATATACGCACAAGTACAGCGATGTATATGCGTCAGAGAAGGCATTCGAAAAGGATTTTTTCAGGATCAGGAATCTGATCTATGATACCACCGGAGTAAAGAGTATGTACTACAGATTTCCCGGTGGCAGTTCCAATAAAGTAAGCAATACGAATATGTCGGATCTGATCCGCTTTCTTGACAAGGAGCATGTCGAATATTTCGACTGGAATGTTATGAGCGGTGATGCCACATCAAATGAATTAAAATCATCTGAAATTATTGAAAACGTAATGTCAGATGTGGTAAAATATAAAACATCGGTGGTTCTGATGCATGATGCAGCAAATAAGGATACTACAGTGGCTGCTCTGCCGGAACTGATACAGAAACTCCAGAAAGAGGGGGATCTGTTGCTGCCGATAGACCAGGACACAAAGCTTATCCAGCATGTGACCCTTTCTAATAAATAGGATATGGAGGTATCAAATGAGTTTCTTTAAGGATTTCAAGGATGATTTCTCAGATGCAGTGGACAATATGTCTGGTGATAAGGCAGCAGCTGAGAAAAAGGATGAGGGTCTGACGGGCACGATTGATGATTCAAATATCGATGTCGATTCAGAACTGTCAAAGCTTGATGGTCTTCTTGAAAAGGTTTCGAAGAAGGTAGATTCTGATGATGATTCATCGAAGTCTTCTGACGACAGTTCAGTGACAGCAGCAGATCTTCTCAGCGGCTCTGACAATTCGAAACCCACAGTTTCAGCTGCAGATCTTCTCAGCGGAGCAGTTAATGCAACATCGGGCAAGGATGATGAGCTTTCAGGCCAAGACACAGCAGATGACAGGAGTGCTTCAGATATTCCTGGACAGGCATCAACAGAGACAAGGGTTACAGCATCTACAGAGACAACAGTTACAGCATCTACAGAGGCAGAGGACAATAGAATGGATTACACTAATGACAAGACAGGCGCAGGTATTTCAGACGAAAATGCAGTCATCACAAGCGGAATGACTATCACAGGAGACCTTGATTCTACTGGTTCTATCAGTGTTCAGGGTACCATCAATGGTAATGTGACCTGCAATGGCAAGCTCACTGTATCAGGAAATATCACAGGTAATTCACAGGCTAGCGAGTTCTTTGCTGATTCAGCACATATCCAGGGAGAGGTCGTATCAAACGGCACAGTTAAGATTGGTGTAGGTTCAGTAATCATCGGTAATGTGACGGCTGCAAGCGCAGTTATCGCAGGAGCAGTAAAGGGTGATATCGATGTGCAGGGGCCTGTAGTAGTAGATACATCTGCTGTTGTAATGGGCGATATAAAGTCAAAGAGCGTTCAGATCAATAACGGTGCTATCATCGATGGTCGTGTATCACAGACATACGCTGATGTTGATGTAAGTTCAGTATTTGGTGAGGTTCAGGGATGAAAAGAATCCTTCTGAAGCTTTCGGGCGAGGCACTTTCAGGAGATAAGGGCTTCGGCTTCGATGAGGCTAATGCAGCAGCAGTTGCAGCTCAGATAAAGAAGGTAGCCGATACAGGCATCCAGATTGGTATTGTAATAGGCGGCGGCAATTTCTGGAGAGGACGTAGCTCGGGAGATATGGGCCGTTCGCAGGCTGACCAGATAGGAATGCTTGCTACTATCATGAACTGTATCTATATGTCGGAGGCTGTCCGTGCGACAGGCCTTATGACGAATATCCTGACTCCTTTCGAGTGTGGTTCATTTACGAAGCTGTATTCGAAGGATCGGGCAGAGAAATATCTGAATGCAGGACATATAGTGTTCTTCGCAGGTGGTACAGGTCATCCGTATTTTTCTACAGATACCGCTACTGCACTTCGTGCGATCGAGATCGGTGCTGATATGATACTTCTTGCCAAGGCTGTTGACGGCATTTATGACAGTGATCCTGCAGTGAATCCTGATGCGAAGAGATATGATACCATTTCTCTTGAGGATGTGATTGACCAGAGACTCGGAGTCATGGATCTCACAGCCTCCATTATGTGCAGCGAGAATCATATGCCGATGCGTGTATTTGCCCTCGATGAAAAGGATAGTATATTAAAGGCAGTAAGTGGTGATTTCAATGGAACCACTGTTACAGCCTGATCAGGAAATGATTTATGGACAAAAGATTAGACGAATTCAAGGACAAAATGCAGAAGTCTTATGAGGCTCTGCTCAAGGATTATGCAGCAATCCGTGCAGGAAGAGCTAATCCACATATCTTAGATAAGATTACAGTTGACTATTACGGAGCACCTACTCCGATACAGCAGGTTGCCAATGTCAATGTTCCTGAGGCCAGAATGATCCAGATCACTCCGTGGGAGTCTTCAATGCTCAAGGAGATCGGGAAGGCCATTATGGTATCAGATATCGGCATCAATCCAACCAATGATGGTAAGTCGATCAGGCTTGTCTTCCCTGACCTCACAGAGGAGCGCCGCAAGGAGCTCTCAAAGGAAGTCAAGAAAATCGGCGAGTCAGGCAAGGTCGCTGTAAGAAATATCCGCCGTGATGCGAACGATTTCGTAAAGAAGACCGGAAAGGCCGAGGACTTATCCGAGGATGAGACCAAGGATCTCGAGGATCAGATCCAGAAGCTTACGGATGAGTATATCAGGAAGATTGATGGTGCGATCGATGACAAGACCAAGGAGATAATGACAGTTTAAAGTTTATAGTCTGAGGTTTGGCATATTTAAGCCATAAGATCATGCTTATGAATTGCAGAAATTCTGACTTAAGACTTTCAACTTCAAATAGTAAGGCTGTGGTGAGGTGAACCATCACAGCCATTTTTTATAAGATATGGAAGAAAATTTACTGCCTGTCCCGACTCATGTCGCCATCATTCTCGATGGCAACGGTCGCTGGGCAAAGGCTAAAGGGATGCCGCGTACATACGGGCATATAGAGGGTGCGAAGAGAGTTGAACCGATCACTAAAGCAGCAAAGGCCCTGGGAATCAGATACCTTTCTCTGTATGCCTTTTCCACGGAGAACTGGAACCGTCCGAAGGATGAGGTCTCTACTCTGATGAAGCTTCTTGCGAAATATATGAAGATCTGCCAGAGGCTATGTCTTCAGGAGGGCATAAGAGCCCGGATCATTGGTGATAAGTCAGGACTTCCGGATGCGCTTCTTAAGGAAGCTAATGAGCTTGAAGAGGCGACTAAGGATAATACAGGCATGTGCCTGTGCATCTGCATCAATTATGGCAGCCGTGATGAAATGGTGCGTGCCATGAGACGGATGTATGCGGATGTGGATGATCCTTCTGAGATTACTGAGGAGCGGTTTTGCTCATACCTGGATACTGCTGATATCCCGGACCCGGATCTCCTTATCAGGACGAGTGGTGAGCAGAGACTCTCGAATTTCCTGCTCTGGCAGCTGGCGTACGCGGAGTTCTATTTCACACCGGTTGACTGGCCGGATTTCACGGAGGAAGAGCTGAAGAAGGCTGTTGATACATACAGGCATAGAAACCGCCGTTATGGCAAGGTATGATCAGATATCCGTGTAAGATAAGAAAGGTTTGTTTTATGTTTAGAACAAGATTACTGAGCGGGATTGTACTTGTAATCCTGGCACTTCTATTCATCGTGACAGGCGGTACAGTATTGCTTATCTCAACCTGTGCCATTTCACTTATCGGACTCTTTGAGTATTATAGAGCACTCGGGCTTCACAAGGAGCCTGCTGCCTGGTGCGGATATATTTTCACCATCGTTTACTACTGGGCGCTTAGGATCAACAATCCAGTAGAAGGAAAGACCCTAGTACCGATAGTGATGCTTATAGTATTTCTGCTTATTGCGATACTTTTCTTCTATGTGTTCTCATATCCAAAGCTTCTGGTTGAGCAGATTGCAGAGCTTTTCTTCGGACCTCTGTATGTGTCTGTGATGCTTTCATACATCTATCAGGCACGGATCTACACTCATGGCAAGTATCTGGTATGGCTTATCTTCCTTACAGCATGGGGCTGCGATACCTGTGCATACTGTGCAGGAAGACTGTTTGGTAAGCACAAGATGAGTCCGATGCTGTCTCCGAAGAAGACCGTAGAGGGTGGAATCGGTGGTGTCTTAGGCGCATTCCTGTTAAATCTCATCTACATGATGATATTCAGGGATAAGCTGATATATCTGGGAACTAAGGGTATTATAATTCTAAGCCTCCTGTCATGCATAGGCGCACTCATTTCAATGGTCGGAGACCTTGCGGCCTCTGCCATCAAGAGAAATGTCGATATCAAGGACTACGGAAAGCTGATACCTGGACATGGTGGCATTCTCGACAGATTCGATTCAGTGCTTATCACAGCACCGGTCATCTATTATATGATAACATTTATGATATAAGGAAATAGGTATGAAAAAATTAGCAATCATCGGTTCGACCGGTTCTATAGGTACTCAGGCACTTGAGGTTGTGGACCAGATGTCTGATATAAAAGTCACGGCAATGGCATGTGGCAGGAACAGAGATCTGCTCTTAAAGCAGGCTCGTAAGTATATGCCGCACCTCATTTCATGTGAGCGTGAAGAAGATGCGAGGTGGCTGGCTGAAGATCTTAAGGAACTGCCAATTGACGTCATGTATGGAGATGCAGGACTAAAGGCTGTAGCAGAGGATTCAGAATCAGATCTGCTTCTTAATGCAATTGTAGGCATGAGAGGAATCAAGCCTACTGTATATGCAATAAAGAAGGGCAAGGATATAGCTCTCGCAAATAAGGAGACTCTTGTCGCAGCCGGACAGATCATAATGCCTATGGCAAAGGAAAATGGTGTGAAGATCCTGCCTGTGGATTCTGAGCATTCAGCTATTTTCCAGAGCATCAAGGGGAATAAGTCGGAAGAGATCAGGCGAATACTTCTTACTGCATCAGGCGGCCCCTTCCGTGGAATGAGCTATGAGGAGCTTGAAAAAGTGACTCTTGATGATGCACTTCACAATCCGAACTGGTCAATGGGCAAAAAGGTCACTATCGATTCAGCATCAATGGTGAATAAAGGACTTGAAGTAATGGAAGCTCACTGGCTCTTTGATGTGCCGGTGAACCGTATCCAGGTGCTGGTGCATCCGGAGAGCATCCTTCATTCAGCAGTAGAATTCGATGATGGTGCAATAATAGGTCAGATGGGAGTGCCGGATATGAAGATTCCTATCCATTATGCACTTACATATCCGAGAAGAGCAGAGCTTGACGTGGAGCCGCTTGATCTGTTTGAGGTCGGCACACTGCATTTCTATCATCCAGATATGGAGACATTTTTCGGACTGCAGCTGGCCTTTGATGCAAGTATCACAGGCGGCAATATGCCATGCGTATACAATGCAGCCAATGAAGAGGCAGTAAAGGCTTTTCTTGAAGGCAGGATAAAATTCATAGAGATTCCGATGCTTATACAGCAGGCAATGATGGAATCAGACTATGATGAATCACCTGCTCTGGATGATATATTAGCTACAGGAGAAGATACAAAGAAGCTGGTTGAGCATCTGATAACTCAGAACTCATAACTCATAACTTTGAACTAACTATGAATATAATAATAGCAATCCTGATATTCGGGTTTATAATAATATTTCATGAACTGGGTCATTTCTCAGTTGCCAAGGCATGCGGTGTAAGAGTCAATGAATTCACCCTGGGTCTTGGACCAACAATAGTATCTTTTGGAAAAGGTGAGACGAAGTACTGTCTCAAGCTGCTTCCATTCGGCGGCAGCTGTGTCATGGAAGGCGAGGATGGAGAGAGTGACGATGAGAGAGCATTCAATCACAAGCCTCTCTGGCAGAGGTTCCTGATAGTCTTTGCAGGACCATTTTTCAATTTCCTCCTGGCATTTATTCTGTCTCTCATCATGATAGGATCTGCCGGTTATTATGCTCCGACAGTTGCCGAGACGACACCTGGATATCCTGCAGAAGCCGCAGGAATACAGGCTGGAGATGAGATTACTGCAATAAATGGTTATCCGATTCACTTCTATAATGAGATAAGCATTTATACTTTTTTTCATAAGAAAAAAAGCTATAATGTAAAGTATAAGCGTGATGGAAAGACATATAAGACGAAGCTGACGCCAAAGTACGATAAAGAGTCAGAGAGGTATCTGCTAGGGGTACGAGGGGCTTCAGGGCGGACGCATCCCGGAGCAGGCGGAACCATTGCATACAGTTTCCATGAGATCAAGTACCAGATATATGTGGTGCTTGAAAGCCTGAAGGAGCTGTTCCTCGGTCACGTAAGCATCAATGATATGTCCGGACCGGTCGGAATAGTCAAGACCATAGGAGACACATACAATCAGTCACTTGCAGATGGTGCCTACTATGTTGTGATGAATATGATCAACATCACGATACTTCTGACTGCGAACCTGGGAGTCATGAACCTGCTCCCATTCCCGGCACTTGACGGAGGACGTCTTCTGATCTTCATCATCGAGGGAATCACGAGAAAGAAGATACCGGAGAAGGTCGAGGGTTATATCAATGCAGTCGGGTTTGTGCTGCTTATGATACTGATGGTAGTGATAATGGGTAATGATATTAGAAAGTTAATAGTTAAGAGTTGAGAGTTAATAGTTAAGAGTTAAAAGTTATTATCATATAACTCATAACTCATAACTCATAACTTATAACTTATAACTCAGAACTCATAACTCAGAACTTACAACTAAGAACATACAAATACAATGAACAGAATGCATACAAAAGAAGTACGTATAGGAGACAGGGTTATCGGTGGTGATAACCCTGTTCTTATACAATCTATGACAAATACTAAGACAGAAGATATAGACGCAACTGTAGCACAGATTCTCGAGCTGGAGAAGGCAGGCTGTGATATCATCCGCTGTACGGCACCTACAATGGAAGCTGCTAAGGCTATCAGAGAGATAAAGAAGAGGATACACATTCCGCTTGTAGCTGACATACATTTCGATTACAGGCTTGCCATTGCTGCAATAGAGAACGGTGCTGACAAGATCCGTATCAATCCTGGAAATATAGGAAGCAGGGATAGAGTAAAGGCCGTAGTAGATGCTGCAAGAGAGCGCAATATTCCTATAAGGGTTGGTGTCAATTCCGGTTCTCTTGAAAAGGATCTGCTGGAGAAATATGGCGGAGTGACTCCTGAAGCTCTTGTGGAGAGTGCTCTGAAAGAGGCTGCAATCATAGAGGACATGGGTTATGAGAATCTTGTGATCTCTATCAAGTCATCAGATGTCATGACCTGTGTGAAGGCTCATGAGCTGATTTCTACAAGGACTGATCATCCGCTTCATGTAGGAATCACAGAAGCAGGTACTCTGAGACGAGGTCTCATCAAGTCATCAGCAGGTCTTGCCATGATACTTTCTCAGGGGATAGGAGATACTATCCGCCTATCTCTTACAGCAGACCCTGTAGAAGAAGTATATGCGGCAAAAGAGATACTGAAGACTCTGGGACTGCGCAAGGGTGGTATAGAGATAGTATCATGTCCTACCTGTGGCCGTACTCAGATAGATCTGATAGGACTGGCAGAACAGGTAGAAAAGGTTGTTTCTGAGTTCGATGACCTGAATATCAAGATTGCAGTAATGGGCTGTGTGGTAAATGGCCCGGGAGAAGCCAAAGAAGCTGATATCGGAATAGCCGGCGGTGATGGTGTCGGTCTTCTGATACGAAAGGGTGAGATTGTGAAAAAGCTGCCTGAGAATGAACTTCTCGGTGCATTGAAGGATGAATTGACAAGGATGAAAAATGGGTCGGAAATTCTTTGATGTCTTCGGAAAATTAAAGAGTGATGATAAGTCTAATTTTGTGCTGGAGAGCTGTGATATTGACAAGCTTTCGACAACGAAGGATCATTCTGTCCTCAGGGTATATCTGCGCTCACAGGCGCTGATTCCGAAGCGTACGATATGGAAGCTTGAGGATCGAATAAAGGATGTATATTTCCATGAGAAGCCGGTAAGAATCAATATCATAGAATCATTCGACCTGTCTGCCGGAAACTATTCTCCTGAAGAGCTTTTTAACGAATACAGGGACAGCATTCTCGAAGAGATCCATAAATATTCTCCGGTACTTTTCCAGGTGCTTGAGAGAAGCAAGTTCGAATTCAACGGAGACCATCTGACGATAAAGATAGAGGATGAGCTTCTCTGTCACGAGGAGGATGAAGAGCTCGTACTGATAATGGACAGGATCCTCTGTGACAGACTCGGCCTTAAGCTTATAATAGATACAGAGTACACCAGGGCCGGTTCTCATGATCAGATGAAGAAGGAAAATGAGGCCAGAATCCTTCATGAGGTAGAGCAGATCGAAAGGAACGCTGCGAAAGCAGCCGCCAGTGCTTCAGATGAAAAGACTGATGATAAGGCTGTGTCGGATAAGCCTGCTGCCACAGAAGAGAGGAATACAGAGGATAAGAAAAAGAAGGAGCCTTTCGAAAAGAAAGTATATCTGACCCGTTCAAAGAATCCTGACATGATATATGGCCGGGACTTCGATGATGAGCTCATAGATATAAGGGATATTACCGGGGAACTAGGTGATGTCACTATTCACGGACAGATCTTCGAGGCAGACAGCAGGGAACTCCGCAATGGCAAGATACTGTATATGTTTGCAGTCACAGACTTCAGCGATTCAATAAAGGTCAAGATGTTCCTCGGCAAGGAACAGTTTGATATGCTGACAGAGCGGGTGAAGAACGGAGCATTCATAAAGCTTATGGGACGTGCTGCCGAGGATTCCTTTGATCATGAGGTATCTATCAGTCAGGTCAGAGGGATCATGCAGATAAATGATTTCCGTGTCAGAAGGATGGACAATGCAGTTCATAAGAGGGTCGAGCTGCATTGCCATACCAAGATGAGCGACATGGATGGTGTGAGTGATGTGGCCGATATAATAAAGCAGGCCATGAGCTGGGGGCACAAGGCCATAGCCATTACAGATCACGGAGTAGTGCAGTCATTCCCTGATGCAGCATCTGTAGTAAAGGGCCATGATGATTTCAAGATCATATATGGATGTGAGATTTATCTGGTAGATGATACGAAGACCATCGTCACTAATGTAAAGGACCAGACATTTGATGATACCTTTGTAGTATTTGATATAGAGACCACGGGACTTTCAGCAGAAAAATGTGACATCATAGAGATCGGTGCCGTAAAGGTAAAGGGCGGACAGATCCTTGACAGATTCTCAGAATTTGTAAATCCGCACAAACCAATTCCATACAGGATTACAGAGCTCACCAGTATCACTGATGCACAGGTAGCTGATGCGCCTGGAATTGATGTGATCCTTCCGAAGTTCAGGAAATTCTGTGAAGGCTGCGTGCTTGTCGCCCATAATGCCGATTTCGACTGCAGCTTCATTCATAATAAGGCCCGTGACATGGGAATAGACTGGGATTTCACCTTTGCAGACACGATGCCGATGTCAAGATACCTGATCCCTGGTATCGGAAAGCTGACACTTGACAATGTAGCAAAGGCTCTCAATGTCCATCTGGGCCATCATCACAGAGCAGTGGATGATGCAGAATGTACGGCGCTTATTTTCATAGAGCTGTGCAAGAGGCTTGATGAAAAGGAAATACATACTCTTAAGGAGCTGAACGATGCCGGTAAGATGGATGCTGAGGCCATAATGAAGGCCAAGCCATATCACTGCATAGTTCTCGCCAAGAATGATGTCGGCAGGATCAATCTGTACAGACTCGTATCACTCTCACATCTCAAATACTACAGGAGATACCCGAGAGTGCCGAAGAGCGAAGTCATAAAGCACAGGGAAGGCCTTATCATTGGCTCAGCCTGTGAGGCAGGCGAGCTGTATCAGGCTGTCATGCTTGGTAAAGAGCAGGAGATCATTTCGAGGATAGTCCAGTTCTATGATTACCTCGAGATACAGCCGAATGGAAACAATGAGTTCCTTCTTCATGATGAAAAGAGTGGTATCACTTCAGAAGAAGGCCTGAATGAGATAAATAAAAGGATAGTAGCCCTCGGCGAGGAATTTGACAAGCCGGTATGCGCCACCTGCGATGTTCATTTCCTGAATCCCGAGGATGAGGTTTACAGACGTATCATCCAGAACGAGAAGGAAATGAAGGGGGCAGACCATCAGCCACCTCTGTATCTGCATACCACTGATGAGATGCTTGAAGAGTTTTCATACCTCGGAGATAAGAAGGCGAGGGAGGTCGTAATCGACAATCCTAACAGGATCGCTGATATGGTAGATGTCATCCGGCCTACGCGGCCTGATAAATGTCCTCCCGTAATTGAGAATTCTGATGAGACACTTAGAAAAATCTGCTACACAAAGGCCCATGAGATGTACGGGCCCAATCTCCCGGAGCAGGTATCCGCAAGGCTTGAAAGAGAGCTGAATTCGATTATTTCGAATGGATATGCGGTAATGTATATCATAGCCCAGAAACTCGTATGGAAGTCTGTAGAAGACGGATATCTGGTAGGAAGCCGTGGATCAGTTGGTTCCTCATTCGTAGCTACAATGGCAGGTATTACAGAGGTTAACCCTCTTCCTCCGCACTACCTGTGTCCGAAGTGCCACTATGTGGACTTTGATTCACCTGAGGTAAAGGCCTTTGCAGGGAATTCAGGCTGTGATATGCCTGATAAGATCTGTCCTGTATGCGGACATGAGCTTACGAAGCAGGGATTTGATATTCCGTTTGAGACCTTCCTCGGATTCAAGGGAAATAAGGAGCCGGATATCGATCTGAACTTCTCTGGAGATTATCAGGCCAAGGCTCATGCTTATACAGCAGTTATCTTCGGAGATGGACAGACATTCAAGGCCGGTACCATCGGAACCCTTGCAGACAAGACCGCATACGGATATCTGATGCATTACTGCGAGGAACATGGCATCGGAAAGAGGCACTGCGAGATGGACAGGCTGGTACAGGGATGTGTAGGCGTAAGACGTACTACCGGACAGCATCCTGGTGGTATCGTAGTGCTTCCGGTAGGCGAAGAGATCGATACCTTTACCCCGGTACAGCATCCGGCAAATGATATGAGTAGTGATATTGTCACCACTCACTTCGATTACCACAAGATCGATTCAAACCTGCTGAAGCTCGATATCCTGGGACATGATGATCCTACAATGATCAGGATGCTCGAGGATCTGAGCGGACTCGACGCGACAAAGATTCCTCTCGATGACAAGCCTGTAATGAGTCTTTTCATGAATACATCTGCTCTGGGCGTGACTCCTGATCAGCTGTGGAAAAATACTGAGATGGGAACCCTGGGCATACCTGAGTTCGGTACTGATTTCGCTATGGAAATGCTTAAGGAGGCAAAACCGAAAAACTTCTCTGATCTGATCAGGATATCTGGTCTGGCGCATGGTACAGATGTATGGCTAGGAAATGCACAGGATCTGATCAAGAGCGGGACCGCAGATCTGTCGACCTGTATCTGCTGTCGTGACGATATCATGGTCTACCTGATCAATAAAGGGCTTGAACCGGAAGAGAGCTTCACTATCATGGAGCGTGTCCGTAAGGGTAAGGTCGCAAAGCACCAGGTCCCTGAATGGAATGACTGGGTCAAGGACATGGAAGCTCATGGTGTGCCTGACTGGTACAAGGGTTCCTGCGAGAAGATCAAGTACATGTTCCCGAAGGCACATGCGGCTGCATATGATATGATGGCCTGGAGAGTCGCATACTTCAAGGTGTATTATCCTCTGGCCTATTACGCAGCATTTTTCTCTATCAGAGCGACAGATTTCTCGTACGAGAAAATGTGCCAGGGCGAGGAGGTTCTGAAGCACTATCTGCAGGAAATAGATAACAAGGAGAAGAATGGTGAGAAGCTGACTGCAAAGGATAAGGGCAGCTACAGGGATATGCGTATCGTACAGGAGATGTACGCGCGTGGCTTTGAATTCCTGCCGATGGATCTGTACAAGTCGGATGCAAGGTACTTCCAGATCATTGATGGCAAGCTGCTCCCGCCGTTCTCATCAATTGACGGAATGGGTGATACTGCGGCTGAATCTCTTGCCATCGCTGCTGCTGACAAGCCCTTCCTGTCTATCGACGATATGAAGGAGCGTGGCAAGGTGTCACAGACGATATGCGATACGATGAAGAAGATGGGGCTGCTTGAGGGGCTGCCGGAGAGCAACCAGCTGTCGTTCTTTGACTTTATAGATAATTAAAGGAAACAGGATGCAAAACTTTACAAACATTTAAAGGAAACAGGATGGAAGACTTAACAGAAATACGCAAAAATATTGACGATGTTGACAGCCAGTTGCTCGACCTATTCAAAAAAAGGCTCGGGCTGGCATGCGATGTTGCGGAGTACAAGATTGCCCACAACAGGCCTGTGCTCGACAAGGCCAGGGAAGAGGCGAAGATCACTCATCTGACTGATGGTGTAAAGGATGAGTTCATGAAGATAGGTATCCGTGAGTTCTTTTCACTTATCATGTCTATAAGCAGGAAGAAGCAGTACCAGATGCTCGCCGAAAAGGGCATCAGATACGACAGCGGATTCACCTGTGTCGGCTCGTTCAATTATACCGGGATCAGAGTCGTATATCAGGGAGTCGAGGGCGCATACAGTCAGGCAGCGACAAATGACTTCTTCGGAAAGGACGTGGATTCCTTTCATGTAGCCACCTGGCGTGATGCTATGGATGCACTTCGTGAGAAAAAGGCTGACTATGCCGTGCTTCCTATCGAGAACTCCACGGCAGGCACTGTGAGTCAGAATCTGGACCTGCTAAGCGAATATGATTGTGCTATAATTGGAGAAGAGATATTAAAAATTGATCACGCTCTTCTTGGTACTGAGGATGCGGACTTTGAATCCATTAAGCATGTATATTCCCATCCACAGGCTCTGATGCAGTGCGCCGCTTTCCTGCGTGAAGATATGGACGGGGTCGAAACTACGCAGGTAGCGAATACAGCAGTTGCTGCGAAGAAGGTAAAGGAAGACAAGGACCCTACCGAGGCTGCCATCGCAGGAAGCATCAATGCAGAGCTTTACGGTCTCAAGGTGATAAGGAGTGCGATTCAGGACGAAAAGGACAATGAGACGAGATTCATCATCGTGTCTGCAAAGAAGATTTTCAGGCGTGATGCGAAGAACATTTCAATCTGCTTTACGCTTCCGAATGAGGAGGGAAGTCTGTATCAGATCCTTACGCATTTCGCGTTCAATGGGATCAACATGAGCAGGATCGAATCAAGGCCGCTTAAGGGAAGTCCGTGGGAATACAGGTTTTTCGTCGATTTCGAGGGGAATCTCTTAGACGAGGGTGTAATAAATGCTCTTGTGGGTCTGTCGTGTGAGACAGGTGACCTGAAGATTCTGGGAAATTACTAGTAGAGTTAAAAGTTATGATTTGAGAGGTTATATGCGATGAAGGTGAAGACGTATGGCTCTATATACATTGGTACGTACGAGGTATCGCTTCGTATCTATGAGGTAAAGAACAGGGAAAAGAAGCTTAAGGTCATTGATGATCTGAGGAAGCCTGTATCTGTCGCACATGACATTTACCGTGAGGGTAAGATTTCTGATGAGACTATCAATACTATAATTGATGCCCTGTCAGATATGAAGCTGGCTCTTGAAGAGTACAGGATAGATTTCTACCAGGCATATGTTGGCTATGCGGTAGGAAAGGCTTCGAATTTCCTGCTTCTGGCGGATCAGATCAGACTCAGATGCGGCCTTTTTGTAAAGCTGATGACAAATTCGGAGCATCGCTTCTATAATTATGAGGCTCTGGCTGCATTGCCTTCATTCCAGAAGATGATCGAGAAATCGGCCCTTCTGGCGGATATAGGTGGTTCATCCATTCAGCTTACGCTTTTCCGTGAAGGAAAGCTTCTTACGACACAGCACATTCTCTTCGGGGCTTCTGCCGTACGTGAGAATCTCATGTCACTTTCTCAGAAGGCTGATGCGAGGGAACAGGTCTATGAGATGATCGTCAAGGAAACAGATACCTTTTTCAATATGTATCTTAAGGACAGGAAGCCTGAGTATCTGATACTTCTGAATGATAATTTCAGCAATGTTCTTTCACTCTTTGATGTCAGGGCTGATGCATTCAATAAGGCAGTTGAAAAGAAAAAGACTGTTGATTTCCTGAAGCATATAGGTTCTGATAATTTTTTCAGAAATACATTTGAGAAATTCGGAGTTGAGGATCCGGATGAGATGGTACTTCCGTTCCTGCTACTGTACAGGGCAATGATCGCACAGACTGACTGCAAGATGATATCCAATCCTGGCATATCCATTCATGACGGAATCACTCTTCAGATGCTGTACAATACTGGTACGATAAAGAGCTCACATGATTTCGATGGGGATGTCATTAGCGCAGCCTATTTTACTGCTGAGCGTTTCGGCAGCTATATGGCTCATATCAGAATGATGGATAAGATAAGCGCTGCAATCTATGATGCAGTGGCAAATAAAAGCGGGCTCACGAAGCGTATGAGGCTTCTGACAAGAGTAATTGCAATCCTTCACGACTGTGGTAAATACATAAGTCTCTCATCGGCTCCGGAGAGCTCATATACGATCATCATGTCATCCGAATTCCTGGGTATCACTCATGCAGAGAGAAAGCTTATTGCTCTCGTGGTCAGATATAATCACGAGCATGAGGTGTCGTATGATGACCTGAAGGATGAGCTTTCAGAAGAGGACTATGTGGTATTCCTGAAGCTTCTCGCAATACTTCGTATCTGCAATGCACTTGATTCGAGCCATAAGCAGAAGTTCAAGGATATGGCCATAAGGCTCAGAAATGATACTCTCTATATCACAGTTGCATCGGAACAGCCACTCAATCTTGAGAAGGAATATTTCAGGGAAAAGGGTCAGTTTTTCGAGGATGTGTTTGGTATCAGACCGCAGATCAGAGACAAAAAGGAATTCTAAGGAGGGCAGACAATGGATATTGATTTTAAGAACCCTAAGTATTATGAGAACCGAGAGCTGTCGTGGATGAAATTCAACCAGCGTATATTAAATGAAGCCAGGGATACTAAGCTGCCTCTTCTTGACAGATTCAAGTTTCTCGGGATCACCGCATCGAATCTCGATGAATTCTTCATGGTAAGAGTCGCTTCTCTTGTTGATATGGTACATGCCGGCTACAAGAAGCAGGATATATGCGGGATGAGTGCCTCCGAGCAGCTTCATGCCCTGAGAAAAGAGACGCATGAATTCATAGACAGACAATATACCTGTCTCAACAGGTCATTAAAGAGTCAGCTCGAGAAGAATAATATCAATATTCACCACAGCTTTGATGAGCTGTCGGATGAACAGAAGAAATACGCAGATACTTATTTCAAGGATAATGTATATCCGGTTCTGACCCCTATGGCTGTGGACTCATCAAGACCCTTCCCACACATAGCAAATAAGACCCTGAATCTCGCAGCACTCATCACTCCAGAGGAGGGCTCGAGGCTTCTGAAGGATTATGAAAAGCCTGGTGAGATCCAGTTTGCAACAGTTGCAGTGCCATCAGTACTTCCGAGGCTTGTATCGCTTCCTTCGAAGAGCGATAAGGAGCAGGATTTCATACTTTTAGAGCAGATCATTGCTGCAAATATGGATAAGCTTTTCCTCAATTATAAGGTGCTCTGCACCTATCCATACAGGGTTATGAGAAATGCCGATTTCGAGCTTGATGAGGAAGAAACGGCTGACCTCATGAAGGAGATGGAGAAGCAGCTGAAGAAGCGTGAATGGGGCGAGGTCATCCGTATGGACGTGGATGATGGTATAGACAAGAGACTGCTGCGGGTTCTCAAGAAAAATCTGAAGGTGGCTGATGATGCGGTCTATATGATAAATGGTCCGCTTGATCTTACTATCTGTGGAAAGGTATCAGGACTTCCGGGACATGATGATCTCCGCGAGGAGGAATTCACGCCGCAGATACAGCCGAGGCTCATTGGCTGCACTGACCTTTTTGCAGAAATAAGAAAAAAGGATCTGTTTTTCCAGCATCCGTATGATTCGTTCGATACGATAGTCGATTTCATAAAGCAGGCATCAGAGGACCCACAGGTTCTGGCAATCAAGCAGACGCTGTACAGGGTATCCGGCAATTCACCAATCATAGCAGCCCTTGCGAAGGCAGCAGAGAATGGCAAGCAGGTCACAGTACTAGTCGAGCTGAAGGCACGATTCGATGAAGAAAATAATATCGGCTGGGCAAAGATGCTTGAAAATGCAGGCTGCCACGTGCTTTACGGACTCGTCGGCTTAAAGACCCATTCCAAGATTGCTCTCGTAGTAAGGCAGGAGGAGGATGGTATCAGACGCTACGTGCATCTCGGAACCGGAAACTACAATGACAAGACAGCAAAGATATACACAGACTGCGGGATCCTGACCTGCTCAGAGCTTATAGGCCAGGATGCGACAGCACTCTTCAATATGCTTTCAGGCTATTCAGAGCCGCCATTCTGGAACAGGCTTCTCGTCTCACCGATCTGGCTTCGAAACGGCTTCTATCGTCTGATTGACAGGGAAATAGCACACGCTAAGGCAGGCAAGAAGGCTCTTATCGTGGCAAAGATGAATTCTCTCTGTGACAAGAAAATAATAGCAAAGCTGTATGAGGCTGATAATGCCGGAGTCGAGATTCATCTGATCATCAGGGGAATCTGCTGCCTGCGCACGGGAATCCCGAATATCAGTGAGAACATCACGGTTTCATCGATAGTAGGAACCTTCCTTGAGCACAGCCGTATCTTTTACTTCTATAATGACGGAGATGAGGATGTGTATATGGGCTCTGCGGACTGGATGCCGAGAAACCTCGACCGTCGTGTAGAGGTGGTTTTCCCTATAGAGGACCCTGATATCAGGGAAGAGGCAAAGCATATCCTCCAGGTAGGGATGGCAGACAATCTGAAGGCCTATTACCTGCAGGCAGACGGCACTTACGAGCGCAAGGACCGCCGTGGACAGAAGAGTGTCGGCAGCCAGATGACCTTCTGCGAGGAGGCTATTAAGAGAACCAGGGAAGCAGCCGATAAAGAAAATAAAGATACATACGGAGGACGGTTATTTACACCAGCAAAGGCTCCTGATAATGAATGAATTGTTACCATTCACAGTAAATCATATTAACAAAATCGGCTCAGACTGAGCTTATCCAAACTTGAGAAATATCAGAGAAACAGGGTTATGTCTATTCCTGG
>OMZG01000015.1 GCA_900315505.1 uncultured Lachnospiraceae bacterium
ATGAGTCTTGATCTATATTAAATTTTTTGCCCCTTAGATGAGGTTAGTGTATTATACTCTTTTTTATCCTACTAAGCGCTACTCCTCAGTTTCAAACTTGCTCCTTATAAACTTAATATCTGAATCTTCCCTCAGCCACCGACTTCAGATGCTCACCGTACGGGCTCTTGCCGTACTTCGACGCAGAATCGAGAAGGGTGGCAGTATCTATCCATCCGTTTATGAATCCGATCTCTTCCGGAGCTGAGATCATGATGCCCTGAAGAGTCTCTATCGTGCGGACAAAGCCTGCTGCCTCATGCAGGCTCTCCATCGTGCCGGTATCAAGCCAGGCAAATCCGCGGCCAAGAAGCTTTACCATCAGGTCATTTTTCTTCAGATACATATCATTAAGTGTGGTGATCTCGAGCTCTCCTCTTGCAGAAGGCTGTACGAGATGGGCCATCTGCGCGACTCCCTTCGGATAGAAGTAGAGACCGGTGACAGCGTAATTGCTCTTCGGGTCAGCAGGCTTTTCTTCAATAGAAATGGCCCTGCCATCGCCGTCGAATTCCACAACACCGAAACGCTCGGGATCATTGACGTAGTAGCCGAAAACGGTAGCCCTACCGTTTTCCTCAGCATTCCTCCTGGCATCGCGCATCAGTGAGCCGAGTCCGTTGCCATAGAAAATATTGTCACCGAGCACCATCGCGCATGAATCATCACCGATGAACTCCTCGCCTATGATAAAAGCCTGGGCGAGTCCGTCAGGCGATGGCTGTACCTTATATGAAAGCGACAGTCCGAACTGTGAGCCGTCACCAAGGAGCTCCTCGAACCGTGGCGTATCAGTCGGTGTGGAAATAATCAGTATATCCCTTATTCCTGCGAGCATCAGCGTCGACAGCGGGTAATATATCATCGGCTTGTCATATACGGGAAGCAGCTGCTTGCTCGTCACCATTGTCAGCGGGTACAGCCTCGTGCCGCTTCCACCTGCAAGTATTATTCCTTTCATCGTTTTTCCTTTAAGTTATGAGTTCTAAGTTCTAAGTTCTAAGTTATGAGTTATGAACTTTAAACTCTCAACTCTCAACTATTAACTAAGAACTTTCCTATTTCCGTACATCTTCTCATAGTAATTCATATAGTCACCTGAGATGATGTCTTCCCACCACTTCTTATTGTCCAGATACCACTGTATCGTCTTCTTTATTCCATCTGCGAACTTCGTCTCAGGCAGCCATCCGAGATCATTGTGGATCTTCGTCGGATCAATGGCGTATCTCTGGTCATGCCCCTTCCTGTCCTCAACATGCTTGATCAGAGAGTATGGCTTATCCAGATAGTCACAGATCAGCTTCACGATATCGATATTTGCCATTTCATTATGGCCGCCGATATTGTAGGTCTCGCCATCACCGGCCTTCCTGATGATGAGGTCGATAGCCTTGCAGTGATCCTCTACATAGAGCCAGTCGCGGACATTCTTACCCTCCCCATATACAGGCAGAGGCTTGTCAGCAAGCGCATTCGCTATCATCAGAGGGATCAGCTTCTCCGGGAACTGGTAGGGGCCATAATTATTAGAACAGCGGCTTATAGTGACCGGAAGTCCGTAGGTCCTGTGATATGCCATGGCCAGCAGATCAGCCGATGCCTTCGAGGTCGAATACGGACTCGATGTGTGGATCGGCGTATCCTCATGGAAAAACAGATCAGGCCTGTCAAGCGGCAGATCGCCGTACACTTCATCGGTGCTGACCTGATGGTATCTCCTGATGCCGTATTTCCGGCAGGCATCCATCAGAACGGAGGTACCTATGATATTTGTCTCAAGAAAAATAGTAGGATTCTCGATCGATCTGTCCACATGGGATTCGGCCGCGAAGTTCACTACAATGTCCGGCTTCTCATCCTCGAAGATCCGATATATGGCATCACGATCCCTGATATCTGTTTTATAGAATCTGAAGTGATCATTCTTCATTACAGGCTCAAGCGTCGAGAGGTTCCCGGCGTAGGTGAGGCTGTCTATGCATATTATGGTATCCTCCGGATGTGCCTTCATTTCATAAAAGATAAAATTGCTTCCGATAAATCCGGCTCCGCCGGTGACGATTATTTTCATTGATATATCCTCATTTTTGAAATCTGCAACATGCACAGTTATTTTTATTTTAATACGACACTGCTTTTTTTTCAACCATAAAAGAAACAACGATGGAATGCTATCATAAAAATTTATAGCCATATATAGAATTTCTGTAATACATTTTTTTGCATTTGTGTATGGACAGAAGTCAAAATACTGCTATAATTCTTTTGACAATTGATAACCCGATATTTCGAATTCTCTTATTCAGAGTGGTGGAGGCACATGGGCCTGTGAAGCCACGGCAACCCCGGCGCAATGCTGAAAGGTGCCCATCCTGAGCGAACAGTATTCGAACAATAAGGAGGAACTTTTTTAATGGAAAAGCGTTTATTCACTTCAGAGTCAGTTACTGAAGGACATCCAGACAAGGTCTGCGACGCAGTAAGTGATGCGATCCTTGATGCCTGCATGGAGCAGGATCCGATGAGCCGTGTAGCCTGCGAGACAGCTACATGTACAGGATTCGTTCTTGTGACCGGAGAGCTCACAACCAAGGCAAACCTTGATATTCCGGCAATCGTCAGGAAGACAGTCAATGAGATCGGCTACAACGATGCCAGGACCGGCTTTGATGGCAATACATGCGCAGTTATGGTAGCTCTTGACAAGCAGTCACCTGATATTGCAATGGGAGTTGACAAGGCTCTCGAGGCAAAGGAAGGCGAGCTGAAGGACGATCTTGATACAGGAGCCGGAGATCAGGGAATGATGTTCGGATATGCTACAAATGAGACAGATGACTATATGCCATATCCTATCTCACTTGCACACAAGCTCGCTAAGAGACTTACAGATGTAAGAAAAGACGGAACTCTTCCATATCTTCGTCCGGATGGCAAGACCCAGGTATCAGTAGAGTACGATGAGAACGGCAAGCCGACCAGACTTGAGGCTGTAGTTCTTTCTACCCAGCATGATGAGGATGTGACTCAGGAGCAGATCCACAAGGATATCAGGAAGTACGTATTCGATCCTATCCTTCCGAAGGAGATGGTAGATGAGAATACCAGGTTCTTCATCAATCCTACAGGACGTTTCGTAATCGGCGGACCTCACGGTGATGCAGGTCTTACCGGAAGAAAGATCATCGTTGATACCTACGGTGGTATGGCTCGTCACGGCGGCGGCGCTTTCTCAGGAAAGGACTGCACCAAGGTTGACCGTTCAGCTGCATACGCTGCAAGATATGTAGCAAAGAATATCGTAGCAGCAGGCCTTGCTGATAAGGCTGAGATCCAGCTCTCATATGCTATCGGCGTAGCACAGCCTACATCGATCAATATCGATACCTTCGGCACAGGAAAGCTTTCAGAGGAGAAGCTCGTTGGGATCATCCGCGAGAACTTCGACCTTCGTCCGGCTGGCATCATCAAGATGCTTGACCTTCGTCGTCCTATCTACCGTCAGACCGCAGCCTATGGTCACTTCGGCAGAAACGACCTGAACCTTCCTTGGGAGGCTCTTGACAAGGTAGATAACCTGAAGAAGTATCTTTAATACATAATTTTAGTGCGCCACCCCTACCAGGTACAGATGGCGCATTCTGTGAAAAGATGAAAAAGGGACGCGTCCCCTTTTTCATCTTTTTTGGAGGCAATATTTTTTATGAATAGAAATAAGGTAGTCGCAGCAATAGCACTTACTACGGTGGCCTGCACGGCAGTCACGGGATGTGCGCCGAAGGCTACAGATACTGTGATCACGATTGATAATAACGGTAAGGAAGACAAGCTGACATACGGATATGTGAACTTCGTCTGCAAATACAATCAGGCAAGGATCGACCAGGTAGACCTGCAGTACATGGGCAAGGATTACTGGAGCCAGACAGCACAGCAGTCATCATCGTCTTCATCCCAATCATCGTCAGGAAGCAGTGAGACGAATGAGGAGTCAGCCAAGGACTACATCTATCAGAATATGCAGGGCCAATATATTGCGAAGCAGCATGCTTCAGAGGTTGGCGTGAAGCTTACCTCTGATGATAAGAAGGCCATAGAGAAGGCTGCGAAGAAATTCATGAGCAGCAATTCAGACACTGCTATAAAGCAGGTCGGTGCCACAGAGGAATACGTCGAGGATTATCTCGAATACGAGACATATTATGAGAAGGTAAGAGGTAAGCTTGAGTCAGAGGCCGATGATACGGTTACTGACAAGGAAGCCAATCAGTCTACATTTACCTATGCACTTTTCTCGACAAAGAGTGATTCGTCATCATCTGCATCCGGCGATTCAGAGATGTCAGCAAAAGACAAGGCAAAGCTTAAGGCAAAGGCCGGGAAGGTAGCTGCAGCAGCTGATTTTGACAAAGAGGCCAAGGCGGAAAAGGCAGATACATCCACCTATTCTTATACCACAGCTGAGGATCCGGCTGATGATGAGGCAATGGATGAGAAGGTAATAGCAGCAGCGCAGAAGCTTCAGAACGGAGAGGTATCAGATGTCATCGAGGTAAAGGACAGAGGATACTATGTCATCCGTATGGACAAGACCCATGATGAGTCAGCAACAAAGGATAAGAAAAAGTCACTTGCAAGCCAGAAGCGTGAGGCAGCATTCAATAAGCAGATGAATACCTGGAAGAAAAAGATCAGGTTCACCCTGGATAAGAAGCTCTGGAAGCAGATAAAGTTTACAGACCTGTTTACCACAGCAAGTGGTAACGCCACCAGATAAAATGAAATTCGCAGCACACTACTTAGCAGATTACAAAAAGGAGTCATTACTGGCTCCTTTATTTAAAATGCTTGAAGCAATCTTCGAGCTTCTCGTGCCTCTGGTGATGGCGCGTATCATAGATATCGGTATTGCAAATGGAGACAGGGGCTATATCCTCAGACATGGCGGGATTCTGATCCTTCTTGCAATAATCGGACTCACAGTGGCGATCATCGCCCAGTGGTTCTCCGCAAAGGCAGCCATCAATGCATCAGGCAGAATGCGGAGCGATCTTTTTTTTCATATAATGAAATTCTCACGGGGTACCCTCGAGAAGGAGGGAACCGCGGCACTTGTCACCCGTATCACAAATGATGTAAACCAGGTTCAGAACGGAATGAACATGTTCCTGCGCCTGTTCCTGCGTTCGCCGTTTATCGTATTCGGTGCGATGATAATGGCATTCACGGTAGATGTGAGGGCAGCGCTTGTCTTCTGCGTAGTCATACCTGTTCTTGGACTTGTCATATATCTCGTGATGCGTGCGACTCTGCCGAGATTCAGGAGGATTCAGGAGGGTCTGGAAGAAATCCTTCTGACCGTAAATGAGAATCTCGAGGGCGTGAGAGTCATCAGGGCCTTCAGAGTAGAGGATGCACAGGATAAGAGGTTCATGGATGAGACCTCATCTCTCTATGATCAGCAGATCGGGGCAGGCCGTATCTCTGCACTTCTGAATCCTGTCACATACGCTCTCATCAATCTGGGAATAGCAGCGGTACTCCTGGTCAGCGGAAGGCAGGTAGGGCTCGGAGTCCTGACTCAGGGTGAGACAGTGGCACTCGTGAACTACATGTCACAGATCCTCGTCGAGCTTATCAAGCTTGCCAATCTGATCCTTCTTCTGACAAGAGCTATTTCATCGGCAGGAAGACTCGAGGAAATCCTGAATACTGAGCCAGACGAGAGAAGGCATAATGAAGCCTCAGATATTTCAGATAATGGGACGGCTATCGAATTCGATCACCTGTCATTTACATATCCGGGAAGCCGTGATTATGCGCTTTCAGATATATCATTTACAGTAAAGCCGGGCCAGACTCTCGGTATCATCGGTGGAACCGGCTCGGGCAAGAGTTCACTCGTACGCCTGATAAGACATGCCTACGATCCTTCTGAGGGTACGATCTCAATAGACGGTCGTGATATCAGATCAATTTCCGATGATGACATGGTCCATATCGTAGGAAATGTGCCGCAGAGAGCGGAGCTTTTTGCAGGAACCATCAGATACAATCTCCGGCTCGCCAAGCCGGATGCCACGGAGGATGAGATGTGGCAGGCGCTTGATGCTGCCCAGGCAAAGGAGATAGTAGAGAAAAAGGAAAAGGGTCTCGATGAACCTGTACAGCGTGGCGGCACGAACTTTTCGGGAGGACAGAAGCAGAGACTTACGATCGCAAGAGCTCTGATAAAGAAGCCGCAGATCCTGATCCTTGACGATTCGGCATCAGCTCTTGACATGCTGACAGAGCGTCATCTGCGTGATGCAATAGCAGAGCTTCCGTGGCATCCGACCACGATTACGATCTCGCAGCGTGCTTCGTCAGTCATGAGCTGTGATCAGATCCTCGTCCTCGATGGAGGAAAATGTGCAGGCCTCGGAACCTCAGAAGAGCTCTTAAAGACCTGCCCTATCTACAGAGAGATATACTCGACCCAGTTCGAGCTGAAGGAGGGCGCATGAAAAAGGATACTACATTCAGAAGAGTTCTGAAATTGCTCAGACCTTATATGGCATGGATAATCCTTTCCCTTATATTCGCGCTAGGAACTGTGGTTTCAACCCTTATGATCCCAATCCTCGAGGGAAATGCAGTCGACCATATCATAGGAAAAGGAAATGTCGACTTCCCGGGACTTTTCAAGGTGCTCAGGCAGATCGTCTGTGTGGCAGTGATGACGTTTATCTGCCAGTGGGCAATGAACCGTATCAATAATCATGTGACGTATTCGGTAGCGAAGACACTCAGACAGAAGGCATTTGAGAGGTTACTCAGGGTCCCGGTAGGAGTCATAGATACGCAGAGTCACGGCGATATCGTAAGTCGTATCGTGACAGATGCAGATTCGTTTACGGACGGACTCCTGCTCGGATTTACCCAGCTATTTACCGGAGTCATGACTATAGCCGGTACGATCATTTTCATGCTGCGAATCCGTGTGACAATAGCGCTTGTAGTCATAATAGCTACACCGGTATCAATACTTATCGCGAGATTTATAGCGAAGAAGAGCTATGATATGTTCAGACAGCAGTCGAAGGACAGAGGCGACCTGACAGAGTATCTCGATGAGAGAATCTCACAGGCAGATCTGGTAGGAGAGCTCGGGGCAGTTGAGCGCTCTGAGAAAGAGTTCACAGAAAAGAATGACCGCCTCACCTCATCGGCCATCAGGGCGACCTTCTATTCATCGCTTACGAACCCGTGCACAAGATTCGTAAATGCAGTGATCTATGCGGCAGTCGGAGTAGTCGGAGCCTTCCTTGCGGTGTCAGGAAGCATCTCGGTCGGAGAGCTCACAAGCTTCCTCGGATACGCGCGAGAGTATGCGAGACCATTCAATGAGATCACAGGAGTCATCACAGAGATGCAGAATGCAATGGCCTGTGCCGCGCGAATCTTTGAAATTATAGATGAGAAGCAGGTAGAGGACTGTGACGGCGAATTCGACGGAGAACCGGAGGGAAGAGTATCAATGGAAGACGTATTCTTTTCCTATGTGCCGGATAAGCCTCTGATCGAGCATCTGAATCTCGAGGTGAATCTGGGAGAAAAGGTCGCAATAGTAGGACCGACAGGAGCCGGCAAGACGACACTTATCAATCTGCTGATGCGCTTCTATGACGTGAATCAGGGAGCAGTAAAGGTAGATGGAAAAGATATCCGTACAGTCAGCAGGAATGCGCTCAGGAGTCGCTTCGGAATGGTGCTGCAGGAGACCTTCCTGTTCACGGGAACCATCAGAGACAATCTGACACTCGGAAAGCCGGACGCAAGGGACGATGAAATAGTCGAAGCGGCAAAGGCAGCACATGCGCATGAGTTCATCAGGAGACTGCCGGATGGCTATGACACAGTGCTATCGGCGGATGGCTCTACCCTGTCGCAGGGACAGAAGCAGCTGCTGTGCATAGCGCGTCTGATGCTTGCGCTGCCGCCAATGCTGATCCTTGATGAGGCAACTTCATCCATCGATACGATGACAGAGATGCGAATCCAGGATGCTTTTGCGAAGATGATGAAGGGCCGTACGACATTCGTAGTCGCCCACCGCCTCCAGACCATCCGCGACGCCGACACGATCCTGTACATGGAAAACGGTCACGTCCTCGAGCAGGGCAGCCATGCGGAACTGCTCGCCCGCGGCGGATATTATGCGAAATTATATAGAAGTCAGTTCAGTGCAAAGTAGGCAATCAAGGTCACGGCTGCCACGGCAATACTTGACAAAAAAATTTTCCTGTATAAAATGTTATAGGAAGATTTTTCAATAAATCTTACACAAATGTTACAAACAGAGAGGATTCTATGGCACAGTACGTTATGAGAGGCGGTACGCCGCTTCACGGATCTGTAGACATATCAGGAGCAAAGAACGCGGCACTGGCAATCATCGCAGCAGCAATAATGGCAGATGAGCCGGTCACCATCAGCAATCTCCCGGACGTGAATGATGTCCGTGTGATGCTGGAGGCAATCCGCGAAATAGGCGCGGGAGTTGAGAGAATCGACAAGCACACGATGATCATCAATGGATCGACGATCAACGCTCTCACAGTGGACTATGAATATATCAAGAAGATCAGGGCATCATACTATCTGCTCGGATCTCTTTTAGGAAAATACAGGAAGGCCGAGGTCGCAATGCCGGGCGGATGCGCCATAGGAGCACGTCCGATGGATCTGCATGAGAAGGGCTTCCGTGCACTCGGAGCTACAGTAGATGAGGGCTACGGCCTTATTTCCGCGAAGGCAAAGGAACTGCGCGGAGCGCATATTTACCTCGATAAGGTATCAGTAGGCGCGACCATCAATATAATGATGGCGGCAGTCCTTGCAGAGGGAAAGACAAGTATCGAGAATGCAGCCAAGGAGCCGCATGTAGTAGATGTGGCGAATTTCCTGAACAGCATGGGAGCCAATGTCAAGGGAGCAGGAACAGATCTCATCCGGATCACAGGGGTAGAGCATCTGCATGGAACAGAGTATTCCGTTATACCTGACCAGATAGAAGCAGGAACCTTCATGTATGCAGCAGCAGCGACACATGGAGAGGTGACAGTGCGCAATGTGATCCCGAAGCATCTCGAGGCTACGACGGCCAAGCTGCTGGAGGCAGGATGCCGTATAGCAGAGGGAGATGATGCTGTCACGGTATCAGCAAAGGATATAGTGCTCCAGCCGACACAGGTGACGACACTACCGTATCCGGGATTCCCTACGGATATGCAGCCACAGATGACAGTAGTGCTCGGACTGGCAGATGGAGTCAGCACGGTTACAGAGAGTATATTTGACAACAGATTCAAGTACGTAGCAGAGCTTGCGAGGATGGGAGCATCAATCCGCGTGGAGAGCAATATCGCGATCATCACGGGGGTAGATCACTATACCGGAGCACAGGTAGCAGCACCGGATCTCAGGGCCGGAGCAGCACTGGTGATAGCAGGACTCGCAGCAGACGGGATCACCACGGTCGATGATATCCATTTCGTTGAGAGAGGATATGAGGACTTTACAGAGAAGCTGCGCGGGATCGGAGCGCAGATAGAGCGTGTGGATAATGACAGGGATCTGCGTAAGTTCACATTCAGGGTGTCATAATGAAGATTGCATATCTCGAGTGGAAATGTTTCAACGGAGAAGCTACGAAGACGGAAATGAGGAAGCAGGGCTATGAAGTCCTGCCTTTTTTTCATGAAGGATATAATGATCCGAGGTCACAGGAATTCGTTGACTATTTTCTCACTTTCGTAAAAGAAAAAAATCCTGACGTAATTTTTTCATATAACTTTTTCCCGCCGGTGGCAGAGGGAGCACACCAGGCCGGGATTCCATATGTGTCGGTGAATTATGACAGCCCCTATGTCTATCTGTATTCATATACGATGATGTACGATACGAACCGGGTCTATCTGTTCGATTCTGACTGGGTACGCGAGCTCAATGCAGGCGGACTCACGAATGTCTTCTATACAGTACTGCCAGGGAATGTGAATACTCCTGCTAAGACTGGTGACTATTCATGTGATCTTTCATTTGTCGGAGCTCTGTATAATGAAGAGCATGACTTCTATTCTCGTATGGAACCGAAGCTGGCTCCGTACATGAAGGGATATCTCGAAGGACTCATGAATGCAGCGCATCTCGTATATGGAAGTGATATCATACGGCCTGCGCTCACAGCCGATGTGCTGAATGAGCTGCATCAGGCACTTCCACTTGATCCAGATCAGACATGCGCCGAGCCGCCATACTACAGATTCCTGACATATGTCATAGACAGGAAGCTCACAAGCAATGAGAGGATCAGATATCTGTCGGTTCTCGGAGACAGGTTCGGTAAGGCTTATGATCTGAATCTCTATACGCTGGATGCGAATGCGAGGTTTCGAGGGATAAGGAACCGTGGAATTGCTGAATACAATACAGTCATGCCGCAGGTCTTCAGCCAAAGCCGCATCAACCTGAATATCACTCTGCGCAGCATTACCTCCGGCATTCCGCAGAGGTGCATCGATATCATGGCAAATGGAGGCTTTCTGCTATCGAACTATCAGCAGGACTTTTTCCTTGATACACTGACGTATGATGGCTCGGCGGCATTTGTGCCGGGTGTGGATTATGATTATTTTTCCAGTGAAGGGGAGCTTGTGGACAAGGTCTCATACTATCTGGAGCATGAGGATGAGAGAAGGCAGATAGCACAGAATGGCCATGATAAGGTCATGAAATATTACTCGCTGGAAAAGCTGCTGAAAAGGACTCTGCAATGAAGGTGCTATTATACAGATACAGGAGCATACTGGAGCCGGATATCATGCACACCTTTGATGAGTTCGGACTCGAGACCGTCGCCTACGAGAGGGAGATGACGGTGAAGGATGACACTCCCGCAGAGTCCGTGAAGCATTTCTCAAGGTTTCTGATGGAGAATCCGTGCGACTTTATTTTTTCGATAAATTTTTTCCCGCATGTGTCGGAGGTGGCACAGATATTCCATCTGAGATATGTGACGTGGGTCGTGGATGCACCGGTGCTCGAGCTGTATACGAAGATGATCACGAACAGCTGCAACCGGGTATTTATCTTTGACAGGGCACTGTATGATGAGATCCACCCGCTGAATCCTGACTGCGTATTCCATCTGCATCTTGCCGGTTCTGTAAGCTCGCGGAGGGAGATAATAGAGCACCCTGGGAAGGGAGCCGACAGATTCGCGCATCCTGTGGCATTTGTCGGAAGCCTGTATTCTGAGAAGGACCCGATGGATCAGGTTCATGATCTCGATGACTACACCAGGGGATATCTCTGGGGTATCATGAGCGCTCAGGAAAAGGTGTATGGATATTATTTCATAGATGAGCTGCTGACGGATGAGGTGGTGGCGAAGCTTAAGAGGTCGCTGCCGGTATATCAGATCCCTGAGGAAAGCTTTCTTACGGATGAAAAGCTGATGTCACTTTTCTATATCGGCAATCATATCACTGCGATGGAAAGAGCAGATACCTTCAGAAGGCTCTCAGACAGTACCGATACCTATATCTACACGGGAAGCGATACCTCTGCGATGCCGGCAATCCACAATATGGGATTTGCGAATACCCTGCTGGAGATGCCGCTTATTTTCAACCGCTCGATGATAAATATAAATACCACATCGAAGGCGATAAGGACAGGTCTGCCGCTCCGCATCTTTGATATATTAAGCTGCGGCGGATTCTGTATTTCAAACTATCAGGAGGAGATTGCGGAGCTCTTTACTCCGGGAGAGGAGATAGTCATGTATTCCTCGATCGAAGAGCTCTGCGACCTGGTGGCGTACTATCTGGATCATGACAGGGAGCGTGAGGAAATAGCCCATGCCGGGTATGAGAAGCTTCTGAACAATTATACCTATGAGATCACCATGCAGCAGTTGTTATACAAGGCGTTTGAGAAATGAAAAAGATACTGATTTACCGATGGAAGGCATACAACTACGATGATGTGATCGCAGCCTTTCAGAAACTGGGCTTTGAGACAGAGATCATACGGCAGAGGCTGGACAGCTACGATGTGAATGAAGAGTTTGCAGAGCTGCTTCGTGGCGAGATAAAAAAGGATACGTATGATTTTGTCTTTACTATCAATTATTTCCCGGTGGTCTCCGATGTCTGTCAGGAGATGGGGCTTTGCTATGTCTCATACAGCTGTGACGCGCCGCTTATCTCGATGTATCATGAATCAGTGTTCAATGATGTGAACAGAATCTTTCTGTTTGACGCAGATTCTGTCGGCAGGTTCCGTGCACTCGGGGTGAAGAACGTGGAATATCTGCCGCTCGGAGTCGACTACGAGCGCATTGATAAGCAGCTCTCCCTGCCGTCACCCTACGATTCTCAGATGACAGAATTACTTCATAATTCTTTAACCTTTGTGGGAAGCCTCTATGAGAAAAATTCCTATGACCGGATTTCCCGTGATCTCCCGGACTATCTGAAGGGATATTTCAGCTGTGCGATGCAGCTTGAGGCTTCGAAGTTCGGTACAGAGCATATATTTGATGATATCATGACGAGCGACATTGCTGAACAGCTGATGGAGATCTTTCCATTCAGCAAGTCAGACCGATCTTTTTCTACGCTTCCATTCGTATTCGAGACTACTTCTCTTGGTTTTAAGACCGCGCAGATCCAGAGAAAAAGAGAACTGATCGAACTGTCAAAGACTCACAGCGTCTGTGCTTTTACAGAGAGTGATACGGAGGATGTTTTTTCTGTGAAAAATATGGGCGGAGTCGATTACCGTGTCATGATGCCGTGGGTGTTTAAAGAGTCTGCGGTAAATCTCAATTTTACGATACCGAATATCCGCACAGGGATTCCGCTCCGTGTCTGGGATGTGCTTGGCGCAGGCGGATTCCTGCTGACGAATCACCAGAGTGAGATGGATTTTATCTTTAAGGAAGGGGAAAATATCGCCTGGTTCGACAGTGAGGACGAGCTTCTGGATAAGGCCTCGTACTACATGAAACATGAGGATGAGAGGCAGGGGATTGCAGAAAAAGGAGCTGCACTCGTACATGGCGGGCACAGCTTTGTGGACAGGATAAATATGCTTCTTGAGAAATTATAGCTGCAGATCGACAAGCATCCCCGAATACGGACTCATCGCATATACTGCCGGGAAGTTCTTCCCTGCATTCGGATTCCTGTATTCGATCGTAAGCTTCTTCACATACCGCATCGGGTTCGTGGATGACTTCTCTGCCTCGCGGTGAAGCGCTGATTTGAACATATTGATATTGTGGCAGGTCTTCTTCATATCGGCGCCGGAGACTGCGTCATCGAGTGCCTCACGGTCGACGGAGAGCATACCGAACTCATCTGTTGATATTCCGATCTCAGATAATTCATGGCCCAGGGAATTCCCTATATTCGTGATCTCCTTCAGCAGGCCGCTGTTACTCTCGGTATCCTGGTATTTCTGACCCACGGCCAGGAAGCTGTTGTATGAATCCACGAGATCATTAACCGAGTCGGCAATCATATCAGTATCGGCCTTGAAGCCGATGATGGCAGGCTCTCCCTCCTTCGTCGTATCCTTAAGCGTCAGGGCAAAGCTCTGATTGATAGTAAAGATATTCGACAGGGAATGATGCTCATCGCCATTCAGATAAAAGGTGGAGTCCTCTGCCGGATGGGTGATCCGTCCGATACCAAGGGTCTGTAGTTCATTCCAGCTGGCACCTGAGCTGATATTGAACAGATACTTCTCATTGCTGGATAGACCGGTCTGCTTCGAGGTCACTATGAGAGAGGACATCCTGCCGAAGTCCTTTATATCAGCGGTAAGTCCGGTATCAGAGGTATTGATGAGCCTCATGATCTTCTTCTGGATATCGAGATTGGTATCTCCATTATTCACATTGTACTGGAATTCGTATGAGCCGTTTGTCGTGTCGAGGTCGAAGCTGTAGCTGCCCGGATCGATATCATGGGCATCCTTTACCAGAGGGGCACCCTCGTTGATCTGCGGGGTCGCAAGAGACCTCACATCAACGGTAAAGGTCTGGCTCGTATCGGTCTCTGAATCCTGATCACCGACATATTCTACGCCTACGGCATTCTCGTTCGAGGAATAAGCCTTTTTTTCATTTAGTACGGACTCGATTCCCTCGTCACCACCGCCCATACGGAGAACTATATTCTCCATGTCGTGGGCCTTTACCTTGATATCTATCGCGAATTCGGCCACCTGAGGGGTGTAATTGATCTTGTATATCGGGGAATTCTTATTGGACCGGACCATCCGGTTGTAAACATCACGGAGCTCGCTCTTCTTGTGAGCATCGTACTTGCTGGAGGAGTGCGCCCTGTCTCCACCGTATGTGGACATGAGGTAGCCTAATACTACCGAGCTGTTCATCAGAGCCATGAGCATTTCCTCCTTTCTTCCCTGATATGCCGGACAGGCATCACAAATCCATTCAATGCCCTTACATACGTCCGTAAGAAATACTTTTGTCTGATAATTATAGTTATACAAATTAATAATAACACAAATCCCTGAAAAAATAAAGATATAAAAATTTTTTATTATCCCTTGACGGAAGAGATGTGTTGTGTTAGAGTATTTCGGGCAAAGACAATTGTTTTTCACAGAGAGACAGTTTCCTTGCAAAATCTGTCAGGAGGAAAAATATGGCAGAGGAAATGTATTATGTCCTGAAGGAAAAGGCAGTGCCGGAGGTGCTCCTGAGGGTCGAGAAGGCAAAGACTCTGCTCGAATCCGGGAAATGCCCCTCAGCTTCGGAGGCAGCAGAGAGAGCGGGAATATCGCGATCAAGCTTTTATAAATACAAGGATGAGATATTCAGGTATCATGAGAACCAGAGAGGTCACTCGGTGACAGTCATCATCAAGACACTTGATGAGCCTGGGATATTGTCGAGGGTTCTTTCGATACTCGCAGAATCAGGCGCGAATATTCTCACAATCCATCAGGCAGTCCCTGTGAACGGAGTGGCGGCGGTCACGCTGTCAATGGATATCCCCAAGGATATGGAGGCATCCGTGCTCACAGAAAGGATAGAAGAAATAGCCGGGATCTCCTATGTGAAGATACTTGCAGAGGAACCTGTGCAGTAACATGAAGAAAGGAAGACAGATGAAAGCAGCGATAATGGGTTATGGAACCATTGGAAGCGGCGTGGCAGAGACGCTTCGCATCAATCATGATGTGATTGCAAGGCGTGTCGGAGAGCCGGTAGAGCTCGCAAAGGTACTTGATGTCCGTGAGTTCGAGGGAGATCCGGTGCAGCCGCTCATAGTTCATGACTACAAGGACATCGTTAATGATCCTGAGATCAGGATAGTGGTTGAGACTATGGGAGGCGTTGAGCCGGCCTATACCTTTGTGAAGGCAATGCTTGAGGCAGGGAAGCACGTCACCACGTCTAATAAGGCTCTTGTGGCAGACAAGGGCGCCGAGCTCATTCAGATAGCGAAGGAGCACAATGTCAATTTCATGTTTGAAGCGTCTGTAGGCGGCGGAATCCCTATCATCAGATCGCTCCAGTCCTGCCTCACAGGTGATGTGATCGAGTATATCGCCGGGATCGTGAACGGCACGACGAACTACATGATGACAGAGATGGCAGACAAGGGCGCTGATTTCGATGATGTGCTGAAGGAGGCACAGGATAAGGGCTTCGCAGAAAAGGACCCGACAGCTGATATCGAGGGATATGATGCCTGCAGAAAGATAGCCATTCTCACTTCGCTCGTTGCAGGGCAGCAGGTCGACTATCAGGATATTCCGACAGAGGGCATTACGAAGATAAGCGCAACGGATATCAGGTACGCAAGGAAGCTTGGCAGAAAGGTAAAGCTTCTCGCCACGAGCAGAGAATCAGGAGATACCTATGCCTGCAGGGTAGCGCCATTCCTTCTGCCGCCTGAGAATCCGCTGTACAATGTAGAGAGCGTATTCAATGCCGTATTCGTTCATGGAAATATCCTTGGCGATGGCATGTTCTACGGCTCAGGAGCAGGCAAGCTTCCGACCGCATCAGCAGTAGTCGGTGACGTGGTAGAGATAGCGAAGAACCTGGATAAAAATATCCCGATCGAGTGGAAGGCACAGAAGCTCACACTTGCAGATCCGGGAGAGGATAAGTACCGCTTCTTCGTCCGCGCGACAGATGATCAGGGCCCGATAGAGGCATCATTCGGTGAAGTGGATTATGTAGACGCAGACATAGTACCTGGCGAGGTCGGCTTCGTCACGAGGGAAATAAAGCAGTCAGATTTCGACAAGGCGCTAAAGACACTGCCGGGCTATGTGAATAGTATAAGGCTTGCCTGATTGGAGGAAACATGTTAATAGTCAAGAAGTTCGGCGGCACCTCAGTCGCCAACAAGGAGAGAATCTTCAATGTCGCAGAGCGCTGCATCGAAGATTACAAAAAAGGAAACAAAGTCGTCGTAGTCCTTTCCGCAATGGGCGACACGACAGACGACCTGATCGCAATGGCCAACGATATCAATCCGGATGCCCCGAAGCGTGAGATGGATGCCCTTCTTTCGACAGGAGAACAGGTATCAGTGGCACTGATGGCAATGGCGATGGCAAAGCTCGGAGTACCGGCGGTATCACTCAATGCCTTCCAGGTAGTCATGCACACGACCCATCATCACATGAATGCCAGATTCAAAAAGGTAGATACAGACAGAATCAATGCCGAGCTCGATCAGGGCAAGATAGTAATAGTCACAGGATTCCAGGGAGTCAACAGATATGATGATGTGACAACACTTGGCCGTGGAGGGTCAGATACTACAGCAGTAGCACTTGCAGCAGTCTTAAATGCAGATGCATGTGAGATCTATACAGACGTGGATGGCGTATATACAGCAGATCCGAGAATCGTCCCGAATGCTAAGAAGCTGAAGGAAATCTCGTATGATGAGATGCTCGAGCTGGCAACACTCGGAGCACAGGTACTCCACAACAGATCAGTGGAGATGGCAAAGAAATACAACGTACCTCTCGTGGTGCGTTCAAGTCTGACAAAGGCAGAAGGTACAGTCGTTAAGGAGGTAACAAAAGTGGAAAGCATGCTCGTAAGCGGAGTCGCAGTAGATAAGGACGCAGACCGTATCGCACTCGTAGGTGTAAAGAATGAGCCGGGAATCGCATTCAAGGTATTCGATCTTCTGGCCAAGAAGAATATCAATGTAGATATGATCCTTCAGTCAATCGGACGTGATGATTCCAAGGATATCTCATTCACAGTCGATGATTCGCAGGCAAAGGAGGCAGTACAGGTACTCAAGGACAATCAGGAGCGTCTGACCTTCAAGCAGATCGTCGAGGAGGAAAATGTAGCAAAGCTCTCAGTAGTAGGAGCCGGAATGCAGTCAAATGCAGGCGTTGCAGCCAAGATGTTTGAGGCACTCTATGATGTCGGAGTAAATATCCGCATGATTTCAACCTCAGAGATCCGCATAACGGTTCTCATCGATATCGATGATGTCAAGGTAGCCATGAAGGCAGTACATGACAAGTTCATTGACGATGATAATAACTAAGGGCTTGAAATAATAGATCGGATATAGCAGATTACTATTCCTGCCAGAACAGACACAAGAAATGTGACTATCATTTCCATAAATCCACCTCCTTTCGATACTGCTGAACGGAGCGGTAATTTCAGAAGTATATCAAAATTTCGGGTGGATTAAAAGGGAATTTTTATCAAACATTTACTTGTGTCTTTTTTTTTATTCACATTTATTTAATACATTGTTAAAAAATGTAGTAAATTACCCCAATAGCAGGCCTTTATTAGCCATAATGCACAAAATTCATGTATACAATTTGTGCAAAGTTCACAAAAAATTAAGTTGACTTTATTTTTCTTTTGTATTAGAATCCGTACAGTATTGAGAGTATGTGAAAGGAAGTGACAGCTTTTGGATACGCTTGTGACTTCGCTCAAGGAAGACCTGAACGTCAAAACGGTTTTTAAAATACCGATATTTGGCGGGATTCCGATCTATGAATCCGTGGTAGTGACATGGATCATCATAGCGGTGCTGCTGGTAGCATGTCTTCTGATGACGAGGAATTTGAGCGTGGAACATCCGAGAAAGAGACAGCTGCTGCTGGAGAGCAGTATCGAGAAATTGTATGACTTTTTCGGAGAGACAATCGGAGAAAATGGAAAGCGGTATGTGCCGTATCTCCTGTCGGTTCTTATCTTTATTGGATGTGCGAACCTGATAGGAATCATCGGATTCAAGCCGCCGACCAAGGACATGAATGTGACGATAGCCCTGTCAGTCATGAGTATCGTGCTGATAGAGGCCAGCGGAGTAGTCGCGAAGGGGCCGAAGAAGTTCCTGCACAGTTTCGCGGAACCAATGGCCGTCATCACACCGATCAATATCCTGGAGATATTTATCCGTCCGCTGTCGCTGTGCATGCGACTGTTCGGAAATGTACTTGGTTCATATGTCATCATGGAGCTCTTAAAGCTAGTGATCCCGGCAGTAGTACCGGCTCTCGCATCGCTCTATTTCGATATCTTCGATGGCCTGATCCAGGCTTACGTATTTGTATTCCTTACATCACTATTCATTAAAGAGAGTATAGATTAGGATATAGGGGATAGGACACAGGGGTAATGGGTTTCCCCACTTGTTGCGAATGAAGTAAAACCCTGCAAAGTAAATACAGCACGGGCGCGAGGGCAACGTGTGATCATGAGGAGCGTAAGCGACGACAGCGATCGCGCGGATGCCCGAATCAGCCCGTGCGAGATAAATCTTAGGAGGAAACATCATGAGTTCAGCATTATTTGTAGCAATCGGAGCTGGTATCGCAGTACTTACAGGAATCGGCGCAGGCCTTGGAATCGGTCATGCCACATCAAGCGCAGTAGACGCAATCGCAAGACAGCCAGAAGCAAGCGGCAAGATTCAGAGTTCACTTCTTCTTGGATGCGCACTCGCAGAGGCAACCGCTATTTACGGATTCGTAATCGCCCTTCTTATAATCCTGTTCCTGAAATAAATAATACAGTGATTTGACAGAGAGGCGCTCGGACATAAAAGACATCTGTGTCTGGGCGCCGGGAGAAAAAATATGTTAAGTATTAATTTCTGGAACATCCTTTTCACGATCATCAATGTCCTCGTGATCTACTGGATACTTGACAAGCTTCTTTTCAAAAGAGTCATGAAAGTCGTGACCGAGAGAAAGAACGACATCAAGGAAAAGTACGACGAAGTCAGGCGTCGTGAAGAGGATGCACATAAAGAAAAAATAAAATATATGAAGAAGCAGGATGCTGCCGAGGAAGAAGCTGCAAAGATCATCAGGAATGCCCGTATCGAGGCAGACAGGATCCACGACAAGCGAATCGCAGATGCAGCTGAAGAGGCTGACAAGATCAGAGCCAAGGCCAGGGTCGATGCAGAGAATACGAAGCAGAGAAATCTGGATGAGAGCCGTGAGGCAATCAGCGCACTGGCAATGATGGCAGCAAAGAAGATCCTTGAAAATGGCGGTGAAGCAGATGCAGCAGGAAAGAATTCATAATAATGCGCTTGTCCTGTCACAGCTTCCTGTCAAGCGTGAGGAAGTGCTTGATGTACTTCGTGAGCTTGAAGGGACACCAATATACATGGATCTCATGATGAGTCCGGTCGTATACAGCAAAAAAAAGGAAGCCATAGAAAAAAAGCTTTCAGCCAAAGCCGGAGGCTCAAAAATTTTTACAGACTTCCTGCTCGTCATGATCAGGAATCACAATGAGAAGCTGATACCCGATATCCTTCGTGAGTATGTGAAGATCGAGGATGAGAAGGCAGGACTTTTCGTAGCTGATTTTTTTTATGTGAAGGACGATGAGATAGAATCCGGTGAGCAGCAGGCGAAGGTGGCTCTGGATAAGGTTTTTCCAGGAAAGAACTTCCGCTTCTGTGTCACTAAGGATGAATCCTTAATTGGCGGCTGGCTCGTAAGATGCAATAACATCGAGATCGACAGGAGCTATAAAGGACAGTTAAAGCAACTAGAAGATAAAATTAACGGGAGGTGAAGATCATGGCAGCAGTAAGCGCTACCGACATTATCTCCATCATTAAAAGTGAAATAGAGAATTTTGATGCCGATTTCGAAGCCAGGGAGACCGGAGAGGTCATCAGCGTCGGAGACGGTATTGCGAGAATATATGGTATAGATCATGCCGAGTATGGCGAGGTCGTTGTGTTTGATAACGGCGTCAAGGCCATGGTGCAGGATATCAAGGAGCATGAGATCGGAGTCATCCTCTTCGGACGTGATACAGGAATCCATGAAGGAAGCCGTGTAGCACGTACAGGCAAGAGAGCAGGTATTCCGACAGGCCATGCATTCCTTGGAAGAGTAATCAATGCACTTGGTGAGCCAATCGATGGCCAAGGTGAGATAAAAGAAGATGAGTATCGTCCTGTAGAGCATGAGGCTCCTGGAATCATAGACAGACAGTCAGTAGATACTCCTCTTGAAACAGGAATTCTGGCAATCGACTCAATGTTCCCTATCGGACGTGGACAGCGAGAGCTGATCATCGGGGACAGGCAGACAGGTAAGACATCAATCGCAACAGATACGATCATCAACCAGAAGGGCAAGGATGTCATCTGTATCTATGCGGCAATCGGCCAGAAGGCCTCGACAGTCGCAAGAGTTGTTGAGAACCTGAAGAAGTTCGATGCAATCGATTACAGCATCGTGGTCGCAGCAACAGCTGCCGATCCTGTAGCCTGCCAGTATATAGCTCCATATGCCGCTACATCAATGGCTGAGCATTTCATGGAGCAGGGAAAAGATGTACTGATCGTCTATGATGATCTCTCAAAGCACGCAGTTGCATACCGTGCAATTTCCCTTCTGCTTGGCAGATCGCCAGGACGTGAAGCATATCCAGGAGATGTATTCTATCTTCATTCAAGACTGCTTGAGAGATGTGCACGTCTTTCAGATGAGAAGGGCGGCGGTTCTATCACAGCTCTACCTATCATCGAGACACAGGATGGCGATGTATCGGCATACATTCCGACAAACGTCATTTCAATCACAGATGGTCAGATCTTTCTTGAGACGAATCTGTTCTTCGAAGGTCAGAGGCCTGCAGTCAACGTCGGATTGTCAGTATCCCGTGTAGGTGGTGCAGCCCAGACCAAGGCCATGAAGAGGGCATCAGGAACCATTCGTATCGATCTGGCACAGTACAGAGAGCTCGAGGTATTCACCCAGTTCTCATCAGATCTTGATGATACAACGAAGGCACAGCTTGATCATGGTAATGCCCTGATGGAGCTCTTAAAGCAGCCTCTTAACCATCCTCTGTCAATGTCAGCACAGGTCATCACTCTTGTACTGGCGCAGGAGAAGTTCTTCGACGATATCGACAGGGACAAGGTAAAGAAGGCACAGATGGATGTTCTCGGTGCGGTAAAGGATACTGCGGCAGATGCCGTCAATGCTCTCGAGACAAAGAAAGAGCTCACAGATGATATAAAGAAGCGGATAATTGATGCCGCTAATGCATATAAAGCATCGAGGTGATAGCCTATGTCATCTACGAAGGAGATAAAAGACAGGATTTCAAGCGTCAGTGATACGCTTAAGATCACGAATGCCATGTATCTGATTTCTTCATCGAAGCTCAAGAAGGCAAAGAAGTCACTTGCGGATACGGAGCCCTTTTTCTATTCGCTCCAGAGTGCGGTGACGCGAATGCTTCGTCATGTGCCTGATATGAAGAGCCCGTATTTTGAAGATGCGGATTCCAATGATGAAGAGAAAAAGGTCGGACTGCTCGTGGTCACAGCCGATAAGGGACTGGCTGGTGCATACAACCACAATGTCCTGAAGATCATGGACAGGCAGCTGGAAAAATTCAAGGACGCAAAAGTCTACTGTATGGGACAGATCGGTAAGCACTATCTGGAATCAAAAGGTGTGGAGATTGATACCCAGTTCAATTATGTGGTTCAGGATCCGAATCTTTCGCGTGCCCGCAGGATTACAGAGACGCTGGTCAATGATTTCCGTCAGCATAAGGTGGATGAGGTCGTGATGATCTACACCAGAATGGAAAATGCGATGACTGAGACTGCAGAGGTCAGACAGCTGCTTCCTCTCGTCAGAGAAAGCTTTGTCGGTGAGACAACGCAGTATCTGCCAGCAGATGTTCCAGTTGAGTCGATCAAATTTGTCCCATCACCTGAGATGGTCATGAGCCGTATCGCTCCTGAATATGTGACAGGATTCGTATATGGAGCTCTTGTAGAGTCGTTCTGCTGTGAGCAGCATGCGCGAATGACTGCAATGCAGTCGGCTACAGATGCCGGTGAGAAGATGCTCAAGAGCC
This sequence comes from uncultured Lachnospiraceae bacterium, assembly GCA_900315505.1. Classification (GTDB taxonomy): domain Bacteria; phylum Bacillota; class Clostridia; order Lachnospirales; family Lachnospiraceae; genus Weimeria. Next base: position 22,499 of record OMZG01000015.1, read on the forward strand.
TGAATACAGAGTACAACAGAGCAAGGCAGGCTGCGATCACGCAGGAGATCACTGAGATTGTGGCTGGCGCAAGAGCACAGCAGAGGACATAGGGGATAGGACATAGCGGCTAGGACATAGGGGATAGGAATTTTCTGACTGCTTATTCCTAACCACTAACCCCTAGCCCCTAACCCCTAACCCCTTTCCTCTAGAAACAAGGAGAACAAATATGACAGGTAAAATCGTACAGGTCTCAGGGCCGGTCGTGGATGTCGTTTTTGATAGCGACACTTTACCACCGATCCGTGAGGCCCTGTCAGTAGATAATAATGGGAAAAAGTGCATAATGGAAGTCGCTTCCCATCAGGGAAACCACGTGGTCAGATGCATCATGCTGTCTGCTTCTGAGGGTCTCCATCGTGATATGGAGGTCACAGATACAGGAAGCGGCATCAAGACACCGGTCGGTGAGAAGACTCTCGGCAGACTCTTCAATGTACTTGGTGAGACAATTGATGATGGTCCGCAGATCACAGATGCGCCTGAATGGGAGACGCATCGCCAGCCGCCTGAGTTTGAGGATCAGAAGCCTGCTACAGAGATGCTTGAGACAGGTATCAAGGTCATTGATCTTCTTGCACCATATGCCAAGGGTGGTAAGATCGGACTCTTCGGTGGTGCTGGAGTTGGTAAGACAGTCCTGATCCAGGAGCTGATCTCCAACGTCGCTACAGAGCATGGCGGATATTCAATCTTCACTGGTGTCGGAGAGCGTTCCCGTGAAGGTAATGATCTCTGGACAGAGATGAAGGCAAGCGGAGTTCTTGAGAAAACTGCCCTGGTCTTCGGACAGATGAATGAACCACCTGGTGCACGTATGAGAGTCGCAGAGACAGGCCTCACAATGGCAGAGTATTTCCGTGACCATGATAATAAGGACGTGCTCCTTTTCATTGATAATATCTTCCGTTTTACACAGGCAGGATCTGAGGTTTCGGCCCTTCTTGGCCGTATGCCATCAGCCGTAGGTTATCAGCCTACACTTGCCAATGAAATGGGTGAGCTTCAGGAGAGAATTGCATCCACAAAGAATGGTTCTGTCACATCGGTTCAGGCCGTTTACGTACCTGCTGATGACCTCACAGACCCGGCTCCTGCTACTACATTCACTCATCTGGATGCTACAACAGTTCTTTCAAGAAAGATCGTAGAGCAGGGTATCTATCCTGCCGTTGATCCTCTTGAGTCAACATCACGTATCCTCGAGCCGGATGTAGTCGGCGAAGAGCATTACGATACAGCAAGAAGAGTTCAGGCAATACTCCAGAAGTATAACGAACTGCAGGATATCATATCAATCCTTGGTATGGAAGAACTCTCAGATGAGGACAAGACCCTCGTGTACAGAGCCCGTAAGATCCAGCGTTTCCTGTCACAGCCGTTCCATGTAGCAGAACAGTTCACAGGTGTTCCTGGAGTCTATGTACCGGTTGAGGAAACGATCAGATCATTCAAGGCTATTCTTGATGGTGAGATGGATGAGTATCCTGAGAATGCATTCTTCAATGTCGGTACTATCGAGGACGTGAAGAAAAAGGCCGAGAGCCTGAAGTAATCGGGAGGCCGGTTATGTTTTATTTAAAAGTTATTGCCGCCGACCGGACATTCTACGCCGGGTTTGCGGATTCAGTCATATTCCAGTCTCATGACGGACGTGAGCAGATCCTGTCCCATCATGAGAATATGGTCATAGCGCTTGATGAAGGTGAGATCGAGATAAGGCCAGCCGACCATGCCGGAAATGGAGCAGGTTCAAGTGAAGCTGTCAGTGGTCAGGCAAAGGTCAGGGGCCTTGCAGGCATGGGTTTTGCAGAGGTAGTGAACAATCGAGTGACTATAATCGTTGAGTCCTGTGAGAGGCCGGAGGAGATCGATGTCCGCCGTGCCGAGGAGGCGAAGGAGCGAGCCCAGGAGCAGCTGCGCCAGAAGCAGAGCATCCAGGAGTATTACCACTCCCGTGCATCGCTTGCCCGTGCAATGGCACGACTCGAGGCCGCACGAAAGAACAGGCAATGATGAAAAGATGAAAAAGGGACGCGTCCCCTTTTTCATCTTTTTTCTTTTCCATAAATATGATATAATCGCGTTTATAAATTTTTTATATTCAGGAAAGGAAAGAAAATGGAAAAGAAAAGTAAAAGTGGCTCGTTTACCGGCCAGCTCGGATTCGTGCTCGCAGCCGCAGGGAGCGCAGTAGGAGTCGGGAATATATGGAGATTCCCGTATCTGGCTGCGAAGGACGGGGGAGGATTATTTCTTATCATTTATCTGGTGCTGGTGCTGACCTTCGGATTCACGCTTCTGACGAGTGATATCACGATAGGCAGGAAGACCGGAAAGAGCGCGATAGGCGCATACACGGAGATGAATCCCAAGTGGAAGTTCTTAGGGATCCTCACATTTTTCGTGCCGGTAGTCATCATGACCTACTATGCCGTGATCGGAGGCTGGATCACGAAGTATATGGTGAGCTTTGTGACCGGTCAGGGCAGGGCAGCAGCGGCCGATGGATATTTTTCGTCGTTTATTTCCGATCCGGTTCAGTCGGTGATCTATGCAGTCATTCCCATGGTAATCACAGCAGTAATCATCTACAGAGGAGTAGAAAACGGAATCGAAGCCTGCTCGAAGTTCATGATGCCGGTTCTTCTTGTACTCATCGTATTTATCGCAGTATATGCGATGTTTATCCATCATGACGGCAGGACAGGATTACAGGGATTCATGGTGTATATCACACCGAATGTAGAGGGGCTTACGGTGAAGAAATTCATGGCAGTGCTTCTCGATGCGATGAGCCAGCTCTTCTTCTCGCTGTCAGTATCAATGGGCATCATGATCACCTATGGCTCCTATGTGAAAAAGGACGTAGACCTCAATAAGGCAGTGAGCCAGATAGAAATATTCGATACCGGAGTAGCTCTTCTTGCAGGAATGGCAATCATCCCATCTGTATTTGTATTCTCAGGACTTGATGGAATGAATAAAGGCCCTGGACTCATGTTTATCTCACTGCCAAAGGTATTTGCCTCGATGGGAGTAATTGGAAATGTGGTCGGAGCAGCCTTCTTTATAATGGCAGTCTTTGCCACGCTTACGTCGTGCATCTCGGTGCTTGAAGCGATCACAGCGAACTGCATGGAGGTATTTCATACGCAGCGCCATAGGACGACGCTTGCACTCGGAGTCATTTACACTATAGCATCAGTAGTGATCGCACTTGGATACAGCGCCTTCTACTGCGAGATCCCACTACCGAACGGAACAGTCGGCCAGCTTCTCGATCTGATGGATTACATCAGCAATTCAGTCATGATGCCGTTTATCTCACTTCTTTCCACAATTCTGATCGGCTGGATCGTCCGGCCGAAGTGGATCATAGATGAGGTAGAATCAAGCGGTGTCCGATTCCACAGAAAGCAGCTGTATATAGTGATGGTGAAGTTCGTATGCCCGGTGATCATGGTGATGCTCTTCCTTCAGTCGACAGGTCTGCTTGCAAAATTGTAAAAAGTACCAGAAACAGTTATAATAATCTCCTGAAAGCATTAGCAGCGAAAGGAGGTTACTATGGCAGAAGAGGTTTTTGATGATAGTCCGTGGTGGGAGAGTGCAGTATTCTATCAGATATATCCGCTAGGTATGTGCGGCGCGCCGTTCGAGAATGACGGAGTCCTGGAGCACAGGCTTCTGAAGGTTCTTGACTGGATACCGCATCTGCAGAAGCTGAATGTGAATGCAGTATATTTTTCACCACTATTTGAGAGCGATACGCATGGATATAATACAAGAGATTACAGAAAGGTAGATGTGCGTCTTGGCACGAATGACGACCTGAGGACTGTAGTAGATGCCATGCATGAGGCCGGAATAAAGGTGATCCTTGACGGCGTGTTCAATCATGTAGGCAGGGGATTCTTCGGCTTTAAGGATGTCCAGGAGAAGAAATGGGATTCACCGTATAAGGACTGGTTCCATCTCAGCTTTGACGGGAACAGTGATTATAATGACGGTTTCTGGTATGAAGGCTGGGAAGGCGCCAATGACCTTGTGAAGCTGAATCTGCAGAATCCTGCAGTCACCGACTATCTGATGGATTCCGTAAAGTACTGGATTGATGAATTCGGAATCGACGGACTCAGACTCGATGTGGCATACATGGTCGACAGGGAGTTCCTGAAGCGCCTGCGCAGGGAGACCTCGCAGTGGAAAAAGGATTTCTTCCTCGCAGGAGAGATGATCGGCGGAGATTATAATCAGATCATGAATGATGAGATGTGCCATTCCGTGACGAACTATGAGTGCAGGAAGGGAATCTACTCGGCAATCAATTCAGACAATCTCTTCGAGATCTGCCATTCGCTGCTCAGACAGTTCGGATCGGAGCAGTGGTGTCCGTATCGCGGAAAGCATCTGCTCTCATTCGTGGACAATCACGATGTGGCCAGGATCGCGACAGAGCTGAATGACGAGAGAAATCTTCCGATAGCATACGCCTTTGTCTTCGGACAGCCGGGAATACCGGTAGTTTACTATGGCTCTGAATGGGGTATCAGGGGCGAGAAGAAGCCAGGAGATAAGGAACTGCGTCCTGCAATAGATAAGCCTGAGTGGAATGACCTCACTACCACGATAGCAGCGATGGCTAAGGCCCACAGGGAGTCTCCGGCACTCTGTTTCGGGGATGTTTCGATGAGACTTCTTGAGAATAAGCACTGCATCTTCGAGAGAAATTATAATGGTGACCGGGTGATGGTCGCAGTCAATCTTGAGGATAATGAATACCATGCGCACTTTGACGCACAGGCAGGAAGAGCAAGGGATCTGATCACCGGCGGGTGGCATGATTTCGGCGGAGGACTTGTGATGGAGCCGCACTGTGCATACTTCCTTCATGTAGAGGACTGATTTTTTTATAAAAAGGCTTTGGACGGTACTGCTTTCATTATGCAGAAATGAAGGCAGCACCGTCTTTTTTGATAAATTGCGCAACCGATTGAGCAAAGTGCACAAAAATGACTACCGATTTTTGTCAAATATGTCGATTGACTACAATAGACAAAGTGAGTATATTATTAAACAGGACAACCGATTGCACAAGGCTACGTGAATGATACAGGCAATCGATACCGGGAAATTATTTTTTTGTAATCGGGTCAGGGAACCCGGAAGGAGGAACTACAATGAAGAAGAAATTAGCAGCACTTACTCTCTGTGCAGCAATGGCTGTGACAGCTCTTGCAGGATGCGGATCATCATCAGGCACATCCAGGAGCTCAGGGTCAGCAAAGAAGGCTTCGGGCAGTGGCGAGACAGTTGCACTGAAGCTCTGGGCATCAGAAGAGGATCAGGACCTTATGAAGGATCTGACAGACAAGTTCAAGGCAGCAAATCCTGATACAAAGTTTGACATCACGATTGGTAAGGTCTCTGAGGCTGACACGAAGGATACAGTCCTTAAGGATCCTACCGCAGCAGCAGATGTTTTCTCATTCGCATCAGACCAGATCTATGATCTCGTAGACGCAGGCGTGCTTCAGCCGGTACAGGATGAGGACAAGGCAACTATCGAGAAGGAAGAGGTTGAGAGCTCAGTTACAGCAGCTACAGTAGATGATACCCTCTATGCATATCCAGCAACAGCTGATAACGGATACTTCCTCTACTATGACAAGAACGTCATCTCAGATGATGATGCAAAGACCTGGGATACAATTCTTGCAGACAGCCAGAAGGCAGGTAAGAAGGCCGGCATGGTTCTTAACTCAGGATACTTTGTAGCAGGCTTCTTCTATGGTGCTGATTTCACCACAGTCAGAAACGATGACGGTTCTACAACACTTGACTGGAACTCAACTTCATCATCAGGAGTCAAGGGCGTAGATGTAGCCCAGGGAATAGTTGACATCGCAAAGAACCCAGCATTCATGTCCATAAAGGATGGCGATACAGCCAATCAGATCGCAAGTGGAAAGCTTGCAGCCATTATCTCAGGAACCTGGGATTCACAGGCAGTACAGAAGGCATTTGGCGACGGATACGCAGCAACCACACTTCCTACATACACAGCAGGCGGCAAGCAGGTAGATATGGCATCATCATCAGGCTTCAAGTTCTGGGGTGTCAATAAGAACTCCAAGAACGTAGGCTGGGCAATGAAGCTTGCAATGTTCCTTTCAAATAAGGACAGCCAGATGGAAAGATTTACCCAGAGAGCAGCAGGCCCTGCAAATAAGGAAGATATGGAAAGCGATGCTGTAAAGAAGGATATCGCAATCAGCGCAATCCTCGAGCAGAACTCAAAGAAGGGTGTAGTACAGACTGTAACACAGACATTCTGGGACAACACCAAGACCTTCGGTGAGACATTAGCGCAGGGCAATCCTAAGAATGAGGATCTCCAGACACTCCTTGACAATCTCGTTAAGGCATGTGCCCAGAAGTCAGAGTAATTCAGGCATAAAGAATTCTCCTAGATAATATAACCGCCAGATGGCGTGAAAAAGCCCACGCCCGGATCAGGGTGTGGGCGTTTTCTCTCTCTTGAGATGACCGGATACGGCCGTCTGAAGAGGGAACGCCAGGGCGGGGCACACATTAGAAAGGGAAAAAATGGCAGACATGACAATGGTGCCTGAGAAGAAAGAAAATAAGGCAGCGGCTTTCTTCGGGGCAATAGGAAATTTTTTCAGAAGCTTCGGCCTTGCCGTGGCAGACGGTGACTGGGCAGTAAAGCTGTCACTCGTGCTCTGCGGAGCAGGATACTTCAGAAGAAAACAGATAGTAAGAGGAATACTCGTAATGCTCCTTGAGATCGGGGCCATAGCATATACGGTGTTCATCGGAGCAGGCTATATCGCCAAGCTTCCTACACTTGGAACTGTACAGCAGGAAATGGTTTACAATCCTGATACAATGCAGAACGAGATGAATAATTATGATAATTCACTTCTCATCCTGCTGTTCGGAGCTATTTCAATAGTTACGGTAATAGTGTCGATCATCCTGTGGATGGCAAATGAGATCACAGTATATCATATCCAGAAAGATGCAGAGGCCGGAAAACACGTCAATACCTTCAGGAATGACCTCCATGACCTGATCAATAAGAAGTTCCATATCACACTTCTTTTCTTCCCGATCCTCGGAATCATCATCTTCAATATCTTCCCACTGATCGTAATGGTTGCAGTTGGATTTACGAACTACGACAGGAAGCATATGCCGCCGGCATATCTTTTCAACTGGGTAGGGCTTGCGAATTTCAAGGCACTATTCGGAGATTCACTTACGATGAGCTTTGGCTACAGCTTCAGGAAGATCCTGATATGGACTCTGATCTGGGCAGTGCTTGCTACATTTACCACATATTTCGGAGGAATCCTCCTTTCACTGCTCATCAATTCGAAGTACACTCATTTCAAGAAGATGTGGCGTACACTTTTCGTGATAACCATAGCTATTCCGCAGTTCGTTACCCTGCTTATGATGAGAAGCTTCTACGGCGATACCGGAATCGTAAATACCTTCCTTGAGAAGATAGGACTCGTCGGGTTCTTAAAGAATATAGGCCTGATATCGACGAACTACATACCGTTCCTGACGTCGCCCGGATGGGCAAAGGTAACTATCGTATTTATAAATATCTGGGTCGGAGTTCCATATCTGATGCTTATCACTACAGGAGTGCTCATGAATATCCCTCAGGATCTGGTAGAATCAGCAGAGATCGACGGAGCAAATAAGAGGCAGATCTTCCGTCACATCACAATGCCGTACATGCTCTTTATCACCGGACCATATCTCGTGACACAGTTTACGGCCAATGTCAACAACTTCAATGTCATCTATCTGCTGACTAATAACGTCTACACGACGACAGACCAGAAGCTTGCAGCATCCAGCGGACAGGAGGTCGACCTGCTTGTTACCTGGCTGTTCAGACTCACGTCAGACAAGTACAATTACAAGATGGCATCGGTAATCGGTATCATGGTATTCCTGATCTGTGCAGTATTTACGCTGATTGCGTTCAACTTCCTCATAAAGGATGACAGAGAGGAGATGTTCAGATAATGGAAAAGACGAATACAATAAAAAATACAAGAACCATCAGAAATACGGTGATCGTGCATGTGGTTCTGACAATACTTGCAGTAATATGGCTGGTACCTGTATTCTGGCTGCTTGTGACATCCTTTTCCGATTATGATGGCATGGACACGAGCAGGTTCTTCCCGAAGGTATGGACACTGAAGCAGTTCAATAAGGTACTGTTCCATTCAGACAATGTGGTACAGTTCCCGAGATGGTTCATGAACACGCTGATCATTGCTATTTTTACAATGATCATCTCCACGATGTTCGTTCTGATGACAGCATACGCAATGAGCTGCATGAGATTTAAGGGCAGAAAAGCCCTGATGAATATCGGAGTCATGCTTCAGCTCTTCCCTGGATTCCTGTCGATGATTGCCATCTATTTCATCCTGAAGAGCATCAACCTGACCAACAGTCATCTCGGAATGATCCTCGTTTACTCAGGCTCGTCAGCTCTCGGATATCTGATAGCAAAGGGATTCTTTGATACTATTCCGGATTCACTCCGTGAGGCAGCATACCTTGAGGGCGCATCAGAGGCCCGCACCTTTTTCCGGATCGTGCTTCCTCTGTCGAAGCCGATCGTAGTATATACGGTCATCAGTTCATTCCTGGCACCGTGGACAGACTTCATTTTTGCGAAGATCATCCTGAATTCAGGACTGTCGAAGGACTGGACGGTAGCTATAGGACTGTACAATATGCTTGACAAGAGTCTGCTTCCTACCTACTTCACAAGATTCTGCGCAGGTGGTATACTTGTGGGTATCCCGATCGGTATCCTCTTCATCATCATGCAAAAGTTCTATGTAGAGGGTATTACAGGCGGAGCAGTGAAAGGCTGATGAAAGATGGGACATATCACTTTGGACGACATAGCACAAGACCTTGGAGTCTCGAAGACTACAGTGTCGAGGGCTATGTCTGGTAAGGGCCGGATCAGTGAGAAGACCAGACAGAGGATAAAGGATTACGCCAGGGAAAAGGGCTACAGACCTAATGTACAGGCCCGTGGCCTTGCCCAGCAGCGTACCTACAATATAGCAGTAGTGTCCCCGCAGGACAGCTGTGTATCAGAGCTCACCTTCTTCCATAAGTGCCTCGTCGGGATTACCGATGGGGCCGAGAAGGAAGGGTACAATGTGATCATCACCGTCGAGCGCGGGAACCGTACCGATGAGCTCGAGCAGATAGTCGAGAACAGCAAGGCGGATGGGGTGATCCTGACCCGGACCTTCTATGATGACAGAAGGATAGAATACCTGAAGAGCTCGGATATTCCATACGTCGTCATAGGAAGCACGCAGGATGGCGATTCTGTACGGGTAGATAATGACAACTTCGGCGGCTCATACGAGATGACGAGGCTTCTTATTGAGCATGGCGCGAAATATCCGGCCCTTATCGGAGGCGACCCGGAGCTTCTCGTCACGACCCAGCGTCATGACGGGTTCATGAAGGCCGTGGATGAGGCAGGGATTGAGGATGTACTTTATTTCCCCGGTTCTCTCGATGACGGAACAGTCACATCGGATATAGATATATCGATGAAGAGAGATGTGGACTGCTTTATCTGTATGGACGAAGAGATCACCCTGATGACGCTTACCGCACTCAGGACGAGGGGAATCCTTGTTCCTGAGCAGATCTCAGTAGCGAGCCTGTATGACAGCGCCTTACTCACCAATGGTGACAGGAGCGTGTCGGCGGTTGCATACGATGAGATGTATCTCGGGCAGGCTGCAGCGGGCACTCTGATCAGACTGATCAATAACGAAACAGTGGCAGATATGACGAGTAACAGCTTTGCGATAAAGCTTCGTGATACTACCAGGTGATTATGCCAGGCCGTGGCCTGGCTTGCTTTTTAACAGGAGACTTATATGAAGACAAATCATTTCCTCTACGGAGGAGACTACAATCCCGAGCAGTGGCTGGAAGAGGTCTGGGAGGCTGATATGAAGCTTCTTTTGGAGGCACATATCAATGAGCTGACACTCAACGTATTCTCATGGGCGGCCCTCCAGCCATCAGAGGATGAATATGATTTCTCGAAGCTTGACAGGATCATGGATCTCGTCAGAGAAAACGGATTCTCTGTAATGCTCGCTACCTCAACGGCTGCGACACCACCCTGGATGGCAAGGAGACATCCTGACATCCTGCGTGTAGATCCGGATGGTAAGAAGAGAAAATACGGAGCCAGACATAATTTCTGCCCGTCCTCACCTACGATGAGAAAATATGCGCCTCTGCTGGCACGCAAGCTCGCAGAGCGGTATAAGGACTATGATAATATAATAGCCTGGCATATCGGAAATGAGTACGGCGGCGTATGCTGCTGCGATAACTGCCAGAGGAATTTCCGTGAGTGGCTTAAGGATAAGTACGGTACTCTGGGGAATCTGAACCGTGCCTGGAACACCTCATTCTGGAGCCATACCTACTATGACTGGGATGAGATCGTGATACCTGATGAGAGAAGCGAGAACTTCATCTCTGAGGGTGGCAGCCCTATCACCCAGGTCCAGGGAGCATATCTTGACTACAGACGCTTCCATTCGGATATCATGCTTGAGGAGTACAGGCTGGAGAGAGACGCAGTAAAGGCGGTGACACCTGATATTCCGGTGACGACCAACTTCATGTGGTTTTTCGAGGATCTCGACTACAATAAGTGGGCCAGGTACATGGACTTCGTATCATGGGACTGCTATCCGCATTATGATACGGAGCCGGCAGAGCTTGCAATGGCTCACGACCTGATCAGGGGAGTCGGCGGACAGAAGCCGTTCATCCTGATGGAGCAGTCTCCGTCTGTCACGAACTGGCAGCATATCAATCCTGCGAAGAGGCCGGGTGAGATGACGATGTACAGTCTCGAGGCGGTCGCGCACGGGGCAGACGGCGTACAGTTTTTCCAGATGAGAAGGGCCAGAGGCTCAGCTGAATCCATGCACGGCGCAGTGATCGAGCATTCCGGGCTTGGCGGCACGAGGGTATTCAATGAGGTAAAGGCTCTCGGCGAAAGGCTTGAGGGCATGAGTGATATACTCGGTGCCACCGTTCCGGCAGAGTGCGCCATAGTATTCGACTGGGAAAGCTGGTGGGCAGTCGATGCATCACAGGGTCCGACTGAGATCATGGATTATAAGAGTGAGTGCATCAATTACTACAGAGGCTTCTATGATCTGCATATCCCTGTAGATGTGATAAAGCCTGATGATGACCTGTCAAGGTATAAGGTGGTCATAGCGCCGATGATGTTCATGGTGCAGGACGGCTTTGCAGAAAAGGCAGCAGCCTTTGTGCAGAATGGCGGATGCTTCGTCACCTCATATCTGTCAGGACTGGTGGATAAGGACTATCTTTTCTATCAGGGCGGATATCCGGGCCCGCTGAAGGAGCTGCTCGGTGTCTGGGTGGAGGAGCAGGATGCGCTTCCGGCTGAGAAGACAAACCATTTCACCTGGAACGGAAAGGAGTACGAGGCTCACATTATCTGTGACCTGATCCATCCACTGTCAGACCTCAGAGCTCTCATTGCTGAGAATAAAAAAGTGATCGGTGATATTGATTATTTCAGGGATAAGGCTTATCATATATCAGACGATGCAGGGGATGCAGAGGTCCTTGGAACATATACAGATGACTTCTATCAGGGGAGTCCGGTGCTTACTGAGAATGCAAGCGGCAAGGGACATTCATGGTATGTCGGTACGAGCTCGACTCCTGAGTTCTACCGTGATCTGATAAGCACGGTGGCTGCTGAGAACGGAGTGAAGCCGGCTGTGGATGATGCACCGGATGGTGTGGAGGTCGCTGTCAGGAAGAATGATAAGGGGACATTTGCCTTCTATATCGATCACAGGAACTATAGTGTAGATATCAGGAGGATCTGATCAATGGGTAATTATGGAGATCTGGGGAAGGTTTATGGTAAGGATGCTGCAGAGGCAGAGAAGAGATTCTGGCATCTCAATGAGAGCTTTGCAGCAGAGTATGGAGACAGTGAGGGACTGTCATACTTTACAGCTCCGGGCAGGACGGAGATAATCGGCAATCACACCGATCATAATGGCGGCAAGGTGATAGCCGGCTCAATAAGCCTGGATACTATCGGAGCTGCAAGGGAATCCTCAAGTGAGGTCATAGAGATAGTAAGCGAGGGTTACAAGAAGGTAGAAGTAAATATCAGCAGGCTTGATGAGGTGCCGAAGGAAAATGGCACCCGAAGCCTTGTGGCCGGAATAGTCGAGGCTGCGAAGAGCATGGGCTATGAGGTTCATGGCTTCAGGGCCTATGTGACGACCAATGTCATCGCCGCAGCAGGCGTGAGCTCATCAGCATCATTTGAGATGCTTATATGCACGATGATCAGTCACTTTTTCAATGATGACAGGATACCTGTGACTGATTATGCGAAAATTGGTCAGTACAGCGAGAACCATTTCTGGAACAAGTCCTCAGGCCTGATGGATCAGATGGCCTGTGCGTATGGCGGACCCATACTCCTTGATTTCAAGGGAGATATTTCGGTAGAGCCTATTCCTTTTGCGTTCAGCGACTATGGCTATGAGATGGTTATCATCAACACAGGCAAGGGTCATGCAGACCTCTCGGCAGGCTATTCCGCAATGCCGCTTGAGATGAAGGCTGTGGCCCATGAGCTGGGTGGTGAGAGGCTCTGCGATACATCGAAGGAGGAGCTTCTCGGGCACCTGAATGAGATTGACGAGAAGCTCGGGAATGACCGTGCGATACTACGTGCACTGCATTTCTTCAATGAGACAGAGCGTGTAGAGAAAATGGCAGAAGCAGTAAATAAAAAGGATTTCGATACCATACTCAGGCTGATGAAGGATTCCGGAGACTCATCCTACAAGCTGCTCCAGAATATCTATACGAATGAAAACTGGAAGGAGCAGAAGATCGCGCTTGCGCTTGCTCTCTCAGAGGAGTTCCTGTCGCGCAGCGGAAAGGGCATCTGCCGTGTCCACGGTGGCGGACTCGCAGGAGTCATCCAGACAGTACTTCCAAAGGAGGAGCTCAGCGGATATGTGGATTTCATGGCAGAGTACTTTGGCAGGGAAAATATATACCCTATGAATATCAGACTCACAGGTGCTACAGTCCTGAGCTGAGGAACATTTTAAGCAAAAAACAGGGGCAGATCCGATTCTCACCATCAGGTGAAAATTGGACCTGTCCCTTTTTTCATCTTTTATCAGCTTGTGTAGTAGCCGTATTTATTTCGCTTGATCATTGTGATACCTGTATCACCGTAGACCATGTAATTATTCTTGCCGTGGTTCTTGACCTCATAGAGAATCTTATCTGCGGCCTGTACGAGCTCGTTGTATGAATGGCCTGCCTTAGGATAGATAGCAATACCTATCGATAGCGAAGGGCAGTCAGGCACGTCCGTGATACGCAGGCATCTCTCTCTGTCTGTGACGAGATCGAGGATTCTCTGCGCGATATCTCTCACCTGCTGTACATCATCGATCTCCGGTATGAAGGCGATGAACTCATCTCCACCGTAACGGCCTACCGTAGCGATATCAGGGCATCCCTGACGGATCGAATCAGCTATATACTTGAGGATCGCATCTCCGGCAGCATGTCCGAAGGTATCATTGAAATGCTTGAAATTATCTACATCCAGGAACATCAGAGCACAGTCATGAAATGCTGAAAGAGCCAGGGTCTCATTGACCGTGTGCCTCACGACGTCCTTGTGATACAGCTGCGTCAGGGCATCCATATCACGCTCGTTCTCAATCTTCCTCCTCGTAAGAATATCTGCAAACTTGATCTGCATCATGTATGGACACAGATACAACGATATCAGATTGAACAGGATGACATCCATCAGATCTATAAGGAAAATACTCATTGGCTTGCATGATGCTGAAAAGATAATCAGCAGCACCGATGAGCATCCCGATATGATGAACAGATGCCACGGAACATCGGTAAACACCACTACGAAAATGATGAGACATCCGATGAAGCATACCGACGGGACAGTGGTGTTCACGACTCCGTCAACAAGCAGCAGGCCGAAAAGAAACAGAGCTGAGAAGGTATATACCAACTTCAGCGCCGACTTGGCCCTGGTCTCAGGAATTCCGAGTGCTATGAAAACGATGATCCCTACAGTGCCGGCGAAGAACATATCCAGAACGAATCCCAGATTGTTGCCATACATATTTATTGAGAACAGCCCGTTCAGGAAAAACATCAGCATGCCGAGTACAGAAATCCTCTTCACAGTACGAAGATTGGTGACATCCGTTTCCTTTCGGGCTTCATCATATATTTCTTTGTCTATTGATCCGTACAGAATGAACCTCTGTAGGGAAGCAATCCTTTTTTGCATTAATCAACCCCCGAGTATTTGTTTCCTAACGCAAAATACACATTACCTGATTATTTTACCACATTTTGACAAACTGTAAAGCAATAAAACGCAAATTGTGGTAAAATGTATCAGATGAAATTATTTAAAAGTACTAAATTTACATTTATTTTTATAAAAAGAAATTTCGCAGCCTTCCTGTGTTTCGAGATCATTTACAAGCTGATCTCGTTTCTCATATTTTTCCCGCTGCTGGAAAAGATAGAGAGACTGTCATTGCGGCTGGCCGGGGTGTATTATCTGAGCAATTTCAATCTGCGGCTGGTGCTTAAGTCTCCTGTAGTGTGGGTCATGTTTGTTGTGGTGCTGCTTGCAGTGGCGGTGATGATCGCGGTCGAGTTCTTCGGACTCTCATATGCGATCGATGCCTCATATCACAATGAGAAGGTAAAGGCGCACAGCATGCTCTTTGCGGGGATCAGGAAGAGCGGAGTGATCTTTAAGCCGAGGAACTGGCTTTTTCTCATATACGTTTACCTGATACTTCCAATTGCCGATCTGTACGAGCTTTTCACGGCAGCAAGCAATTTCTCAGTGCCCGGATATCTGATCGAGAGACTCACGAGGAATGATAAGTATTATCCGTATATCATCGCAGCGATGATCATTCTCGCACTGCTTACGTTCAGCCTCATCTATGTGATACCGTTCATGGCGGTGAAGAATGATAATTTCATTCCTGCGATGAAGCACAGCTTTGCCTTTACGGGGAAAAGGATAATAAAGGTCATCATCACGGCAGTGCTATGGATAGCCGTGATAGCAGGAGTCTTCTTCGGAGCATACGGCCTTGAGCTGCTTCTTGTGAAGCTTGTCACCATGTGGCTCGAACCGACGCTCGCGTCAGATGTGCTGTCGAATCCGGCCGTGACGCTCGTGTGCCAGTCGATTGTGCTCCTGGCATTTACCTGGTTTATCACACCCCTGATCCTCACAAGGATACAGGTCGGGTTCTATGCACATCACGATGAAAAAAAGGAGGAGCTTCCTGCCTTCAACAGCACCTATGGCAGAGGCATCGACAGACTGTATCTTCGCATCGCAATCTTCGCAGGAGTGGCCGTAAGCCTGTATTTCTTCGTGCCGGAGAGGTATCAGCAGCTGAAGACGTCGCTTCTGTATGGAGGAAGGGATACGATGATCATGGCGCACAGAGGTGACTCGGTGGATGCGCCTGAGAATACGATACCTGCATTCAGAAAGGCTATAGAGAATGGTGCAGATGCTGCTGAACTCGATGTGCAGATGACGAAGGACGGGACGGTGATCGTCCTGCATGATTCGAATCTGAAGCGTACGACAGGCCTCGACAAGAATGTGTGGCAGGTGACGTATGACCAGATCAAGGATCTGGATAATGGAAGCTTCTACAGCGATGTTTACCAGTTCACGAGGATACCGACGCTCGACCAGGTCCTGAAGGTCTGCAAAGGCAAGCTCTACCTGAATATCGAGATCAAACGTACCGGCCATGATGGCGGTATAGTGGAGAAGACTCTTGAGATAATAGAGGCCAATCAGTATGAGAAGGACTGTGATATCACGTCATTTGACTATGGTACTCTTAGTCAGATAAAGAGGCTGAATCCGAAGATCTATACTGTCTATACCACGACAGTTGGTGGCGGATCACTTGCCAGACTCAAGGATGCAGATGCATTTTCAGTTGATTCGAATTTTGTGACGCCGGGATTCGTCCAGTATATGAAGAAGTCAAATAAGGGCATCTTCGTATGGACCGTGAATAATGAGGTTACGATGAACCGCATGATAGATATGAATGTCGATGCAATAATCACGGACAATGTCCGTCTCGCCCGTTCCGCAGAGAAGCGCAATCACGGCGCAGCAGGAGCGATGCGGAGGATACAGAGGGTACTGCTGGCATTTTAGTGAAGGTTTTTATGAAAAAGATACGTAGTCGTACAGGCACGGCGCTTTTTGCAGTGATAATGCTTATATGCCTGTACTACATGAATGATGGATATTTTGATACGATAATTGCGAAGACCCGGGCATTCTATGTCTCAACGGTGATCGCTGTTGTGACCTGCTTTGTGATGGACGTGATAGCCTCTGCAAAGGGGCTGAAAAGGGAAGAGCACGGCAGGAATCCGGTTCTTAGGGCAATGCTGGCCTTTTTCATGTCATATCTTATTTCTGCACTGATCTGTGGAAATACAGAATCAGCATTCACCGGGGATGTGGGCTGGAATGTGGGGATCATTGCATATTTCTGCGGACTGCTGATGTATCTTGTGATGAAGGATCTCGGGACTGATACTGATCTGGCGGCTGTGGTTTTATCGACCGGCAGCATACCGTTCTTTCTCCTTGCTGCTATGCATGGGGCAGGAGTGGACCTATTCTCGCTTCATGCCGATCTGCTGAAGGACGAGCAGTTCAATTATATATCGACTGCAGGAAATATCGATGTGTATGCCGGTATTGTGAGCCTTTTCGTTCCGGTGATCGCGGCCTTTTATCTGAAGACCGGGAAGACATGGCTTCTCACAAGTATTTTCGCTGCAGGAATGGGGCTTTCGTTCGCAGGGGTTGACAGTGGATATATAGGAATATTCGGTGGACTGGCAGTCCTTTTTATCATGGGATGCAATCGCAGGTCACCGCTTGTATATATGAATCGTGTGGTGATGACACTGTCCGGGTCATTTGTGGCAGCGGAGTTTATCCAGCAGGTCAACGGAGGGATATTCCCACCGGCCAAGTATATATCCTTTTTCATGAATAAATATTACCTCGCTCTGATACTTCTGTGTATCACCGTGGTGATAGAGCTGGCGCTTGTGCTTCATGACAGGGATTTCGCGCTTAGCCCGTGGATCATGCTGCTTCTCGTGATGGCAGTCATAGCTCTTGCGATACTCTTTTTCGTTCACGGGGTCGACAAATCGGAACGCTTCGGAAACAGCAGGCTTCTGATCTGGCAGAAGGCCGTACAGGTATATTCTGATGGCGGTGTCAGAGAGAAGCTGTTCGGCATCGGGCCTTCCATGTTCGGAGCATATTCCAGGGGGGTAGAGATAGGCGGAAGAAATGTGGCCAACTGTCACAGCGAGATCCTTGAGCATCTCGTGTGCGGCGGAGTGGTGACGCTTGCCTGCTATATTGCTATAGCTGCAGCCGTTGTATGGAAGGTATATCGCGCAAGAAGGGTATCGCCGTTCTTCTTCGGGCTTGCAGGATATTTTTTCCAGGCGCAGATCAATAATCCACAGAATATGCTGCTTCCATTTGTGTGCATATTCCTGGCATTTATCTGAACTCATAACTTACAAGTCAAATCATTGACTTTTCTAATATAAGCCTTTATAATACAAGGGTTGCGTCAATTTTCCAACATCGCAGCAAAAATTTAATATTGGAGGTTCATAGAAATGAACAACGAACAGCAGGAGTTCAAGCCATTTATCTCCGCTGACAGGCAGATGGCTGAGATGACACCGTTCTCGGTAATTCTCGGTATCATCCTCGCTATTGTCTTCGGTGCTGCAAATGCGTATCTTGGACTTCGTGTCGGAATGACTGTATCAGCGTCTATCCCGGCAGCAGTAGTATCGATGGGTCTTGTGAGATTCATTTTCCACAGAGATTCCATCCTTGAGAACAACATGGTTCAGACCATCGGTAGTGCCGGTGAGTCGGTAGCCGCAGGAGCAATCTTTACCCTGCCAGCCATTTTCATGTGGGCAAGCGAGGGCAAGACTGACAATCCTAGTATCGCCCTGATCGCACTTGTATGTATGGTCGGCGGTATCCTTGGTATCCTGTTCATGATCCCGCTTCGTAATGCACTCATCGTGCAGGAGCATGGTACTCTTCCATATCCTGAGGGAACTGCATGCGCAGAGGTCCTTGAGGCCGGAGAAGAGGGCGGAGCATCAGCAGGTGCCGTATTCAAAGGTCTTGGAATTGCAGCAGCATTCAAGTTCATTGCTGACGGAATCAAGCTCTTCCCTAGTGAGATTGATTACGACTTCAAGCACTACAAGGGTGCCGGAGTCGGAATGAGCACACTTCCTTCACTCATCGGTGTCGGATTCATCTGTGGACCGAAGGTATCTTCATACATGTTCGCCGGTGGTATCCTTGGATGGCTCGTACTCATGCCTCTTATCGCTGCTCTCGGCGGTGACAATGTCATCTTCCCATCAAGTGATCCTATTTCATCACTGTCAGCATCAGGAATCTGGAAAAACTACATCAAGTACATCGGTGCAGGCGCCGTGGCAGCAGGCGGAATCATCAGCCTGATCAAGTCACTCCCAATGATCTTCGGTGCTTTCAAAGGGGCTATGAAGGGTTATGGAAAAAAGGTCGGCGAGAATATCCGTACCAACAAGGATCTCCCTGTTAAGGTAATCATCATCGGAATCGTGGCACTCGCGCTTATCATGTGGGTTTCACCTCAGATCCCGGTTAACCTCGGCGGAGCAATTCTCATCATCATCTTCGGATTCTTCTTCGTGACAGTATCTGCAAGAATGGTTGGTATCGTAGGTTCTTCGAATAACCCTGTATCAGGAATGACTATTGCAGCACTTCTTATCATCACTGCAATCATGAAGGCTACAGGAAATGTAGGAACTGCCGGAATGATCTCAGCTATTTCAATCGGTTCTGTGATCTGCGTTGCAGCTGCTATCGCAGGTGATATCTCTCAGGACTTAAAGACCGGTTATATCGTTGGTGCTACTCCTTACAAGCAGCAGGTCGGCGAGATCGTCGGTGTCATTGCTTCGGCAATCGCAGTAGGAGGAGTTCTATATATACTTAATGACGCATGGAGCTATGGCTCTACCGAGCTTCCTGCACCTCAGGCACAGCTCATGAAGATGGTCGTTGAGGGCGTCATGAATGGTAACCTTCCTTGGGCTCTTATCTTCGCTGGCGTATTCATCGCCATCGTTGTAGAGATCATGGGAATCCCGGTTCTTCCATTCGCAGTAGGTCTCTACCTTCCTATGGCAACAACACTTCCTATCATGATCGGCGGACTCGTTCGTCTCGTCTTCGATAAGAAGAAAGAAGCCTCTGAGGATGACCGCAAGGCCAAGGTCAATCGTGGTATCCTCTACTGCTCAGGACTCATTGCAGGTGAAGGTATCGTTGGTATCATCCTTGCTATCATCGCAGTAGCAGGCGCAAGCGATGCCATTGACGTATCGAAGGTATTCAGCATCGGACCAGTCGGCTCGATCGTATTCTTCGCACTGCTCATCTGCTCACTCGTGGCAGCGATGAATGGCAAGAAAAAGAAGAACTGATAATACATGGATGTGACAGTGTACCTGGTGCATTGTCACATTTTTTATGAGAAAATATGGCAAAGAAAGATAATTACCTGGACTTCGTACCGCGTCACAGTAAGGTGATGCCGTGGGAAGAGGATGAGAACGGACATGTACAGATAAAGCGGGAGAATTTGGGGCTCTTCAATAGGATAGCTCAGGTCATAGCGAAGAAACCGAGATATTCATATATAGAGCTTGATGACTTTGGTTCATTCATCTGGAAGCAGATAGACGGAAAGAGGACGATCTACGAGATCGGGCATCTCGTTCATGATGAGTTTGGTGACAAGGCAGAGCCTCTGTACAACAGGCTTGTAGGCTTTATCAGGACGCTTCATGAGAACCGCTTCGTAGTCTATGAGAATAAGATAAAGAAAGATTGACGTATCTATTATTTTGTTCTATAATCAGTCGGTGAATATTTATACAGTATATGTCAGGGATAGCGAGGTTAGATGAAAAAGGGGACGGGTCCCTTTTTCATCTTTTTTTGTGGAAGGTGGATCTCCACATGTAAACTTCGCTGGTGACATATGGAAAGGACTTTTTTATGAAAAAGAAAATCATGGCACTCATCCTTGCAGCAGGCATGGCTCTGTCAATGGCAGCCTGTGGATCATCGGGCAGCAGCTCATCTGCAAAGTCAGATGATGCAGTAGCAGCCATCAAGAAGGCCGGCAAGATCACAATGGTGACAAATGCAGAGTTCCCACCATTTGAGTACAAGGATGGCAACAAGGTAACAGGCATCGATGCAGACATCGCTCAGGCAGTCGCAGATGACCTTGGAGTAAAGCTTGAGATCACAGATATAGCATTTGATTCATGTATTCCGGCTCTGAAGAGCGGAAAGGCTGATTTCTGCCTCGCAGGAATGACAGTCACAGATGACCGTAAGAAAAACGCTGATTTCTCAGACCCGTATTTCGATGCATCACAGGTCATCCTGGTAAAGAGCGGAAATACAGATATCAGCAAGCCTTCAGACCTCGATGGCAAGGTAGTAGGCGTACAGCAGGGTACAACAGGCGACACATACTGCACCAATGAGGATGGCAAGAACGACATCTCTGTAAAGGAAGTAAAGCGTTACCAGAAGCATGTGGACGCTGTATCAGATCTTATCGCAGGCAGGATCGACGCAGTGGTACTTGATGACTATCCTGCAGAGCAGTTCATCGAGCAGAACAAGGGCAAGATCGAGAAGGTCGGCGAGAACCTCACAACAGAGGAATACGCAGCAGTTGTTCCAAAGGGATCTAATCTCGTAGATGAGATCAATAAGGTAGTCAAGAATCTCAAGGACAGCGGCAAGATGAACGAGATCGTGGATAAATATACATCCGATTCAAACCAGTAAGGAGATTTCATGGGTTACAATCTCGCGGAGCATCTCTACGATGACTTCATAGAAAAAGACCGGTATATGTACATCATATCCGGTCTCGGAAATACAGTACTCATCACGATTTTTGCCCTGATCATCGGAGTCCTTCTCGGAGTGATCACGGCAATGATCCGTGTCATGTACAAGCAGGGCAGCAGAGGCCCGGTGATGTCGGTACTGAATGTGATTGCAGGCATTTACCTCACCATCATCCGTGGCACGCCTACAGTAGTACAGCTCCTCATCTCATACTTCATTATCCTTCAGAATGTGGACAATGGTGTTATCATCGCAATCATAGCATTCGGTGTGAATTCAGGAGCATATGTATCTGAGGTCTTCCGAAGCGGAATCCAGTCGGTCGATATCGGACAGACTGAGGCTGGCAGATCACTTGGCCTTTCACGCAGCCAGACCATGAGAAAAATCATTCTTCCTCAGGCCGTCAGGAATGTGGCACCGGCTATTTTTAACGAGTTCATTACACTCTTAAAGGAGACATCAGTTGCCGGATACGTAGGAATCCAGGATCTGACAAAGGGCGGAGATATCATTCGTTCGATCACCCTTGATCCGTATCCGCCGCTTCTTCTCGTAGCCGCCATCTACCTCGTAATGGTAGTCGGAATGACCCAGATCCTTCATGTATTTGAGAGCAGGATCGCCAGAAAGGAGGCCAGATAATGATAGAAGTAAAAGGCCTCAAAAAAACATTCGATACCTTAAATGGTCCTCTTGAAGTCCTTAAAGGAATAGATGCAGAGATAAAGGACGGAGAAAAAGTGGCTATCATCGGACCTTCGGGTTCAGGTAAAAGTACCTTTCTCCGCTGCCTGAATCTGCTAGAGGAGCCGACAGAAGGCACGATCATCTTTGATGGTCAGGACATCACAGCAAAGGGTGTAAATATAGATGCGGTTCGTTCCCAGATGGGAATGGTGTTCCAGCATTTCAATCTGTTTCCGCATCTGTCGGTCCGTGAGAATATCACTCTTGCACCTGTGATGCTTAAGAAAATGACTCAGGAGGAAGCAGATGCGAAGGCACTTGAGCTCCTGAAGAGAGTAGGCCTCGAGGAAAAAATAGATTCCTATCCTAAACAGCTCTCCGGCGGCCAGCAGCAGCGAATCGCAATTGTGCGTTCACTTGCCATGAATCCGAAGATGATGCTCTTCGATGAGCCTACATCAGCGCTTGATCCTGAGATGATCGGAGAAGTGCTTGACGTAATGAAGGAGGTCGCTGACGAAGGCATGACAATGGCGGTAGTCACACATGAGATGGCTTTTGCCAGAGAGGTTGCCGACCGTGTATTCTTCATTGCAGAAGGAAAAATGCTCGAGCAGGGTAGGCCGGAAGAAATATTTGACCATCCTACGAACGAGAGACTTAAAGAATTTTTATCCAAGATATTATAATTACAATCCCTGGCTCAGGCCGGGGATTTTTTTACGTGATGTTTGTGCAGGCATAGAAATCACATACCATAACCCATTATACATATTGCACAAAAATAACTTTCAAATTTTGTCAGAATCTTCCAATTTACAAAACAGACTTCCACATAGTATAATTCATTTAAGAGATGTGAGAACGTTCTCACAAATAGACATTGGGAAGGAGCTCACCTGATGTGACATTGCTTTTACAATGTGAGAACGATTCCGCAAATAACACGGATTTTATGGAGGAAACAATTATGGACTACAGGAAGTCGGCTCAGGGAGTGCTTGACCATATCGGCGGCCCGGAGAACATCGTATCAGCAGCGCACTGCGCCACGAGACTCAGGCTCGTTATCGCTGATAACAGCAAGGTGGACAAGACAGCAATCGAGGATGTCGATGGCGTAAAGGGATGCTTCGAAGCGAGCGGACAGCTTCAGGTCATCTTCGGGACCGGAACTGTGAATCATGTATATGATGAGTTTATCGATCTGGCTCATATCGAGGGAGGTACGAAGGACGATGTCAAGGCTGCTGCTGCACAGAAGCAGAACTGGTTCCTTCGAGCTATTAAGACTCTCGGAGATATCTTCGTGCCGATCATTCCGGCAATCGTAGCCAGTGGTCTTCTGAACGGACTTCTAGGCGGTCTGTCTAGTGCTATTCCGTCGATCACACAGTCTGACACATACAATATCATCAATCTCTTTGCCGGTGCGGCCCTTTCAATGCTGCCGATTCTCATCGCTATAAGCGCTGCAAAGAAGTTTGGTGGAAACGAATTCCTTGCTGCTGTTATCGGATTCATAATGATCCATCCGAATCTGATCAATGCGTGGAATGTGGCTTCTCTTGAGGAAGCCGGACAGGCCATACCACAGTGGAGCGTATGGTTCGGAGCATGGCATGTGGACCAGGTCGGATATCAGGGACACGTAATTCCGGTCATCATTGCGGTATTTATCATGTCTAAGCTCGAAAAGTGGCTTCACAAGCATATTCCTGCAATGTTTGACCTGTTTGTGACTCCTCTTGTATCTGTACTTGTGACAGGATATCTGACTCTGACGATCATCGGACCTGTATTTTCAACAGTTGAGACCTGGGTTCTCCATGGTGCACAGGCTCTCATCGGACTCCCATTCGGACTCGGTGGAATCCTGATCGGCGGACTCTATGCGATCACAGTAGTTGCCGGCCTTCACCATATGTACAATATGATAGAGGCTGAGATGTGTTCGCTGGCTACCCCGAAGAATACCTGGATGCCAATTGCTACCGCTGCAAACGTAGGCCAGGGTGCCGCTGCCCTTGCCGTTGCCGTAAAGACCAGGGATAAGAAGATCAGATCTATGGCTGCCCCTTCTTCTCTTTCAGCATTCCTTGGAATCACAGAGCCGGCTATCTTTGGTGTCAATATCAGATTCATGAAGCCTTTCATCGCCGGATGTATCGGTGGTGCGGCTGGCGGATTCGTAGCTGCCATCTCTGGTGTATATGCGACTGCCTATGGTATCACCGGCCTCTTCGGATTCCTGATCACGACCCAGTCGACCATCATGTATGCGCTGACAATGGTTGTGGCTTTCATTGTGGCCTTCATCTGTTCATACATCATGTACAGGGATCCTGTAAAAGAAGACGCCAACGGCGCTGTTGATGACAGGGTTGAGGTCGCCGCTGGCGATGAGGAGATCGTTTCTCCTGTAAATGGTGAGGTAGTTCCTCTGGACAAGGTTCCTGATGAGACATTTGCTTCCGGCGTTCTGGGAACAGGCGCAGCTGTTGAGCCTTCCGAAGGAAAAATATACGCGCCTGCTGATGGTACTGTCACCACATTTTTCCCGACAAAGCATGCAATCGGTATCACGACTGATAAGGGTGCAGAGCTTCTGATCCATGTGGGACTCAATACTGTAGAGCTCGATGGAAAGTATTTCGAAGCTCATGTGGCTGAGAATGACAAAGTGAAAAAGGGCGACCTGCTCTTATCATTTGATATCCCATCGATCAAGAAGGCTGGCTATCAGCTCGTGACTCCGGTTCTCGTGACGAATCCTGATGATTACAAGGACATAGAGCCGGTGAAACAGGGACTCATCGAGCATGGACAGGCACTTATCACAGCAAGAAGATAAAGAAATTTAATAAAAAAGACAGGAGAACCGTCCCCCTGTCTTGAGGTGAGATATGGTTGAAGGAAAATACAGACACAGGTTTCATATACAGCCGCCACAGGGGTGGATGAACGATCCGAATGGTTCGTGCTATTACAATGGGAAGTATCACATTTTTTTCCAGTATTCGCCGAACAGCCCGCTGGGAAGTGGCGGCAGGTTCTGGGGGCACTATGTGTCGGATGATCTCGCACACTTTACCTTTGTGGATACGCCGATAGTGACCGATACAGAATGGGACAGTGACGGCGCATATTCCGGAACTGCTTATACTGCAGACGGGGTAATGGAAATATACTATACCGGAAATGTCAAGCATCCTGGCAACTTCGACTATATCAATGAAGGCCGTGGCCACAATGTAATAAGGGTGGATTTCGAGGATGGGATCCACCCGGGAGAGAAGCAGCTGCTCCTGACAAATGATGACTATCCGTCTGATCTGTCGTGTCATGTCAGGGATCCGAAGGTGTGGCGTGAGTCAGTGACTCAGAAATCAGGCAAAGATACTGCATACTATATGCTTCTTGGTATGCGAAGCCGTGCCTCAAAAGGCGGACTGCTTCTGATGAAGTCAGACGACAGAAAAGACTGGCAGGTAGCAAGGGAATATTTCCCGAAGGATGATTTCGGATTCATGCTGGAATGCCCGGATTATTTCACAGCGGACGGTGTGCAGGCTGTGGCATTCTGCCCACAGGGGATGATGCATCATAAGAACAGGTTCCAGAATGTATATGAATCAGGATACTGCATTCTGGATGATAGTAAGAGGAAGCCATATCAGGCTTTAATTGCATCCGAAGATAAGCAGCAGAGAACTTCAGATATCCTGTTTGACGGACTCGAAAATACAGATTCCGATGTGCTTGATGAACTGATCTCAATCGACAATTTCCACGAGTGGGACATGGGTTTTGACTTCTATGCTCCGCAGACTTTTACAGCGCCGGATGGTCGTCAGATTCTGATAGGCTGGGCCGGAATGCCTGATGCTGAATACGGCAATGACCCTGCAATCGCTGAAGGATGGCAGCACTCACTTACACTGCCGCGTGAGATCAGATACAGGAAGGAAAAATTTTATACTACACCGGTTAAGGAATTTGAATTACGTCGTGGGAAGAAAATAACTGACTTCAGCAAGGAAGAAAAATCAGCCACTGAAGCGATTTCTGGAAATGGATTTGAGTGCGATCTCAAAACAGGTGCCTGGGATGTTGAGATGTCGATAAATGCTGCAGACGATGGGCTGCTCTTTATGCTCAATAATGATGTGCAGCTTCTGGTAAAGGATGGAATTGTGAGTCTGATTTTTTCAGGGAATAAAGGCTGTGGCCGCACGGAGCGCCATGCTGAACTGATGGATGGCAGAGTCAGCAATGTCCGTGCCATTTTTGACAGGAGTCTGCTTGAAATCTATATCAATGATGGAGAGGTCGTATTTACCACCAGATATTATCCGGATAATCCTGACATGATACATTTCAGAACGGAGTGTGCTGATTCAGCAGCAGGCTGGCTTGTCATATGATATGAAATTATTCATTGGGCCTGTCCTTTTCCGGAATCTTTTTTCCCGGAGCCTGCCTCATACCCCTCGTAGTGCTCTGTTTCCTCATCGTCATAAACTTTATAGCGGGGAAACCCATGGGCTTGCCCATGGGAGGAACCGCCTTTAACCTACCTTTCTTTGTTCTATAAGATAACTACTACACATTTTTAGCAACTTTAGGTTCTTATATCCTACAGAAGCGTTAATATGCTTTCCGTCTAAAAGCCTCAAATCCATACGCCCTGTAGAACGTCTGCCAAAAATGAAACACTTACATCCTTTCCACTGCACCTTATCAAAAAGCCTAAAGCCCATAACTTCATATGGAGCTTGATTTCGTTTACGATAACCGCCTTTAAGGATGGTATTCTTATGTATCTGCCTGTTGTGACAACGAACTTTTTTGTAATAATAGACATCTCCATTACTAACAGCATTAGGATTGCCGCTAATACAACGAGCATCTATATAATGATCTTTTGGTAAACTGTTTTTAATACGAGTATTTTTAGTGATATATCCGTAAGTAAGCTTTACATCTGAATATATAGCCTTAAGTTTCTCGTACAAAGCCCAACGCATGATACCCATAAACGTAGCATCCTTAAAAGACATTCCTCTATGTATCGTCTTAGGCAGTTTCACCGTTCCCTTATGATATCCAGTATGACAGGTTTCACACAGTGTGATCAGGTTGTTAGGTGCATCACCGCCTGTTTTGCGACTCTCTATGTGATGGACATTAAGGATTTTGTCTTTGGACTTACCCTTACAACATTGGCAAGTGTGACCGTCACGGAACAACACATATTCCCTGACATTCCAAAAGTCTAACTGTTCGCCCTGCTGATAATCGACACCACATATGGTAGGATTTTTAATCTTTTGTATATCGAAAGAGGCTACTTCTACTACGATGTTTGAGATAGGCAGTATTTTATGTACTTTTGCTATCATCGTAATGTGAGAGTCTACTTTTTGTTTTACAGAGGGCGCTAACCATCTGTCACTGCGCCTGCGATTATTAAATCTTGGTTTACGGTAACGAAGTTTACGACCCCTACGGGAACGCCTTAATTCTCTACGAGTAGAAAGCAAATCTACAATATCGTTCCTAAGCTCTACATCAGATTCAAATAATACTTTATCCTTTGTAGTTGCTGAAAGACCGATGTGCTTACTTCCACTATCTACGCCTAAAGTTACCTTTTGTGTATAGTTCGTGCTGCTATACAACAGTTGTATTGTAAACGGACAGCTGTGTACTACCTTTGCTTTGCCTTGCTTTAAGAGAATACGCACTTTAGCATGGTTTTCTGTAGGCATTAAAGGCTGTCCGGTTTTTGATAATACATAGACCATAGTCCGTACTCCTTTCTTAAAACCTTAAAAGGTTTTAGTTACTCACCCCGAAGGGCGGTTAGTGTACCATTGCCAATGTTAATGAGAGGTTTTATATGTCTGCAACACTGTTCCTATACCTCAGAGCTGTTTAATCACAGGCCTTAGAGCTGCGGACTTGGTACTACATCCACAGGTAACTATATATTCTCTCTTAACGTAGTGCCCGAAGCACTTAGGCTACTCACTCAGGGTTATAGCATTTCTACTGCAACCCCACAGGCTTGCCTGTGGGTATTAGTGAGTTTCTGTGTAAGACCCATAAATATATCCTCTCTGCGTATTTAATCTGACGTGTCTGCTGTGCATGTTATTTCAGATTCGAGAACTATTCTACCATATTGTGTGGTGCATTGCATTAGAAAATTGGATTGGAACTGACTCTTGACATGACTTCTGTTCTTGTTTTAGAATATCACTCAGGCAGATCACATGGCCGCTGGCACATAACCAAAAAAGGGTGTGCGGGAGGAAAGTCCGGGCTTCACAGGGCAGGATGCCGGTTAACGGCCGGCGGAGGCAACTCCAGGGACAGTGCAACAGAAATATACCGCCTGCGTCGCAGGTAAGGGTGGAAAGGCGGCGCAAGAGACCACCGTCCTTCTGGCAACAGAAGGAGCCATGTAAACCCCATCCGAAGCAAGACCGCAAAGGGAGATAAGGCGGCCCGTCTCTCCCAGGTAGGTCGCTTGAGGCTGCTGGCAACAGCAGTCCTGGATAGATGGCCATGCAACGACATAACCCGGCTTATCGATCTGCCTATTTTTTTATATAAAACTTATCTTGTTGATTCCCTTATTTTCAGATCAAAAGAATACTTCATCTCATTCACCGGCGTGTCCCCTTCCTTGATGTGTGTCAGGAGCATGGAGGCAGCTGATTGGCCAGCCTTGTCATAATAGAGATGAACCGTCGTGAGAGGCGGGTAGAGCACAGTGGATACGGTGCTGTCGCCGAATCCGGACAGCTGGATATCCTCAGGGATACACAGGCCCAGAGTACGTATCGCACATGATGCTCCTGATGCGATGGTATCCGTGACACAGACCAGAGTGTCGATTGAAGGATATTTTTTCAAAAGAGAAAGTGCGGCCTTTTCGCCTGATGTGGCGTCGAATCCGCTGATGGCGATATGGCTCTTCGGTACGCTGAGTCCGTTTTCTCTGAAAGCATCAAGGAAGCCGTCACGTCTGTTCCGGCCTACGGCATCATCAGATGGAGTAACGGAGATCATGCCTATCTCATGAGCGGTCTTTGCCAGGTGAGTTCCCAGTTCGTGAGCAGCCGTATAGTCATCTGAGTATATGCATGAAAAACCAGTCTCATGCTGGGCCAGAATTACGACTGGCACGTCGAGCGCCTTGAGCAGTTTTCTGTGTTCAGGGGTAAAAATAGTTCCGAACAGGATGATGCCGTCTACATTGTTCTCCTGAAACAGTGACAGGTATTTCAGCTCTTTCTTCTCATCATTTTCGGTACAGGCAAGGAGCAGCTGGTAGCCTTCTTTTGCGAGTTTCCTGCTGATGCCGTCTGCCATACGGGAGATGGAGTCGGAGTTGAGCTTGGGGATAATGACACCTATGAAATTAGTATGATGCGACCTCAGAAGCTGTGCTGAGACAGAAGGGGTGTAGCCTGTCTCTTCGATAACAGCAGCTATCCGCCTGCGCTTTTCATCACTTACATATCCGTCATTTAAATATCTTGAAACAGTGGCACGGGATACGCCGGCCATCTGAGCAATCTCATTTATCGTCATGCCGTTATTATACTCTCATGAGAACGATTTCACAAGACTTTATGGAAGACGTGCAGAGCCTTAGACGCGGCGCGCCGTGAAATAAGCCTCCTGTACGTCTGACATACGAATATATAACTTAAACTTCCCACATCAAAAGTGGGCATGAACATTGAAAACTCAATAGTTTAACCGGCAAAAATTACCATTTCATGCTTCTGTGGCGGCCAAAAG
>OMZG01000021.1 GCA_900315505.1 uncultured Lachnospiraceae bacterium
CCTTGCCCCGTATCCGTCTCCAGAAGAATACTCCGTAAGACTACTAATAAGAAAAATAACCATAACCCCTCCGGCTTCTTATTCCTTATCATATTTACACCTATAAGAGTATTCTATCATATCAGGAGATGGAAGGGAACTGGTAGTTTTGATTCTGCTTCTCACACCATCTGAGAGCCTCTATGTTGAGATCTGTGACATTGCCGAATATCCTGCCTGTCATGAATGATTCCTTTACAAATCTCACAAGGCGTTCAACAGCACCTTTGGTAAATGGGTGGCGCGGTTTACAGAGCTTTGCTTCTCCTCGAGTTATTCCCATAGCTTCAGTGTATATGCTCCGCTATGGCGTCCCTTAGTCAGCTTGTTATCCTTCAGATAAAAGGTATAACAGCTGTTCCCATAAACTCCAACCAGATATTTATTCTTAGGCTTCTTGTACACATTGACATTAATCATGCCGTTATCGCGCAGGATTATTTTTTTGATCTTATACTTTTTCTTCTTTATCCTGCTCAGATATTTACTGCCATTCCTGTACTTTTTAAACTGCTTCTGGGAGATATATTTTGATCCGTACTCTTTTAGAGTAGTACCATCCAGATACAGCGGATATGCCAGATAATCACGTCCATATTCAAAGTTCTCCCCAAAGGACATAAAGTTATACCCCGAAACATGGTAAAGACCTTCAAGCATTCCCCCCTTAAAGGTCACCTTCTTTGCTTCTCCATCCTGCACATACCATAGTAATGCGTTTGTTACTACACCACTATCGAACCCGCTATTGAGCATAACTCTGTTATCCGGTAGTGTAATTACAGCCTGATTCGTATATTCCGGATCTACCGATGAATACGCGAATATTTCATCCTTAAAAATGCATTTTGTTGTCTCAGGTGACGCAAACCAGAGAGAATCCTCTCCGTTATCATCGTCTTGTAATTCCTTGTGTACCACCGCAAATGTATATTCTGCATCTGGTCTGTCCTGATCATATCTACCGTTCCATACACGTGTGACTATACCATCTGATTTTGATTTGATATTATTAAGCTCATCCGAAGCTGATACTTCCTCAGCTATCGCAACTGTCTGTATTAGCGTCCCTGGCATAACTGTAAATACACATACTGCCGTCATCACAGCTGCTATAATTTTTGCTACTGCTCTCATTAATTTCTTTCTCCCGTCAGCCAACTGCTATGCTTCCATCAAAGTAGGTATCGCCACCTAGTTTTCCTTCTGCCTTATTGTAGTCCTTAGATGAATACCATCCTGTATAATCGTCACTTTCTACATAAACTGACTCTATGCCCTTGTCAGCACCATTGTAATCTGGGCTTACATATATTCTGCTGATTTTTACATAGGAACCCTTAGGTACTTTTTCAATATAATCAGTGCATTCCTTATCTGAATAAATTTTGAAACTGTGAGCCACTCTGTATGGACCAGTCCTCAATACATATTCTTCATTTAATGAATCATACATGTCTAGTCCATCGAAATCGTAATACTCTCTTAAAGGAATGAATGACTTTCCATCATACTTATAAGATCTTTCAGCATTAAATATTCCCATTCCCGGTCCAAAACTGTTCCAATAATAAGCCGTAATAGTATTACCTTTTAACTGTAATTTCGATGTCCACATATGTGAATTTCTTCCTTGATGCTGCTCTGGCATTAATCTGAGGAAGCGCTCCTATGATCAAAACACCTGCCATAATAGCAAAAACGACCTGTTTTATCCGTTCTTTCGATCTCATTTTTCTTATTCCCTATAGTGTATGAGTTTCTGTTACCGCTCTTATTTTACATCTCCCCCACTTTTTTCGTCAAGAAGTTTCTATTAAAAAACCGCCCCGAATGCTCGGGACGGTCTGTATCAGGAAACGTAACATGGTTGATTATTTCTGGCTGCCCTTGAGGAGCGGTGAGATGTGCTTGTAGATCAGAGTCCATCATGCTGATGAAGAGCCGTCATTTATCGTCATCGGGTTCTGGTACATCCTTGCCTCCTGACAGAATGAAGTCCATCAGGAATTCGTTCACACGGTTATTGACACGGAACATAGGCATCGTCTTTCCATCTATCTCAGAAAAATAATGTGCAGCCTTTTCCTTTACTACTGTATCTTTAAGAGCTGTGAAACGCCCATATTCATTGATGTTGTCCTTCGTTACATGCGCATTCATAAGTTCTGTCAGTTTTTCCTCTGAAAGCCCTAAGTATCTACCCAGTCTCCTGATCTGGTCACTCTTGCGGTCGTGCTTGTATGATGCGATATAGTCGGAAAGCACCCATCCCTCATGCAGCTTAGCATCGCCAGTCTGTACATCATGCAGGAAAAGATTTGCAAATTTCTGATCCTCCTGCGACAGGAAGGCAAAAGACTTGTGCAGCTCTTCAAGAGTGTCATTCCTCTCTTCTTCTGACACACCGTCCTGATTCAGCTGCTTCATCCACTTATCGAAGCGTGTATTCATGTAATCATTGTCTATAATCCCTGTGTTCTGATCAGTCAGATACGGATCAATGATAAAAGGCACATCTCCATAACCATCAGGACCAGGGCCGGACTTCCGCAGCTCTCTGTATCGCTGGTTCAGGATATCATAGGTCTTCTCGTCTATGAGCATCTCAATCGTACCAGATTTCTCATCATCATCCACGGTCAGAGGATAGGACTTCTTATCCCAGGTGAATCCCTGAATCTGTGCAGCCTGCAGGTATGTAGAGAACTCCCTGAACAGCTTCGCAAACTTCGCCCTCGCGGCAATATCCTCCGGCAGCCTGTCGAGATCAGGAATTCCTGCATGGGTAAAGATATCGATCATATCCTGACCCTTCTCATTCATGTGACGGATGTTGTCAGGCAGATGATCCGCAAAAAGTCCTCTAGGCTTATCACCCGAATACAGCTTCACTGCTTCTTCGATATTTCTCTTCATCGTATGAGGATAGCGGTAATATCTGATGGAGCCAAATGGCTTCTCATTGATATTGAAAAGACGGTTCGTCCGTGAGAAAGCCTGTATCAGATTCTGATATACGAGCACCTTGTCAAGATAGAGCGTATTAATCCATTTAGAATCAAAACCTGTAAGCATCTGATTCACGACAATCAGCAGGTCAAGCTGCTTTTCAGGCTTAATTCGCTCGTAAGGCTTCTTGTGTGCAAGTCTTGCAGACACGTCCTTTTTAAATCTGGCATATCCCCCAATATCGAAGTTCTGACCATACAGAGAATTGTAATCTTCGATCATCTCCTTCAGACCGTCTTCCTTGTCGAGAGACTTCTTCCCACCCTCATTATCGATCGTCGGGTCGAAAAGCCCTGTTACCTTCAGGTCCGGTGCCATCTCTCTGAACTTCCTGTAATAGCGGATAGCCTCAGGAATGCTGCTCGTCGCAAATATCGCATGGAACTTATTATTCCGGCTCATGGTAAGCCAGTTCTCTACGATGTCCTCCACTACAGCAGTCTGAAACTCATCTGACTCATACTGCTCCTTTGGATAATAGTCCTCTATCCCCTTCACATACTTCCCGTCTTCTTTTTTCTCGCCAACCATAGGGACATCATTGATGAAATGATAGTATCTGTCAGAGCTGGCCGGATCTGCAAGGATCTCTTCCAGTGATCCGCCGCCAGCTTCACGAATTGCGACCTGCTGACGTACATCCTTATCACGATATACCATGACCATCGAAGGATTGAATCCCAGCACATTTTTGTCTCTGATGCCGTCTGCAATACTATATCTGTGAAGTTCATCTCCGAAGATATCTGCAGTAGTATTCATTGCCTTCTCATTTTCTTCAAAAACAGGAGTTCCTGTGAATCCGAAGAAAAGTGCATTCGGAAATGTAGCCTTTATCGTAGTAAGCATCTCGCCGAATGTCGATCTGTGGCACTCATCTATAACGAAAACGATACGCTTCGCTTTGATATTCTCCAGGTCTTTTGCGCGCATTTTCCCCTCGGCATCCTCACGGATATTGCTCATCTTCTGGATAGAAGAAACGATCAGGGTATCCTTCGGATCAATGCTTTTCAGCTTGCTGATAAGAGTGATTGTGTCCTCAGTCTCCTGCACATTGTCGGCATTGTCCGCAAAGGCACGGTACTCCTTGAGTGACTGCGTGCCGAGCTCCACCCTGTCCATCAGGAACACAACCTTATCAGCATCCTTAGAATTCGCAATGAGCTGAGCCGACTTGAACGAAGTCATGGTCTTGCCTGAGCCGGTGGTGTGCCAGACGTATCCGCCGAGCTGCCGCCCGTCCTTCCAGTCATTCTTTGCAACTCCGTCCGCTATCTTATCAGCCGCGTAGCACTGGTAGCTTCTCATGACCTTGAGCACGCCGTCAGAATCGTCGGCCACAGTATAGAAACCAATCATCTCGTGCGCCATTGGTATTGACAGGACAGATGATGCAATGCGCCTCCAGTCATTTATCGGTTCATTATTGAAATCAGCCCAGTGAAAATAAAAGTCGGGATTGAATCTGCCATCCGGCCCAGGATTCGCGAAATACAGAGTCTCCTCAGGATTCATCGCGAAGAATACCTGCACCAGAGAAAAGAGTCCTGTAAAGACTCCCTCATGCGCATACTTCTCGATCTGGTTGCATGCCTCCTGTACCGGCACTCCGCTCTTCTTAAGCTCTATATGAAATACAGGCATACCGTTGATCAGAAGCATCAGATCCCCTCGCCTGTCCTGAAGAACCTTGTCGTGTCTTGGGAAAATTGGCTGCTCCACTATCTGATATCTGCTCTGCCCGGCTGCAATCTCCATCCTGTCGTAGATCTTCAGACTCACTTCCTTGCCATAATGCAGCTTATCATCGGGATTCTTTCGCATAATAGCCACTGTCTTTCCATTGATGAAACCATTGAGTGCCAGCGGCGTGCGAAGCTCCTTTATCTGCTCTATGAGCTGATCCATCTCCTCCTTCACGAGAGGCTTGTGGTCGAGCCTGTCGATATCCTGGTTGTTCTCAAAAAGGATCTGCGCCCAGTTGTCAATAAGCTGCTGCTCAGTCGGATGATGGATGACCTCTTTTTCCCATCCATTACTCTGGAGTGCAGCGATAAGGGCTGCCTCAAAATCCGCTTCTTTATCAAATCCAATCATTTTTTCTCCTCAATTCTAATATCCTCTGCTTCCGCACTGAGTTCCGCTCTGAATAGCGTATTATTCTGCAAATTTTTCTTCCTTATCCTTGATTTTATATGCAATATGGCGTTTTTAAACCATCTCTATAGGACAGCGTAAGTATTTGTTGTCACCTCCAAATTTTATTTCGCTTTATAACCTCCACTCATCTATACGAACATCTTTTCTAACATTGATTTCTTAATATTCACCAATTTATCCAACTCACGCTGATGAAGGGTAATAAGGTTGTCGAGATCAGAAAAGAACCCACTTATTCTTCTCTGTTCGTCGTAGCTTGGATATGGTAAATCTATCTTTTCCAAGTCGGTATTATGAAGGTGGACAACCGATTTGCCTTGAGCCATTTTTGCCATATCGTTGTGCGGTTTTCCGTTAGAAATACTGATTGCCAAAAATGCTGAATCCATCTCATCAGGGGGAGTTATTATGTTAAGGTCTCCACCGAGCAAAACCCCAGATTTTTCAACTACTGAAGCTATCGAAATGTCTTCCGCAGTTTCCCCAGATGCAGGTACAATCACTTCACCGCCTTTACTAAAAACCGAGCCTTTTTTCTCGTCAACAAAAGTATCTACTTCAGATATGATAGTTTCGTATTTTGTATAGAGTCTTCCATACAATATTATAGGAGTCCCATCTTCTTTCATATCACCCTTGGAATAACCTGAACCTTTAGAAAACGAAACCATATCACCCAACTTACGCTGTTCCCAATCGTCAGTAAATCCTTCAAATCGAATTTCTGGAACCTTAGCGCCATTTTGAGGGAACATTTTTTCGAGCATCGATTTTTTTACAGAAAGCAGTTTTTTATGCTTACGCTGATGAAGGGTGATAAGGTTGTCGAGGTTACGGAAATACTCGCCAATTTGCTTTTGTTCATCTATTGAAGGTATCGGCATTTCAATATCCATCATTTTATTTTTAGAAATGTTATATCTTGAAATACCTTGTGCTAAAAATGTTATCTTCTTTCGCATAGATGAAGAACGCAACATATAAGCGAGGTAGTACGGATTATATTCAGTCGTAGGTCTGTACCCAAAACAAAAGCTGTTTAAGTAAGTATTTTCGGCATTTTCAAGCCATACAGATGACATTCCCACTTCGTCAGGTGTTTCAGAAGAAGTGGTGAAAAGTACATCACCAAATTGAACCTTGTTTTGACTATCATCAATTTCAATTGCTTCTGTCATATTTGATGAAGCTACAGGATTAGAAAAAACATTCATATAAGTAATAAATTTTCCGCTGCCGTGTCCGAAGTCGTCTTTTGATTTTCCTGACAATCCTGTATAAGTTTCTCCGACTTCTCCCAACTTACGCTGTTCCCAATCATCCGTGAACCCCTTGAATCTTATTTCCGGTGCTTTCTTTTCGTTCATATGAATCCCTTCCTGAATAGTCTAATCATTCATCTCTACAAACTCTGCGAACCTTGGCAGCTGGAAACACAGCTTCCCGCGTTCTGGCGAATATGCCAGGCCGCGCTTTATCAGTCTGGCGCGATATGGCGAGAATCCGGATTTATTCATTCCAGCCTGTGTCATGATATCAGAGACAGCCTGAGAATGTGTCATTGCAACAGATATTTTCCTGTCCTTATCAGACATTTCTGACCATATCTTCGTATATACATATTCAGAAAGACGCTGATCGTATTCAGGAATGATCTGGTCAGGGTTGGTGGCACAATCATTTTTATAACATAGGAATCCCATGACCTGATAGGCAAACGGATAACCCATGGTAAGAGACGCCATATTTTTTGCATGATCTATATCTATATCAAATATATCCATATAGCTTTTTACAACAGCTCCTGTGTCAAGAGGTCCCATCTCAACCTTCGGTGCCCGATACAGGAATGTCACATTATTGCTGTTCTGCAGAGCGCTGATATTTTCATACAGACCTGTCATCAGAAGAAATACAGGATATTCCTCTCGCATGAAAATCTGAAAGGCACTCACGAATTCCCTGATCGTCTGCGAATTCTCAACTTCATCAATTGTGATCAGGACACGCTTTTTCATCTTTTTGATGATCTTCAGCATCCGCTCTATAGCAACCTCTATGTCAGTCGTCGGGGCAGCTCCGTCTATTGAAACACCTATTCCCAGTATTGAGAAGTCCAGTTTGGCCTTAACAAAAGCAGCTCTTAAGATTTCCTTTTCATAGAGCCTGGATGCAAGACCCGTAAGCAGATCCCGGGTCGGATTCAGCTCTACTACTATCCATTCATTATCCTCTGCGAGATGATTCGCTATGGTTGCCATCATGACAGTTTTTCCTGAGCCCCTGACCCCTGTGAGCATATACACCTGTGATACAGGATGCTCTGCAGTAAAGTCCTCAAGAATCTCGTCAGTCTGCCTGATTCTTGATATATATTCAAATGGCTTTTTCCCAAACGAAAGTGTAAATGGGTTTGACATTTATACTCCTTATATTCTTTTATACTCGTTTATACTTCTTCATACATTTTATACTCGTTTATACTTTTATTCAAGCATCTTTCTGAACTCTTCTATTCCCTCTATATCTTCGAGCGATCCTGTGAGCTCCGACATCATCTCCGACAGTGACTTCTCTGTGTCATGGATCTCGTTCTCGATATCCTGGTAGGTGTCTGAATACTTGGATGACAGCTCTGTGACCTTCTTCGCGAGTGCCTCGATCAGGGCATCCGGCAACGCCTCAATTCCATCAACGATTGGGGCAATCCATTTTTTCTGGAGAAGTGTCTTTACTTCTGCATCACTCAGATTCTCGATGGTCTCCTTCGTCTTCAGAACCAGCGCCTCAGAATCCTTCTTCACCTCTGACTTCAGACTCTTCTCCTCCTTGTTCAGCTTCTCAGCCTTCTGAAGCTCTGCAATGAGCGGAGATGAAGGATCATCAGCCTTCAGGGTCTTTATCATTGCCGGGATATTCTTCGTGACAAACTCATCATTCGTATCGTTCAGAGCATCGGAGATCGTCTCCTTGTCATCCTCTGAGAGGCTTTCGATGATTGTATCGTACTCTGATGGAATTTCCGACAGGCGGTCTTTTTTCGCATCAATTGCTGAGAGATCATCTGACAGCAGCTGCCTCTGCACGAGATCAAATGGCAGAATATGCCCCTTCCATCCATTCTGGACTTCAATTATCTTGTCGCCCTTTTTCTTCTCGTCCATAAGCGGATCGACCACCTTTACAGAAGCCATCCCCTCTGCCTGAATCAGCTCCAGGTCCCCTGAGATGTCCGTATAAGCTGAATTGAAAATCTCGTATGCCACGTATTTGTCCACCAGACTGTCATCATCGAATCTGCTGAAAATATCTGTCGTGATCTCATCCTCAGTCTTCACTATCGAAAGGGTCTCTGCATTATCGATAAGTTCGGATGATAACTTTTCTCCGAAATCAGCGAAACGACCCCTGTATGCCGACATGAATTCCAAAACGTCCGCATTATCCTTGATTGCTGTCTTGACATCAGCGGCCTGTACCTTCGCATACTTCCCATCGGTCTCGAAAAGGTCATCCTTCAGAGTCGGAAATGCCTTCCAGTATTTATCCAGTGAAGCAAGCTCTGTCTCCGGAATCCCGCCGAACATGGACGCATAGATATCCCAACTCTCGGCACTTTCTGAAGAATCCACATAGCGGGGGATGTTCAGATTGTAATCATTTGCCCTTATCTCGTCACGGCTCACGCGCTTCGAATACTTCGGTATCTCGAGACGCTGCGTGACCGTATCCGTGATTTTTCTTATATCGCAGGCTCTAAGCTTATTATTCTTTCCTTCCTTTGT
This sequence comes from uncultured Lachnospiraceae bacterium, assembly GCA_900315505.1. Lineage (GTDB taxonomy): Bacteria > Bacillota > Clostridia > Lachnospirales > Lachnospiraceae > Weimeria. The sequence continues at coordinate 9,000 of OMZG01000021.1, forward strand.
GAAGCCCTTCGATGCATCGACAATCAGTACATCGGTATTCTCACGCTTCTGTCGGAGTACAATGATGATAGTAGGTATGCCTGTCCCGAAGAAAATATTTGCAGGCAGTCCGATTATCGCATCTATATTGTTCTGCTCTATGAGATTCTTCCTGATCTCACCCTCTTCACCGCCACGGAACAGCACTCCGTGCGGAAGTACGATAGTCATGATTCCGTCCGGCTTCAGATGATAGAGGTCGTGAAGCAGAAAAGCGTAGTCTGCCTTTGACTTCGGAGCCAGACCGTATCTGGAATAACGTAGATCATTTTCCTTTTCAGTCGGATCCCATCGCTGCGAATATGGCGGATTCGATACCACGGCATCCACATACAACGGCTCATAGGTTCCCGTAGGATCTGAATCATCGAAATATGGCCAGTCCTCCTCGAGGGTATCGCCATTCCTAGTGACGATATTGTCCGGAAGGATTCCCCTCATGACGAGGTTCATTCTGGTGAGGTTATATGTATTTGCCTTCAGTTCCTGTGCATAGTATCTGATACGGTTCGGATCATCCATGTACTTTGCGATTGCGTGACCGATATTGATGAGGAGCGAACCGGAACCGGATGTGGGATCATATATCTTTATCTCATCACGTCCCTTCAGATGATAGGCTATGATCTCCGACATCAGCACTGACACCTCATGTGGGGTATAGAATTCTCCTGCCTTCTTCCCTGCGTTTGCAGCGAACTGGCTGATCAGATATTCATAGATGAATCCCAGCACATCATAATCACTCTTTCCATCCATCGGTATCTCATCAATCAGATGGATGAGGTCGCTCACGGCCTTGGTCTGCGTCTTCGTATCACTTCCAAGCTTGCTTAAGCCTGTCTCAAGAGTATTGAATATGCCTTCGAATACCTTCTTATGCGATGGCGATATCAGGCGTGCAAAAGAAGACAAGGCGGTCCTGACATTGTCTACGGTGAAGTCCGACCCCATGCCAATCCATGTCGAGAACATATCCTTATAAGCTATGAAATACCCCAGGCTCTGCTGTGCATTGGATACGGTCTCTGCATCGTCCTCATTCACGTACTGCTTTATGTCATCTTCCGAATAGTCCTGGCTCTTGAGCCACCTGTGCTCCTGATCCGACAGATACTTATAAAAAATGAATCCGAGTATATAGTCCTTGTACTCATTTGCCTCTATCTTCGACCGCATACGGTTCGCAGATTCCCAGATCTTTGCTGCAAGCTGCTGTTTGTTCATCTGATGATGTATCCTCTCTTATTTTCCAATATATGAACCATTATAATCTTTTATTTGTCTTTTTATACACTATAATACAATTGCTTTGGGCTCTTTGGCTTATCCGGAATGCTCAACTTTATAAGGCCTTGTTTCACTAATGGCATCACATGAGTCTGAATGGCATAGGTAACAGAACTTAGTCCTAAAAACTCACATATCTCTTTTCGTGTCCTCGGAATCTTACAAAACAAAATCAAGTCATTGCTTTTACTAATTTCATTCTGAATAGACAATGCGCTTTCTCTACACCTATACAGCTTTACAATAAAACTACCTCTCTCATCTAAAAACTCTGGCTGTGGCAATCCATATTCATGCATTGCTCTTCTAATTGTCGGAATTCCAGAGTATCTGTTCTCTGTCACTTTCAAAACTTCCAATTCAGTTGCTATTATTGGATTGCGAGTATCTGGTTGAACTTTCCCTAACTGGTCTATCTTGATTCTTCCATATAAGCCGCCAGGGTTCCTAATCTCGATTCTGTCTTCATACATCGTTATTTGTATGGGCATCCCTTCAGTATGAACACTATAATCACGATGAACCAAAGCGTTAAGAATAGCTTCTCTTAAAGCTGTAATCGGATAATCAGTTCGGTCTTCTCGTTTTCCGGTATTTGGATCTATAATCGTTTTTGTATGCATGTTTCTATTTACAAATTGCATAGCACCATCCAGCATTTCCTGGATGTTTCCCTCTATGCGTTGATTATCCAAAAATCTCTCGCCCTGCTCTCCTATTTCTCCCATTTCTTTACCTGGAACAACTGTTGCAACGATGCATAGTTGCGGAAAATATGCCTGTGGATATGGGCAGAAGTTCATTACTGTACTCAGTGTAATTTGACCATTCCTCTTGATACTCATTAACTCATATATTTCATCATCAGGAATTGCTGCCAGCTTAGGTTTTCCAATTTTTAGTAATTCAATATAATTTAAGATTGATTCTTGATTTAACGCTGCAAAAGTAGCCCTCTCAATAACTCTAATGTCATCCTGATACTTTTTTCTATAGGCTTCGTAGCTATATACCTCGTATTCCGTCATAGGTTCGTCGCTATCGCCCACTCGAACGAATGAGCCTTTCACTCTACCTCTACCCTGATAAAATACTGGTCTTTCTGTAATATCTGCACCTGGTATCTCTGCTGCCACAAAAAAAAGTCCGTTTTTTTCAGCCACAGTAAGTAATGGTCTAACAACAGGCTCCATTTGTAGACATTGTTCATTAATTTTCTTTTGTATATCCTGCGGATCATATACTCCTACTTCTTTAAAATCTTGTTCCTCATCCACACCAAATACAATCACTCCACCATCATCTTGATTAGAGAAACTTGACAAAGAATCATAAAGATGCTTGGGGCATCCTTTTTCTGCACTTTTTATTTCTAATGTTGGTGTTTCGCATTTTATTTTCTGTATCAACTCTAATTTTTCAATTAATTCTTCAGTTGTCATTTTAGTTCCTCCAATCTCTTTTTATATTTTAACACTATATTTAAGTTAAGTCAATGAACTAAAATTTTTAAGCAACAACTAAAACAAAATCTTAAATGTGTAAACCGGTCGCATCATGATTGCCTGTTGCAATGTCGTTTATATATCTCCTGCTATAGTATAAAGTTCCTTCTGTTTACTGCTTGATTCAGCTTCTGTAAATATTTGAATTGCGATAAGGCCCTTTTTATCAGGTTCATCCTTGTTAACTGAATAAAGACAAATAACAACCATATCAGAATCAAATGTATTGATCATCTCTGATATCTGTTTTCTTATCTCCGGCCTTTTCTTCAGCTGCGGACAGAGTTTCTGATATATCGGCTCTACGTTTTTATCCATAATAGCCTGCATCACTATTCCCTGGATATCATTTTCTCGTTTCTTCTTCTGATATTCTCTTATGCTGTTCTTTATAGTATCAACATACCTGGACACGCCGCAGGATGTGACTGACAGCGACAGCAAACCGATCATTATAGCTACTCCGAGTTTTTTTATTCTTCTCTTATTTGAATTCATCCCAGTACACCCATTGGTTAATTTATATTTAACAGGTAGATATCTGTCAACTATTTTTATCGCCACGATTTATTTTTGCTCCAAATTTATTCCATAACTTCTGTACATTTTTAATTATAACTTACTAGATATGATCAGCTGTAAAATAAGTTGCAATATTATGTTGCAAATCTTATAATAAATAAAACAGCAAACAATTAATGGAGGTGCATTATGCCAAATATAAAACCAGTATCCGATCTAAGGAACTATACATCTGTCATCAGCGAAGTGACATATGGAAACAGAGTTTACCTGACAAAGAATGGTCATGGTCAGTTTGCGATAATAGATATGAAGGAGCTTGATGATCTTGATAAGCAGAAGGCTCTAAACCATTTCCTGTCAGAAATGAACAAGGCAGAGGAATCCATCAGAACAGATGGAACAATATCTGCTGCGGATCTACGCAAAGAGCTGGGGGTAGATGATTGAAAACCATAGAGTATTCGGAAGTTTCCAGACAGAAAATCGCTGATCTAAGACAGTATTTGACAGAAGAATTTGAGGATAAGACTTCAAAGAAGATCGTTCGTAAACTCCTTGATACAATAGATAATCTTTCTCTGAACGAAAAGATGGGTGTTTCAGTGGCTGATGCGCTGGGGATAGACAGTGATTACAGGTATCTTGTCGCTGTACATAATTATGTGTTTTACAGAATAGAAGAGAGCAGTATAGTTATCGTTAATATTTTTAATGATAGAGAAGATTTTATGTATCAGCTGTTTGGAATAAAGACCATTTCTGATGATACTATGGATTATTGGGGAGAATAATACAAAGTTCAGTCAGGCAGGAACAAGTTATGGATATAAACGACATCTCATTGCTTTTCTACATCACGCTCTTCTTTCTGCTTTCCTGCACACAAACCACATTCCATTCTCTTCATAGAAAAGTTCTGTCCTCTGTCCCATGATCCTGCAGATATACCTCATCCCGACACCGCCGGCCTTGAGACTTGATGCCCTGTCGCACCGCTCCACCCGGTCTATAGGGTACTTCCTGCCGTCTGTCCAGATGATCATCAGCGGTTTCATCACACCGTCTTTGAAATCAGCCCAGACTTCCACATAGACCTTGTTCGGATTCTCCTTTGTGATCTCCGGCCGCTTCTCATACAATGTCGGCTGCGGTCTGTCCGGCTTACCTGAATCATGATGATAATCATATACACCCATTGTAAAAATCTCCTTATGCCAGCTTCTCTACTCCCGTTCTGTTGCCCTTTTCAAAATACGAATGCGGATGCACCATGTGGTCATCGGCTGTCGCATCGAGTGAAGACAGGTATCTGTCCTCATGCATCACGCCACGCTGTATTGCCTGGAATCCGAACCTTTCCCTGATCCAGTCAACCATCCTGTCGGCACGGAGCAGTCTCATCCTTTTCTCTTCATCTGTGAACAGACTCATCTGCCTTGGCTGTCCTTCCTGCTGGAGAGTTCCGACCCTTATGCCAAGACTCCTGATCGGCTTGTACCACGGATACAGCCCTGTGAAAAGATCCATTGAAGCCTTCTCTATCTCCTCAGAAATATTGGTCGGAGCCGTAAGCCTCCTCTGCTGATGCCAGTACATGAGGTCACAGTCCCGCACATAGACTTCGACTACCCATCCCTCAAAATGATTCTCACGAAGCCTTGTCGCAACACTCTCAGATAACAGATAGAGCACCAGCTTCACATCCTCATTATTCTCCAGATCTCTTGGAGTGGTCGTACTGTTCCCAATACTCTTAATCGGAGACTCAAGCCCGACTTCAGATACAGGTGTCTGGTCTTCGCCTCTTGCAAACATTGACAGCACCAGTCCCATCTTCCCGAACCATGAATGAAGCAGTGCCGGATCACACTCAGCCAGTTCTCCGATAGTCCTGATGCCGTAGCTGTACAGCTTCTTTTCTGTCCTTCGACCGACATACAGAAGATCTGATACAGGAAGAGGCCAGATCATCTTTTTATAATTATCATGATCAAATACTGTAATAGCATCCGGCTTCTTGTAATCCGATCCCAGCTTCGCATAGATCTTGTTCCACGAGACTCCTATCGAGACTGTGATACCCAGTTCTTTCTTTATCCTGCTGCTGATCTCCTGAGCTGCTATGAATCCATTCCTTATTGTCCTTGTGTGGTCTCCAATTATCCCACAGGTATCAGTGATATCTATCCAGCACTCGTCAAGTCCGAAGCTCTCGACCTTGTCAGAATACTCGTGATATATCTTCCTCGCCATCTGTGAGAATCTGATGTACAGATCCATCCTTGGCGGAACGAATACTACGTCAGGACATGCCTGCCTTGCTTCCCATAGAGCCTGTCCGGTCTTTACGCCTCTTCTCTTTGCCGCATAATTAGCAGTCATCACTATCCCATGCCTCTCCTCCGGATCACCACCGACTGCCAGCGGTCTGCCAGCAAGCTCCGGATGATGCAGCATCTCAACAGAAGCATAGAAACAGTTGCAGTCCACATGCAGTATTATCCGCTCATCCACGGTACTCACCTCCGAATCATTGACATTCATTCTAGTCTGAGTATATATCTTTTAAAAAAAGAATAAAAGTGCCACATGTGTCACATTTTCTATTTATATTAGATTTATGATTGATTTTATGATACAGGCATGATATACTGTAAATAATAAAAAGACGCTAAAGAGGTGCACGCAATGAAAGAAGTAGGTAATCTCATAAAATTCTATAGAAAGAAATCCGGTCTCCGGCAGGCAGAGCTTGCAGCAGAGCTGAACAGGACAGCCGGCATCAGTATCACCAATAAAGCTGTCTCTGCCTGGGAATCTGGCTATGCTGAGCCGTCTGTCACGGCGTTCCTGTATATATGCCGGATTCTTCAGATACCTGATTTCATGGAAGCGTACTTCGGATACAATCCTGCTAATCCCATGTCAGTGCTGAATGACGAAGGCAAAGCAAAAGTACAGGACTACATCAACCAGCTGTCACACCCTGTCAGCTATTTGAAAAAATCGGATGGTGAAAAAATAGCACACTTCTCTACCAAATCAGAGAGGGTCAGGAAAAAAGCCTTCTATGCCCGTGTATCTGCCGGCACCGGGGACTTTCTCGATTCAGATGAGTATACATGGATAGATGTGGATAAAAATATTGCAGATAAATTTGACTTCGCAGTCACGGTACATGGAGACAGTATGGAGCCTGATTTTCACGACCATGATCTGGTCTATGTCAGGCAGCAGAATACTCTTGAGAACGGTCAGATTGGCATCTTCGACTGGAATGGAGATGCATATATCAAGAAGTATAAGAGCGATCAGTCCGGCACATATCTCATTTCACTCAATGATTCAAAGCCTGAGTATGCGCCAAAGAAGATTGATATAGAAAACGACGTATTCCGTATCTTCGGAAGAGTCGTTGCAAAACAGTGATCTGGGAGGAGGTGCTGTAAATATGAGTGTTGAAGTAGAAAATCAGCTGCGTGAATGCCGCAGGGAAAAAGGCGTCTCCCAGCAGGACGTGGCTGACGCAATAAAGGTAGACCGACGCTCGATCATCAGATATGAGAACGGAGTCCGCACCCCAACCCTGGCTACTGCTCTCAGACTATCTGATTATTATGAGCGCCCGGTAAATGATATTTTTCATCTGGGAAAGATCTGAACCTTGTCTACCATCTTGAATAGTATCCGCACCGCAATCATTTCTGTATTTTATAATAATAGCGATATCCCGTGCACGACGAATGCGCATACCCACGCTACCACGCACTGGAATACTACAATGAATGCTGCCCACCTGCCACCGAGCTCACGACGGATTGATGCAATTGCGGCGACACACGGAGTGTACAGCAGGCAGAATACCATAAGGGCTGCGGCAGCACCTGTCGTAATTGAGGATCTGAGAGCAGCCATTGTGCCATAGAGCACGTTAAGTGTAGCTACAACGGATTCCTTTGCCATGAAGCCGCTGATCAGAGCGGTTGTCACCCTCCAGTTGCCGAAGCCAAGCGGCCTGAATATAGGTGCTATAAATCCTGCGACAATAGCAAGGATTGATTCCGATGAGTCTGCGACCATAGAGAAATGTGGGCTGAACGTCTCAAGGAACCATACTACTATTGAAGCGATGAATATGATCGTAAATGCTCTCTGCAGGAAATCTTTTGCCTTGTCCCACATGAGCTGTAGTACATTCTTTGCTGAAGGCATCCTGTAGTTCGGAAGCTCCATGACGAACGGAACCGCCTCGCCCTTGAAATACGTACTTTTCGAGATAACAGCCGTAAGTATCCCGACAGCAATTCCCAGAAGATACAGAAGTACCATGATGAGTCCGCCTTTTCCAGGGAAAAATGCTGCCACGAAGAATCCATATATAGGCAGCTTCGCAGTACAGCTCATGAACGGTATCAGCATGATAGTCATCTTCCTGTCACGATCAGAAGGAAGCGTTCTCGACGACATCACAGCCGGTACCGAGCATCCAAATCCGACAAGCATCGGAACGATTGATCGTCCAGACAGACCTATTTTCCTTAGAGGCTTGTCCATCACAAAGGCGATTCGCGCCATATATCCTGTGTCTTCAAGCAATGACAGGAAGAAGAAAAGTACAACGATAATAGGCAGGAAACTGATGACGGATCCAACTCCTGCAAACACGCCGTCTATTACAAGAGAATGCAGAACAGGACTCACATTCCATGCTGTCATTCCTTTATCAAGCGCACCTGCAAGCGCATCTATTCCCATTTGTATCAGATTCTGGAAAAAAGCGCCGATCACATTGAAGGTAAGCCAGAATACAAGTGCCATGATACCGACAAATGCCGGAATGGCCGTGTATTTGCCAGTCAGAATCTTATCGATTTTCCGGCTTCTCTCATGTTCCTTAGATTCCTTCGGCTTGATGACGGTCTGTGAGACAAGTTTTTCAATGAAGGCAAATCGCATATCAGCAATGGCGGCAGAGCGGTCGAGGCCTCTCTCCTCTTCCATCTGCACTATGATATGCTCTATCATATCCTTCTCATTCTGTTCGAGATTGAGAGCCTGTGTGATTCTTTCATCACCCTCTACAAGCTTTGTCGCTGCGAAACGAAGCGGGATCTCCGCTCTGTTGGCATGATCCTGTATCAGATGCATGATCCCGTGAAGGCATCTGTGGACAGCGCCGCCGTGATCATTTTCATCACAGAAATCAAGCCTCTTAGGCTTCTCCTGATACTTTGCCACATGAATTGCATGGTCAATGAGCTCTTCTATTCCTTCGCCCTTTGCCGCAGAAATCGGGATGACAGGGACTCCCAGCAGAGACTCCATACGGTTCACCTTAACAGAGCCTCCGTTTCCCTGCACCTCATCCATCATATTGAGAGCCACTACCATAGGGACATCAAGCTCGATAAGCTGCATCGTCAGATACAGATTACGCTCAATATTTGTAGCATCGACGATATTTATGATACCGGTCGGCTTCTCATTCAGGATATACTGCCGCGATACGATCTCCTCTTCTGAATACGGGGACATCGAATATATACCTGGCAGATCAGTGACTTCTGTCTCCGGGTGTCCTTTGATCACGCCACTCTTCCTGTCAACAGTCACGCCAGGGAAATTGCCTACATGCTGGTTAGAGCCAGTCAGCTGGTTGAAAAGTGTAGTCTTCCCGGAATTCTGGTTACCTGCAAGAGCAAATGTCAGTTTCGACCCCTTCGGGAGCGGATGCTCACTCTTTCTGTCGTGAAAACGTCCACCCTCACCTAATCCTGGATGCGCATCATGACGATGATTCGTGGCATCCAGGTAAGGGCTCTCCACATGATCAGGCTTTGCAGCTTCGATACTGCCAGTGCCTTCCTCTTCTTTTCTCTTTTTATACGCTTCCTTATCTATGCCGATCTGCTCTGCATCATCAAGTCGCAGAGTCAGCTCATATCCATGGATACGAAGCTCCATAGGATCACCCATTGGAGCGTATTTCACGAGAGTCACTTCTGCCCCAGGGATCACACCCATGTCGAGGAAATGCTGCCTGCGTTCTCCCTCTCCACCTACATTGGTGATCACGGCGCTCTCACCGATTTTAAGTTCTTTTAATGTCATATACGTTATGGATTGTTAATTCTAGCAGTTAATTGTATTTTATTGCAACGATTGTCCGGCTGACAGATACAGATGATACCACTCTTCACGAGTCAGGTCAATATCGCAGGCACTTACGATCCCCTTCAGCCGGACATCTCCAAAAACCATCTTTGCCATAAAGAATCTCGGTTATGATAAGCTATTTAGTACCAATACCTAAAAATTGGACGTCCAGATTTACCGGGCGTCCTTGACATACATTTTTGTTTATTATAAAAGTAGGAAAGCGAGACAGAAGAAATCATGAAAGTGTCAGCAGCAGAGCCATCTTGAAATTGCCATCAGCCTTTACATAATGCGCTCCACCTTTATCAAACTTGAAGTTCTGTCCTGCCTTTATCTGATATTCCTTGCCCTCATATCCTATGGTTCCTTCACCATCGAGAGCAAATATAAGTGCCTCTCCCGGTGCTGCATGCTCCGGCAGCGCACATCCCTTGGTGAAACTCATCACTACGAACTTGAGTCCCTGATCATTCACCAGATCCATATTCACGATCTTTCCTTCCTGATATGGGACAAGATCCTTTAACGAAAAAACCTCCGATGACTTTAATATGCTGTTCATGTCTGTATCCTCCTTAAGTGAGATCTCAAGATATACTGTGCCATTATCTGTACTACTTCCTATCGGAGTCCCGACAGGTGTCACAAAGCCGCTGCCTTCAGTAATTTCCATACTGTTTTTATCAGGCAGAATTGCCTTCATATCGCCTTTCAGTAGATACCATATCTTATGATATCCATATATTTCCGGACTGATGTCTGTCCCTGCGCCGAGCGAAAATACACTTATATAAAATCCGCCTGCATCAGACAGAAGCTCTGAAACAGTACATCCCGGTATCTCTTTATTTTCCTCTGCCAGGTCAGATACCCTGCCGCTTTCTTCCTTCATTTCTGTCTCCTTTCTGTCCTTGCCAACAGACTCAGTATATCACCAGTGCAGAAATCATTCCGTTGGATATGCAACATGTCCGTTTTCCTGAAGAGAATGTGTGGTATAGAATTCATTCTTCCTGCGCACAAACCACATTCCATTTTCTTCATAATAGAGCTCAGTCTGCTGTTCCCGATACTCTTGATTGGTGATTCAAGACCTACTTCTGACACCGGTGTCTGATCTTCGCCTCTTGCAAACAAAGAACTGTCAACTGACAATATAGCAGACTTCTCTAATGATGTGTTCCGTATTTTCGGAAGAGTCGTTGCAAAGCAGTAAGGCTCTGCTGTAAAGGAAGTGTCCTGAAATGAGTGTTGAAGTAGAAAATCATCTGAAGGAATGCCGTAAGGAAAAAGGCGTCTCACAGCGTGATGTGGCTGATGCGATAAAGGTAGACCGGCGTTCCATTATCAGATATGAGAATGGAGTCCGCACTCCGACCCTGGCCACAGCCCTGCGCTTATCAGAGTATTATGGCCGGCCGGTAAATGATATTTTTCATCTTGAAGATATCAGGGAACGCAGTTGAACTCTCTCTTTATCCTATATATGTACAGCCCAGTGTCCTTTCTGCCGGGATCCTTCCCGGCTTAAAAAGCCATTGTCCTTCATGCTTCGCAGCCAGAGCATCACCTCGCCTGTTAATTATTATCTGTATAATAATCAAGGTGTGCGGGCAATACTTCAAGAGTGAATGTTGCCTGTTGCAGCTCTTCCTTCATCCTTTTCAGTACCCGTTTAAGAGCCGGGAGATAGCTGTCCACTGTTGTAAAAACAGTGTTACAGCTGCCTGTCAGAGTGTAGGAATATTCTCCACCAAGCGGACAACCAACACTCGTCATATATGCAAGTCTCGATGGTGTGATCACCGCCGTGATCCACACTCCGCTCTGCTTCTGTATTTGTCAAGTGAAAATTCAGTCACATGGCATTTGAAAATTCAGTCACAAGTGTCTTTATATAGCACCCGCTTTTCAGGCGGATGCTATTTGTTAC
>OMZG01000016.1 GCA_900315505.1 uncultured Lachnospiraceae bacterium
AGAAGGCCTGACTGCGGTTTTCCACGACACAGCACGATAGTCTTTCCACCGCATTTTCCACACTTACAGACATCCTTGTGATACAGAGCCATCATGAGCTGTGCATTGTTCATTGTCCGGTAAGGATTGTCGGGATAGACGGTGCTGCGCAGCATGTGTATGAGCTTCAGACAGAATGTCTTGCGGCAGTTGGTCAGGTATCCGGAATAACGGATGCGGTTGAAATGTGATGGCAGTATATGCTTGAGAAACTGTCTTATGAATTCCATGCCGCTGACAGTCATGGTCTTTGTCTTCCCGCCATCCCTGTAATCCGTCAACTACGCCCCGACTAAAGTCGGAGGCTTGTATTTTAAAAAAACTATTGCATTATGTAACCCAACGTGTTACACTGTTCATCGAACAATTAAACAAGGAGATCTCCAGGGCGGGGTGCGATTCCCCACTGGCGGTAAAAATACAAGTCCGCGACCCGTGGCTCAGAAGCCCGGCTGAACCGGTGTGATTCCGGTACCAACAGTGCCAACAGTGTCAGATATTGATGAATTCTTTGCACATCTGACTTGCCTCACTGCATAGTGATGCTAGGTCATCTGCACAAATCATTCATACAATATCTTCAAGTCTGGATGGAAGAAGATTTAAAAATAAATTTTTTTGGTGCCCTGATATTTGTCAGAGTGCCTTTTCTTTTGTTGTAAGAGGATCTCCCAAGAATGCCGTGATAAACGGCGGCCATAGAAAGGAGATCACATATTATGGCAGACATGACAGCACCACAGACACGTAAAGAGAGTAAGGGCACGAACTACAAGGTTCGCTACATCGCAGTGACGGGAGTTCTCGCAGCATGTGCATACGTACTCCAGCTGATCGAGGTACCGGTTCCATTCATGCCGACATTCATCAAGTTCGATTTCTCTGATTTACCGGCACTTATCGGATCATTTGCAATGGGACCTGTATGCGGAATCATCATCGAGCTTCTGAAGAACCTGTTCCATGCGCTGGTATCACAGAGCTTCGGTGTAGGCGAGATTTCGAATTTCATTCTTGGAGCAGTATTCGTAGGAGTCGCAGGACTTGTCTACAAGTTCAATAAGACAAAAAAGGGCGCAGTCATTGCATCATTTGCAGGCGCGATCGTGATGGCACTCGTGAGTCTTCCAAGCAATATCTATTTCGTATATCCGGTTTACTACAATTTCATGCCGAAGGCTACTATCCTTCAGGCATATCAGGCTATCATCCCGTCGATGAAGAGCGTTTACATTCCTTATCTACAAGCATATCTCGCCGCTCCTCAAGGGCAGCCAGAGATAAAGCCCCATTCACGTTTCCTGATACAGACCGTCCCGAGCATTCGGGGCGGCTTTTTTTATAAAAAATAAATGACATACAAATGTCATGAATCTGACAAAAATTCTGTTAATAAGATATATCTCTCGGAACATTTCTGTTATAAATTTGTATATCGCAAAAAACGCGTGCGGGTTATAAACAGATATTGTGAAAGGAGAAGGCAACCAGAATGAAAAACCGGGATGTTTATAAAAGGGTGGCAGCAGTGGCTCTTTCGATGTCACTGGTGGCAACAGGTATTGCACCTGTTATCAGTGCTAAAGCAGATGAACAGGCTATGAGTGAAGACAGCAGTATAGCAGACAAGTATAGCAGTGAGGGCTATCATCTTGCCTGGCATGATGAGTTCAATGGAGACAGACTGAATACAAACGACTGGAATGTAGAGGCTCATGAACCGGGCTGGGTAAACAGTGAGCTTCAGGCATATACCGATGAAAAGCATTCTGCTGATAATATCAAGGTAAGTGACGGACACCTGACTATTCAGCCGACTGCAAAGAAAAAAGAAGCAGAAAAACCGGCAGAGCCGGAGAAGACTGAGGAAGAGACTGGAAAGTCAAAGGAGATTCTGAAAAGTAATGAATTTGATGGGACAAACTGGTCTTTTGTCACTCAGCCGAATACGGATGGAATCGGCGCAGGAAAAGGAACAGCTGATTATGAAAATGGTAAGGCGATAGTTACCGTTAAAGACTCCGGAGCTGCCAATTATTATGTTCAGCTGCAGCAGAGCGGCCTTTCTATCAAAAAGGGACATAAATATCACCTGAGCTTTAAAGCAGAGTCTACAGTTGCCAGAAAGGTAGAAATAAATTTATGTAATCCTGATAAAAATTATAGCTCGTACGGCGGAGCGATCGTAGATGTTACAACTGATGAAAAAATAATCACTCGGGACTTTACGATTGATGATGAATCGTCGGATGCAATAATTCTGCAGTTCAATCTTGGACTTATAAATGGAAAAACTGATGATAGCAAGCCTGCTGTTGTTACATTCTCCGATGTTTCACTGACAGATATTACACCAGCTGAAGAAAGCAGTGCAACTGAATCGGCTGCGTCAGGTGCTGCAATATCTGAGAAAAAAGATGAAGTGAGCGATTATGATATCACCTCCGGCCGTATAAACACTCAGGGAAAGCACGATTTCACCTATGGCCGTTTCGAGGCAAGAGCCAAGGTACCGACAGGCAAGGGATATCTCCCAGCATTCTGGCTGATGGCAAGCGATGAGAGTCTGTATGGTCAGTGGCCTAAGTGTGGTGAGATTGATATCATGGAGGTCATGGGTCAGGAGACCAATAAGTCGTATCACACGATTCATTATGGTTATAATTCAGGATCTGGTCACAGGCAGAATCAGGGCACTGATGTGCTGACAACAAATAAGGATTTTGCAAAGGACTGGCACACATACGCAGTAGACTGGGAACCGGGAAAAATCACCTGGTATGTTGATGGTCAGGAAGTGTACACTACTAGCGACTGGTACACAGGAGCTGATGATGACAGTCAGCTGACATATCCGGCACCATTTGATCAGAATTTCTATGTGATCCTGAACCTTGCTGTGGGTGGTTCATGGGTGACAAACCCTGAAATGAAGGAAATCAAAGATATGCCAAATCAGTCATATCAGGTCGACTATGTCAGAGTATATCAGAAGAGCGCAGAGGAGTATGCAAAGGAAGAAGCTGAGGCAAAGCGTCCTGTAAAGGAAGTTACATACAGGGAGGCAGACAGAAACGGAAATTACGTTCTAAATGGGGATTTTTCAAGCAATATAGCAGATTCTGGTGCTACGAATGTAGCTGACTGGCAGCTGCATCTTGAGGCAGATGGAGCAGGCACAACCTACTCTATAGGCAACAACGCAATAACAATTAATCCTGTGGCAGCTGGGTCTCAGAATCATAGTGTTCAGCTGAAACAGGGAGGCCTTCCGATGTACAAAGGCTGGACATATGAGCTTTCATTTGATGCCGCATCAGATCGGGACAGAACAATTATTGCTGATATTGAAGGACCTGATAACGGCTGGACCAGATATTTCAATGATACTAAGGTAAAGGTCGGACCTGAAAAGCAGACTTATACCTTCGACTTTACGATGAATAGTAAGACAGATGCCAATGGATGTCTTGAATTCAATCTTGGAAGTCAGGGCTCGACAGCTCCTGTAACTATTTCTAATGTAAGGTTGATACATAAGTCCGGAAATCGCCTTCCTGATGCAATGGACAAGACAGTTCGTCCGGATGGAAATTATTTGTATAATGGTACATTCGATCAGGGCGAAAACAGACTTGGATATTGGGATGTGACTGATAAGAACGCTGTTTCTGTGACAAATCACAATAATGACAGACGACTTAAGGTCACTGTCAAGGATAATCCGGTCACAGTAGGCCAGGGAAGTCTTGAGCCTTTCGGAACAGCTACATATGAACTTAGTTTTGATGCCTATACTGAAGATGGAGCTTCTGATGGTGTAAAAGTTGTTTCTGCAGGTAAGGAATTCAGCCCGGAGCTTACAAAAGAGAACAGAACTTTTGAATATAATCTTCTGACGAAAGATAAGGACAGAGATCATTCAAATATCAGAATCACTTTTTCAAAGCCTGGCACATATTATCTTGATAATATAGCAATTCGTGAGTCTGCAATGATCAAGAATGGGTCATTTGATAATGGCGATACAGGTTTTAAACCGTGGGTGCAGGATAGTAATGCAAATGCATTTGGGATTGATTCCATAAAGTCAGGACATAATAATGCGATTGATTTTTCAATAAAGGATACAGGAGCTTTTGATTATAGTGTTCAACTGAAACAGGAAGGTATTACTCTTGAAAAGGGCAAAAAGTACAGATTGACATTTGATGGCAGAAGCACACTTGATCGTCAGCTCAGTGCAGTAATGCAGCAGAACGGTGGAGAGTGGAAACTTTATTCGGGAAACAATACTGTATCACTTACTAATGACTGGCAGACTTTTACAAAAGAATTTGAGATGACAGAACCAACAGACACAGCTGCAATACTTAATGTCAATCTCGGATCATTAGAAAACAAACCAGAGAATCACATTACTACAGAGCATCATGTATATCTTGACAATTTCATACTTGAAAATCTGAGTGATGATGTTAGCACAGGCAGTAAAGATACTGGTATTGATGTCCCGGATGAGCCATATACTCTACATGTAGAGCCAGCTCCGGAACCAGTAGTGACACCATCAACGCCATCTACTGATACACCATCTGCGGATGGCCAGAAGCAGGATATCGACAAGCCAGATGATACAAAGGATCCAGACAGGACCGATGACACAAAGCCTGAAAAGACCAATGACGGCAAGGATGAGAATACATCTGACAATAACGATCAGAAAGATACAAAGGATGATCAGAAGAAGGATACCGGCAAGAAGACAGTAACAGTTCCAAAGAATACTACAGCCATTAAGTCAGATAAGTATTCAGGAAATAAGACGGTTACAAAGGTATCATTCAAAGGTACAAAGGTGACATCCGTTGGCAGGAATGCTTTTGCAGACTGCTCTAATCTGAAGACAGTTGATCTGTCAAAGCAGAAGAACCTGACAACAATCGGAGCCAATGCCTTCAAGAACTGCAAGAACTTAAAGACTATCAAGCTCAATGTCAACAGTCTCACGAAGGTAGACAAGAAGGCATTCACAGGATGCAGGAATGCAAAGTCTGTAAAGGTAATCCTTTATGCAAAGAATAAAAAGCAGTACAACAAAGTAGTAAAGATGCTTTGCAAGGCAGGCCTTTCCAAGGTTACATTCAAATATGTAAAGAAGTGATTTTTTACAAAAATTTCACTTTACAACTCGCACTTTTTGTACTAATATAAAGCGCGTAAACAAAACGTTGACGAGAAAAGTAGCAGACAGGCTTCTTCCCAGAGAGGAATACACGTGGATGAAAGTATTCTGTTGAGGCAGTTTGTGAAGACCATCTCCGAGTGACCCTTAATCGGGTACGGTGACTCCGTTACAGTCTAATGAAGTGGTCGCTTTTATGAAGCGACAAGCAGGGTGGAACCGCGTATATCATACGTCCCTCGCACAAACTCTTCAGGTGTTGTGTGAGGGGCGTTTTTTATATGTCAGATATGTATTTGAAATGTCCTTTACATGCATTAGTTAATGGTTTAGTGTGGAAACAGGAAGGAGGATGGCATATAAGCCGCGAGAGGTAATAGCGTGACGCCGGTGCTTGGCGGCTGTTCTTTAGCCGCCTATGCACCGCTGCGTCTAAGCATTAGCGAGAGCGTGCCTCGAGCGACTTGTATGCCATCCGAACTTCCGATGATTTCTACAAGAAAGGAACAACATGGACAAGGAAAAGTATCTTGAAGTGTATCGCCATTCACTGGCACACATTCTCGCAAAGGCCGTCATCGAGCTCTACGGAAAAGACGTACAGTACGCCATCGGACCACAGATCTCAGACGGATTCTATTATGATTTCAAACTCCCGGAAGGAGCCACAATCCAGGAATCAGATTTCAAGAAGATCGAAGACAAGATGAGAGAGATCATCAAGCGTCGTGAGGACTGGACATGTAAGGAAGTATCAAAGCAGGAAGCCCTTGATATTTTTAAAGGTCAGAAATACAAGACAGAGATCATCAAGGATCTCGCAGATGATGAGAAGATCACGATCTACTGGACCGGTGATGACTATGTGGATCTCTGCAGAGGACCTCACGTGGACAATTCTCAGGAGCTCATGAGCGCAGCATTCGAGATCAGAAGCGTATCAGGCGCATACTGGAGAGGTGATGAGCACAATGATTCCCTGACACGAATCTATGCATATGCATTCCCTGATAAGCAGCAGCTCAAGGAGCACAAGGCTCTGATCAGAGAAGCTAAGGAGAGAGACCACAAGAAGCTCGGACCACAGCTCGATCTGTTCATGTTTGATGAGACAGCACCAGGAATGCCATACTGGCTCCCAAGAGGCTGGAAGGTCTTCAATGCACTCCTTGATTTCTGGAGAGGAATCCATGAGGAGCATGGCTATCAGGAGATCTCAGGACCGGTAGTTTCGAAGAAAGAGCTCTGGGTTACATCAGGACACTGGGCACATTATCAGGACGGCATGTTCGTTATCCCTGGCGAGGATGATAACGACACCTATGCTCTTAAGCCTATGAACTGCCCGAATGCCATCAAGGTATATATGAACAAGGCACGTTCATATCGTGAACTGCCACTCAGGATCAATCAGGTAGATGTCATCCACAGAAAAGAGAAGTCAGGTGAGCTGAACGGTCTCTTCCGTGTTCAGATGTTCAGACAGGATGACGCACATACCCTTGTGACAGAGGATCAGATCGCAAGCGAGATCAAGGATATCATGGATATCGCGACTGAGATCTATGGTACATTCGGACTCACATACAAGGCAGAACTTTCTACCAGACCAGATGACTACATGGGAGACATCGAGGTATGGAACAAGGCAGAGGCTGACCTCAAGGATATCCTCGAGAAGACATATGGCCCAGGCAATTATGAGATCAATGAAGGCGACGGAGCTTTCTATGGTCCGAAGATCGATCTCAAGATGAAGGATGCCCTTGGCCGTGAGTGGCAGATGGGAACCATCCAGCTCGACTTCCAGCTCCCTCTGAACTTCGACATGAAGTACACAGCAGCTGATTCATCTCTCAAGAGACCAGTAATGATCCATCGTGCCATCTTTGGTTCAATGGAGAGATTCATCGGAATCCTGATCGAGAACTTCAAGGGCGCATTCCCGTTCTGGCTCTCACCATACCAGGTAGGAATCGTTCCAATCCGTGAGGAGCATAATGATTATGCGAAGGAGGTCGCTTCACTACTCCGCAAGAACCACATCCGCGTAGAAGCTGACTACTCAGAAGCCAACATGAAGAACAAGATCAAGACATTCAAGAACTACAAGGATCCGTACATCCTCGTTCTTGGTGACAAGGAGAAAGAGAACCGCACAGTTTCAATCAATCTCCGTGGCAGCAACAAGCAGCTGAACGATGTACCTCTTGATGTCTTCCTTGATATGTGCGACCAGATGGTAGAGGAACATTCACTCGATCTCCTCGACCACGTACCAGAGTCAGAAGACTGATCAGGGGACAAGGGGACGGTTCTCCTGTCTTTTTAGCTAAAAGATTTGAAATAAAAGATCCCTGGCGATTTTCTCGTCAGGGATCTTTTTTCTTACAACAGTTAAATTTTCTGAAATCTGCCGCTTGCTCCGCATGGCAGTACCAGTCCGGTTTTTGTCACCGGAAGCCCGACCTCGTCAGCCTCAATGGTTCCAGGGATTCCTCTGAGCGCAGTCCCAAGCATGTAGTGAAGTACAGCAGGCTGGAGCCCGGTGGTGTATGAATTTACAAGGAAAAACAGCGGGTCATCTGATAATATTTTTCTGCAGTCGCAGATCAGCGGGTATATCTTTTCTTCTATCTTCCAGACCTCGCCCTTAGGACCACGTCCGTATGACGGCGGATCCATGATGATCCCGTCATAATGATTGCCTCGTCTGATCTCTCTCTCGACAAACTTCATGCAGTCATCTACGAGCCAGCGGATATGCGCATTTTCAAGGCCGCTTGAGATAGCGTTTTCATGAGCCCAGGTCACCATGCCTCTGGATGCATCGACATGAGTCACTTCTGCACCGGCCATCGCTGCAGCAACAGTCGCGCCGCCGGTATAGGCGAAGAGATTCAGGACCTTTATCCTACGGTCAGGATGTTTCTTTTTTTCACTGCCTATTATAGAAGAAAACCATTCCCAGTTGGCAGCCTGCTCCGGAAACAGACCGGTGTGCTTGAATGAAAACGGTTTCAGGTGAAAGGTCAGCCTGCCTGCCGGAAGCGGATAATGAATAGTCCACTCTTTAGGCAGATCGAAGAACTCCCACTGACCGCCGCCTTTGTTGCTTCTGTGATAATGAGCGTTTATTTTTTTCCATTCCGGTCCCTTCGGAGTATTCCAGATCACCTGCGGGTCCGGCCGCTGCAATATATACTTTCCCCAGCGTTCCAGCTTGTCACCATCTGAGGTATCGATCACTTCATAATCAGTCCATCTGTCTGCCAGATACATATGTAAACCATCCTTTCATTTCCGCAATTATTAACTTCAAATGCTGATGACTTCCCCATCCACAATTCCATACTCCTGCTCATCACCCCAGTCGGGCGAAGCCTTCCCGGCGGTGATCTCTGCTAAGTGCTTCTCTACAAGCGGCTTCAGTTCAGAAGGAACCATCAGATGAAGAGTCACCCCTGTACCGTACTCAGTGCCGGTGCGGGGGATTCTGTTCTCATTGAAAAAGTAGTCGGCTTTCCCGTATTCATTGTAGTCGAGGGTGACAGTGAGCGGGAAGCCTGAGTGAAGCTCCATCAGGGAAGCATCATCGAGAGCCTCCTGTGCAGCAGAGGTGTAAGCACGGATCAGACCGCCGACACCGAGCAGGATGCCGCCGAAGTACCGGACGACAGCCACGAGGCAGTGATCGAGTCCCAGATGCACGAGCACATCGGTGATCGGCCTTCCGGCAGAACCCTGCGGCTCGCCATCGTCAGATGACTTCACCAGGCCATCGATCACATAAGCATAGCAGACATGCCGTGCGTCATAGTGCTTTTTTCTAATCTCAGTAATCTTATCAACGGCTTCATCCGCAGAATCGACGGAGATCGCGAATCCCAGGAACCGCGACTTCTTCTCCACAATCTCTGAAGAGCCGTCATCTATAATTCTGTACATAATAGTCTCCAATTGAACAGATGGACGACGTGAAGGACTCCCTGCATGGCTGACATGTCAGGTAACATCTTTATTATAACAGCAACTTCTGATATAATAAAGGGCATGAATTACGGCAGAGACTACGTGGAGTATTACATATCGCCGAAGTCGAAGGACAGGCGTTCCACCATAAGGAAATTCAGCACATCCCTCATCAAGACACTGCTTATCCTGATACTCGTAGTGATAGCGGTCGGAATCGGGGGATTCATATATTATGCGAAGACGCAGATAGATGAGCTGCCGGATGCGTCGCATATCAGCGTGGAGCCAGAGGGCAAGGGGAGTACCGTCCTCGATGCAAAAGGGAACAGGATAGCCACGCTTTCGCTCAAAAGCGCGGACAGCGAGCGGGTGAGCATCTGGGAGATCCCGAAGGATCTGCAGCACGCCTTTGTCGCGATCGAGGATTCGAGATACTACAGACACAATGGAGTGGATGTCAGAGGAGTCATCAGGGCGGCGTTCCAGGGCCTCGTGAATGGCGGACATTTCTCGCAGGACGCGAGCACGATCACCCAGCAGATGATCGCAAATAATTATTTCTCCACGAAGACAAATGGGCACACCTTCTCGGCGAGAGTCGGCAGGAAGATACAGGAGCAGTATCTGGCACTGCAGGTCGAGAAGCGGATGACGAAGGACGAGATCCTGGAAAGCTATCTGAATTACGTCAACCTCGGCGGCGATACCCTCGGAGTGGAGGCCGCCTCAGAGAAATATTTCAATAAAAGAGTGAGCACACTGACCCTCTCGGAGTGTGCCGTGATAGCAGCGGCCGCCGGTGATACCTCGAGGTACAATCCGGTGGATCATCCGAAGACCAATTCCATCCGCAGGGAAAAGGTCCTCAGTGCGATGCTCGATCAGGGATATATCACGACAGCTGAGTACAAGCAGGCGATGGATGATAATGTGTATAAGCGCATCTCCAGGGGGAATGAGAATTACGGCAGCAGCGCATCATACTTCGTCGAGGCAATGACGGAGCAGGTGATACGCGACCTGATGGACAGGCAGGGACTCTCCGCGACAGAGGCATATATCAGGCTCTATACCGGAGCACTCACTATTCACACGACCCAGGATTCGAGGGTACAGCGGATAGCAGAGCATGAGATAAATAATGCCGACAACTATTCATCCGGCGCGAGGTATTCGTTTACCTTTACGCTGACTGTGATAAAGGACGGAGAGACGAAGAACTATTCAGAGAGGTCGATGCTTCGCTACTATGAGAAAAATGGTTTCGGAAATAATATAGATTTCTCGACGAAAAAGGAAGCCGAGGCAGCCTATGCGGCCTACAGGGCAGAGGTGACGAAAGGCGGCAGGATACCGAAGGGCGGAGAGCACATAGTCTATACGCTTCAGCCACAGGCAGCTATGACGATCATCGACCAGCAGACCGGCAGGGTAAGAGCGATAGTCGGAGGCCGGGGCGAGAAGGCAGGAGAGAGGTCTCTAAACCGTGCCTGCGACATCACCAGGCAGCCCGGCGATACGATGAAGATCCTCTCAACCTACGCACCGGCACTCGATGCAGGCGGCATGACACTGGCATCGGTTGAGGATGATGCGCCTTCAGCATTCCAGAATGGGGCAAAGATACGCAATGCAAACGACCGGTACGGCGGCTTCACGACGCTCCGCGAGGCGATCACGGATTCGGTGAATGTGGTCGCAGTCAGGGTGCTTACGGATATAGGCACGGGCATCGGCTATCAGTATGTGAAGGATTTCGGCATATCGACGCTGAAGGAGGGAGATAATAATCAGGCGCTGGCTCTGGGAAATGTAGTATCCGGCGTGAAGAATTGCGAGCTCGCTGCAGCTTATGCGACGATAGCAAATGGCGGCATATACCACAGGCCGGTTTACTATACGACTGTGGAGGACGCATCCGGCAACAGGATACTGGACACGACAGACAGAGAGGGCAAGCGGGTGCTGAAGACGACGACGGCCTGGCTTCTGACATCAGCAATGCAGGATTCGATGACCGGTGGAAATGGCAGGAAGGCGTCATTTACAGGGATGAGAGTTGCAGGAATGAGCGGCACATCCGATAATGACAGGGATGCTGTATTCGCGGGCTTCACGCCGTACTATACCTGCGTGATCTGGGGAGGAAATGATGACAATACTCCGCAGGGCTCGACCGCATACGCGCAGAATATCTGGAAGTCCGTGATGATCCAGATACATTCGACGAAGGAGGAAAAGGGCTTCGTGATCCCGGAAGGAATCATAGAGAAAAGAGTATGCAGGAAGTCGGGAAAGGTGCCGGTAGAGGGAGTCTGCGACCACGATCCGAGAGGAAATATGGTGTATGCAGAGTTCTTCGAGGAGGGCACAGAGCCGACAGAGAGCTGTGATCATCATATCAGTCTCACGATCTGCACGGAGTCAGGGCTGCCTGCAACGGAGTACTGTCCGCATACCCGGGAGAAGGTCTTCATCACCGGCGGCGACATGGACACGGATGACGGAAAGTACCTCGTAGACCCGGCGATCATCAACAAGACCTGTAATATTCACACCGGCCCGAAAAAAATGTAAAAAGTGCTTGCATTTTTCTCTGAAACGTGTATAATAGTTTCTGTTGTCAGTCATTGGCCCATAGCCAAACGGTAAGGCAGCGGACTCTGACTCCGTCATTTCAAGGTTCGAATCCTTGTGGGCCAGCTATTTTTAGAAGGAATCGCGAAAGCGGTTCCTTTTTTCGTATTCAGAGAGTGTCTGCGAATGCATTGCTCTCTTAATTAATTGCAACGCTCTTTTATAAATGATACAATATACGAAAATATAAAAGAGATGCATTTACTACATGGAATATAATAGTTTCGAAGAAAGGTCCAACCAATGTATGAAATACAGACCCGCGTCGGGTTTTCAACTACAGATGAGAATCTCCGCCTGCCGCTGACGGGGATCATCAATCTACTGCAGGACTGCGCCACCTTCCACTCGCAGGATACCTGCTATACATCACAGTGGCTGAAGGAGAATCACAGGGCCTGGTTCGTCACGGACTGGCAGGTGAGACTGCACAAGCCGATCAATATGGGCGACAACGTGACAGTCAGGACATATCCGTACAATGCCCGCGGGATGCTGGCATCGAGGTACTTCACGATCACTGACTGGAACGAGACCCCGTTCGTCACAGCGAATTCCCTGTGGATATATATGGATCTCGACAAGATGGCCCCGACCCGCACACCGGACGAGATGTTTAGCACCTATGGAGTCAGCGCGCCGCCGACAGAGGAGTTCGGCAAGAGAAAAATACAGTTCAGCGGAGAAATGGAGACACTGGCATCGATCAGGGTGGATGAGACAATGATCGATTCGAATTCCCATGTGAACAATGGGAAGTACGTGTCGATAGCGGAGCATTTTCTCTCGAAGGAGGGTGTCTTCAATTTCTTCAGGATAGAATACAGGAACCAGGCACATCTCGGGGATCAGATGATCGTCAGGAGAGGTCATGAAGAGGGCAGAGTGTATATAGATATCACGGACGATGAGAACACGCCGTTTATGAGGCTTGAGGCAGTAAATGAAGACAGAAGTAACACCGGTAGCAACGCTTAGGCTAGATGAATTCAATATGAAAAGGGACACCTTCCGCAGGGCAGGCCTCGAGGCCATAGACCGTGGGGAGGTAGCACTGCTGCTGCTCGCTGGCGGCATGGGCACGAGACTCGGATATGACGGCCCGAAGGGCACATATCCGATAGAGGCTGATAAGTCGATCTTCGCCTGCCTTTTTGATAATCTGCGCGAGGAGATCGGGGACCGGAGCATACCATTTTTCGTGATGACCTCGGACAAGAATGACGAGGCCACCAGGGCATTTTTCGAGGAGAAAAATTATTTCGGCTATGACCCGTCACAGATATGTTTCTATAGGCAGGAAATGGCGCAGGCCACGGACTTCGACGGAGCACCGCTCTATGAGGATGTGAATGTGCCGGCGACATCCCCGAACGGGAATGGAGGATTTTTCAAATCGCTCATCAAGGCAGGCTACAGGAAGAAGCTCGAAGGCGTGAGGTGGCTCAATGTCTTCGGAGTGGATAATGTGCTGGCAAAAATAGCAGACCCGGAATTCATAGGGGCGCTGATCTGCGAGGGGAAGCATGCAGGAGTGAAGGCAGTCATGAAGACCGGCCCTGATGAGAAGGTCGGAGTCGTGTGCGCGAGGAACGGCAGACCGTCGGTCATCGACTATACCCAGATGACAGAGGAGATGTGCAATGAGAGGGATAAGGACGGCAATCTCGTCTATGCAGCAGGCGTGACGGTGAACTATCTTTTTGATACTTCAATACTTTTAAGCACATTGAATGAGGGACTGCCGGTGCATAAGGTCGAGAAAAAGATCCCGTATCTCTCAGATATACACGGCCGTCCGTGGAGACTCGGGAGCGAGCCGGGAGAGCATATAGAGCCGACGGAGCCTAACGGGTACAAGTATGAGATCATGATCACTGATCTGATCGAGGATTTTCCGGATTTCCTGCCGGTAGAGGTAGAGAGGGAGAAGGAATTCGCGCCTGTGAAGAATCTGCATGGTGTGGATTCGGTTGACAGCGCAAGGGAACTCCTGAAGAGGAATGGAAAGTAATGCAGCTCGAGAAGATCCGCTTTTCAATAATCATAGGAGCGTATGAGACGAATGCCATTTTTTTCAGGCAGGCGATAGAATCGGCTGTCGCACTCCGCTGGAAGAATCTCGAGATCCATGTGCTCGATGCCTGTCCGGGTGCGGGGCTCGAGGCAGTCACGAGGAAGACAGCGAAGGATGATCCGAGGGCTGAGTATCACACGATCCGCCCGAAGGGGTCACTGGCGGATGTCTGGAATGCGGGGATCAGAATGGCGAGGGGAGACTATCTTATTTTCCTGGGACTCACCGACAGGCTCAATACCATGATCCTGCGCTATCTGAGCGACTATATCTCCGGCCATCCGGATGATGAGATCATCTACACGGATCATGACGAGATAAAGGACGGAAGCCGCACAAATCCGTATTTTCTACCTGATTTCAATAAGGAGCTTCTGCTCGGAAGCAATTATATAGGAGACACCTTCATCGTGAAGCGTTCTGCGCTCGCGAGGACCGGGCAGTTCAACAGGCAGCTGACCTTCGCATTTGCGTATGAATTTTTCCTAAGGGCAATGTCGCGCGGGGTGAGGTTCGGCCATGTGAGCGCGCTGCTGTGGCACCGCATGGTGTATGACATGCCTGATGGCAGCGAGCTGCGTGAGCTCACCAGACGCAGCCTGCGGGAGCATATCACCGTGGTATCGGCGTATTTCAATCAGGCCGGAGTCAGGGCACGGGTCAGCGGGGGAATATCGGGCGATTCATGGCAGGTGAGATACGACGGCAGCGAATACGAGGCGCATAAGTCAGATGTGCTCCTGGTGAAAAATGGCCGCGTCAGGGTCATTACGAGAAAGGCTGCTGAGATCCTGTATGGATATGTGGCCCAGCCTGATATCGCGATTGCGGCAGGCAAATTCGTCCACGGGACACACATTCACAACTGCGGATATATTTATGATAAGAATGGTGTGACCTATCCGGCGTGCCACAGTCAGAGCGTCTTTTCGTCGGGGCTCTATGGACGGAATGTGACGGCCCAGGACGTGTCTATGGTGGACTTCTCATTCTGCATGGTGGATGCGGTTTTTTTCAGAAGATGCGGCGGCTTCGACCGGAGACTCAGGGGCGATGACATGTTTCTCGACCTATGCCTGAAGGCGCGGGCAGGAGGCATGAGAGTCGTATTCGTGCCGCAGGTAGTATGCATGCGCCCGGGGACGAATGAGACGAGCGAGGAGGCGTCGAGGCAGATCATGCGTGACAAGTGGAAGAAAACGATCACGGCCGGTGATCCGTGCTACAACAGGAATCTCCCGATGGGCATGGACAACTACTATCTGTAGCGATTGACAAACAGAATGAATCGGGGTATGATTCAGAGGTTATGAAACTTTTTTGCGAGGAAAAATATGAGCGGTAAGGCAAAAGCGCATAGAAAAAGAAACAGGATCATCCTCATCGTAGAGCTTGTTATCCTGCTGGTGCTTCTGGCTGCACTCTTCGTCTGGCTGAAATTCGGCATGATCAATTTCAGGGATATCGGCGAGGTGAAGCCGGGCGCGATATCGAAGAAGACTGAGAAGACCCTGAGCGGGTACACGAATTTCATGGTGTTCGGCGTGGACAACCGCCGTGCCGGGAATTATGATACAGGCAATACAGATGTCCAGATCATCGTGAGCATCAATAACGATACGAAGAAGATCCGCATGGCTTCACTCTATCGTGATACGATCGTTGATATCGACCCGACAGGCAATTCCAAGTTTGCCAAGTGTAATGCAGCATACGCATACGGCGGCGAGAAAGAGGCCATGGAGATGGTCAATGAGAATCTCGAACTGAATCTCGACAAGTTCGTGACAGTGGATTTCCGTGCGGTATCTGATGTGGTCGATGATGTCGGTGGTCTCGAGATCAATGTGACACCTGCAGAGCTTCAGGCACTGAATGCGAAGCCTCTCGTGCAGGAGGTTGCGCGTGCTTCGGGCAAGACTCCGAAGCTGGTGACTAAGTCAGGGCTTCAGACGCTCAATGGTGACCAGGTGACGGCGTACTGCCGTATCAGGCATACGGCCGGCGGGGATTTCACCCGTGCATCGAGGCAGAGAGAGGTCATGAACCTGCTTCTGCAGAAGGTAAAGGGCGCATCTGTTTCAGAGCTGAATAAGATATTAGACGATGTCCTTCCGAAGATCTCGACGAATTTCTCGGCGACACAGATCCTTTCGATAGCTACGGCTGCGAAGTCATATTCTATAGATAAGTCATTCGGTTTCCCGTTTGACAAGACTACAGCCACGATCAATCCATACGGCTCCATTGTCATCCCGTGCACCCTTGCCACGAATGTGGAGAAGCTTCATCAGAGGATGTTTGATGAGGAGAGCTACACCCCGAATAATGTAGTAAATTCCATCAGCCGCCAGATCGTGACTATCACCGGGAAGACCGAGCAGAGCGACGTGGACTTCAGCAGTTCCGAGAATAATAAGGGAATTGACGATACCGGGACTACGTCGGAGAGTACGACTACAACCACACAATAAAGGGAAAGTAAATGAGCGACAGAGAAACAAGGCAGCCCTCGAGGCGTAAGAAGCGCAGAAAAAGAAGAAAGGTGCTTCTGATCATTGAGATAATCATACTGATACTACTGCTGATCGTGCTTTTTGCATGGCTGAAGTTCGGTACGATAAATGTGAGAAATATCGGAAAAGTAAAGACCGGAGATATTTCCAAGAAGACTGAGAAGGTGCTGTCGGGTTACACGAATTTCATGGTGTACGGCGTCGACAACAGGACGGCCGGCAACTATAATGGCGGCAATACCGATGTGCAGATCCTCGTGAGTATCAATAACGACACTAAGAAGATCCGCATGGCATCTATCTACAGAGATACCTATCTCGATATCGATCCTACAGGAAATACGACTCTTGCCAAGTCAAACGGCGCATACGGCCGTGGCGGCGAGAAGGAAGCTATGGAGATGATCAATGAGAATTTCGACCTGAACGTGGACAAGTTCGTGTCCGTGGACTTCGCTGCAGTGGTCGATGTGATCGATGATGTAGGTGGAATAGAGGTGGATGTCTCAGATGATGAGCTTGCGGCGCTGAACAGCAGGAGATATCCTACAATTCCAGAGGTTGCAAGGGTTTCAGGCAAGAAGGCTACTCCTGTGACAAAGGCCGGGAAGCAGACGCTCAATGGTGTGCAGGCCTGCGCATACTGCCGTATCAGACACGGAGCCGGTGATGACTGGGGCCGTGCGAGAAGACAGCGTACCGTCATGAGCCAGCTGTTCCAGAAGGTCAAGGGCGCATCTGCATCACAGATGAGTAAGATAATAGATGATGTGTTCCCGAAGATATCGACGAATTTCTCTATGACAGAGATGCTCTCACTCGCATCCGCAGTGAAGTCATATTCGATCGACAAGTCCTTCGGCTTCCCGTTCAATGAGACAACGATGGAGCTCAATGGCAGGGATACGATGATCCCGTGCACGCTCGAGTCGAATGTAGAGAAGCTGCACCAGAAGATGTTTGACGAGAAGAGCTACGCCCCGAGCCGGACTGTCAGAGCCATCAGCGACCGGATAGTCCAGGTGACAGGCAAGACCGAGGAATCGGCAGAGGACTACAGCAAGGTAGAAGGAAATATAGGGGTGGATGATGAAGCGGGTGAAAGCACCACTTCATCCACCTCTCAATAAGATGAAAAAGGGGACGGGTCCCTTTTTCATCTTTTATAAAATGCAGAAAGGTTTAGATTATGTGCGGAATAGTTGGATATATTGGAGAAGACCAGGCAGCACCGATCCTTCTTGATGGTCTCGAGAAGCTTGAATACCGTGGGTACGATTCAGCCGGAATCGCTGTTTTCGATGGCAAGCAGATTGAGATCAAGAAGGCCAAGGGCAGGCTCAAGGTTCTGGAAGAGCTGACTCATGACGGGGCTAATATGCCTGGTGTCGTGGGTATCGGTCATACAAGATGGGCCACCCATGGAGAGCCTTCTGATATCAACGCTCATCCTCAGTATAATAAGGACAAGACCATAGCTGTAGTCCACAATGGAATCATTGAGAACTACCAGAAGATAAAGGACAAGCTGACTGCGAAGGGATATAAATTTATCTCTGAGACAGATACAGAGTCAGTGGCCCAGCTTCTTGACTATTACTATGAGGGCAATCCGCTCGAGGCCATCATCAAGGTCATGCAGCGTATCGAGGGTAGCTATTCTCTCGGAATCCTGTTCGCTGATCATCCGGATAAGGTGTATGCGGCAAGAAAGGATTCTCCGCTCGTCGCCGGAATTGCAGACGATGGAAGCTATATCGCCTCAGATGTGACTGCGATCCTGAAACACACGCGTGACGTGTATTATATCGACAATCAGGAGATTGCCTGCCTCACGAAGGAAGGCATGGCCTTTTTCAATATGGATGGTGAGCCGGTACAGAAGGAGTCGAAGCATATAGACTGGGATGCCAATGCTGCCGAGAAGGGTGGCTATGAGCATTTCATGCTGAAGGAAATGTACGAGCAGCCGAAGACCGTCCGTGACACGATGTCACCGCGTATCCGCAAGGGTCATGTAGCGATAGACGATCTGAAGATGTCAGATGATGATATCAGAAATATCGGCCGTCTCCATATCGTTGCCTGCGGAAGCGCTTATCACACCGGCGTTACAGCGAAGTATGTATATGAAGAAATGGCCCGCATCCCTACCGACGTGGATGTGGCGAGCGAATTCAGATACAGGGACCCAATCCTGGATAAAAATGATCTCGTGCTTATCATCAGCCAGTCCGGCGAGACAGCAGACACTCTTGCGGCTCTTCGTCTTGCAAAGGAAAAAGGTATCCGCACGCTTGCGATAGTAAATGTCGTGGGTTCATCGATCGCCCGTGAGGCTGATGAGGTGATGTACACCTGGGCCGGACCTGAGATCGCAGTAGCGACCACGAAGGCGTATTCAGCTCAGCTGATCTGCCATTATCTGCTTGCAATCCGCTTCGCAAGGGCCAGAGGCGAGATCACGGATGAGCAGGAGCAGGCATACGTGGCTGATCTCGAGAAGCTTCCAGATCAGATAGACATGCTCCTCAATAATAAAAAGAAAATACAGAAGTTTGCGAACCGCTATATCGGTGCCAAGGACATCTTTTTCATTGGAAGAGGGATCGATTATGCGATCTCAATGGAAGGCTCTCTGAAGCTGAAGGAGATCTCATATATCCATTCGGAGGCTTATCCGGCAGGCGAGCTGAAGCATGGAACCATTTCCCTTATAGAGGATGGAACCCTCGTTGCAGCAATAGCCACGCAGAAGAAGCTGTACCCGAAGACCGTATCGAATATAGTAGAGGTAAAGACCCGCGGCGCTTTCGTCCTTGCAGTCACCAATGAGGGCGACACAGATATGGAAGAGCATGCTGACTATGTGATTTACATTCCGCAGACCAACCAGTACTTCACGAACTCCCTCGCTATCATCCCGCTTCAGCTGTTCGCCTATTATGTGGCTGTAGGAAAAGGGTGCGACGTCGACAAGCCAAGGAACCTGGCAAAGTCAGTAACAGTTGAATGAGAAATGAGCTATTTTTTCACATAATAAGAAACAGTTCTTCACACTTTCATCATAATTAACTGCTAATATATATCCTGTCAACAGAAAAGAACAGCTATAGAAAGCGAGGTAAGATATATGAGCAATTATCAGTATTACGAATATCAGCCGGGTGGTGATGACGGCAGCAACGACCAGCAGGACAATGGCTACAATCCATACAACGGCCAGTACAACGGACCGGTTCAGCCGAAGAAGGAAAAGAAGCCGCACCCGAAGGCAAAGTTTTTCGGAAAGGTAGTTGCAGCAGCACTTATCTTCGGACTCGTGGCAGGGCCTGTGACATACGGAACGAACCGCCTGACCAGTCATTTCGCAGGTGGAGACAGCACAGCAACTGAGGATACGAACAGCAACAGCTCATCATCTAAGGAGATCGCATCAACAGCTACCTCAGCATCAGCAGGCAATGATGATGTATCAGCAATTGCAAGCGAGACACTTCCTTCAATCGTTCAGGTGACCAATATGTCACTCGAGAAGATACAGAGCTGGTTCGGCACATCATCCACAGTACCGACGAAGAGCCTTGGAAGCGGAGTCATTTTCAAGCAGGATGACAATTATCTGTATATCGCCACGAATAATCACGTGGTAAGCAATTCCAACAGCCTCTCAGTCACCTTCAATGACAATAAGAGCGTCACAGGTGAGGTCGTAGGTACAGACGTACAGTCTGATCTCGCAGTGATCAAGGTAAAGCTTTCATCACTGAAGGACAGCACAAAGAAGGCTATCAAGGTAGCTTCACTCGGATCTTCTGCATCACTTAAGGTAGGCCAGCAGGCAATTGTAATCGGAAATGCTCTCGGATATGGACAGTCAGTCACGACCGGAGTCATCAGCGCACTGAACAGAGAGGTCTCTATTCAGAATGAGGACAACGGCAAGACATACACCCAGGAGATGATCCAGACCTCAGCAGCAGTCAACTCAGGAAACTCAGGCGGCGCGCTCCTGAATTCGAAGGGCGAGGTCGTAGGAATCGTATCAGCCAAGTATTCAAGCAGCGGTTCATCAGAGAATGCCTCAGTTGAGGGCATGGGCTTTGCGATCCCGATCGACAATGCGAAGACCATCATTGACCAGCTGATGAGCACAGGAAAGGTAACGAACAGACCTGGTTCAAAGAGCGATTCATCTGATTCATCATCTACATCTACCAGTGACCAGGGATTCCTTGGAATCCAGGGCGCAGACATCTCATCAGAGATGGCAAGCTCGTATAACATGCCACAGGGGGTATATGTGACGAAGGTAGTATCAGGAAGCCCGGCAGAGAAGGCAGGCATCAAGAAGGGTGACGTGATCACCGGAGTTGACGGGACTGCTATTTCTTCAATGTCATCACTTCGTGAGTATATCTCAGGCAAGAAGAAAGGTGACAAGGTCAAGGTAGCAGTTGCAACTGTAGAGAATGACTATAAGTCCAAGAACGTCGAAGTCACTCTTACAGCCAGACCATCAGATGATTCTGATTCAGGCAGTGACAATGATGAGGACAGCGACAACAGTCAGGACAACAGTGGCAGCGACGATGACGGAAGCAACAGCTTCGGCAACGGCGGTCTCTATGACTGGAGCCAGATCTTCGGCAACTAAAGGATGAAAAAGGGGACAGGTCCCAAATTCATCTTTTTATAGGATTATAACTTGTATTCAAGTGAAAGAAACTATATAATAAGGGCACGGTGTTAAGGCCGTGCCTGTTTTTGTAGTTATGATGAAAGGTGAGTCCCTTCGAAAAGATGAAAAAGGGACCCGTCCCCTTTTTCATCTAAGGAGATTTATGGACAAGAAGAGAATCGTAATAGCATTAGGTCACAATGCGCTTGGCACTACGCTTCCGGAGCAGAAGAAGGCTGCAGCAGGCAGCGCAAAGGCTGTGGCTGAATTCATTTCACAGGGCTATCAGGTTGTGATCACTCATTCGAATGGACCGCAGGTCGGCATGATACATACGGCCATGAATGAATTTTCACAGAAGTATCCTGAGTACACAGATACTCCTATGAGTGTCTGCTCTGCTATGAGTCAGGGATACATCGGCTATGACCTGCAGAGCGCTATCCGCAGTGAGCTGATCAACAAGGGTATCTACAAGACTGTTGCGACAGTCCTCACTCAGGTGACTGTGGATCCGTATGATGAGGCTTTTTACAGACCTACGAAGATCATCGGCAGAGTCCTCACGAAGGAAGAGGCGCAGGCACAGGAGAAGAAGGGCAATCATGTGACAGAGGTCGAGGGCGGATACAGACGTATCGTTGCGACTCCGAAGCCACAGAGCATTGTAGAGATTGATGCGATCAATGCGCTTCTTGATGCTGATCAGGTAGTCATTGCTTGTGGCGGCGGTGGAATTCCGGTTCTTTCACAGGATCATATTCTGAAAGGTGCTTCGGCCGTTATCGAAAAGGATACGGCGGCAGGCGTTCTGGCTGATCAGGTAGATGCTGATATGCTGATCATCCTCACAGGCACTAACAAGGTCTGCCTGAACTATGGTACAGCTGATGAGAAGCCGCTTGATTTCATTTCAGTCGCAGACGCGAAGAAATATCTCGCTGAGGGGCAGTTTGAAGAAGGTACAATGGCACCGAAGATTGCTGCAGCGATCAGTTACATCGGAGATTCAGCAATCAGAAAGACTCTCATTGCAAAGCTTGACCCTGAGAATCCGCTGATCGCAGGCAAGGACGGAACGATGATTGCTAAGTGAGTTAGAAGTTAAGAGTTAAAAGTTAAGAGTTATAACTCAGGACTTAGAACTTACAACTCAAACAGGAAATAATAATGGATTACAGAAGAAAAACCAAAATCATATGTACCCTCGGTCCGGCATCTGAATCACCGGAGACGATGAAAAAGCTCATAGATGCAGGTATGAATGTGGCCAGATTCAATTTTTCTCATGGAAGTCATGAGGAGCATCTCGGCAGACTGAAGACTCTCAGGAAGCTGAGAAAAGAAACTGGCAAGCCTGTTGCAGCTCTTCTCGATACCAAGGGACCTGAGATCAGACTTAAGAATTTCAAAGATGGTGGAGTCGATCTCGCAGATAATCAGATTTTTACACTGACTACAAGAGATGTAGAAGGAACTCAGGACATTGTATCGATCACATATAAAGATCTGCCGAAGGATGTGTCAGAGGGAGTTCATATCCTGATTGATGACGGTCTCGTAGAGATGGTCGTCCAGAAGGTCAATGATACAGATATCACCTGTCGTGTCGTAAATGGCGGACATATCTCTGACAAGAAGGGTGTCAATGTCCCGAATGTCGAACTGTCAATGCCGTTTGTCAGCCCGCGTGATTACAAGGATCTTGTATTCGGAGTTCAGGAGGACTTCGATTTCGTTGCTGCTTCTTTTACACGTACTGCTCAGGATATCAAGGATATCAGAAAGATCCTGAAAGAGCATGGCGGCGAGAAGATCCAGATCATTGCCAAGATTGAGAACAACCAGGGCGTCAAGAATATAGATGAGATCATTGATGCCGCTGATGGTGTAATGGTAGCCCGTGGTGATATGGGAGTTGAGATCCCGCTTGAGGATGTGCCGGTGATTCAGAAGATGATCATCAAGAAGGTATATGAGGCCGGCAAGTTCGTAGTAACAGCTACACAGATGCTTGATTCCATGATCACTCATCCGAGACCGACCAGAGCCGAGGCTACAGATGTGGCTAATGCAGTATATGATGGCACTTCAGCCATTATGCTCTCAGGTGAGACGGCTGCCGGCAAATATCCTGTTGATGCAGTTGCCACAATGGACAGGATTGCCAGAAGGACAGAGCAGGACATCCATTACCTCAGCAGAATGATAAAGAACGAGACAGCCAAGTCAGAATCATCAATAACAGACGGTATCACACATTCAGCATGTCTTCTCGCAGGCGACCTCAATGCGACAGCCATTGTCACAGTCACGAAGTCAGGCCGCACGGCACATGCTGTATCGAAATTCCGCCCGGCATCACCAATCATTGCAGGCTGCATAGATGACAAGGTCTGCCGCCAGATGAATCTCTGCTGGGGCACGACTCCTATTATGATTCAGGAAGAAAAAGATGCGGAAGAGCTTTTCGCACACACAATATCGAGATGTGAAGAGGAGAATCTTCTCGTTGAGGGAGATGTGATAGTTCTGATCGCCGGAGTACCGCTCGGTATCTCAGGAACGACGAATCTGATCAAGGCTCAGATGGTGTAAGAGGGGTTAGGATATAGGGGTTAGGGGATAGGGGCGAGGGGCCAGGAAAATTACTATCCCCTATCCCCTAAGTTATTATTCAGCCCTTCTTTTCCTGCTCCCCGTAAGCCCTCTTGATGGCTTCAAATGTCTCCGGAGACACATAATGCTCAATACGACAGGCGTCCTTGACAGCAATATCTTCTGGCACGCCGATACTGACGAAGAGCTTTGAGAGAAATTTGTGTCTCTCATACATCTGCTGGGCAATAACCATTCCCTTGTCAGTAAGGGTGATGTGATTGTGCTCATCAATATTTACATATCCGTTTTCTTTGAGCTGCTTCATGAATACTGAAACGGTGGCTCTCGCATATCCAAAATAATTGCATATATCGGTGGCACGGACATATTCCTTCTGCTCTGAAAGGATCAGGATTGATTCGAGATAATCCTGTGCCGACTCCTGCATTTTCATATTGCATTCCTCCTTAAAATATTCTCAAATTATACATCATTTTGTATACAGATTCAATACTGTTAGGCACTTCTAATATATTAGCGCAATTAAAATGTTTTGTAACACTAACTTTTTCTTGACAGATTTGTAAGGTAGTGCTAATATACTATATGTAAGTTACGACTAACTAACAATTAGAAAGGATGAAAAGTTATGTTACCATTATCATTCGCACAGGCGGGGGACGCGGTCATGGTTTCGAAGATCGGAGGCTCGGATGAGATGAAGCAGCATCTCGAGGATCTGGGATTTGTCGTAGGAGCCAGGGTAGGGGTCATCAGCCAGTCAGGAAATGGAAATGTAATTGTGAATCTCAAGGAGTCGAGGCTTGCAATAACAGACCAGATGGCAGCCAAAGTACAGGTAGTGCCGTCTGAACCGGATATCAAGTAGGAATGGAGGAATTTTTGATGAAGACGCTCCGTGATGTAAAGGTCGGCGAAAACGCCACAGTAAAAGCAATTCATGGCGCAGGCGCTCTCAAGCGTCGTATCATGGATATGGGCATCACGAAGGGTACCCAGATCTACGTCCGCAAGGTCGCTCCGCTTGGAGACCCTGTAGAGGTTACAGTTCGTGGATTTGAGCTTTCTCTTCGTAAAGACGATGCTGACATCCTTGAGATGGAATAAGAAAAAAGCCGACAGCATTTTTTAAATCATTAGGAGGAAACAATGGAAATCAAGATCGCTCTTGCCGGAAACCCTAACTGCGGTAAGACCACACTTTTCAATGCCCTCACCGGTGCCAATCAGTATGTAGGTAACTGGCCTGGTGTTACGGTAGAAAAGAAGGAAGGTCGTCTGAAGGACAATAAGGACGTGGTGATCCAGGACTTGCCTGGTATCTATTCACTGAGTCCGTACACACTTGAGGAGGTAGTTGCCCGTAATTACCTCGTTAAGGACAAGCCTGATGCAATCCTCAATATCATCGACGGAACGAACATCGAGCGTAATTTGTACCTTACCACACAGCTCGTTGAGGTAGGACTCCCGGTAGTAATGGCCATCAACATGATGGATGTCGTTCGTAAGAATGGAGACAATATTGATACCAGGAAGCTCGGAGAGGCACTTGGATGCCAGGTAATCGAGATTTCAGCTCTGAAGGGTGAGAATATCACCGAGGCTGCTAATATGGCAGTAAAGGCTGCAATGGCCAGGAAGGCTGGAGAACTGCCACACGTATTTACAGGATCTGTAGAGCATGCAATCGCTCATATCGAGGAGCATCTGCAGGGCAAAGTTCCGAAGGATGAGGAGAGATGGTATGCAATAAAGGCCTTCGAGAGAGACACCAAGGCTCTTGAAGATATTAATATTCCGGAAAATATTGCAGATGAGATCGAAGGACATATCAAGGAATGCGAGAAGGAGATGGATGATGATTCAGAGTCCATCATCACAAACCAGAGATATAATTACATCACAGAGCTCATCGGAGAATGCGTAAAGAAGGGCCACGCTCAGGGCGAGCTTTCTCTTTCAGATAAGATCGACAGAGTTGTAACCAACAGATGGCTTGCACTTCCTATTTTCGTAGGCATCATGTTCCTCGTATACTACGTAGGTGTCACCCTGGCTGGTGGACCTCTTACAGACTGGACCAATGATACACTCTTCGGAGCATGGATCGAGGATGGATTCGTAAGACCACTGCTTCACAGCATTCATGCTTCAGCATGGGTTGAGTCACTGATCGTAGATGGTATCGTAAATGGTATCGCTACACCTCTTGGATTCGTACCACAGATGGCAATCATCTTCCTGTTTCTCGGATTCCTTGAGGACTGCGGATATATGTCACGTGTTGCATTCATCATGGACCGTATCTTCCGCAGATTCGGACTCTCAGGCAAGTCATTCATTCCCTTCCTCATCTCTTCAGGATGCGGAGTTCCGGGAATCATGGCTACACGTACTATCGAGAGCGAAAAAGACCGTCGTATGACAATGATGACCACGACGATGATCCCTTGCGGAGCCAAGCTTCCGGTAATTGCAGCTATTTCAGGATACGTACTCGGATCTAATGTATGGTGGTTCGCCCCTTTATGTTATTTCGCAGGAATCGGTCTTGTAATAGTATATTGTATCATCCTTAAGAAGACCAAGGCATTCGCAGGAGAGCCTGTTCCATTCGTAATGGAGCTTCCTGCATACCATCTTCCTACAATTAAGGGCCTTCTGCTTCATATGTGGGAGCGTCTGTGGGCATTCATCAAGAAGGCCGGAACGATCCTTTTCATCTGCTGTGCAGTAATGTGGTTCCTTTCATCCTTCGGAATCGAGAAGGGTGCATTAGGACTCGTAGACGATACAGCTAATTCAATCCTTGCAGCAATTGGTGGCTTCCTTGCTCCGATCTTCTATCCTCTTGGATTTGGTCACTGGCAGCCAGTTGGTGCTACTCTTTCAGGATTCGTTGCCAAAGAGCAGCTCGTCGGTACACTTTCAATCGTATCAAAGCTCGGTGTAGATGTAACTGATGCCGTTCAGGAGAGCGGTTATCACTTCAACGCTCTTCGTTCAGCTTTCACAGAGTTCTTCGGAAGCGGAAGCGCACACGTAGGCGCATCAATGGGAGCCGTTGCCTTCCTTGTATTCAATATCTTCGACAGCCCTTGTCTTGCAGCTATTTCTTCAATGGCAAAGGAGATGGGCGACAGGAAGAAATTCTGGCAGGCCATCGCTTTCCAGAACATATCAGCATGGTGTGTAACACTCATGGTTTACCAGATCATCGGACTCTTCAACGGAGTTCCGTTCACAGGCTGGACGATCGTAGCCTTCATCGTACTGGCTGTTTATCTCTTCCTTCTGTTCAGGCCAGATCAGAACAAGAAGTATGTCGAAATCGATCGTGGAGAGACTGTAAAGGCCTGAATGGAGGATTTTTCAAAAAGCCAACAGTGAAGAATAAGGATATGGCTGGCGGAGACAAGAGAGACGATGGCGAATCGGATTCAGAAAGGTGACATAAACTATGAATATAGCTGATATTGTAGTGCTTCTGGTGCTGGCATTTTTCCTGGTGCTGGCGGCAAGGGCAGTGATAAGAGACAGGAAGAACGGTGCGACCTGCGGCTGTGCGTGCGGTGACGAAGTGTGCAGAGGCAGATGCGGGCATGTGAATACTGAGCATATGTCAAAGCAGACGAAGAAAGAAATAAAGCAGGCCATCAAAGACCTGAAGGCCAAGCAGAAGGCCAATGCGAAAGGGTGATTCAGATAGAGAGTCTGGCGGCTGCCAGGCTCTTATTTTTTATTGAAAACATATAAAAACTGTGTTAAACTTTTATAGTTACATGTACATATATTGCAAATATTCAGACAGAGGAGGAATCTATCATGTCATTTTGCGGAAATTGCGGAACACAGATACCGGAGGGAGCAAAGGTCTGCCCGAAATGCGGACGGCCGGTAGGGGGAGTGATCACACCAGAGACAACGGCACAGACAGAGGCGTCAGAGCAGGCGCAGTCATCAGTACAGACAGAGACACCAGCGCGGCCTGAGGTAGAGCCAGCACCGGTACAGCAGCCAAACCCGGCACCGCAGGCAGGACCGTCGCCTCAGCCGCAGCCGTATCAATATCAGAACCGCGGCCCACAGCCGAATCAGTATCAGAACCGTGGCCCACAGCCGAATCAGTATCAGAGCCCGAATCCGGGTCCTCAGCCATATTATCAGCAGCAGGGACCTTCACAGGCGAGCCAGACTCTCAACCAGATGGGCGAGAAGATGACTGACCTCGTTCCGAAGACGAAGAGCGAGGGACTTGAGGTAGCATGCTTTATCATGGCAGCCTTTTCAATGAAACTCTCACTGTCGATGTTCGGACAGGTTTTCAATATCATAGGACTCATCCTAGGCGTGATCCCGGTGATCCTGCTTCTCGTGAATAAGGAGAAGACAGCGAATAAGACCGTACAGACGCTCGCACTCATCATGGCTATCGCAGGAATTGCAATGTCTCTGCTCGGAATCATCCTGGTAGCGGCAGATGTACCTGCACAGATAGTCAGCAACTACATCGCAAATAAGGTATCAGATGCCTTCAGCGACTGGTATTGATGGAGGTGGACTGAATGGGTGATCAGAGCCAGATGACAGATAATGGCGGTAAGAAATCGAAGACACCTCTTATCATAGCTATTGTCCTGATAATAGCAGCGGGACTTCTGGTATGCGTATTCCTGTTAGGCAGAAAGGGAATCATTGATATTCCATTTCTGAATAAGACAAGTGCCACAGGAGATGCCTCGACAGGCGCGAGGTCAGATAGCAGTGATGACGGGGATGATGGTGCAGAGGCAGTAGATCAGGAGCCGAAGAAGATCCGTGACTACTCGAAGTATGCAAAGAATATTTCACAGTCAAAGGCAGCAAAGGCCGGCACGAAGGAAGAGGCCTCCGATGACGAGGGTGAGGAGGACGAGGGATCAGACTATTCGGGAGAGGATTATATATTCCCGGACAGCTCTGACAAGGAAATTTCCAAGTCGGATATCGAGAATCTGAGTAACGAGGATCTGCGTATTGCAATCAATGAGATCTATGCCAGACACGGATATACCTTCCCGAATAATGAAGAGATGAGAAACTATTTCCAGGGACAGGACTGGTATGAGGCTGATCCGGACATGGATGACCAGAAGAAGGTCAAGATGTCGAAGACCGAGAAGAAGAACCTGGACAAGATGGCATCTGAGCGTCAGAAGAGAAAAGACGATGGCGACTGGCCATACTGATGAGGAGGAATGATAATGAATTTCTGTACTAAATGCGGGGCGCCACTTACCCCCGGAACAAAATTCTGCACGAAGTGCGGAGCTCCTGTAGAAGCGGATCAGCAGAGACAGCAGCAGGCAGTGCCACCTCAGCAGAGCCGGCAGCAGGCAGTGCCGCCTCAGCAGCCACCGGTTCAGAAGAAGCAGGTGAATAAGGGCCTGATCATAG
Source organism: uncultured Lachnospiraceae bacterium (assembly GCA_900315505.1). Taxonomy (GTDB): domain Bacteria; phylum Bacillota; class Clostridia; order Lachnospirales; family Lachnospiraceae; genus Weimeria. Next base: position 29,172 of record OMZG01000016.1, read on the forward strand.
GGATTGTAGCTGCAGCAGCCGCAACGGTTGTTGTTATTTTTGCAATAATCTATCTGAGAAACAGCTACAATATGAAGGACTACTGCAAGGTGGACTTCACCGGCTATGAGAATTACGGGACAGCGGAAGCTGACATCAGGTCATCGAAGCTTGAGGACCGTATCGGAAAGAAGTACGGCTTCTCAGAAAAGGATATTGATGATTACGAGGATCTGAGCGAATTCGGAAGTGATTTCCGCAAGGCCATGCAGATCGAAAGCTTTGTGGACAGCATGGAGCCGAAGGTCAGCGCAAAGGATGCAAAGCAGGGCCAGCTGTCAAATGGTGATACTGTAAAGATAAAGATCTCCTACAGCAGGGCTATGGCGAAGAAGCTTGGTATCCATATTCATGGAACCACATATACCGTGAAGGTGAAGGGACTGAAGGAAGGAAAGGTGACGGATCCGTTTGATTCTGTCTCCATTACTTATACCGGAGCCCTGCCATATCTCGTACCTGAAGTGAATGTAGCCGATGACAGTCCTGTATCTGCTGATGAGTTCACGATCACGACTGATGACGATTCAGATTATCTCACGAAGGCCGGACAGGAGTTTACTGTCGAATTTACAGGAGAAAATGATCCTGCGAACGGACTTATTTTCGCAAGAAAAGAAAAGAAGTACAAGGCTGGAAAGGTATCGACATATATCACGAAGGCATCAGAACTCACAGATGATGACAGGAAACAGCTGATCGGAAGGACAGACAGGTACAATGCCGAGAATGAAGAGGAATTCGACGGATTAAAGTTCGTCGGCTGCGCAGTCGCTGTAAGCACATCAGAAGATGACTATGATAACCAGAACAGGGTATATGCTGTCTATTCATACAAGTATACTGACTGGTGGGGAGATACGACGACAGCGTATATGACCATAGTATTCAGCGATGTCATGAAGCAGTCTGATGGTTCACTGTGGTTCTATGATGGCAATACCTATATCATGAAGACAGATGATGAGTCTGTTGATGAAGTGCATAGCAGTATTGAGGACAATGCTTATCTCACTTATGATGACGCCACCACCGATTATGACAAATCCCTGAAATAAGGTCTGGATGTGAATTAATGGCACGGGTAAGAAAACGTTCAAAGTTTAGAACCTTTTTAAAGGTAATACTTCTCATAGTCCTGATACTTGTACTCGCAGTCGCTGCATTCGTGGGATTTCTCACGGCGACCGAGTACAGGCCGGGATCTGTCGAGGATCTGAAGGTAGAGAATAAAGGCATATCGTCCGGCAGCACGAAGGAGCTTACGCTTATGACCTGGAATATCGGTTATGGTGCGCTGGGCGAGAGTGCGGACTTTTTCATGGATGGCGGGAAACAGGTTTCCACTGCCACTAAGGACGAGGTCAATGGCAATATGTACGCGATAACGAAGGAGATCCGCAAGGTGAATCCTGATGTCGTGTTCCTTCAGGAAGTCGATACGAGCTCGCAGAGGTCACATTTTGTCAATGAAAAGTATTTCATTGAGAATAATACAAAGAACTACTGTGATACCTTCGCGACGAACTACAGGTGTGCTTTCGTTCCGTACCCGTGGCCTCCGATAGGAAAGGTGGATGCGGGCATCCAGACTCTCTCGAAGCTTCAGATCAACAGTGCGGAGAGGATCGCTCTTCCGTGTCCCTTTACCTGGCCGTCAAGGGTCGCCAATCTCAAGAGATGTATCACGATCAATAAGGCCTCCGTCAATGGCGGGTCGAATAATCTGAGCCTCGTGAATCTGCATCTCGAGGCGTATGATGATGGTTCCGGAAAGGCTGCGCAGACGAAGCTTCTCAGGGATTATCTGGATATGGAATACGAGTCTGGGAATTATGTGATCGCAGCAGGCGATTTCAACCAGACCTTTTCCAGTGTGGACACGAGCACGTATCCGGCTCATGAGGGCCTGTGGAAATGCGGTCAGCTCGACTGCTCACAGTTCAGCTCTGACTGGCAGTTCGAGATGGACACGACTCATCCGACATGCAGATCTCTCGACAAGCCGTATGCAGGTGCTGACAAGAGCGCCTTCCAGTACTATATGATCGACGGCTTCATAGTGTCGAAGAATGTGAAGGTAAAGAAGGTTGAGACTCTTGACCTCGGATTCGCTCACTCTGATCACAATCCGGTGCTTCTTACTGTGGAGCTGCCGGCAGATGCTGATAGCAGGGCTTGGGAGACGCAGGCTAAGAAGCCATCTGTCTCACAGAAGGTGACGATCTCTGCCGTGGGTGACTGTGCTTTGGGAAAAATAGAACAGCACGGATATGACGGCTCTTTCTACGATTATTATGACAGGTACGGGTCTTCTTATTTTTTCTCAAATGTGAAGGATATATTTGACAGATCTGATTTCACTATCGGAAATCTCGAAGGGACATTCACGGATTCGAAAAGCAAAGTGGAGAAGGCCTTCAATATCAAGGGTCCGGCATCATATACGAAGATTCTTACGGATGCGGGATTCGATGCTGTCGGCACCGGAAATAATCACATCATGGACTATGGTGAGGCCGGCGCAAAGGATACATGGAAGGCTCTTGATGATGCAGGCATTCCTTATGCGTACAATGACAGGACGGTGATCCTGAAGGCAGATAATGGCCTGAAAGTCGGGATCGTGGCAGTCAGCGTGCTATCGCAGGCGAATGAGCATTTCATAAAGGAAGGCATTGCTTCGCTGAAGGATCAGAAGGCCGATGTGATAATCGTGATGGCACACTGGGGCATTGAGCATACATTCAATCTGACCCAGTACCAGAAGGACCTGGGTCACAGGATCATTGACTGGGGCGCTGATCTCGTGCTAGGATGCCACACTCACTGCCTGCAGGGCCTTGAGAGATACAAGGGAAAGGTCATCAGCTACAGCGGTGGTAATTTCTGCTTCGGTGCGAACCGCAATCCTGACGACAAGGATACGATGATCCTGACTGAGACCTTCCGCTTCAAGGATGGGAAGAAGCTCGATCAGATAGATCTCGATATCACGCCTTGCAGGCTGAGCTCGACTGACAGCTACAATGACTTCTGTCCGACTCCGGCGTCTGGAAGTGAAGCCACCCGCATTATCAGTAAGCTTAATGATATTAGTAAGCAGGAGATGACCGGCGGCAGGAATGCCATCCGGCTCAAGGATGATGGCTCATACAAATGGGAGAAGAAGTGATCATGCCAGCCTCTGTATTACCTCGAGGACTGAATTTCTGATATCCAGGCCGTAGACATCGACGGTGATGTCGGCATATTTTTCATAGAGAGGAACGCGCTCTTCATAGAGACTGCCAAGCGTCTGGCCGGGACGAACCGCCACGCCGCGCTGGCTTAAGTCTCCGAGCCGTCCCTCTATTTCTTTGAGTGGAAGCTTCAGATATACTACCGAGCCGATGTCATGCAGATGCTTCATGGCGGCCGGGCCGTATATGACGCTTCCGCCAGTTGCTATTACAGTTCTTGACGCTTCGATCGAGGCGTTTATTTTTTCTTCGATCCGTTCAAAGCCGGTGAGGCCCTCCTGCTCGATTATTTCACTCAGCAGCCGCCCCTCCTTTTCCTGAATCACCAGATCAGAGTCCATGAATCTGTATCCGAGCGCCTTCGCGAGCACTACTCCGAGGCTGCTCTTGCCACACCCCGGCATCCCTATGAGAACTATATTATCCTTCATTTAATAATCCTTTCTTTTCCAATAAGCATGAAACATTTTATCTGATGGCGAAAGGACTGTCAAATAGATGAAAAAGGGGACGCGTCCTTTTTTCATCTTTTGTGAACAAATGGTGTCTTTTATATAAAAATCGTATGAAATTTACTATTGACGACACTAATCCATAGGAATATAATTTGCATTGAAGTTTTATTGAAATGGCACATGCACAGTGCCGGAGATTTAATAGCGCGGGGGTATGATGACGCGCGGAAAGGATTTTGTTTATGAAGAGTGCATACTTGAAGAAGCTTGCTGCAGGGGTTCTCGTGGCAGCAATGGCAGTGACAGCAGTACCTGCAGTAAGCCAGCTGGTGAACCCGACTGTTACAGCACAGGCAGCTAAGAAGAAAAAGAAGGCGAAGAAGACAAAGAATGCAAAGGTGGCATATCTCGGGTCAGCATTCGACCAGGATTACGGTGTGTTTGTAGGCAAACAGATACTCGGTGGTGGAGAACTTGCGGTATTCAGCAACTATAAGGCAAGCGGGAAATACACGTTTACCACTAATAGCAAGGATCTGTCTATAAAGCTTGATAATAGCTCTGTCAAGATGCTTAAGGATTCTTTTGGCAAAGACTGGACAAGGAATAATGATTATCTGAGTTACGATGTTACTGCCAAGAAGCCTGGTACATATAAGGTGACTATCAAGGAAAAGTACAAGGGCAAGACAAGGACATTAAAGAAGAACGCTAAGCTCTATGTATACGAGCCTGAAGCAGAAAGTGAAGAATGTACAGCGTTTATTGGCAATTATATCAGTCCAAGTACGTTACTATCCAGTTCCGCTGCTGGAGATTATAATTATGAAGTGGTAGAAGGCGCAGACACGGTGCTTTCAGTAATAACTAAAGATGATGGCGCTTATGCGAGCCTGAAACCGATAGCTGAGGGCCAGGCAAAAGTTAAGATTACTGATCTGTATGGCAAGGACTGCGGTACAGCGACAGTTACAGTAATGGCCAACCATTGTGCGAAGATTGAGCTTTCTGATGAAGCATATTATTACGATGATGATGATAATCAGAAGCCTGGAATCTCCATCACCAGATATAGTGATGAGACTGCTGAGGAGGATTCGGTTTATCTTTCTGATTATTATGTCCTTTATGGAAAAGTTGAGGATTGTAATGTAAGCGATCCTGTAACTATCACATCTTCGAATCCGGCAGTTGTAAGCGTAAGCCAGACAGATAGCGACGAAGAAGGCGACGAAGAAAGCTCTGACTCCTGGTATGCAGCACCTCAGAGCGCAGGTGATGCAGTCCTCACCATTTCATGCGGCAGTCAGTCAGTACAGCTTCCGGTACATGTGAAGGTTGTAAGCGATGATGACTGAATGATTCATTCAGCATAAGCGTGTTACAGAATATAATAAAGCGGGTGCCTCATGCGAGACACCCGTTTTTGTTTTAAAATGATTCTGGGAAAAATAGATAAAAAGATTGAAATAATAAAGCAAGCGACGGGAGTCGGAGACATAAGACATAACAGAAAGGATGGAAAACAAGGCTTTCTGCGGTAGACATACTGAAAAGTACACACTTGGGGACGCGCATCTGAAATAGGGTGTGCGTCCTTTTTGTAGTTTCAGATAGTAAAAAATATGCGGATATGGTAATATAACTATTGAGATGGAATCTGATTTACAGATATTATGAAGGAGATGACAGAAATGCCTACAATAGAAGAAGTTACAAAGACTCTTGAGAGCTTTGATACAGGGAAATATAATGCGGCGGTAAGCTATATCTTCTATCTGGCTCACATGCCAGATCCATTTGAGCCGATGTCAAGGGATGAGCTCATGGATAAGCTTGCAAAGTCCCGGAAGGATGCAGAGGCAGGACGTGTGAGGGATGCAAGGCTTATTTCAAAAGATATGAGGGAAAAGTATGGCTTATGAAGTCCTTGCTACTACAGACGCAGATTATGATTACGCGAATATAGTCGATTATCTCATGAATGTGCTGGGGAATGAACAGGCTGTATCTCATTTCATGAATGAATATGATGAGGCTGTGGAACGTCTTTCAGATATTGCAGGAAGTCTAGGCCCATGTCAGGATGAGGAACTGGCTGATCTTGGATATCATCGCCTGAATTTCAAAGAGATGAATTACTTCTTTCTTTACCGGATTTCAGGTGATAAGGCCATAATTGATGGCATTTTTCATGGTTCGCAGGATTATGAAAATATCCTGAAATGATGCGGAAATAAAAAAATATGTCGAGAAAGAAATAAAGAACCCCTGAGAACTGTAATCTCAAGGAATCAGAAGAAAATAGTTTTAATCATTTAATAAAGCAAGCGACGGGAGTCGGACCCGCGTCCTCAGCTTGGGAAGCTGATATAATAGCCGTTATACGACGCCTGCATATCAAAAAAGCAGGTGATGAGAATCGAACTCACGTATCCAGCTTGGAAGGCTGGTGTTCTACCATTGAACTACACCTGCGTGCCCAGTTCCGGAATCGAACCAGAGACACGGGGATTTTCAGTCCCCTGCTCTACCAACTGAGCTAACTGGGCCAGTCCGCTTGTCACGAACATAATAGATTTTACGGTATTTCAGGCTTCAAGTCAAGGGAAAATTTACAACTATTGCGAAAAATGATACAATATCCGTGATTCATGAACATAGCCGGACAATGGGACGACGTGCGAGGTGCAAGGTATGATAAAGCTGAACGACTATCTGTACAGTGGAGACACGGTACTGAAGATAATAGATAAATACGCATCAGATCTGCTGGCGGAGGCCGGCCGGACCGGAAGCACGGTGGATACGGTGCATGGCAGGTATCTCGCAGATCTCGAGAGCCTGCTCATACACAATGATTTCCTGACATCCCAGTCACAGAGGATCAGGGAGTTCTATATGCATATGGTGCGGAAGTACCCGTATCTGGCATTTTCCTTTAAGGGCAGGATCAAGTCCCTGATCAGAGCAGAGGAGAAGTTCAATCGCAAGCTGGTAAATATATACACAGACTCGTATGAGAAAAAAGGCACGCTTCCGGATGATGAGAAGGCGGCCAGGGACGCAGCATCAGTAAGGGATCTGATCGCATACCGAATCATTATTTCAATTCCGAAGTGTCATCTGGGGCCTGGTGAGGACGAGGATGCAGTCAATATCGGACTCCTGTATAAGATAGCAGAAGAGCTCCCGGAGTTTCTGGAGATGGAGGATTTCGTTCCGCAGAGCAATTTTTTTGCAAAAAAGCACCCGTCGTCAAGACTCCCGGAATCAGTGAAGCCGTACTACAAGGACTATGTGGAGTACACATCAGAGAGAGGATATCAGTCACTTCATATAGCATTTCTCGATAGGGTATCGGACAGCATCTTTGAGATACAGCTTCGTACGAAGAAAATGGATGACTATGCAGAAATCGGGCAGGCGGACCATTTTTCCTATGAAGAGGGGCAGCATCTGAGAGAGAACCGCAGGGTGATACCGAAGGGCGTGAAGCGTGAGTATGACGAGGCGTATGAGCGGCTTGATTCCATAAGGAAGCTTGATCTCACGAGGGTAGATGTGAATATGTTTACGGCGGTCAGCAATGTCCTGATAAATGACAGCTGCGGCCTGTTCCGAGGCCGTCTCATCCTGCCGTACGAGCATCTTTCAAGGTTCCAGAACGACCGGATGAACTGAAAATAGTAGTGGCAACAGTGCACTTTTTCTGATATAATCAGAGTATTGTAATCGCAAGGAGGTCATAGATATGGCAGAGAATACATTTACAGTTGAAGAGGGTGTCACCGTCACGGATGAGGTGATGGCTACCATCGCAGGACTTGCAGCCAGTGATGTAGAGGGAATCGCATATATCGGAAACGGACTCACGAGAGATAATATCACGAAGGCCGGAGCCAGCAAGCTGAGCAAGGGAATACATATCATCAGGGAGGAGGATGGCTCCATCACGGTCAGACTCGCAATCGTGCTGAAGTACGGATACGAGGTACCGAAGGTATGCCATGCCATCCAGGACAAGGTGACGACTAATGTCGAGAGCATGACCGGCATCAAGGTAAAGGAAGTAGATGTACGTATCGCTTCGATCGAGGTCACAGATACAGGAGCCCGTGCATGAATCAGACAAGGAGACGTGAAGAGACCTTCAAGCGGCTGTTCATGACGCAGTTCTATCCGGATGATGAGATCGAGGAGCTGAAAGCAGCATCGGATGAGCTCGAGACGCTTGATCCTGATGCAGATGTGCATCCGTATATAGAGCCGGAGCTCGGGAATGGCATCAAGGAAGCAGATCTGAAGCTGATCAATGACAAGGTAGAGGACATCCGGGAGCATATAGCAGATATTGATGATACACTCAATACCTGTATGGAGGGCTGGAAGACCACGAGACTCTCGAAGGTGGATCTGACGATCCTGAGGCTCGCGGTGTACGAGATCAGGTATGATGATCACATTCCGTTCAAGGTGTCGGTGAATGAGGCAGTCGAGCTGGCGAAGAAGTACGGCACCGAGAAGTCAAGCGGCTTTGTGAACGGTGTATTAAGGAGAATTATAGATAGTGAACAGGGTCTGGACAGTAGCAAAGCTGAATAATTATATATCAGGCCTTATAGAGGATGATCCTGCATTTCAGCCGCAGGTAGTAGTAGAAGGGAATGTCTCTCTCGGACCGAAGGGATATTCCCGTTTTTCGCATATATATTTCACACTTATCGATCCGGATGATCCGAGTCCTGACTATCAGAAGGCGAAGCTGTCATGTGCCATGTGGAAGAGCACGGTGGCCAGAGGCGGACTCACCTACGATATGAAGAACGGCGACAATATCCGCGTCACCGGCAGGCTGGAGGTATATGGCCCGCGAAGCCAGTACCAGCTTATAGCCACGAGGATAGAGAATGCCGGCATAGGAAAGCTCGAGGCCCGGAAGAAGGCGCTCGAGGAGGAACTTCGCAAGAGGGGATATTTCGCACCGGAGCACAAGAAGCCGATACCGAGGTACATCACGAGGGTCGGAGTCGTGACATCACCAACGGGAGAGGCAATTCACGATATTATCAGGAATATACAGATCAGGAATCCGCATGTGGAGATTTTTCTCGTGCCGGCACTGGTGCAGGGAGACGAGGCACCGCAGTCCATTGCGCAGAGCCTCATGATAATAGACAGGCTCGGAATGGATGTGATCATCTGCGGACGTGGCGGCGGAAGCTCCGAGGATCTGATGGCATTCAGCTCCAGAGAGGTGGCCGATGCCATCTATAATTGCGTGACGCCGGTCATCTCCGCGGTAGGACACGAGCCGGATATGTCCATCTCAGACTATGTGGCAGATCTGCGGGTGGCGACACCTACGGCAGCAGCGATGCAGATATTCGAATATCAGAAGTTCGAGGAGGATCTCGCACAGCGGCTGAGTGACCTGAGAGGGCTGCTCAATCACCGCATAATGGAAAAGGAGCTTCATCTGCGCCGTGTCAAGGAGCAGGTCGACAAGGGCTCTCCGAAGATGTGGCTGGTGAAGACCGGCAAGGAGCTGGAGAATATAGAGAAAAGTCTCAGATACTCCCTGAAGGCAAAGACGGATGCGGCGTCACACAGGATAGCGCTTGTTGCGGAGCAGCTGCCGGTCTCTATGGAGAGAAAGACAGCCGACAGGGAATCAAGGCTGAAGCTCGCGGCACAGAAGCTTGAATACTCATCCCCGCTCAGGAAGATAAGCGACGGATTCGCATACGTGGAGGGAGAGCACGGCAGGATCACGAGTGTCACACAGGTGAAAAGGGATGACCCGATGAAGGTACGTCTGAAGGACGGAGTCATAGATTCCACGGTAAATACCGTGAAGGAGGAAGAACTTGGCAGCAAAGGATAAGGGAGCGACGATCGAGGAAAATCTCGCGGAGCTTGATAATATAGCAGCACAGATGTCAGATCCGAAGGTGAGTCTCGAGGATTCATTCAGACTCTATGAGGAGGGAATAAAGCGGATCAAGGAGTGCAATGATGCTATCACGAGTGTGAAGCAGAGGGTGGAGAAGCTGGAGAAGGACGGAACAGTCACAGATTTTGAAAGCACAGAGTCATGAAGACATTTGAAGAAAGAAAAAAAGAAGCAGACGCTATAATAGAGAAATACCTTCGCAAGGAAGACGGGCCGGACAAGACCCTGATAGAGGCCATGAACTACAGCGTGAGAGCAGGCGGCAAGAGGCTTCGCCCGATCCTGCTGCAGTCATTCGGACTCATGTATGGAGCAGAGGAGGAGCGCATAGAGCCATTCATGGCAGCAATAGAGATGATACATACCTATTCTCTGGTGCACGATGATCTGCCGGCTATGGATAATGACATGCTCCGCCGCGGCCAGCCGACCACCCATGCAAAGTATGGGGCAGGCATGGCGACCCTGGCAGGGGACGGTCTCCTGAGTGATGCGCATGATATCATGTGTGAGGCTATGAATAAGGCTCTTCTCGGAAAGGAGGACCCGTCGGAGTCGATAGATGATGTGATCTCAGCTATTTATGCGACATCCTTTATCTCGCACAATTCAGGTGTGGATGGAATGGTCGGCGGGCAGAGTCTCGATGTGGAGACTGACAAGCTGGGCCGTGATGTGACGGGTGAGGAGCTCACCTATATCTACAGCCACAAGACCTCGGCACTTATTATCGGCGCGATGATGGCAGGTGCAGTCCTTGGCGGAAGCGAGCTCGGAGATGACCTGAATCTCATAGGTCAGGCCGGGAATAAGATAGGCTATGCCTTCCAGATACGTGATGATATCCTGGATATAGAGGGCGATGAGAAGGTGCTAGGCAAGGAGACTGGCCAGGATGAGAGGAATGGCAAGAGCAATTTTGTGACGATCCACGGGATAGAGAACAGCGAGGAGGCGGTCGAGGCATTTACAGAGGATGCGAAGACCGACATTGCGAATCTCCGCCACGTGAAGGATGAAGAGGAGAGACTGTTTGTCATGGATCTTTTTGACAGACTTACAGAAAGAAATCACTGATGCTTTTAGAGAAGATAAATGAACCGAATGATATCAAGAAATTAAATGCAGATGAGTTGCCTCTTCTCGCAAAAGAGATCCGTACCTTTCTCCTGAAGAAGCTGTCCGTGACAGGCGGCCATGTGGCGAGCAATCTTGGAGATGTGGAGCTGACGATAGCATTGCACAGGGTGCTCACCTTCCCGGAGGACCGGCTTGTCTGGGATGTGGGTCATCAGAGCTACACTCACAAGATCCTCACAGGCAGAAGGGATGAGTTCGACAGTCTGAGGCAGCGCGGCGGTCTGTCAGGCTTTTCTAATCCTGACGAGAGTGACTGCGACGCATTCATATCGGGTCACAGCTCCACATCCATAGCAGTCGCCTTAGGTCTTGCAGAGGCCAGGGAGCTCATCGGCGGCAGTGAAAATATAGTAGCAGTCATTGGTGATGGAGCCCTCACTGGAGGACTCGCCTACGAGGCACTGAATAATGCATCGCGTCTCAAAAGCAATCTCACTATTATCCTGAATGACAATCACATGTCCATCTCTGAGAATGTAGGTGGCATGAGCACTCATCTGTCAGCACTGCGTACCTCATCAGGATACAAGGGCTTCAAGAATGATGTCGAGGAGGGTCTGCGCAAGGTGCCAGGCGGTGAGCAGATGATCAGGCGTATCCGCCGCACGAAGAACGGCATCAAGCAGCTTCTGATCCCGGGCATGATATTCGAGAATATGGGTATCATGTACTTAGGTCCTGTTGATGGACACAACATCCCTGCAATGGTGCGTGTCATAAGGCAGGCACTTAATGTGAAGGGACCTGTGCTCATACATGTGGTGACGAAGAAGGGCAAGGGCTATCTGCCGGCAGAAAAGAATCCGGCACTTTTTCACGGAATCGGACCATTTGAGCTATCCACTGGGAAGCCGCTTGACAGGTCGGAGGCCCCTGCATATACGGATATTTTTTCGAAGACCATCGTGCGCGAGGCGATAAAGGATCAGAGGATAGTTGCCATCACAGCAGCAATGGGGCTCGGCACGGGACTCAGACGGTTCAGGAAATATTTTCCTAAGAGATATTTCGATGTAGGAATCGCAGAGGGCTTCGGTACTACCTTTGCCGCAGCGCTTGCAGCAGGCGGGATGCTGCCGGTATTTGCGGTGTATTCCTCGTTTCTGCAGAGAGGATATGATGAGCTCGTCCATGATGTGGCGATAGGTGGATATCACTGTGTATTCGCAGTCGACAGGGCAGGCATCGTGGGAAAGGACGGGATCACTCATCAGGGAATTTTTGACCTGACTTACCTTACTATGATACCGGGCTTTACAGTCATGGCGCCGAAGGACGGAAGAGAGCTCGAGGCCATGATAGAATTTGCCATAGAGAAAATGGATTCACCGGTGGCCATCAGATATCCGAGAGGAGAGGCGGCAGACTTATCAGACGCAGGTCTGTTCGGAGAGTCGGAGTCTATAGAATGCGGCAGGGCAGAGGTCATTGAGAAATCAGACGGAGACCGCGTGCTGCTTTTTGCAATAGGAAGCATGGTGGAGACGGCGGTGAAGGCTGCACAGATACTTAAAGAAAGTGAAATATCCGCAAGCGTGGTAAATGCCCGTTTTGCAGCACCGCTCGATCAGGATTTCCTTATTTATGAGACGGCAGGGTACGATCTCATAGTCTCAATGGAGGAAAATGTGAGGTCTGGCGGCTTCGGGGAGCATGTGCTGTCAGTGCTTGCCGATTCAGGCTACAGAGGTGACTTCCTTAATGTGTCGATTCCGGATCAGTTCGTGCCTCACGGGAGCTGTGATGAGCTGAAGGCAGAGCTCGGACTCGATGCAGTATCAGTCGCATCATCTGTCATTAAGAGGCTGGAAATGGCGAAGATCAATGGAGGTCTTTCATGAAGAAGAGACTTGACGTACTTCTGGTAGAAAGAGGGCTGGCTCCCTCCCGTGAGCGCGCAAAAGCATATATCATGGAGGGCAAGGTATTCGTAGATGAGCAGAGAGAGGACAAGCCCGGGAGCACATTTGAAGAGACGAAGAAGATCGAGATCCATGGCAAGAAGCTGGCATATGTGAGCCGTGGCGGGCTGAAGCTCGAGAAGGCTCTGAAGACCTTTCCGATAGACCTGAGTGGCACGGTCTGCATGGACATCGGCGCTTCGACAGGAGGCTTTACGGACTGCATGCTGCAGAACGGCGCGGCGAAGGTTTACAGCGTGGATGTGGGCTACGGCCAGTTCGACTATTCTCTCAGGAATGACCCGAGGGTTGTCGTGATGGAGAGGACGAATGTGCGGTACATGAAGCCGGGCGATATCGATGATGTGCTTGATTTCGCTTCATGCGATGTGTCGTTTATCTCACTGACCAAGGTACTGCCGGCTGTTTTTCCACTGATGTCACCGACAGCCTCGATGGTGTGTCTGATCAAGCCGCAGTTCGAGGCAGGCAGGGAAAATGTCGGGAAGCGTGGCGTCGTGCGTGATCCGAAGGTACATAAGCAGGTCATAAGTGATGTCTTTGGCTTTACAGAGGGGATAGGGTATAGGATAAAGGGACTTACATTCTCACCTATCAAGGGGCCGAACGGGAATATTGAGTACCTTATGTATATCAGCAAGGAACCGCATGTCGATGAAGATATGACGTCACTCATCGATTCGGTGGTGACAGAGGCACATAAGGAATTTGACAGGAAATGAAGAACTTTCTGATACTGACAAAAGAAGATACGGACAGGATGAGATCCTTTCTCGAGGAGATCATACAGTTCCTTGTGGACAATGGCGCGGACGGGCAGTACGATGTCCTGAAGAAGGAGGATGCCTCTAAGCAGATAGATGTTCCGGAATGGTACGACTGCATTCTGACCGTGGGCGGTGACGGCACGATGATAAGGGCTGCTGTCCGCACGATAGAAAGCGGCCTGCCGCTGATCGGGATAAATAAGGGCCATCTCGGATATCTCTGTGATCTCGATGAGAATACGTATCAGGATGCCCTGAAGCGGCTCATCAATGATGACTTCGATCTTGAGGAGAGAATGCTTCTCGAGGGCCGGGTTGTTTCAGCCGATGGCACTCCGGTAAGTGATGAGATCGTGGCAATAAATGATATCGTGATATCGAGTCACAACGGCCTTCAGGTCGTTCATTTAAGCGTAGATGTAAACGGCGAGGAGCTCACATCATTCAATGGTGACGGCATTATTTTTGCTACGCCTACTGGCTCTACGGCATACAATCTCTCAGCCAGTGGTCCTATCGTGGACCCGCAGACCTCGCTCATCCTGATGACTCCACTCAATGCCCATGTGGTCGGAATGAGAAGCATCGTGCTTGATGATACGGCACAGGTGAGGGCCCATGTGAAACGCAGGAATCAGGAGGAGCTGAACGCCGTGGCAGCCTTCGATGGCACGACGGCCATCACCCTTCATGACGGCGACAGCCTCGAGGTACAGAGGTCCACGAGGACAGTGAAGTTCATCAGACTCTCGCGGATCAATTTCCTGGACCGTATCCGCAGCAAATTACAGAGATGAAAAAGGGGACGGGTCCCTTTTTCATCCAGGTAGGAGGCTACCTTGAAGAACAGACGACAGAAGAAGATTCTTGAGCTCATCATCCGGTACGAGATATCTACCCAGGAGGAGCTCATGGAAAAATTAAAGGAAGCCGGCTTCGATGTGACGCAGGCCACTGTCTCCCGTGATATCCGCGAGATGAAGCTCACGAAGGTCGAGACGAACGGTCACCTGCGCTATGTAGCATACAGAGAAAGCGACGAGGACCTGCACGAGAAGTACAGGAAGGTCTTACGTGAGGGATTTCTGTCGATGGACAATGCCCAGAATATCCTCGTGATAAAGACGATATCCGGGATGGCAATGGCGGTCGCAGCGGCACTTGATTCTATGGACTATCCTGAGCTTGTCGGATGTATAGCGGGAGATGACTGTGTGATGTGTGCGGTACGAAGCCTTGATGATACGGTGAATCTGATGGCGAAGCTGCGTAGGATAATAGAAAGATGAAAAAGGGACCCGTCCCCTTTTTCATCTATTTGGGAGGAGAACAATGCTGGAAAATCTAAGAGTGGAAAATCTGGCCCTGATAGAGAAGGAGGAGATAGAATTCTCAGAGGGGCTTAATGTAATGACCGGTGAGACCGGGGCCGGAAAGTCGATAATCCTGGGGGCACTTGACCTGGCACTCGGTGGGAAGATAAACCGCGGGATGGTCAGGAATAATGAGAAGGATGCATTTGTCGAGGCTGTTTTTTCGCTGAATGGATCCGAAGAGGAAAAGCTAAAGGAATCAGACCTGGAATCATTTGACGGACAGATCATTCTTTCCCGTCGCATCAAGGGGACGAAGAGTGTTGCACGTATCAATGGGGAGACTGTTCCGGCAGCCAGGCTGCGGCAGGCAGGCGAGCTCCTTATCGATATATATGGTCAGAGCGAGCACCAGTCACTATCGGACCCGAAGAAGCACCTCCCGCTTCTCGACTCTTTTGTGAAAAAAGATCTCGACCCGGTCCTTGAAAAGCTGTCTCCGGTATATAAAGAGTATTCCTCTCTACAGAAAGAATTAAAAGAAGCTGATGTAGATGAGTCAGAGAGGAAGCGTGATATCTCATACCTCACCCATGTATCTGAAGAGATAGAAGAGGCAGCTCTGAAGCCGGGCGAGGATGAAGAGCTCGAGGAGAAATACAGGAGGATGTCGGGAGCGGAAAAGGTGGCGAGAAGCCTCTCGGAGGTGGATGGACTGCTCTACGGTCAGGCCGATGTGCTTTCTCTTATCGGGCAGTCACAGCGTGCGCTCTCAGAGATAAATGACTATGATGATTCCATTCAGAATCTGTCGCAGACACTCGGTGATGCATATGATATTCTCGATGGATTCTCACATGATCTGCGTGATACGGTGGATGATCTGACATTTGATCCGCAGGAGTTCGATGAGGTATCGAGGAGGCTTGATCTGATAAATGACCTGAAGGCGAAGTACGGACGGACTATAGAGGATGTGATTCAGGCGAAGGAAGAAGCAGACCTGAAGCTTGAGAAACTTAATGATCATGCTGCCTATATGGAATCTCTTCGGAAGAAGATAAAGGATGCACAGGCACGCCTAGATGCTTTATGTGAGGAAGCAGAGAAAATAAGACAGAAGGGTGCAGAGGAGCTTGCAAAGCAGGTCAGAGAATCGTTAAAAAGCCTGAACTTTCTGAAGGCTGATTTTGAGGTAGAGCTCACAAGAAAAAATTACAGCGATAATGGCTTCAATGCAGCGCAGTTCATGATCTCGACGAATCCGGGAGAGCCCCTGAAGCCATTATCCCAGGTCGCTTCCGGCGGTGAGATGAGCCGTATCATGCTTGCTCTGAAGACCGTCCTCGCATCGGCGGATGACATCGGCACGATGATCTTCGATGAGATAGATACAGGAATCAGCGGACGCACGGCATCAGCAGTGGCGAGAGAGCTGAAGAAGGTATCGGTCGGCAGACAGGTAATCCTCATCACGCATCTGCCACAGATAGCCGCACTGTCAGATAAGCATTTTCTCATTGAGAAGTCTGCGACAAATGACTCCACAGTATCGAGCATCAGGCCTCTGTCAGAGGATGAGATAATAAAGGAGCTCGCCCGTATGATAGGAGGAGATGTGATCACGGATGCAGTGACAGAGAGTGCGAAGGAGCTCCGTGCCGGATCGGTTAAATCTTTATAAAGCTATTGCGTCAATCGGTTGCGCAGAGTACAATATCTGTGATAAGGGGATTTTATAGAAGGAGATATTTCAAATGTTGGACAGGTATGTGAAGGAACTCGTTAATTACGGAATCTCTTCAGGCATCACACCAGAGAGCGAAAGGATTTATACGACGAATCTGCTGCTCCGTGAGATGCATGAGGACAGCTACGATGATTCCGTTGAGACTACGGATGAGGGGCTTGAGCAGATCCTTGACGGACTTCTCGATGAAGCCGTGAAGCGCGGTATCATAGATGATTCGATCACCGGGAGAGACCTTTTCGATACGGCACTCATGAACTGCCTCACACCGAGACCGGCAGAGGTGCAGAGGGTATTCTGGGAGAAGTACAGGGTATCTGCACAGAATGCAACGGACTGGTTCTATGATTTTTCACAGAAGACCAATTACATCAGGACATACAGAGTGAAGAAGGATATGAGATGGAAGACATCTACTCCTTATGGTGATCTCGATATCACGATCAATCTCTCAAAGCCTGAGAAGGACCCGAAGGCCATTGCGGCAGCGAGAAATCAGAAGCAGTCATCATATCCGAAGTGCCAGCTGTGCATCCAGAACGAGGGATATGCAGGAAGGCTGGATCATCCTGCGAGGGAGAATCACCGTATCATCCCTCTTACTATCAATGGTACCAGGTGGGGATTCCAGTATTCACCATACGTATATTTCAATGAGCACTGCATCGTATTCAATGGTGAGCATACCCCGATGAAGATTGACAGGGCAGCATTCACGAAGCTCTTTGATTTCATAGCGCAGTTCCCGCATTACTTCCTCGGATCCAATGCAGACCTTCCGATCGTTGGCGGATCAATCCTCACCCATGATCATTTCCAGGGCGGTCATTATACATTTGCCATGGAAAAGGCAGAGTTCACGGATATGTTTACAGTGCCTGGATATGAAGATGTGACGAGCGGTATCATCAAGTGGCCGCTGTCAGTTATCAGGCTTCAGGGAAGGGACAGGGAGAGAGTTATTGATCTTGCTGATCATATCCTTGGCAAGTGGAGAGCATACACAGATGAGGCGGCATTTATTTTTGCAGAGACAGATGGCGAGCCTCACAATACGATCACTCCTATCGCAAGAAAGCATGGAGACGTATATGAGCTCGACCTCGCACTGAGAAATAATATCACTACGAAGGAGCATCCTCTCGGAGTATTCCATCCACATGAGAAGCTCCATCATATCAAGAAGGAAAATATCGGACTTATCGAAGTGATGGGTCTTGCAGTGCTTCCATCAAGACTCAGGAAGGAGATCTTCGAGGATCTTGCTGATGCACTTGTGAATGGTAAGGATATCAGATCCATCGATGATCTGAAGAAGCATGCCGACTGGGTAGACGAGTTTACGCCGAAGTACACGGAGGGCTTCAATAAGGATAATATCGAGGGTATTCTCAAGGAAGAGGTGGGACAGGTCTTCCGCGAGGTGCTTGAGGACGCCGGAGTATTCAAGCTGACTCCTGAGGGACATGAGGCTTTCATGAGATTTGTCAATACATTGTAAAAAGTACAACCACATCCATCATGGGTGTGGTATACTTTTGCACGGAAATAATCAATGAGACTGGAGGTATTTATGCGTCATTGTATGAGTCCGCTGGACTTTTCTGTCGATGAGATCGACGAGCTGATGGGGCTTGCTGCTGATATCGAAGAGAATCCGGCAAAGTATGCACATGCCTGTGATGGCAAGAGGCTTGCGACATGTTTCTATGAACCGAGCACGAGAACGAGACTTTCATTTGAATCCGCGATGCTTCGGCTTGGCGGACAGACACTTGGATTTGCATCGGCTGATTCATCATCAGCATCGAAGGGCGAGAGCGTTGCAGATACTGTCAGAGTCATTTCAGGATACGCAGATATATGCGCAATGAGGCATCCGAAGGAGGGTGCTCCGTTAGTCGCTTCGACGAAGTCAGAGATACCTGTTATCAATGCAGGAGACGGCGGACACAATCATCCGACCCAGACACTCACAGATCTATACACTATTCATTCACTTATTGGCAGACTTGATAATTTCACGATTGGTCTCTGCGGGGACCTCAAGTTCGGACGCACGGTACATTCACTTATCAGTGCACTTGTCAGATACACGGGCGTACATTTTATTCTTATTTCACCAGAAGAATTAAAGATTCCATCATATATCAGAGAAGATGTGCTTCGCAGATCGGGAGCCACTTTTGAAGAGGTGGAGAGCCTTGAAGATGCCATGCCTCAGCTTGATGTGCTGTACATGACAAGAGTCCAGAAAGAGAGATTTTTCAATGAGGAGGACTATGTACGACTGAAGGACCGCTACATTCTCACGAAGGAGAAGATGAAGCCTGCAAAGGAAAAAATGATCGTCCTTCATCCGCTTCCACGTGTCAATGAGATTTCTGTAGATGTGGATGACGACCCGAGGGCGCAGTATTTCACTCAGGCAAAGAAGGCAGTATTTGTACGAATGGCGCTGATCCTGACACTGCTTGGTATCCAGGTAGACCCTGCAATTCCGCAGCCGTCAAATAGTTAAAGGTTTTGAGGTGAAAAAGGGACCTGTCCCTTTTTTCATCTTTTGGAGGAATATAAATGCTTAATATCAGTGGAATCCATGAGGGCTACGTGCTTGACCATATACAGGCCGGCATGAGCATGAAGATATATGATTACCTGAGGCTTGGCGAATTAGGTGATGCGACTATCGCCATGATCATGAATGCAAAGAGCCAGAAGATGGGGCATAAGGATATCATCAAGATCGAGTGTCCTCTTGGCACGATAGATCTCGACATCCTTGGCTATATCGATCACAATATCACCGTTGACGTGATAAAGGATGACAAGATCATCAGGAAGGAGAAGCTCTCCCTTCCGAAGCAGGTCGTAAATGTCATTAAGTGCAAGAACCCGAGGTGCATCACGAGCATCGAGCAGGGACTTGATCAGATCTTCGTTCTGACCGATCCGAAAAAGGAGGTCTATCGCTGCAAGTACTGTGAAGAGGCCTATTCAGGAAAATAAAATATAGTAAAAGAGTTTTTAATAAAGGTTTAATGGCAATTACAGACATTTAGTATTATATTCCCGTCTTTAACACTTGACGAATATAATAGTGCCAGAATTCTTGACTGTTTTCAAGGTTCTGGCACTTTTGGCTTTTCTAAAAATGTTGTATGG
>OMZG01000017.1 GCA_900315505.1 uncultured Lachnospiraceae bacterium
ATCATACCGTTTGAAAGATATGGTATCTGAGACCGCTGAGGATAAAAATTGTACATAATTATTTAATAACTTTTGTACATTTTTACTTGACAGTTAACATGCAGAAGCTTGTTTCTTTTCAGAGCAATAATCAGAAGACTCAGAGTGCAATGGAGCTTCTGAAAAAAGAACTTTACAATGTTTTTGAAAAAAATAAACTGTCCACGGCCTGTCATAATCACTGATTCCCAGGAGGAAATCGATAAAGCTTCAGAGGAAGGCATAGCTGTAATAGGATACGAGCATGATGGTATCAGGCTTCGGACGGATTTTATCATTACATCTCCTGATGCTCTTTGCGATGATTATATAAAAGAAGTACATGACTTGTATTACAGGATCCCAAGGGTTATTCTGGAGACAGGGCGGACAGTAATAAAGCAGATGGATCCGGAAAATGATGTTCTGAAGCTTTTTGATCTGTATGACAAGCCAGGAGTGACGGAGTTCATGGAGCCGCTGTATCCGTATCTCGAGGAGAAGGCATACGAGCAGGATTACTTCGACAATATATACAGATTCTATGATTTCGGAATGTGGAATGTATT
This sequence comes from uncultured Lachnospiraceae bacterium, assembly GCA_900315505.1. GTDB lineage: Bacteria > Bacillota > Clostridia > Lachnospirales > Lachnospiraceae > Weimeria. The sequence continues at coordinate 588 of OMZG01000017.1, forward strand.
TCTGAAATCAGATGGCAGACTGATCGGCAGATGCGGACTGGAGTATAAGGTATTGCCGGTCATAAAGTCAGAAAAAACCGTAGACGAGGCAGTATTGCATAGTGATGATAACTGGCTTGAACTGGGCTATGTGACAGATCCTGATCTATGGCATCAGGGATATGGATTCGAGACTACCAGAGCAGTTCTGGAACTGGCACGCAGCAAGGGACATCATCAGTTTTTCGCACAGATTGCGCCTTTAAATAAAGCATCTGCTGCACTTGCACAGAAACTGGGATTTAATGAGGCGGGAGAGATACCGGATGCAGGTGAGAACCTGTGGATTCTAAAGGAGGAAGCATAATGAGGATTGGAGCACTTGAAGCAGGCGGGACCAAGATGGTCTGCGCAATTGGAGATGAGACAGGAACGATCTATGAGCAGGAGTCTTTTCCAACTGTGACACCGGAAGAGACGCTGCCACAGCTACTGGATTATTTCAAAGGAAAAGAAATCGAAGCCCTGGGTATAGCGTGTTTTGGACCGATTGATCTTGACAGGGATTCAGATACCTATGGATATATCACGACAACACCAAAGACAGCGTGGATGAACACCGATATCGCCGGATATTTTGCCAATTGTCTGAATGTGCCAGTCGGATTCGATACAGATGTGAATGGCTCACTGCTTGGTGAAGTGACATATGGTCAGGCAAAAGGCCTGGGAGACGCTGTATACTACACTATAGGAACAGGAGTCGGTGCAGGTGTGATGAGTGGAGGAAAGCTGGTGCATGGGGCCATGCATCCTGAAGCGGGTCACATGCTTCTTAGAGTGAGAGAAGATGATCCGATGCCTGAAGGAATATGTCCGTTCCATGGAGCCTGTCTCGAGGGTATGGCAGCAGGACCTTCAATAGAGAAAAGATGGGGAAAGAAGGCAATAGAGATGAAGGATGATGCAAGGGTCTGGGACCTTGAGGCATATTATCTGGCACAGTGTATGGTGACGACTACACTCATGCTATCACCGAAGATCATCATTCTGGGTGGCGGAGTCATGCATCAGACACAGCTCTTCCCTTTAGTAAGAGAGAAGACGAGGGAGCTGCTGAATGGCTACATAAAAAATGATACAGTAAATGACATGGATCACTACATTGTTCCGGCAAGTCTTCACGATGACCAGGGAATCATGGGCTGTCTGAAGCTGGGCTTTGATGCAGTCTGATCTTTAGATAAGTGGGGACAAGGGGACGGTTCTCCTGTCCTGCCCTTGTCTTTAATTATGAGTGTGTTATAATATCAAAGTTGTATTTTGGAAAGGAAAGGAGAAGAACGGTGTGTTTAATATACCGTTCAATTAACAGACGTGAGTAGTAAGAAGAGGGCCAGTTTTACAGGAAAACTCGGCTTCGTGCTGTCAGCAGCAGGGGCTTCAGTGGGATTAGGAAATATCTGGAGATTCCCGTATCTGTGTGCGAAGTATGGCGGTGGAACATATCTGATCTGCTATATCATCCTTGCGGCAACGTTCGGATATACGATGATCATGGCGGAGACGGCAATTGGCCGGATGAGCCAGAAGAGTCCGGTAGGAGCATTCAATCATTTCACGAAGAAAAAAGGATATCGTCTCGGAGGCTGGATCAATGCGATAGTCCCGATGCTTATTGTGCCGTATTATTCAGTAATCGGTGGATGGGTCATCAAGTACATGGTGGACTATATCACAAAGCCGGCGAAGGATATCGCAGTAGATGGGTATTTCAGCAGCTTCATCAGCGGAGTATCGCCTGAGGTATGGTTCATAGTTTTTGCACTGCTTACGACTGTAATCGTCTACATGGGAGTGCAGGGTGGAATCGAGAGAGTATCGAAGATCCTGATGCCGATCCTCGTAGTTCTGGCTTTTATCATCTGTATCTATACAATGACAAGACCAGGAGCCGGTGCAGGAATAAAGTACCTGCTAGTGCCTAGCACAGAGCGTTTCTCATGGATGACAGTAGTTACAGCGATGCAGCAGATGTTCTATTCGCTGTCTATCGCAATGGGAATCCTGATCACGTTCGGCAGCTATATGAAAAAGGATGTGTCAATTGAGGAAAGCACTGATCAGGTCGAGATATTCGATACCCTGATTGCATTCATTGCAGGTCTCATGATAATTCCTGCAGTATTCGCATTTTCAGGAGCAGACGCAGGCAAGAACCTTGACGCAGGTCCGTCACTTATGTTTATCACGATGCCGAAGACCTTCGCATCATTCCCTGGTGGAAGAGTATTCGGGCTGCTGTTCTTCATGCTGGTGCTCTTTGCAGCTCTTACATCATCAATAGCGTTGATGGAGTCAGCAGTATCAACAATTGAGGATGAGCTGGGCTGGTCAAGAAAAAAAGCAACGATTGTGATCGGAGCTATAATGCTGGGCCTTGGAACACTTTCAGCTCTTGGCTACGGAATCCTTGCAAATGTAAAGATAATCGGAATGCAGTTCCTTGATTTCTTCGATTTCATCACGAACTCAGTCATGATGCCGCTTGCAGCAATTGCGACCTGCCTCTTGGTGTCGAAGGTCATAGGACTTGATAAAATAGATGAGGAAGTGACACTTGGCGGAGCGAAGTTCGTAAGAAAGAAGATCTTCCACTTCATGATCAAGTGGCTCTGCCCGCTGTTCTGCCTGATCATATTAGTTTCAGCAGTAGCAAATGCTTTCGGTATAATTCATTTATAAGATTAAGAGGCAGGAGATTCTGCTGATGGCCCAATACATTTAGGCCGGTTTTGGGCCGTCAGGCAGAATCTCAAGCCTGGTACGTTATAGAAAGGTATGTATGCATAAAGAATTCCTAATGGGAAACGAGGCTATTGCCCTTGGTGCCCTTGCCGCCGGTGTAGATGCGGCTTCTGGGTACCCGGGGACTCCGTCTACGGAGATCCTCGAGACGATAGCGAAGAAAAATCCCGGCGATGTATATGTGGAGTGGTCTGTTAATGAAAAGGCAGGCCTTGAGATGGCGGCTGGAGCCTCACTTGCGGGTGCAAGGTCTCTTGTCACTATGAAGCAGGTAGGACTCAATGTCGCTTCAGACCCTCTGATGAGCCTTGAGTATATCGGTGTCAAAGGTGGAATGGTGATCGTAGTAGCTGATGATCCGGGCCCGATATCGAGCCAGACTGAGCAGGATACGAGAACCTTCGGTATGTATTCTAAGTTGCCTGTATTCGATCCGTCATCGGTGCATGAAGCCTATGAGATGATACAGGAGGCCTTTGACTTTTCAGAGAAATATCATACTCCAGTATTTTTCAGACCTACGACGAGAGTCGATCATGGCTATGAATCGATAGATGTAAAAGAACCTTCTGAGTATTATCAGACAAAGCCAGAAGGATTCGTAAAAGACGCTTCGAAGTGGGTTATTTTCCCGAGATTATCTGTAAAGAATCATGCTCTTATAGAGAAGAGAAATGCAGACCTGACTAAGGTATTCTCAGAATATAAGAGAAACTTCGTTAAAAAGGGGATAGGGAATAGGAAAAAGGCGATAGCTACTCATGGAATCAACTATGAGTATACGCTTGATGCGATTGGAGATAGTGAAGTCCCAGATATATTAAGGGTTGCAACTCCGTTTCCATTCCCTGAAGAACTGGCTGTTGAATTCCTGAAGGATAAAGAAGAGGTTCTCTGTATCGAGGAGCTTGATCCTGTGATCGAGAGAAATCTTATTTTTATCTGTGGTAAATACGGACTCAATGTAAAGATACGTGGAAAGCTCACAGGCCATGTGAAACCATCTGGCGAGAACTCAGTTGATTCTGTAAAGGAAGATATTGCGAAGTTCCTGGGAACCGGCGCAGCTTCTGATGAAGCCAGGCGGGATGATCCTCCTGAGCTTGCAGTCAGACCTCCTGTGCTCTGTGCAGGCTGTCCGCATCGTGCCAGCTTCTATGCTGTAAAGCAGGCTATGAAGGGCAGGAAGACCATATACTGCGGAGATATAGGATGCTATACTCTCGGCAATGCTCATCCTCTTGATATGACAGATACGTGTCTGTGCATGGGTGCAGGCATCAACATGGCTCAGGGCCTTAACCGTATGGAGCCTGATACGAAGGCGTTTGCATTTGTCGGAGACTCGACATTTTTCGCATCAGGAATCACAGGAACAATCAATGCTTTCTACAATCAGGCCGATATGACTCTTGTCGTTCTTGATAATTCAACGACTGCCATGACTGGTCATCAGCCGCATCCGGGTACAGGACATACCCTGATGGGAGATGTCGTAGACAAGGTAAGCATTGAGAAGATACTCCGTGCTATTGGACTCACGACAGTAGAGACTGTGGATCCGCTTGACTTCGACACAGCGGTTGAGACTGTAAAGAGAGTAGCTGATGAACCAGGTATCAAGGCTATCATCTTCAAGTCGCCTTGTATTGTGAAATTCAAGCCGAAGTCAGGACAGTCTCATATTGATCCTGAAAAGTGCATCGGATGTAAGAGATGTATCAATGAGCTCGGCTGTCCGGCACTTATTTTTAAAGGTGGCAAGGCTTCAATCGATGAGACTCTCTGCACCGGATGTACTCTCTGTGAGCAGATCTGCCCGGTACAGGCAATAAGCGGAGGTGGACACAATGAGTAAGAGCATTATCCTCTGCGGAGTCGGAGGTCAGGGAACCATACTGGCGAGCAAGCTCATAGCTGCAGCTGCAATGAAGCGCGGGATGCACGTTGAGACGGCTGAGACTATCGGAATGGCACAGCGTGGTGGTTCGGTTTTCTCTCATGTAAAGATTGGTGACGGCATCAACGGACCCCTTATCGGAAAGGGCCAGGCAGATCTGATCATCGCTTTTGAACCAGGTGAGGCAGTACGTCAACTTCCTTTCCTTAAGAAGGACGGAGCTGTTGTAGTGAGTCGCAGACCGGTGGAACCTGTATCTGCGATGATTGGAATAGCAGAATACAATGACCAGGCTCAGATAGATTATCTGAAAAAAGAAGTAGCAAATCTCACGGTAATAGAAACCGATGAAGCGCTTGAGAAAATTGGTAATTCAAAAGTCTTAAATGTCCTTCTGCTTGGAGCTGCAGTACGCTCAGGAGAACTGGGACTTGAGACAGACGATATTGAGACGGCAATACATGACAGGCTTCCGGAGAAGCTCTGGGAAGTCAATGAGAGGGCATTAAACTATGGAAATTAATGATGAGCAGCTGGCAATGGTTAATGACCAGGTGAAACGCCTGGAGAAATCGGATAATTTTTATGGAAAAAAATTACGTGAGGCCGGTATCAGGGAAGTAAAGTCGATAGAGGAATTCAAGGCTCTTCCTTTCTCACAGAAGCAGGACCTGCGTGATGCATATCCGCTTGGACTCATGGCAGTTCCTGAGGAGAAGATTGTGCGTATTCACTCTTCAAGTGGTACGACAGGAACCCCTGTCATCATCCCTTATACAGCAAAGGATGTAGACGACTGGGCTGAGATGTTTAAACGCTGCTATGAGATGGCAGGCGTCACTAATAAGGACAGATTACAGATCACACCGGGATACGGACTCTGGACTGCCGGAATCGGATTTCAGGCTGGCTGTGAGAGGCTTGGAGCAATGGCAGTTCCTATGGGTCCTGGCAATACGAAGAAGCAGCTGCAGTTCATGCAGGACATGAAGACGACAGTTCTGTGCTCCACTTCATCATACGCACTTCTTCTTGCAGAGGAGATAGAGAAGGAAGATCTCGGAGACAGGATTTATCTGAAGAAGGGTATCATCGGTTCTGAGCGCTGGGGAGAGAAGATGAGGAACAGAATCAAAGGTGAGCTCGGTATTGAGATTTATGATATCTACGGACTCACTGAGATCTATGGCCCTGGAATTGGCATCAGCTGCAAGTATGAGTGTGGAATGCATTACTGGGATGACTACATCTATCTCGAGATCATCAATCCTGAGACAGGTGAGAATGTGCCTGACGGTACCTGGGGTGAGATCGTGATCACTACTCTTGTGAAGGAGGGCGCGCCGCTGATCAGATTCAGGACCCATGATATCTCTCGTATCATACCAGGTGACTGCGCATGTGGCAGCAAATATCCGCGTATCGATACCATCATGGGACGCTCTGATGATATGATGAAGATCAAGGGTGTCAATGTATTCCCGAAGCAGATTGAGGAAATTCTAGCGACATTCGATGATCTCTCAAGTGAGTATCAGATCCGCATCTCTCATCTCGATGGTAAGGATACTATGCGTATCTATGTTGAGGCCACGACAGGACTGGTGGACTTCGATGAGATGTCCGAGGCGGTTGCAGAGGCAGTCAAGGCCCGCATAGGCTTCACTCCGATAGTTAAGGTAGTCGAGATCGGCGTGCTTCCACGTTCAGAGAAGAAGTCGAAGCGTGTCATCGACGAAAGGTTTGAATAATAATGGAGAAAGCTTTTTTAGTAAAATACGGTGAAATAGGCCTGAAGGGCAAGAACCGGCACTTCTTTGAGGAGACTCTGGTGAAGAGGATAGAAGAGGCTCTGGAAAAGATTGACGGCACGTTCAAGGTTACAAGACCTCAGGGAAGAATCTTTGTTGAAGGAGAAGGTTTCGATGAAGACGAGGTCATAGATGCCCTGTCGAAGGTATTCGGTATCATCTGGATCTGCCCATGTATAATGACTGAAGATACCGGATTTGATGATCTCTCAAAGCAGATCATAGAATACTTAAAGGAAGAGCTTGGCGACAAGCCGTTTACATTCAAGGTTGAGGCAAGACGAGCAAGGAAGAACTATCCTCTGAACTCAATGGAGATAAACCGTGAGCTTGGCGGCAGGATCCTCGATGCCTTCCCTAATGCGAAGGTGGATGTGCATCATCCTGAGCATCTGGTAGAGGTAGAGATAAGAGAGAGAATCAATTTCCATATTTTCTACCACAAAGGTGTAGGTGGAATGCCTGTCGGTACTTCTGGTCGTGCAGAGCTTTTACTGTCAGGTGGAATCGATTCGCCTGTGGCAGGATATATGATCGCAAGGCGTGGAGTCACAATTGATGCTACATATTTTCATGCGCCACCTTATACATCAGAGAGAGCGAAGCAGAAGGTGGTAGATCTTGCAAAGATTCTTTCAAAATATACCGGTCCTATCAGGCTTCATGTGGTGAATTTTACCGATATCCAGATGGCCATCTATCAGAAGTGCCCTCATGACCAGCTGACTATCATCATGCGCCGCTACATGATGATAATTGCAGAGCACTTCGCAAATGCTGATGGATGCCAGGCACTGATCACAGGCGAGAGCCTGGGACAGGTTGCTTCACAGACGATGCAGTCACTCTATGTGACAGATCATGCAGCTACACTTCCTGTATTCAGACCGCTGATAGGATTTGACAAGCAGGATATCATAGAGATATCTGAAAAGATAGGTGCTTATGAGACTTCAATCCTTCCATATGAGGACTGCTGCACGATATTCGTAGCCAAGCACCCGGTCACAAAGCCGAGACTGGATGTGATAGAGAAGTCTGAGACACATCTGGCTGATGTGATAGACGATATGCTGCAGAAAGCATATGATACGACAGAGACAATACTGGTGAAATAAATGGAATGCTATTTCGACAATTCAGCAACTACGAGATGCTCAGATGCAGCCGCTGATAAAATGAGACAGGTGCTTCTTACTGATTTCGGAAATCCTTCATCACTTCATGGCAAGGGAATGCAGGCTGAGAACTATGTGAAGGAGAGCCGGGAAATAATTGCAAAGACACTCAGGTGTGAACCTAAAGAAATTATTTTCACATCCGGTGGTTCCGAGAGCAATAATCTGGCAATCTTCGGTTCGGTCAGAGCCAATAAGAGAGTCGGGAAACATATCATCACCACTGCTGTAGAGCATGCGGCTGTATATATGCCTTTTAAAGAGCTTGAGAAGCAGGGCTATGACGTGACTTTTCTCCCAACAGATGAGACGGGTGTCATAAGACTTGAGGATCTGGAAAATGCATTGACAGATGATACTGTTCTTGTGGCGATGATGCATGTGAACAATGAGATCGGTTCAGTGATGCCTATAGCTGAGGCAGGAAAGCTCATTCATGAAAAATGTCCTGATGCATTATTCTTCGTAGATGCGATCCAGTCATATGGCAAGGTGCAGATAATCCCTAAGAAAATGGGAATTGATATGCTTTCTGTCAGTGGCCACAAGATTCATGGACCGAAGGGCAGCGGTTTCCTGTATAAGAGAGACAAGGTAAAGCTTGATCCTATCATTTTTGGCGGCGGTCAGGAAAATGGATACAGGAGCGGCACCGAGAATGTACCTGCGATAGCAGGACTGGGCCTAGCTGTGCAGGAGATGTTTGCAGACTTTGATGGACACAGGAAGCATCTTTTCGAGCTCAGGGATCATCTGGCAGAGAAGCTCTCAGATATTGATGCGGTCAGCTTCAATTCAGGACTTAATGAGAATTCTGCTCCGCAGATCCTTTCGGTCAGTGTTGATGGGGTCAGGGCAGAGGTACTGCTTCATGCTTTAGAAGATAAAGGAATCTATGTGTCAGCCGGAAGTGCATGCTCATCGAACAGGCCATCAATATCAAGGACTCTTAAGTCAATCGGCCTTAAGGACAGCCTTTTGGAATCGACAGTTCGTTTTTCATTTTCAATCTACAATACGATGGAGCAGGTCGATTATGCCAGCGATGTGATGCATGAACTGATATCTGTACTGCTTAAATACAGGAGATTCTGATATGCGTTGGACAAAGTTTACAATTGATACGACAGAGGATGCAGAAGAGCTGGTAAGTGCACTTCTGTACGATCATGGAATTACCAATATTGAGATCGAGGACAGAGCTCCGGTGACTCCGCTCGAGGGAGAGGATTACGAGGAGCTGGTTCCTGACCAGGGTGCTGATGACGGCAGGAGCAGAGTATCCTTCTATGTCGAGGAAGGCACTGATTATGGGAAGCTGATAGAGGATATCAGGTTCGGACTCGCAGACCTGGGCACGAGGACTGATATCGGTGCAGGAACGATCGCGATTTCTTCAACCGATGAGAAGGACTGGCGTGACAAGTGGAAGGAATTCTTCCATACATTCACGGTCGGAGATTACACGATCATTCCAAGCTGGGAAGCTGCTGATACAGATACTGATGCGACTCATATCATCAGGATGGACCCGGGCATTACCTTTGGTACCGGTCAGCATGAGAGCACGAAGATGATCATAGAGGAGCTGCCGGGACATATCAATGGCGGTGAAAAAGTCCTGGATCTCGGGACCGGAAGCGGTATCCTGTCGATGGTTGCACTTCGTGAAGGAGCATCTGATATTACTGCCACTGACATAGATCCTGCTACAAAGGATGCTGTGAAGGAGAACTTCGAGAGAAATGATCTGCCGATTGATAAGATGCATCTCGTGATCGGTGACCTGTCATCTGACTCAGAGGTACAGGAAGAGGTTGGCACAGGTTATGATATAGTATGTGCTAATATCCTCGCAGACATTATAATAGGGATGCTTACTCAGATAGCGAAGGTCATTAAGAGAGATGGAGTTCTGCTTACCTCCGGTATCATAGATTTCAAGGAAAATGAAGTCAGACAGGCACTGGAGTCGCATGGCTTTACAATTTTAGAAATCAACCACGAGGGCGAGTGGGTCTCAATAGTCGCAAAAAGAAATGCATGAACTAAGCTATATGATGCGTATGGTAGATACCGCTCTACAGGCCTGTCACGACAATGATCTGAAGACTGTGCAGACGATGGAGATAAGCGTCGGCGAGGCGACCGGGCTTATGCCTCATTACCTTGAGGACTATTATCCGCAGTGTGTAAAGGATACAATTCTTGAGGATTCCACGCTCAAGGTGAATTATATTCCAGTCACTGCAAAGTGCGATGACTGCGGTGCAGAATATACGCCATCGAGAGAAAATGAGTACAGATGTCCTGAATGTGACAGCATCCATTCGAGGATGATCCACGGCCGGGAATTTGTTCTCGACAGGCTCGTCGGTGAATAACCGGGTTGACATTTCAGCGGTCTTGTTTTAACATAGGAAAGTAAGAACAGAAGCACAATGTCGGATATATTTACAGGAGGAAAATACATCATGAAGACAGTAAAGATATCACTCAATTCAATCGACAAGGTAAAGAGCTTCGTCAATACTATCAGCCAGTTTGACAGCGATTTCGATCTGATCTCAGGACGTTATGTGATCGATGCGAAGTCGATCATGGGGATTTTCTCACTTGATCTGTCCAGCCCGATCGATCTTACGATCCATGCAGACAATGACGCTGATATTCTTGAGGCACTGAAGCCATATATTATTGAGCAGTAATTATCAGGATTTTAATGAGACGTGGCTCCCTCTTGTGAGGGAGCTTTATTTTTGTAACAGATATTTCAGGAGCTTATTGTTTTGGAAAAGAGAACCGCGGCCTTTCATAATCTCGGCTGCAAGGTAAATGCATACGAAATGGAGGGGATGGAGGAAGCTCTGCGCAATGCAGGGTACGATATCGTGCCTTTTACAGAGAAGGCAGATGTATATGTGATAAATACCTGTACAGTCACACGGGTTGCAGACCAGAAGTCCAGGCAGATGATCAGCAGGGCAAAGACGCTTAACCCTGATGCCATAGTCGTTGCATGTGGCTGCTATGCCAATACTGGAAAGGATGTCCTGATCAGGGACGGAGTCGCAGACCTGATTCTGGGCAATAATGAGAAGAGTCATCTGAATGAAGAGATAGAAAAGCTGCGTGCAAAAAGATCTACGTATGCAGATGCAAAGGAGACCTTTGTTCCGGATATAAATAAAGGAAAATTCGATTTCGAAGAGACGGGTTTTTCAATAAAAGAGGAACATACCAGAGCCTTTATCAAGGTTGAGGATGGCTGTAACCAGTTCTGCTCATACTGTATCATTCCTTTTGCAAGAGGCCGTGAGAGAAGCCGTGACCCGAAGAAGGTAGTAGAAGAGGTGCAGGGACTTGTGAATCAGGGATTTTCTGAATTCGTACTCACAGGGATCAGGCTCACGAGCTATTCATACGAAGGCCTCACACTGGTTGATCTGATCGAAGAAGTGAGCAGAGTGAACGGAGTACGCAGGATCAGACTCGGATCGCTCGAACCATCAGCAGTTACCGAGGATTTTGCAAAGAGGCTTTCTGCGCTTCCGAATATGTGCCCGCATTTTCATATGTCGCTTCAGAGTGGCTCGGCAACAGTTCTAAAAAGAATGAACAGAAATTATACACCTGATGAATTCATGGAAGCAATAAGCTATCTGAGACAGTATTTCGATGATCCCGCAATCACAGCAGATATGATATGCGGATTTCCGGGAGAGACTGAAGAAGAATTTCATGAGTCTCTGGACTTCGCAAAAGAAGTCGGCTTTTATGAGATTCATGTATTTCCGTATTCCGTGAGGCAGGGGACGAGAGCTGAGAGGATGCCGGGGCAGCTGTCGAAGAAGCAGAAGGCAGAGCGTACGAGGGTGCTGCGTGATGAGGCAGTACAGCTAAAGATGGATTATCTGAAACGTCATACAGATATGAGGTCTGAAGCACTTCTCGAAGAAAAGGTAGCTCTGAATGGCAGGGAATACTGGACCGGCTACACCCCCGAATATATCAGGGTGCTATATGACTCTGATGAGGATCTGTCGGGGCATTTTGTAGAAGGAACTCTCGGCCAAATCGAGGACGGATATATGCACTTGAAAAACTAAGGATTTTGTAGTAGTATATAAAGAAGTTTGAATTGTCCATGGATTTTTGACAAAAGGGTTCATGGAAATCGTGAGTAAGTGTAGGTTGTAAGGAGACAGATTATGAAGGACCTCAGTCAGACACAGTATTTCAAGGTGCAGAATGACAATTCCATCACAGTGAAGGAGATCATCCACCGTGTTTACAAGGCATTATCCGAGAAGGGCTACAATCCTGTGAATCAGATCGTAGGATATATCATGTCAGGTGATCCGACGTTCATCACAAGTCATAATAATGCAAGAAGCCTCATCATGAAGGTAGAGCGTGACGAGATCGTCGAGGAATTACTCCGCGAGTACATCGACCGCAAAGCCTGGGAGAACTGATGCAGGGCAGAATACTAGGACTCGATTACGGGACGAAGACTGTCGGGGTAGCAGTTTCCGACCCGCTTTTCATTACAGCACAGCCACTTACCACAATTCGAAGAGAGCGTCCTACGAAGCTTCGCAGGACGATAGCAGCAATCAGGGAACTCGTAGAGAAGTACGAGGTTTCTCTTTTTGTTGTGGGACTGCCAATGGGACTGGATGGAATTGAAGGAGAAAAATGCCATGCAGTCCGTGAATTCGGCACAATTCTAACTGAAAAGACCGGAATACCGGTCAGATACCAGGACGAAAGATTTACAACAGTCATAGCAGAAAACGCAATGAAGGACGCTGGCTACAAAGATCATGTTCAAATCAAGAACAAAGTTGATGAAACAGCGGCAGCACTAATCCTGCAGACTTATCTTGATAGTAGCAGATGAACAGAGGCGGGACAACTGCATATGTTGACACGCCGTAGGTAAATGGTTATGGAAAAAATAACATTCACAGATGAAAACACTGGTGAAAACCAGGATTTTTATATACTGGACGAAACCGTAATAAACGAAGTCGACTATCTTCTTGTGACAGATTCCGATCCTGATGCGGAGGAAGCGGAATGTTACATTTTAAGAAAGACAGGCGATGATGGAGATGAGGTCTCATACGAGGCGGTAGAGGATGAGGCTGCTCTCAAGGCAGTTTATAAGGTTTTTTCCGAGGAACTTGAAGATACAGAAATACAGTTTTAGGAGGACCTTTGAAAGGACAGAAGAAACCACATTTAAAGATAATCCCGCTGGGCGGGCTTGAACAGATAGGTATGAATATGACAGCCTTCGAATACAAGGATTCGATAATCGTTGTAGACTGCGGGCTGGCTTTTCCGGAAGATGATATGCTGGGAATTGATATGTGTATTCCTGATATCAGCTATCTGGTAGAGAACAAGGACAAGGTAAAGGGATTTTTCATCACTCATGGTCACGAGGATCATATCGGAGCTATTCCATATGTGATCAAGGAGATCAATGTCCCGATCTATGCTACAAGGCTTACGATGGGACTCATCGATCACAAGCTCGAGGAGATCGGCTACCTGAATAAGACTCACAGGAAGACCGTGAAGTATGGCCAGACGATCAATGCCGGACCGTTCAGGGTCGAGTTCATAAAGACGAATCATAGTATTCAGGATTCAGCGGCACTCGCTATCTATACACCAGTCGGTGTCATCATGCACACCGGTGATTTCAAGGTTGATTACACGCCTGTATATGGCGATGCCATCGATCTTCAGAGATTTGCAGAGATCGGCAAGAAGGGCGTGCTCGGACTCATGTGCGATTCGACTAATGCCGAGAGACCCGGATTTACCGAATCGGAGAGCACGGTCGGAGTCAAGTTCAATGATATTTTCGCAGAAAATAAGGACTCGAGAATTATCATTGCGACCTTCGCATCGAATGTCGACCGTGTGCAGCAGATCATCAACACCGCATATAAGTACGGACGAAAGGTAGTAGTCGAGGGACGAAGCATGGTGACTATCATCTCCATCGCCCAGGAACTAGGCTATATCAAGATTCCGGATAACACGCTGATATCTACCGATCAGCTGAAGAACTATCCGGATAATAAGACAGTGCTTATCACTACAGGAAGCCAGGGAGAGTCGATGGCGGCTCTTTCACGTATGGCAAACGGCACGCACAAGAAGATTGCAATAAAGCCTGGAGATACGATCATTTTCTCATCACATCCGATTCCTGGAAATGAGAAGGATGTATCGAATATCATTAACGAGCTCTACCGCAAGGGAGCAAATGTGATTTTCCAGGATGTTCATGTATCGGGACATGCCTGCCAGGAAGAGATAAAGCTGATTTATTCTCTCGTGAAGCCGAAGTATTCGATTCCTGTACATGGTGAGTACAAGCATCTGAAGGCACAGGAGCGTATCGCAAGAGCCCTTGGCTATGATACAGAGCATATCAAGATCCTGTCATCAGGAGATGTGCTTGAATTCGATGAAAAGGGCAGGGCAAATGTCACAGGACATGTCCATACAGGCACAGTCTTCGTAGACGGACTAGGCGTTGGAGATGTCGGAAGCATCGTGCTCCGTGACAGACAGCATCTTGCACAGGATGGAATCATCATAGTTGTCATGGCAATGGATAAGGCCAGTGGAAATGTAGTTTCCGGGCCGGATATCGTATCGCGTGGATTCGTATATGTGAAGGAATCTGAGGATCTGATGGATTCAGCAAGGGCAATAGTTACGAACAGACTTATGGAGCTTGAGGACTCTCATGTCCGTGACTGGGGAAAGATAAAGACAGAAGTGAAGATTGCTCTGTCTGACTTTATCTGGAAGGAGACCCAGCGTAATCCTATGATCCTTCCGGTGATCCAGGAAGTATGATATTCGAGGATCACGACAGGTTCGCTGGATTCCTGTCCAGCTTCCCGTTTGAGCTGCCGCCATCATTAGCAGAGATAAGAAAAAAAGCCCGAGAAGACCATGTGCCGATCATCAGGGATGATACGCAGAGATTCATGGCTTTTCTTATGAAGGTGACACAGCCGCGCAGAATTCTCGAGATAGGTACGGCGGTAGGCTTTTCGGCTCTTCTGATGGCGCACTTTGATGATGCGCTTGAAGAACTGGTCACGATAGAAAATTATGAGCCGAGGATTCAGGAAGCATCAGAGAATTTCGGCAGATCAGATGCACCGGTCACATTCTTAAAAGGCGATGCATCCGAAATCCTGAAGACAATTGATGGTTCATTTGATTTCGTATTCATTGATGCAGCCAAGGGACAGTACCCTGATTATCTACATCTGGTCAGAGATCATCTGACTAAAGGCTCGGTAATAGTAGCGGATAATATCCTTCAGGACGGCCGGATTCTGGAACCCAGGGAAGCTTTAGAGCGTAGGGACAGGACGATACACAAGCGGATTCGGGGATATCTGGATATGGTCATGAACGATGGCAGTTTCCAGTCGACCATTCTGCCGGTGGGAGATGGGGTGGCAGTATCTATACTTGTACAAACTAAGGGCAGATGAGAAGGCTGCCAGGACAACCATAGCGAAGTGAGCAGTGAACGAGCGTGTTGGATTGACAGTGATTCTCAGCTGCCCGTAATAGGAGTTAGTTATGAAAATTTCAGAACTTCTTGCACCCGCAGCCAATCTGTCAGTGCTGAAAACAGCTATCAGATACGGCGCAGATGCAGTTTATCTCGGAGGCGAGAGTTTTGGCCTGCGTGCCGGAGCAGACAATTTCACAAATGACGAGATTCGTGAGGGAATAGCATTTGCCCATGAAAGAGGAAAGAAAGTCTATGTCACTGTAAATATTTTTGCACATGACAGAGATCTCGATGGAGTCAGGGCCTACCTAAAGGAACTGAATGATATAGCACCTGATGCCCTTCTCATTGCCGATCCGGGTATTTTTTCCATGGCAAAGGAAATAGTTACCAATGGAAAGACCGACTTCCATATCTCGACTCAGGCGAATAATACGAACTACGAGATATTTAAGTTCTGGCATGATCTGGGAGCTTCAAGAGTGGTCGGTGCGCGTGAGCTTTCTCTGGCAGAGATAAAAGATATCAGGGAGCATATCCCATCAGACCTCGAAATGGAGATCTTCGTTCATGGAGCCATGTGCATCTCATATTCAGGCAGATGTCTGCTGTCGAATTATTTCACAGGCCGTGACGCCAATCAGGGTGCCTGCACACATCCATGCCGCTGGCAGTATGCGGTAGTGGAGCAGACGAGACCTGGCGAATATATGCCTGTCGAGGAAAATGACAGAGGGACCTTTATATTTAATTCAAAAGATTTAAATATGGTTGGGCATCTGGATGACCTTGTGGATGCCGGAGTGGATTCTCTGAAAATTGAGGGGCGTATGAAGACTGATCTCTATGTGGGAACTGTCGTAAGAGCATACCGCAGAGCTCTTGACGACCTTGCAGAATCAGTTGATAAGTATAAGAAAAATATTCCCGAGTACGAGGCTGAGATCAGAGAATGCACCTATAGGCAGTTTACGACAGGATTTTTCTATGGCAAGCCGTCTGAAGATGCCCAGATATATGATGCAAATACCTATGAGAAGGGAGCTACATATATCGGAGAGATAGAAGAAATTAACGACGGTTTTGCAAAGATTTCACAAAAAAATAAATTTTCTGTCGGTGAAACTATTGAAATTATGAAGCCCGACGGTCATAATATACCTGTAAGGATAGATAAAATTTTTAATGCGGACAGAGAGTCTGTCGAATCAGCGCCACATCCGAAGGAGACCATTTATTTCAAGGTACCACAGGAGGCTGAAGTCGGAGATCTCTTAAGACGCAGGGAATAGGCGGTATAGATATGAGTAAAGAAAAATACGTAGCTTATGTAGGTACATACACACATGAGAACAGCATAGGAATCTATGTCTATGACATTGATCCTGAGACAGGGGTATTCACTGAGAAAGGAGTAGCTCCTATCAATAACGCTTCAGATCTCTGTGCATCCAGGGATGGAAAGTTCCTGTATTCTATAGAGGATGAGGGAGTTGCATCTTTTTCTATTGACAAGGATGGCATGATCACAAAGATCAATTCGGCTGACATTGATGGAATGAGAGGCTGCTGCGTCACAACCGATTATGAACGCAGATACTTATTTGTCGGTGGTTTCCATGATGGAAAAGTCACAATGATGAAGCTCAATGATGACGGAAGTATCGACGGTATTGCAGACGGTATTTTCCATCAGGGAGTTGCCATTTCCGCTAATGACAGACGTCTCGATCATCCGAAGGTATCTAGTGTCCGTCTGACACCGGAGCAGCATTTCCTCCTTGCGGCTGACTATGGTCTCAATCAGGTAAAGGTATATAAGATTGATTACAAGCGCGGCAAGCTCGCTCTCTGCAATGTGATCAGATGTAATCTGGATTCAGGCCCGAGATCACAGAAGTTCTCAAAGGATGGAAAGTTCCTCTATATTCTTGATGAGCTGACAAATGAGATCGAGGTCTACAAATACAGTGTAGTTGATGATGAACCTGATTTTGAGAGAATTCAGGTTATAGAATCAATGGAAAATTCCAATCTTTCTGATCTGTCATGCGAGCTGATGCTCTCACACGATCAGGAATATGTATATGTATCTATTGATGCATTCAATGGTGTGAGCTGGCTCAAGCGTGATACAAAGACAGGTCTTCTGACTCATATAGGACAGATGCCGACGAGCGGGTATTTCCCGAAGACTCTTGCAGTACTTCCTGGAGATAAGTATATCGCAATGCTGAACCACGATTCCAATGAGATCCGTACCTTTGTCGTGAATCATGAGAATGAGACAATTCTCTTAAAGAACAGACCTGTAAAGGTTGGCAAACCGAACAGCATCTGGATTCAGAAGCTGTAAAGTTCAGAGTCTTTAGTTAATAGTTATTAGCTTGGAAATGCAAGGATTGGGATGGCTGGATCAATATTTGGAAAAAATTTCACAGTTACAACTTTTGGAGAATCACACGGCGCTGCAATAGGCGCCGTTATTGATGGATGCCCATCTGGCATGCATCTGTCTGAGGAGGACATCCAGAAATATCTCGACAGGAGAAAGCCCGGACAGTCCGAATTCACGACGAAGAGAAATGAGGCTGATAAGGTTGAGATCCTGTCAGGTGTCTTTGAGGGCAGGACCGAAGGGACTCCAATCGCACTTCTGATCAGGAATAATGACCAGCATTCCAGGGACTATTCTGATCTGAAGAACAAGTTCAGACCAGGGCATGCGGATTATGGCTTCTTTGAGAAATATGGTCTGCGTGATTACAGGGGCGGCGGACGCTCATCAGGCCGTGAGACCGCTGCAAGAGTAGCAGCCGGGTCTGTTGCTCTTAAAATGCTTGATGAATTCGGAATTGAAGTACATGCCTATACCAGGGCAATCGGACCTGTAGAGATATCGTCAGTTGATTTTGATGAGTGCGGCATGAATTCTCTGTACATGCCAGATCATGATGCTTTTCAAAAAGCTTCAGAATATCTTAAAGAATGCATTAAGAATAAGGATTCTGCAGGCGGAGTCATAGAATGCATAGCAACAGGAGTGCCGGCAGGTCTTGGAGATCCTGTATTTGACAAGCTGGATGCCAGACTTGCGTATGCAATCATGTCAATAGGCGCAGTAAAGGGCTTTGAGATTGGTGATGGTTGCAGGGCAGCTCTGTCAAAGGGCAGTGAGAATAATGATGCTTTCTTCATGGAAAATGGAAGAGTGCACAAGAAGACAAATCATTCCGGCGGAATTCTCGGAGGCATCTCAGACGGAAGTGACATAATACTCCGTGCATATGTAAAGCCGACTCCTTCAATTGCTCAGGAACAGAGCACAGTGACGGACTCAGGTGACGATACCACGATAGAGATAAAAGGGCGTCATGACCCGGTGATCGTACCGCGTGCAGTCGTTGTCGTAGAGTGCATGACAGGACTGGTGCTGGCGGATGCGCTGCTTAGCAACCAAAGTGCAAAAATTGAAAATATTACCCTATAAGACAAGGGGACGGTTCTCCTGTCTTTTTAATTAAATTAATTTAGATAAAAAGACAGGAGAACCGCCCTGTCTGCAAATTGAATTATGGCAGAATATATTTTACGAAAAGTTGACCGACGCGCCAAGCGTGCTACCTTCAAGACGGTGCATGGGACGGTGGAGACACCGGTCTTCATGAATGTCGGGACTGTTGGCGCGATAAAGGGCGCGGTGTCAACTGATGATTTAAAAGAAATAGGAACACAGATAGAGCTTTCGAACACTTATCATCTTCATGTACGTACAGGAGATGAGGTGATCAAAGAGTTAGGCGGACTGCACAGGTTCATGGTATGGGACAGGCCTATACTCACAGATTCAGGTGGATTCCAGGTCTTTTCACTTGCAAGCCTCAGACAGATAAAGGAAGAGGGAGTCACCTTCAGATCCCATATAGATGGGCACAAGATATTCATGGGACCGGAAGAGTCGATGCAGATCCAGTCTAATCTCGGATCAACAATTGCAATGGCTTTCGATGAATGTCCGAATTCACTTGCAGACAGAGGCTATGTACAGAATTCAGTAGACCGCACATACAGATGGCTCGTCAGATGCAAGAAAAAGATGACCGGGCTCAATCAGAAAGATGATACTATAAATAAGCATCAGCTGCTGTTTGGTATCAATCAGGGAGCCATCTATGAGGACATCAGAATAGACCATGCAAAGCGTATCAGCGAGCTGGATCTCGATGGCTATGCAGTAGGCGGACTGGCAGTAGGAGAGACGCATGAGCAGATGTATCATATACTCGATGTGACAGTTCCATATCTGCCACAGGACAAGCCAACATATCTGATGGGAGTAGGGACACCGGCCAACATCCTTGAGGCAGTAGATCGTGGAGTAGACTTCTTCGACTGCGTATATCCATCGAGAAACGGCCGCCATGGACATGTCTATACAAATAAGGGCAAGAGGAATCTCTTTAATGCCCGCTATGAGAAGGATATGCGCCCGATAGAAGAGGGCTGTCAGTGCCCGGCCTGCCGCACATATTCGCGAGCCTACATTCACCATCTGCTGAAGGCAAAGGAGATGCTCGGCATGCGACTCTGCGTCCTGCACAATCTGTACTTCTACAACCACCTGATGGGACAGATCCGTGACGCCATTGACGCCGGTCGCTACGCCGACTTTAAGCGCGAAAAACTCGACGAACTGAACGAAGTCTCGCAGGAAACGGCTTAGTATGGTGAGTATGAGATCAAAACAACTGGTTTGACTGAGCAGGTAATTTACCAAGGTGAGTAATCTGTAACAGAGTAAGGCGACGACGGCACAGAAGCCATGAGAGACCTTTCGAAACGCCGGCGCTTGGCGGCCGTTTTTTGGCCGCCTATGCGTCCGCTGCGTTGAGAACAGAGCGAGAGCGCGTCTCGAATGGCTTGCTGTGTCGTCGGAACCGTAATAACTGATAAATTTAACTTGATAATTACACTGATATCCGTTACAATAGGATAAGTTTTTTGATATTTTAGGAGGCAAAAATGGTAAACCCGGTATTCTTAAGCAGCAGTTCATCATCAGGTGCTGGCGGCGGACTGGTAATGATCGTCTGGATCGTGATTCTCTTCGTATTCATGTATTTTCTCATGATCCGTCCGCAGCAGAAGGAGACGAAGAAGAAGAACGCACTCATGGAATCACTCGCAGTAGGTGATACAGTCCTTACGACAAGCGGATTCTATGGCACAGTAATTGATATCGATGATGATACAATCATTGTAGAGTTTGGTTCCAACAAGAACTGCCGTATCCCAATGCAGAAGGCCGCTATTGCAGCAGTAGAGAAGCCAGAGGATGCAGTAAAGGACGATACGGATGATAAGAAGGCCAAGGCAAAATAATTTTTTGAAAAATAAGCCTTGACAAAGGAAGTCAAAAGTCCTATACTTTTAGCAACTTAAAAAGAAACGGCAAAGGCGCCGCGAATTCCAGATTGGGGTTCGTGGCGCTTTTTCTATGTTCTGAAAGCATAATGCATCACCTGTACCAGGTAGGGCTGGTGTAGCCGTTGGAAAGAAAAGAAAAGAGGTAAATCAAATGTGTTCTATCATGGCAGTAGAGGATATGTCAGCGATCACTGATGCATCCTTCAGAGAGCATTTTGCAAAAACTCATTCCAGAGGTCCTGACGATGAGAGAATCATGGATTTCGGAAAGACAAGACTTGGATTTCAGAGGCTTTCGATCATGGGGCTTACCCCTGAGGGCATGCAGCCTTTCACATTAAATGGTAACGCAGTAGTCTGTAATGGCGAGCTGTACGGATTCAGAAAAGAAAAGAAGATACTCGAGGAAAAGGGATATACATTCAAGAGCGACAGTGACTGCGAGCTCCTGCTTCCGATGTATGAAATATACGGAGTCGGGATGTTCAGAAGACTTGATGCAGAGTTTGCCTGTGTGATATATGATGGCAAATCAAAGAGCCTTATCGCAGCAAGAGATCCTTTCGGAATCAGGCCACTTTTCTATGGATATGATGAGAATGGCAGCATCTGCTTCGCAAGCGAGGCCAAGAACCTGATGGGACTCGTCAAGAAGATCATTGCTTTCCCTCCAGGCTACTATTACAAAGATGGCAGATTCGAGCTGTACAGAGATATCGCTGCAAGACATGATTACATCACAGGCGATATTGATACCATTTGTAAAGGTATCAAGGACAGACTCATTACTGCAGTTGACAAGAGACTTGATGCAGATGCACCAGTAGGATTCCTTCTTTCAGGCGGTCTTGATTCATCACTGGTATGTGCCATTTCACAGAAGCTGCTTGGCAAGCCAATTGAGACATATGCCATCGGTATGAAAAAGGATGCCATTGACCTGAAGTACGCTAAGGAAGCTGCTGACTATATCGGATCAAATCATCATGAAGTAATCATTGACAGAGATACAGTTATTAACTCTCTTGAGGAAGTAATAGCAGAGCTTGGGACCTACGATATCACGACTATCAGGGCCAGCATGGGAATGTACCTCTGTTGCAAGGCGATCCACGAGCAGAGTGACATCAGGGTGCTCCTCACCGGAGAGATTTCAGACGAGCTCTTCGGATACAAGTACACAGACTATGCTCCGAATGCAGAAGAGTTCCAGAAGGAAGCAGAGAAGAGAGTTCACGAGCTGTATTTCTACGATGTACTTCGTGCAGACAGATGCATTTCAACCTGGTCAATGGAAGCAAGAGTTCCGTTCGGCGATCTCGATTTTGCAAGCTATGTGATGAGCATCGATCCTGAGCTCAAGATGAATAAGTATAACAAAGGAAAATATCTTCTCCGCCATGCATTCGAGGGCACAGATTATCTGCCACATGACCTGCTGTTCCGTGAGAAGGCAGCCTTTTCAGATGCAGTCGGACACTCAATGGTAGATGATATCAAAGAGTACGCAGAAACAGTATATACAGATGAGGAGTTTAAGAAAAAAGCAGCCGCCTATGGCAAGCAGGGCGGTGCACCGGTACCGTTCACAAAAGAGTCTCTTCTCTACAGAGATCTTTTTGAAAAATATTATCCGGGACAGGCGCAGATGATCCCGGCATACTGGATGCCAAACAAGAACTGGGAAAACTGCGACGTTGATGATCCTAGCGCACGAGTTCTTAAGAACTATGGTGCATCTGGAATTTAAGTATCTGATAAGGAAAGGAGACACACAATGGTAAATGTACCTGAAATCTTCGGAAGCAAGGTCTTTAATGACGAGGCCATGAGACAGAGACTTCCGAAAGACGTCTACAAGGCACTTCAGAAAACGATCAAGGAGGGCAGACAGCTCGACCTGCAGATGGCAAATGTCGTAGCTGAGGCCATGAAGAACTGGGCTATTGAGAATGGAGCCACGCATTTCACACACTGGTTCCAGCCGATGACAGGAGTCACAGCCGAGAAGCATGATTCATTCATTTCTCCGACAGATGACGGCAAGGTCCTGATGGAATTCTCAGGAAAAGAGCTCGTAAAGGGTGAGCCTGATGCATCATCATTCCCTTCAGGCGGACTCCGTGCTACCTTCGAGGCAAGAGGATATACGGCCTGGGACCCTACGAGCTATGCCTTCATCAAGGAGGATACACTCTGCATCCCGACAGCATTCTGCTCATATTCAGGAGAAGCACTCGACAAAAAGACACCTCTTCTTCGTTCAATGCAGGCACTTGACAAGCAGGCAATCAGGGTTCTGCGTCTCTTTGGTGATACAGATACCAAGAGGATTATCACTACAGTAGGACCAGAGCAGGAATATTTCCTTATTGACGAGGATGTATATCATAAGAGACCGGATCTTCTCTATACCGGACGTACCCTTTTCGGTAACAAGCCTCCAAAGGGACAGGAGCTGGATGATCACTACTTCGGTCAGATCAAGCCTCGCGTCAAGGAGTTCATGAAGGATCTCGATGAGGAGCTCTGGAAGCTTGGAATCCTTGCAAAGACAGAGCATAATGAGGTTGCACCTGCACAGCACGAGCTTGCTCCTATTTATTCTACAACTAACATAGCAACTGACCACAACCAGCTCACAATGGAGCTCATGAAGACAGTTGCCAAGAAGCATCATATGCACTGCCTGCTGCATGAGAAGCCATTTGATGGAGTCAATGGTTCAGGTAAGCACAACAACTGGTCTATCTCTACCGATACAGGAAAGAACCTCTTAGAGCCAGGTGATACACCTTCACAGAACGCTCAGTTCCTTCTTTTCCTTACAGCGGTAATCGAGGCCGTAGACAGGTATCAGGGACTTCTGAGATTCTCGGTAGCATCTGCAGGAAACGATCACAGACTCGGTGCCAATGAGGCGCCTCCTGCAATCATCTCTGTATATGTAGGTGACGAGCTTGATAATGTCATCAAGTCAATAATCGATGGAACTGACTATACAGATAAGAGCAAGAAAATGATGTCAATTGGTGCATCTGTTCTTCCTCATATCCCACAGGATACGACAGACCGTAACAGAACAAGCCCGTTCGCATTCACAGGAAATAAATTCGAGTTCCGTTCACTCGGTTCGAATGCTTCAATCGCTTCACCGAACATCGTTCTGAACACGATTGTAGCAGAGGTCCTTGGCGAGTATGCTGACAAGCTTGAGAAGGCAACTGATTTTGATTCAGCTCTTTCAGATCTCGTAAGAAAGCATCTTACAGACCACATGAGGATCATCTTCGAAGGAAACGGATATTCAGAGGAATGGGTCAAGGAAGCCGAGAAGAGAGGTCTTCGAAACCTTCCTTCAACTGTTGAGGCTACCGAGGCATTTATCGAGCCTGAATCAATCGAAGTATTCACGAAGAACAAGGTATATACAGAGACAGAGATCCGTTCGAGATATGAGATCAGCCTTGAGAACTACTACAAGCAGATCAATATCGAGGCTCAGACTCTTTCAGACATGACAAAGGACGAGATCATCGGAGCAGCACTTCGTTATGAGGAGTTCCTTGCCAATACGATAAACGACATGAAAGCTACTGGTACAGGCATCCCTACAAGAGTGGAGGAGAAGCTCTTACAGCAGGCAGCTGATATGGTAGAAGTCCTTTACGACAGACTCCAGAAGCTCGATGCTGATATCGCAAAGGAGGATGACATGACAGATGTGAAGGAGCTTGCATCCTACAACAGATACACGATCCTTCCAGACATGGATTCACTCCGTGAGGTCATCGACGAGCTCGAGAGCCGCGTACCACACGAGCTGTGGCCATATCCTACATACGGAGAACTGCTGTACTCCGTACAGTAATAACTTACAGGCAAAAAGAAAAAAGATTTTGCATAATGCCCCGGACGTGAGTTGGACACGTTCGGGGCTTGACATATAACGGAAAAGTGCTATGCTTTATTAGAACTTAATAATTGATACGCAGAGTAGACTGTATTGCGTTAAGTGTCCGGTGAACAGGGAGTTGTCATCGGGACGAAGGCCCAAGGGCCGCGGTTTTATGGTCGCATCCCGCTGCTGCATAAGAGACCATTCCCTCCTATGTGGTTAAAGGAACAACTGCAAAGGAGGTATTTTTATGCAAAAATTTATTACCAATCTAAGAGACTCCGCAACTGAACTGAAGGATATCAGGGCATTATGCACGACAGCAATGCTTATAGCGCTGTCAGCAGTGCTTAATATGGTATCCACTATTAATATCGGACAGTTTATCCATATAGGTCTGTCATGGATTCCGCAGGCACTCATATCAGTATTCTTCGGACCGGTGACAGGCTGCGTCTCGGCAGTGGCAATAGACGTGATAAACTATTGCGTAAGGCCGGACGGAGCATTTTTCCCCGGGTTTACGATCGGGGCAATGGCAGGAGCGTTTATCTATGGGATTTTCCTGTACCGGACAAAGATTACTTTTCCAAAAGTTCTGGCAGCACATGGCTTACTTACCGTTGTGACAAATCTGATCATCAACACCTTATGCCTGACTATCATGTACGGGCAGGCATTCAATGTGCTCTTCGTT
Source organism: uncultured Lachnospiraceae bacterium (assembly GCA_900315505.1). Lineage (GTDB taxonomy): Bacteria > Bacillota > Clostridia > Lachnospirales > Lachnospiraceae > Weimeria. Next base: position 25,859 of record OMZG01000017.1, read on the forward strand.
CCAAGACTTATAAAAAACGCCATCACCTGGCCGATTTACAGCATCATGCTGTTTGTCGTGGTGATAGCGCTTGAGAAGGCAAAGGTCGGATTTCTGATTCCGGGGAAGCTGGCAAAAAGATGAAAAAGGGACCCGTCCCCTTTTTCACCTTTTTCATCTGAGGAGGACGTCCAGGAGACGGTCGTTGTCGGATGGGTTCATGAAGCAGATCCGGATATAGCGGTCAGAAAGGAATGGGAAGGTCGAGCAGTCACGGATCATAAGCTTCTCGCGGATGCAACGGTCGAAGAGAGTGTGAGAGCTCTCATCAGGATCAAGTATCTGTATAAGCATGAAATTGGCATGAGGATAGTAGGGCTTGTAAGCTTTGCTATCCTTAAATGCTTTATAGAGTCTTTTTCTCTCAGAGAAAATGAGATCCTTCGTGGCTCTGATATAGTCAGTATCCGAGAACATGATCTTTCCGGCCTCCTCGGCGAGGGATGAGATCATCCATGGGTTCTTTTTCTGGTTAATTTCTTTCAGGATATCCTCATTTCCTGTGACGGCGTATCCGAGACGGAGGCCTGGAGCAGCGAAGAACTTCGAGGTGCCGCGAAGGACTATCAGATTGTTGTAATCAGAGGTCAGAGGCACGGAGGTGATGTCAGACTCCTTGTCACAGAATTCCACATAGGTCTCATCTATCATCACATAGATATCATGCTCCTTGCATGAATCGAGGATCAGACGCATTTCATGTGTGTCTAATACGGATGAGGTCGGATTGTTCGGATTGCACAGAATGATCAGATCCAGGTCATCTGTCAGACGGCCTATGAAGTCAGATACATTCAGGGTGAAATCATTTTCCTCACGGAGAGGATAGTATGAGGTGCGGCCGCCGTTCAGGGTGATCTCACGCTCATATTCTGAGTATGTAGGCCCGAGGATAAGAGCCTTCTTAGGAGCAGTCACCTGGATGAAAAGAGAGATGAGCTCGGTAGAACCATTGCCCACGATAATATTTTTCTCATCACATGAAGCATAGCTGGCGATTGATTTCTTCAGATCAGTGTAGTCACGGTCAGGATAAGTCTCGATACAGTGGATGTGGTCAGCCAGGTCGCTTGAGAGCTTCGGAGATATGCCGAGCGGATTGACATTGGCTGAAAAACTTACTATTTCTTCTTTTTTTATTCCGTATATTTTCTCAATCAGTTCAAGGTCACTGCCATGAAAATGATCCTTATGCTTTATCAAAATATCACTCCTATTGTTGAATAAATTTCCTGAAACATTTATAATTATATTGATATTTTGTAGAAAAGTAAAGAAAGGCTTTATTTCCGGTGCAAAAGAAGATACATGCGGTAGCTTCGGGTGATTTCGAGAGGGAATTCCCACTGCCGTCATTCAATCCAGAAAAAATTGAAGAGAGCGGAACTGAGGGCAATGATATAGAGGGGATTCTCGTCATTTCAGGTGCTTCCGGAGCAGTCGTTTCAGGACGGATATATTCATCGAATCCGTATGTCACCGTGGCGGAGCCGGAGTTTTCAGGATCAGAGGTCAGGGTATCATATACAGCAAATACGAATGGCTTTTTTCCGGGCGAGAAGGCAGAGGGCTGTTTCACAATAGTAACCGACGGATATGAGAACAGGGTTCCTTATGTATTTACGGTAGAGGAGCGTCCGGTATTCCTCGGAGGCAGAAGGATCTCAGACCTGAAGGAGTTCGCGCTGTATTCTGAGAAGGATAAGGACGGGGCTGCTGCAGTATTTGCGTCGGAGGATTTCAGAAATTTTCTTATAAGGCATTTCTATGATACATATTTAAGCTACAGGGCCATTACCTCCACAATGGGATATACGAAGCTGGCTCTTGAGAGCTTCCTCACGGTCAATCACCTGAAGGAGGCTATCAGCATCCATATTTTCCCGGAGAATCTGTCATTCTATTCGGTGAATGCAGATGTGAAGGAAAGCTTCCGTGTCACGAGGAATACAGAGGGGTATGTGAATCTTCATTTTGAGGTTCCGCAGGACAGCTTTGTCCAGCTTGATATTACAGATGCAGATGACAGTGATTTCTATGGCGGCACGCTGGAGGTACCCTTTTTCATAAAAAAGGACAGACTCCATGAGGGCATGAACTATACAGAGCTCACTGTAAGCGGCAATGGGTACAGCATTACGAGAATCATCATTGCATCGACCTATGGCCGTGGCGAGCAGGTGCATGCGAAGCATCATGAGAGGAAGGCCGTAATAGTAAAGGCAATGAACGCCTATCTCGATTTCAGACTGCGTAAGTCAGATGCAGCGGATTTCCTCAAGAGCGCTACAGAAGCCTGTGAATATTTCCTGAATGAGGACCCGTCGGACTGCTTTGCGCTGTGCTATCGCACTATGGCTCAGATCGTTGCCGGAGAGAAGAAGCAGGCCATAGTCACCATCTCCATGCTGAAGGAGATGATAAGCGACAAGACCTCGTTCGAATGGGCTTTTCTTTTGTACCTGTGTACCCTCATGGATCCGGATGAGGAGTACATCGACAGGATCACCGAGGAGATAGAACAGATCTCGCAAATGCATCCTGATGATTCAAGGATATTCTGGTTTCTTCTTTTCCTTCGGAGAAGATATACGGATGCGCCTCTTGAGAGGCTCAAGGACATCAGACAGTGGATCATTAAGGGAGTCAATTCCCCGGTACTCTACGCAGAGGCCCTCGATATGATAAATGCCTATCCGTACATGATAGGGCAGCTTGATTCCTTTTCACTGTCGATCATGAGATTCGGACTAAGAAGGGATGCACTGAGCAAGTCTGTCATATCGAGTGTATGCGAATGCCTGTATGATCTGAAGTCATATCAGATGAGTGTCTACGATTTTGCTGACGGACTCTATCAGAAATTCATGGACCCGGGGCTGCTCGAGGCAATAGTAGCTTATCTGCTGCGCAACAGATGTATCGGGAATAAATACCTGGTATGGTACAAGCGCGGCATAGAGACAGGACTCAATCTGACAGGACTGTTCGAAAGCTATATATACAGTGTAGATGACAATTGTACAGAGATCCTTCCGCGTATGCTTACGATGTATTTTGCATACGAGAACAATCTCCCTGAGGACAAGAAGGAATATCTGTATGCAAATGTCGTGACATACAAGGACAAGAGGCCTTCAGTATATGAGGCGTATCTGAAGCAGATCGAGCGCTTTGCGATCGAGAAGCTGCAGAGCAGAAGCATCAATGACAATCTTGCTATCATATACCGGGATGTGTATGACAGGGGATTTTTCGATAAGAATCTGCTTGCGATACTGCGAAGCCTCAGGAATTCAGTAAAGATAATATGCATGGGTGAGGAGTCTGGAGAGCTGTATATTTTTACCCGGAAGAAAAAGGAACCGGTGAAGACTCTTCTGTCAGATCATTCGGCGGTAATAGATATAAGTGACGAGGATTTCTTCCCGGTTCTTGTGACACCTGACGGTACCATTTTCGGAAGGGAAGCATTCTATTCAGAAGTAATGCTCCCTGACATTATTGTTGATGACAGGGCTGAAGCAGCTGATGATGAGACTGATATAATATTCGCACTGAGTGAAGAGGCAGACGAGGGCTACAGCAGGCGGTTCTTTATGGATGTGGACCGTGAGACCCTCAGGAATCAGGAGGCAATCCTGCTTTCAGCGCCTTATGAGAACGGGAGCCTGAGGAACCTCCCACCGCTGGAGAGCGCGTTTATCATCAGGAATCTGATAGCTCAGAATATGATGAGCGAAGCATATTCGGCCATTCAGGAGGTCAATGGTCTGAATGTAGCAGACAACCAGCTGCTGCATCTGGCTACATGGAAGTGCAGGGAGAACGAGGAGGATGATTTCCTTACCTCGCTTGCTTCATATCTGCTCGGGAATCTGCTCTCCAATGCGGATACACTGGACTATCTGTGTGAATATTATTCAGGCCCTACGGAGGATATGCTTTCTCTTTTCAGATATGCTTATGCCAGGGAATGTGATGTGAGTGGGCTGTGCGAGCGGATCATCGGCCAGATGATATATGAGGAGGGCGATAATCCGGCTATAGCTGGTGTCTATAAGGCATATTCTTCTCTTGGCAAAGACCGTGAGACAGAGACTGCATATCTGTCATATTTTTCTGACAGATATATCAGGGAGCTTCCATCAGAGACAGATGACAGCTTCTTTGATGATATTGCAGAGCTGTATGAACGCGATAGCATCAATCAGCCAATGAAGTATGCTCTTCTCAGGCATTATGCAGCGAAGAAGACGCTCTCTGAAGAAGAGCTTTCTGATGCGGGCAGGCTTCTCGATGAGAATCTGATGGCAGGCAGGTATTTCGCCTTCTACAAGAGGCTTGATCTGAGGCTTATAGTACGTAGCGGTATATATGAGAAGACAATAATAGAATATCATGACAGGCCGGGGCGTGCGCTAAGCATCACCTTTTCAGGAAATGAGTCAGACGAGAGGACTGATGATATGACAGAGGTCTATGACGGGATCTATGTTTACACGCTTATACTTTTCCGTGGAGAAAAGATCTCGTACTGTATCCGTGACAGAAAGGGACGTACTCTGAAGGAGGCTGATATCACGAACCAGGACTATCTCGAGGAGATAAAGGACAGCAGATTCGGAAGGCTTGGTACTATTTACGAGGATGCGAGATCATCCGATGAGGCATTTGCTGCAGATGTAAATGATTATATCCGACTTGATGTTTCAGAAAAGGATCTTTTTTCAATGGTGTGATCTATGGAGAATGAATCATTAAAGCAGAGAGAGGGTGCCGTGTACGGAATTGATATTTCTGATGAACGGGCGCTGATAAGCTATATCAATCCGAAGGACAGACGGCCTGTCACTGTATCAAAGATATTCGGCGAGGAGAACTATGTATTTCCTATGGCGATTGCGAAGAAGAGCGGCATAGGGCAGTGGTTCATAGGTGATGAGGCTATTGAGAGGAAAAATGACAGCGATGTCACCCTCGTCCCGGACTTCTATCAGAAGGCACTGAAGAATGAAAATATCATCATAGATGCGCAGCTTTTCTCAGGTGAAGAGGTACTGGGAATATATCTGAAGCGGCTGTTTGCAATGGCACAGAATCTCTCGGGCGTGAGAACGACTGATTTCGTATGCTTCTCGGTGTCCGAGGTAAATAAGGACCTTGTCGATATGATCGACAGATGTGCTGCAGGACTTGGCATACCGGTCAGTAAGGTAGGGGTCATCTCGAAGAAGGAGGCCTTCTATTATTACTGCCTGTCGCAGCCGGAGGAGATCAGGAAGCATGATGTCATAGCCTTTGAGAACAATGGCCCTGTGGTGTACGCCATCAGGCTTAATGTGAATTATACCCTTACACCGAGGGTGGTGTCTCTCGATGAGAAATACTTCACTCTCGATGAGAAAAATAAGGATTCTTCGTTTGATGATATCCTTCAGGAGATGCTTAAGGGTTCTCTTGTGTCTACGATCTATCTGACAGGTCCTGGATTCTCCCGTGACTGGATGAATGAATCACTTCAGAGAGCGATGATGGGACACAAGGTCTTTGCTGGACAGAATCTATATACAAATGGTGCCTGCTATGCGGCACTTGTCAGGATGGAGGCGGTAGAATGGCCGTTCCTCTACATTGGTGACAATGAACTGAAGCTTAATGTGTCGCTCATGGTATCCGATCTGAACCAGATGAAATTCTATACCCTGATCAATGCAGGCAAAAGCTGGTATGAGGAACGAGGTGAATGTGAGGTGATCCTGGATGGTGATCCTTCGATGTCACTATATATCCAGAAGCCTGACAGCAGGAAGGCAGTAGAAAATGTCCTGAACCTTTCTGATCTGCCGGAGAGGGAGTCAAGGCTTACGAGACTCCGCATCACGGCAGTGCCGCTTTCAGACAGGAAGGTGAGCGTAAGGATATTTGATCTCGGATTCGGTGAGATAGAGAAGGGTAGCGGAAAGACCTTTACTACAACGATAGGAATTGACTGATGGGTGAACTGATACTTTGCAGACAGCCTATGGCTGCGACGCCGTTCTATATAGAGAATGCTTCGCTCAATGTGTATTCTCTTGAGGAGCTGTGCTACTATATTTTTCATAATACAGAGACTCTGTCCCCTGACTTCATATCAGAGGAGCTGCTCACATGGATCGATGAGGAACTGTCGTTTCCGTCACTTGCAGACAGGCTCAGGGCGCTGAAGGAGTCAGATACTCCTTTTCATGTGCAGATTGAGACACTGCTGTCATCGTGCGGCTATCTGACGCCTGGGGAGATAAAGGATACAGTCAGGGAGGTCATGCTTTTCGCTGGTCTTTCTCCTGCTGAGAAGAAGAAAAAGGTTGCTGACCAGCTGCTTCGTAATGGCAGGTTCAGAAGGGCGATCCTTACATATCAGGAGATACTTGATTCGGAGGATATATCAAGAGTATTTTATGGAGATGTCTGTCATAATATAGGATATGCCTATGCCCAGGCTTTTCTCTTCAGGGAGGCAGCCGGGTATTACCGCATGGCTTACGAGCGCAATACCTCGACGAGAAGCCTGTCACAGATGCTTTTCTGTCTGATGGAATGTGATGACGAGAAGGCTATAGATTGTGCAGTGGCAGATTATCATATCAGACCTGAGCAGATAGATATGGCAAGGAAGGTCTTCGAGGCTGCAAATTCCTCTGCTGAGGTAAAGGAGGCCCAGCAGAGGGCAGCAGACACGCTTCATATCTATGACAGACTGAGATCAGAATATATCAGGAAATACGGAGCATAAGGTGTTTGGCTTTAAGAAGAGAAAAGAAAAAAAGACCGAGGATGAGATTTTTGACGATCTGATCGGACAGATAGATTCGATCGATAATTATCAGAATCCCAAGAAAATCGAACATTATATACTTGATTCCTGTGAACAGATAATTGCCGCGACTAAGGATATAGAAGGCAAGAAGGCCGAGATAAAGGTCCTCACGAATTACCTTGAGGATATCAGGCGCATCGGCAGGATGAATAAGAAGGAGGCTTGTGCCGTAAAGAGGGCCGCTGCCGCTATCGAGAAGGCCCAGAAGAGCCGCAGGGCTTTTATGGACGCGCCGAAACCGATGTCTGATGATGCATATAAGCTGATCCAGGAAAATGAAGGCAATATCAGGCTTGACATCCAGAGGATGAAGGAGAATGAGGCCTATCAGGAAAAGACCTCTGCGAAGATGCATGTGCTCGAGGCAGATAAAGGGGAGCTTCGTATGGACTTTGATGAAGCAACAGAGCACAGCGGGTTTGCACAGAAGATTTGCTGGCTTCTTCTGGTGCTTTTTGTGGCGACCTTTTTCATTCTGCTTGCAGCAGGCCAGTCCTCATCGGGACAGGCAGCACAGGGAGTCATTGGAGTTTTCCTGCTTGTATTTGCACTGCTTGCAGTGATACTTTTCCTGTGGCAGGCCTCTACGATCAGGAAGCGAAGGGGCCTTCTGCGTGACCTGAATTCCACGATCAATTCGCTTAATGTCGCGAGAATGGAATATGCTAATGTGACAAAGGCGATAAATGCTACCTCTGACAAGTACCATGTGCATAGTGCTACAGAGCTCGAGTACCTATACAATAGCTATCTCGATTTCAATGACAGACGGGAGAAATTCGTAAAGGATGATGAGGACCTGACATACTGGAATTCATACCTGATGAAGCTTCTATCTCCGCTCAGGCTCTATGATCCGCATATCTGGGAGAAGCAGGCGGCTGCGCTTAATCACGAGGATGACATGAAGGAGGTTCATGATGAGCTCGTGAAGAAGCGTCAGGACTTAAGAGACCAGATCGAGCTGGAGAGAGACCAGGTGAAGAGCGACCGTGAACAGATCGATGAGATGATGGCACATCAGGATTTCTATGTGCCAGAGATACTTGAGATTCTGAAATCGGTAGATCGTCTGTGCGGACTTGACACAGGAAAGAAATTAGAAGAAAATAGTAAGATGCAGCAGGCACCTGAGAAGAAAAGGCCGGAAGCGAAGCCGCAGCCGGAAAAGAAGCCGGAGGCAAAGGCAGAAGGCCCTGTGATAAGGAAGGTATCTGCTCTCGATATTTATAATAAAGAAAAACAGAAGGAAGTAAAACCAATGAAAGTCAGAACCAGATTTGCGCCATCACCTACAGGAAGAATGCATGTAGGAAATCTCCGTACAGCGCTCTATGCATTTCTTATAGCAAAGCATGCTCTCGGAGACTTTATTCTCCGTATCGAGGATACAGATCAGGAAAGATATGTAGACGGTGCTATCGATATCATATACAAGACCCTGAAGGATACGGGACTCACCTATGACGAGGGCCCGGACAAGGACGGCGGAGTGGGGCCGTATGTCCAGAGTGAGAGGGTTAAGCAGGGCATATACATGAAGTATGCAAAGGAGCTTATCGATAAGGGAGAAGCATACTACTGCTTCTGTACTCCTGAGAGGCTTGAGGGGCTGAAGCAGGAGGTGGTGGATGAGAATGGTGAGAAGAAGACCATTTCCATCTATGACAAGCACTGCCTGCATCTGTCAAAGGAAGAGGTAGAGGCCAATCTGGCTGCTGGAAAGCCTTATGTCATCAGACAGAACAATCCACGTACAGGCACGACTACCTTCCATGATGAGATATATGGTGATATCACGGTTGACAACAGTGAGCTCGATGATATGATACTAATCAAGTCCGACGGTTATCCTACATACAATTTCGCAAATGTAGTCGATGACCATCTGATGGGAATCACCCATGTGGTGCGTGGAAATGAGTACCTGTCTTCATCCCCGAAGTACAATCGTCTGTATGAGGCGTTCGGCTGGGAGGTACCGAAGTACATCCACTGTCCGCTGATCACAAACGAGGAGCATCAGAAGCTGTCCAAGAGAAGCGGTCATTCCTCATTTGAGGATCTGGTGGAGCAGGGATATCTGACTGATGCCATTGTGAATTTTGTTGCTCTTCTCGGCTGGAGTCCTGAGGACAATCAGGAGATCATGAATCTTCCTGAGCTCATCGAGAAATTTGACTATACCCATATCAATAAGAGCCCTGCTGTATTCGACATCACGAAGCTTAAGTGGATGAATGGCGAGTACATCAAGAGGATGGACCCGGCAGTCTTTAATAAAATGGCAATGCCATATATTGATGAGGTAGTGAAGAGGGACTGCGATAAGGAAAAGATCGCTGCACTTGTACAGTCACGTATCGAGATCTTCCCTGATATAAAGGAGCTTGTTGATTTCTTTGAGGCAGTACCGGAGTATGATACCTCGCTCTATATCAATAAGAAGAATAAATGTACAGAAGAGAATTCCCTTGCGCTTCTCGAGGAGGTTCTTCCAGTACTCGAGGCACAGGATGACTATTCAAATGACGGGCTGTTTGCAGCTCTTAAGGCACTTGCCACAGATAAGGGCTACAAGGTAGGCTTCGTAATGTGGCCGCTACGTACAGCACTCTCAGGCAAGGCTTCTACACCGGGCGGTGCGACTCAGATCATGGAAATTCTCGGCAAGGATGAGTCGCTGTCGAGGATCAGAGCCGGAATCGACAAGCTGAAAGGATAAAATTATAAAAGGAGGGGCGGGGTATGAAGTTTAGCATTCCACAGCAGGAAGCAGTAGAACATTTCATGGGACCGTGCCTGTGCATTGCAGGTCCGGGGAGCGGCAAGACCCTGGTGCTTACGGAGCGTATAGGACATCTGATACGTGAGCACGGAGTCGCGCCGCAGAATATCCTCGTGGTGACATTCACACGGGATGCCGCTATGTCGATGCAGCAAAGGTTCTCGGAGAAATTCCGGGTGCATCCGCTGCCGGCATTCGGCACTTTTCATTCTATTTTTTTCAATATCTTACGAAGAGAAGGCAGGCTTGATGCGAGGGACATTATTTCAGGCAGAAGATCCCTTGCCATACTTTCGTATGCGGTTAATGAGTGCGGTATTAAGCCAGCTAATGAGAATTTTTATCCGAAGCTGATAAGAACCATCAGCTACTATAAGAACTGCGGAGTACTCGATGAAAATATTTTCCCGGCAGATACGACAACAGAAGACATCCGCCAGGTAATTGAGGCATATCAGAGGACTACGAGAGAAGCAGGCTTATATGATTTTGATGACCTGCTCGTAGAGATGAAGCACTACTTCGAAGAGCATCCTGACAGGCTTAAGTACTGGAGAGGACGGTTCCCTTTTATCCTTGTGGATGAAGCACAGGACATGAACCTGCTGCAGTACCGGATTATTACATCTATGGCGGGGGAATCTGCAAATCTTTTTCTCGTGGGCGATGATGACCAGGCAATATACGGATTCCGCGGATCGGATCCTTCGTTCCTGCTTGGCTTCACAGGGGACTATCCTGATGCTCGTACGGTTATCCTGAACTGCAATTACAGATGCGACAGAAGAATAGTTGCTTCTTCAGCAAGGCTTATTTCAGAAAACAGAACAAGATTCGAGAAGGACCTCTTTCCGGGCTCATCGGAGGATGGAACCGTAGAAATCTTGACATCTGATAATGACAGGGATGAGGCTGTGAAGGTATGTGATATGATAGAAGCCCTGATCTCATCAGGAGTTCCGGGACAGGAGATCGCGGTCCTCTACAGGAACCGTAGGGCTGCAAATTCCCTGATGTCAGAGATGGCAAGGATTGGCAGAATGAAGTCGGATTCTGATCTATTTTTCTACAGTAGCTTTGTGTATGATGATATCCTCGCGATCCTACGGTGTACAGAGGATAAGGTAAGGCGTGAGGATTTTCTCAGGGCTCTTTTGCATCCTGACAGAAATGTCGGGAGAATGGGCCTTGCCGATGAAATGATCGATAAGAAAAAGTGGCTTTCCTATATGCAGAGGACCATCCTCGCAAAGGAGGCACAGGCATTCATCAGAGATCTTGACTTCCTGAAACAGCTGTCACCGTATTCTGCGGTAAACTATATCATGAAACGGATGGGATATGAGAAATTCATCCGTGACTATTCATACAGGAATGGCGTGGATAGTGCCATGTATTCTGATCATGCAGAAAGGATACGCGAGGCATCGGCGAAATATCACCGTATAAGCGAATTCTGCGTGGCAATGACAGAAAAGAAGGAAGGGGCCCTGTCATCTCAGGAGAAGAGAGCTAGCGGTGAGATCGGCTTCTATACCTTTCATGGATCAAAGGGACTTGAATTCGATCATGTATTCATCATAGGAGCCTGTGACAAAATCACGCCCTCGGATAAGGCCGATACAGTGGCAAAGCTCGAGGAAGAACGCAGGATGTTCTATGTCGCAATGACCAGGGCCAGAAAGCATCTTGTCATATCGGTCTGTGCGAGGTATGGAAATCATGCCTATTACCCGTCTCCATTTATAAAAGAGGCATTGGGATAATTAAAAAAAGTCGTATTTTTATTCAAGGTATGCTATACTATTTTAGTAATTGGCGTTTTTTAAGAAAGAGTGCATATGGATTTTTCAATGAAAAAAGGCAGCTTCAGAAGCTTCGGTGCATTCAGGCGCAGGAGAGGCTGCGAGTTTACGGTAGTGGCTCGCGGGCAGGGCGGTCTTTCTGTCATTTTCTATAATAAAAGTAGCGGGAAGAAGATAAAAGAGATCAGAGTGGATGACACTTACCGTGTGGGCCGGGTATATTCTGTATATTTTCCTGAGCTTGATGCGGCTGAGCTCTCATACAGGCTTTGCGATTCTGACGGAGAGTATCTCGATCCATACGCACCGGTTATAGTGGGACGTGAGAAATGGAACGATGTATCAAGAAAGAAAAATGACTATTTTGTCGCAGGCGGCATTGGTGATACGGTAGCAGACTATTCAGAGAAGATGGTATCGATAGCGCCTGAGGATATGGTGATATATAAGCTTCATGTGAGGGGCTTTACTGAGCAGGCACAGCTTCCGGCATCTATCAGGGGCAATTACAGGGGAGTTGTCAGGAGACTTCCGTATCTGAAGTCGCTTGGAGTCACGTCAGTCCTTCTTATGCCTGTATATGATTTCGAAGAGATACGGTATAATACTTATAAGGTGACTGAGCCTGGAGATAAGTTCGGTGAGGTCACAAGCGAGCCGTTCGGAGTCAATTACTGGGGATATGGCGATGCGTCGTATTTTGCGCCAAAGGCATCATATTTTCCTGGGAATCCGCAGAAGGGAATGGATGCTCTGTCCAATGCCGTACACAGAGCTGGGATGGAGCTTCTGATGGAGTTCTCCTTTTCCTCAGAGAAGGTGATAGACAACCCACGTTTCATAGCAGATATACTGGTCTGGTGGCATCTGAGATACAGAGTGGACGGCTTCCATCTGATCGGAGAAGGAATACCTGTGGAGTATCTGCTGAAGCATCCTATGCTCTCCAATGTTAAGATCTTCTATGATCATATTGACGAGCGCAGGCTTTATAAGGAGGACCACAAGAGGTTTTTCTATTACAATGACGATTTCATATATCCGCTGCGCAGGCTGCAGAACCATATGGACGGCTCAGTGGCAGAGCTTGCGAACCAGATGAGGCGTCAGGGGAAGGAATTCGGATTTGTCAATTATGCCGCAGAGAAGACCGGATTCACTCTTCTTGATGCATACAGCTATGGTGAGAAGCACAATGAGGCTAATGGCGAGGACAACAGGGATGGTAGCAATTACAACTGCAGCTCGAATCATGGTATAGAGGGAAAGACCACCAGCCGCAATGTGATGCACAATCGTATCACCTGTGTCAGGTCAGCACTCGCCTGTGTATTCATGTCGCAGGGAGTTCCGCTCATCACAGAGGGAGATGAGGCACTGAACAGTGCCGGCGGCAACAACAATCCATACGGACAGGATAATGCAACCGGATGGGCACAGTTTTCCAACAGGAAGGATGTGAAGAATCTGGAGAGGTTCGTGGAGGATCTGGCAGCCTTCCGTAAGAGCCACCGTGCGATCCGTACGAAGAGTCCGATGAAGCAGACTGACTATCTGAACTATGGTCTTCCTGATCTGTCGTATCATGATACCGAGCCGTGGATCATGGGTATCGGTCCTGAGAAAAAGGGTCTGGGTACTATGTATATAGGCTACTATGCAGGAGAGGGCGAGGAGGATGTCATGGTTCTCATCAATTTCTACTATGATGACAGAACATATGCACTTCCATACATAGGAGACGACAGGAACTGGTATCTCGTGGCAAATACAGGAGATGACGCGTTCCTCGAGGAGCCGCTGCTCTGTGACAGGGGATATGTGTCTGTGCCTGGCGGCACGGTTTCTATACTTGCAGGAAGGGTGACAGATGAGCTTTCTTAATGCCATCAGGCATTTCAGGACAATTACACATCACAGACATCTGGTCATGAGAGGCTGCTTCAAGGTAGGTCTGTACAGGCAGGGACTGTTGCATGATCTGTCCAAATACTCATGGACAGAGTTCCACATCGGGGCAAAGTATTATCAGGGTACGAGAAGCCCGAATAATGAGGAAAGGGAAGAGACCGGTCTGTCCACGGCCTGGCTTCACCACAAGGGCAGGAATAAGCATCATTACGAATACTGGATCGATTATGACCTGAATGCAAAGGATGGAGACTACCCGCTGTGCGGCATGAAGATGCCGGTGAACTATGTAGTGGAGATGTTTATCGACAGGCTCTCTGCAAGCAAGAACTACATGGGTGATAAGTACAGGGACGACTCTGCCCTGAAGTATTATCTGAAGGGCCGCGGGCACTATATCATCCACCCGGAAACCGACGCCCTGCTCCACAAGCTTCTTGAGATGAATGCCGGGAAGGGCGAGGAGGAGACCTTCAGGTATATAAGAAAATATGTTCTAAAGAACAAAAAGTGATTGCGTTTTACTGTTATTCATGCTATCATTTTTTTATCTTTTTCAAATCTCACTTTCCAGATTATCTCCGGAAAGGAATCACAATGTTCAGTCAGATAAAATGCGGAACCATCAGGGGGCTGAAGGCTACTATGGTGACGGTAGAGGCAGACGTTAGCGACGGACTGCCTGCTTTTGATATGGTAGGCTCCCTGTCCGGCGAGGTAAAGGAATGCCGCGAAAGGGTAAGGACTGTCCTGAATACTGTAGGATATACTCTGCCCGCAAGACACATCACAGTGAATCTGTCACCTGCAGATGTAAGGAAATCAGGAAATGGTTTTGATCTGCCTGTGGCCTGCTCGGTGCTCTGTGCCCTGGGATCTGCAAATGCGCAGAAGTTTGCAGGAATATTTATCTGTGGAGAGCTCAGGCTGTCCGGCGAGGTACTGCCTGTCAGAGGCATGCTTCCGATGCTTCTCGAGGCGAGGGATAATGGCATCAGAAAATGCATTATTCCGAGGGAAAATCTATGCGAGGCCATGCTCGTTCCTGATATTGAGGCAATAGGCGTCGCTTCATTTTCAGAGCTTCTTGATTATATCAATACAGGACGTATTCCTGACCAGGGGATGTCTGAGACCGCAGAGCTTAATGAAGACTCATATATGGACTTTAAGGAGCTGCATGGACAGAGGATACCGAGAAGGGCCTGCGAGATTGCAGCAGCCGGAATGCACAATCTGCTGATGTACGGACCGCCCGGAGCAGGAAAGAGCATGATAGCGAAGTGCCTGCCATCCATTCTGCCGCCTCTTACCGAATCAGAGAAGCTCGAGCTCATGAAGATATACAGTATATGCGGCAGGCTGAGATTCTCGTATGACAATATCAGACGACCGTTCAGAAGCCCACACCATACGGTGACGGCGGTCGCCATGTCAGGAGGCGGGAATTCAGTGGTGCCGGGTGAGATCACTATGGCTCACAACGGAGTCCTGTTCCTTGATGAGCTGCCAGAGTTCAGAAGGGATGTGCTCGAGGTACTGAGGCAGCCACTCGAGGAAGGAAAGATAAATGTAGTAAGGAACCGGTACCAGGAGGAATATCCGGCGGAGTTCCTGTTCGTGGCGGCAATGAATCCATGCAGGTGCGGATATTATCCTTCTCCGAAATGTATCTGCTCTGCACCATCGATCCAGCATTATCTGTCAAGGATCTCACAGCCGCTTCTCGACAGATTCGATCTGTGTGTGCAGACGAAGAGAGTGGACTTTACAGAGCTCATGGGAGAAAGCGATGATGAGCCATCAGAGCAGATCAGGGAGAGAGTGATCATGGCACTGGAGATTCAGAAAGAAAGATATGCTGATGAATCATTTACCTTCAACAGTCAGGTGACCTCGAGGGTTATAGAGGAATACTGCCGCCTGAGCGCGGAGACAAAGGAATATATGAAGCAGCTGTTTGTGGCCGAGGAGCTGACCGCAAGAGGCTATTATAAAATACTGAAGGTTGCACGCACCATTGCAGATCTCGCAGGAGAGAAGGATGTGACCAGGTCTCACATTGCGGAAGCCGGATACTTCAGATCGCTTGACAGGAGATTCTGGGAGGTAAGAGGATGAATACTGCATACGAGGAATATGAATTTGCCGCAACGAGGTGTTTTCATCGTGAGAAAAAGAGAGAGCTCCTGGAGAGATTCGGGACTCCGCAGGAATTTATCGGTGAAAAGGATGACAGGATAGTCGAGGCCGGTATAATCGATAAGAATGAACTCATGTCCTTCAGGCAGGAATATTCTTCACCACGGACAAAGGAGAATTACAGGAGCTTCTTTGCAGATCAGCTAAACGGCATCACCTTTTTCTATGATGGGGATTTTCCGGAGCAGCTTAAGCATGTATCTAATCCTCCAGTGGCGCTTTTCATCAGGGGAAGCCTGCCTGAGCCCGGGGAGAAGCTTGTGGCTATGGTCGGAGCGAGAAGATGCAGTGACTATGGAAGGCTTATGTCAGAAAAGATAGCAGGAGACCTGGCGGAGAACGGCTTTTCCGTAGTGAGTGGGATGGCATTGGGAGTCGATGGCTATTCGCACAGAGGCTGTCTGGCTCATGGTGGAAGGACGTATGCGTTTCTCGGCTGTGGGACAGATATATGCTATCCGCCATCAAATAGGGATATCTATGAGCAGATTCCGTATCATGGGGCGCTGATCAGTGAATTTCCACGAGGAATGGCTCCCACGAAGCAGTCATTCCCGGACAGGAACAGACTCATAAGCGGCATGTCGGGGGCAGTGCTCGTGATCGAGGCAAGAGAGCGCAGTGGCTCGCTCATCACGGCTGATATGGCACTGGATCAGGGAAAGGATGTGTATGCTCTCCCTGGCCGGATCACCGATCCGCTGAGCGCCGGAGCCAACCGACTGATATGGCAGGGAGCCGGTATTATCAGGTCATCTGAGGCTATTGTGGCTCAGCTTAAAATGGAGGATGCATCGTTTGAAATGAACGATCTCGAGGAGGAGATGAAGAAATTAAATCTTGAAAAAGATGAAATGGTGGTGTATAGTTGTTTCGATTTCTGTGCTAAAAGCATAGATGAGGTCCAGAAGGTAACCGGCATGACCCTTCTGGAGCTTTTAAATGTAGTAGTAAACCTCTGCAACAAGGGTTATCTGAAGGAGGTATTCATGAACCACTATGTCAGAAATGTGCCGGTTTAGAATAGTAGGAAGGATTTATTTTAATGGCAAAAAATCTCGTGATCGTCGAGTCTCCGACAAAGGTCAAAACGATTAAGAAATTTCTTGGAAAAAACTATACTGTCGTAGCAACTATGGGTCATGTACGTGATCTGCCGAAGAGTCAGCTTGGTATTGATGTGGACAATGATTTCGAGCCGAAGTACATTACCATTCGTGGTAAGGGCGATCTGCTTGCTTCACTCAGGAAGGAAGTAAATAAGGCAGACATGATCTATCTCGCTACAGACCCGGACCGTGAAGGAGAAGCTATTTCGTGGCACCTCATACCGGCACTGAAGCTCGAGGGCAGGAAGTATTCAAGAATTACATTCAACGAGATCACAAAGAACGCCGTTAAGGAATCCTTTAAGCACCAGAGAGACATAGACATGAATCTTGTGGATGCCCAGCAGGCCAGAAGGGTTCTTGACCGTATAGTGGGCTACAGCATAAGCCCGCTTCTCTGGGCAAAGGTAAAGAGAGGACTGTCCGCAGGACGCGTACAGTCAGTTGCACTCCGCATAATATGCGACAGGGAGGATGAGATCAATGCTTTTATCCCGAAAGAATATTTCACTCTCGAGGTGGAGCTCGGAGGGAAGGGCAGAAAGACCCTTCAGGCATCATACTATGATAAGGATAGCAAAAGCACGGATATTGATTCCAGGGATAAGCTGAATTCGATCATCGCTGATATAGATGGAGGAGAATTCACTATTGATACTATTAAGGATACAGAGAAGAGCCGCAAGGCACCTCTGCCCTTTACTACATCTACCATGCAGCAGGAGGCCTCGAAGGCACTCAATTTTGCCCTGTCGAAGACAATGCTTGTGGCCCAGCAGCTTTATGAGAACGGATTCATCACATATCTCCGTACCGATTCGACCCGTGTATCTGATGAGGCAAAGGCCGCGGCAGCAGCATTCATCAGTGCGAATTATGGAGCTTTTTATCTTGGTGGGAATCCGGCAAAGAAGAGCGGCGGGAAGAACGTGCAGGATGCGCATGAGGCCATCAGGCCGGCAGACCTGACTCTCCGTCCGGATGAAATGAAGGAGAAGGTACCGAGAGACCAGTTCCGCCTGTACAGTCTGATCTGGAAGCGCTTTATGGCCTCGCAGATGGCTCCGCAGAAGAGAAGGACGACGTCTATGCGTCTCTCATGCAACGGGAATGTGTTTACTACCTCGAGTACCGTGGTCACCTTCGATGGTTTCTCGAAGGTATATATGGACAGTGATGATTCGGATGAGAAGAAGCCGAAGGACTTTTCTGTTTATGAAAAGGGGGATGTGCTGACTCTTAAGAGCTATGAGGACAAGCAGCATTTCACCCAGCCGAAGCCGCACTTTACCGAGGCTTCACTCGTTCATACTCTTGAGGAATTAGGTATCGGCAGACCGTCCACCTATTCACCTACTATCACGACTCTCCTGAAGAGGCATTATGTGATAAAGGATGAGAGGAACCTTTTCGTCTCGGAGCTTGGCGAGATAGTAAATAAGATAATGGTAGAGTCATTCCCGGAGATAGTGGACAAGACCTTCACCGCAAATATGGAGAGTCTGCTCGATGGAGTAGAAGCGGGAGAGGTAGAATGGAAATCCATTATCAGGAACTTCTATCCTGACCTGATGAAGGAGGTCCATAAGGCTGAGGACGAGCTCGAAAAGGTAGAGATAAAGGATGAAGAGACTGATGTGATCTGTGACAAATGCGGCAGACACATGGTCATCAAGTACGGCCCTCATGGAAAGTTCCTTGCATGTCCTGGATTCCCGGAATGCCGCAATACGAAGCCTTATCTGGAGAAGATAGGAGTAGCCTGCCCTAAATGTGGCAAGGATATTGTGATAAGAAAGACGAAGAAGGGCAGGAAGTTCTACGGATGTGAGGATTATCCTACCTGTGACTTCATGAGCTGGCAGAGGCCGGTATCAGAGAGATGTCCACGCTGTGGCAAATACATGGTGATCCGCGGGAAAAAGATAGTATGCTCGGATCCTGAGTGCGGATATTCAGAGGAAATCAAGGAAAATGATTGATAATTTCTGATAAATGCGTATAATTTAGTGTATTGATAGAATTTTACCAAATGAAGGTCAGATAGAGACAATGAGTGCAGAGTTACTAGAATTACTGGACAAGACAAGAAAGATCGGAAAGCTTTTACACAATAATAATGACCGCTCGAAGGTTGTATTTAATGATATATGCAGGGTACTGACAGATATCCTCGACTCTTCATGCATGGTCATCAGCAAGAAGGGAAAGGCCCTTGGTATCAGCTTCCATCAGGACGGTCACAGACTTACCGACCTGATCACAGATAAGGTCGGCGAATTCATTAATACAGATCTGAATGACAGGCTCCTGGGGATTCTTTCCACTAAAGAGAATGTGAATCTCGAGACGCTTGGCTTCGAGGGTGGAGATGTGTCACAGTACAATGCCCTTATCACGCCTATCGATATTGCTGGTGAGAGACTGGGCACGCTTTTTATCTACAGATACGACAAGCCGTATGGCATTGATGATATAATCCTTGCAGAGTATGGCACTACTGTGGTAGGGCTGGAGATGATGCGTTCTGTTAATGAAGAGAATGCAGAGGAAAACCGTAAGATCCAGGATGTGAAGAGTGCCATCAGTACCCTTTCGTACTCAGAGCAGCAGGCAATCATCCATATTTTTGATGAGCTTGATGGCAAGGAGGGAATCCTTGTGGCATCGAAGATCGCGGATAGAGTAGGCATTACACGAAGCGTCATAGTGAATGCTCTTCGCAAGTTTGAGTCAGCAGGTGTCATTGAATCGCGTTCATCAGGAATGAAGGGAACCTATATCAAGGTTTTAAACAACGCTGTATTCAGCGAGCTCGCAAAACTAAAAGACAATATGAACTGACTGATAACAACATATTGTATTTTACGGAAACGTTTTTCTACAAAAAAGTTACGAAATAGCTAAAAAAGGGTTGTTTTTTTCATGAAATCAAATATAATAATTATGAGTGTAATTTTTAGATTTATTTAACTTAAACTTCCCACATCAAAAGTGGGCATGAACATTGAAAACTCAATAGTTTAACCGGCAAAAATTACCATTTCATGCTTCTGTGGCGGCCAAAAG